>NZ_JARCHA010000011.1:0-284707 GCF_048957895.1 Paraburkholderia sp. A1RI_3L
CAAAAATGTCGATAATTTATCTTATGTAAATTCAATGACCGGGAACGAGAAACTCTCAACTCCGGTCCATCCGACGTCCTGCATATCCCACGTCCTGCGTTCGCTGCACCTAACCCCAACCTGCCTCATCCACACCGCCGCAGCTTCAAAAACGCCTCCGCCGCCATTACGGCATCGTTGAGCGCATCGTGCGCGTTGCGCATGGGAAGCCCTAGCGCATCCATCATGGTCGCAAGGCGCAGGTCGATGTCCGGCGCGCCTTGCTGGCGCCATGGCGGCAGTCGGCGAAACATGTAGTCGTAGAACATGGCCGACACCTCGATCCTGCGCTGCGGCAAACCAATGCCCAGCATGGGCACCGCCACCCGGTCGAGCATCGCCAGATCGAATTCGAGGTAATAACCCACGAGAGGCCGGCTGCCGATGAAACGCAGCAGCGCCGCCAGCGCCTGCGCAACCGGCACGCCATCGGCCAGGTCTCTGTAACGCAAGCGGTGCACGCATACGCTGTCACGCGAAACGTCCCGTGTGGGCCGGATCAGCATCTCGAATCGCTGGCTGGTCAGGATCACGTTGCCGGCAATGCGGACCGCCGCGATCGAAATGATTTCGTCCGCGCGCCTGTCCAGCCCGGTTGTTTCGCAGTCCAGCGCAACATATTCGTCAGGTGGCGGCGGTTCGAACATGAAGTGGTAGGCCGGATCCTTCAGCCGACGCGCAAGCCATCGCCGGCGCAGCGGCTGCAGCCAGGCACTGGATGTGAGCGTCACGCCCCTGCTCCGCTCACAGGAACTCGGTCCGGAAGCGCTGCCGCAGCAGCGTCCTGAACCGCTTCACCACGCCGAGCGCGTCCTTGAGCAGGTCGCGCTCCAGCGACGACAAATGCCCAACCTGCACTTCGCCCGACACGGGCCTGTGCGCGTCGATTTCCGTGAGACCGGCCTTCAAGCGCAGCCCCATCAGAAAATGCAGGCTCTCCGTCAGTTCCGAAGCCATGTCCGCGCTCACGGCGTCATGAGCGATCAAGGCGTCGAGCCGTTGCACCGTACCGGTCTCGCGCGTGACCCGGTACGCGAGCGCGAGGCTGCGCACGCCGTGCACGATCGGGAAGATGCCTTCCTTCTTGATGTCCAGCCCGCGGTCGGCGTCGGCGAGTGTGAGCAGCCGGTTCCACCATCCCTGCGTGTTGCCGAAAGCCTCGGTTGCCGACGCAAACCGCGCGAGCATGACTTCGCTGTCCAGTGCGAACTCGATCAGCGATGCCCGCAACGGGTCCAGCAGCGCGGCGTCTCCGCACACGGCACGCGCGTCGAAAAAAATGGCCAGGTTCATCAATCCTTCGGCATCCGGAGCGATGAGCCACTCGCGGATGCGCCGGCCGAACGCACTCACCGGCATGCACCAGTCGGGCCGGCTCAACATGATGCCGCCCGGGCACGGCGGATAACCGAACGCGGCGAGCGCATCGGAAAACCGCGCGACGATCGCGTTCAGGTCCGCGGGCGGGCTGTATCCATCGCGCAGCACCAGGGCGTTGTCCTGATCGGTCTTGAGCAACTGCTCGCCGCGCCCTTCGCTGCCCATGACGAACAGGCAGCTGTTCGCGACGAGGTCAGGCGGCGCAATCATCTTCCAGGCGCGTTCGAACAGGCGCCCGTTCACTTCCTGCACCTGGCGCGCGATCAGTTCCACACGCGAGCCGCCCCGAAACAGCAGCGACACCATGCGCGTGACGCTCGACGCCGCCTGGGCAAGCGCGTCCAGATCGCGCGCCATGTCGATCTGCTCGGCCAGCAGGAACGAATGGTTGGCGAGAAAGCTGAAGACGTCGAGCGATTCGAGCAGACCCACCACGTCGTTGTCTCGCATGACGACGAGACGATGAACGCGGTGGCGCAGCATCGTGGTGAGCGCGTCGCCGATCTGCGAGGAAACCGGCACGGCGACGAGCGTGAATTCGCTCATCCTGCCCACAGGCAAGCGGTCCAGCGGCGTGCCGTCGAGAATCGCCCGTTGCAGCGACGTGCGCGTGAAGATGCCAAGCCGCGGCAGCGCGGTGGTGTCGTCGCGCACCAGCACGCTCGACACGTTGTGCTCCTGAAAAAGCCGGACGACGGAGACCACGTCCGCACCCGCGTCGACAAAATGCGCCGGCCGGATGAACGCGGCGTCGACGCGAGCCAGCAGCAGCGACTGCATCTCCTCCTGGCTGCGCCGCTGCGCGATGACACCGAGCTTCCTGCCGATATCCGAGAAAAGCAGCGCGCCAAACCCGGTGTTGGACGCAATCAGATCCTTTACCGTCTGGCGTGCGAGGCGGTACGCGAGCACCTCTTCGATCGCGACGAAGCGGCTGCCCGACTTGCCGGCCACGAGGGCGCGTCCGTCGAAGCAGTCGTCCGGCCCGTAGGTCGCCACGACCTCCTCGCCTTCGTACTGCGTGACGCACCCTTTGGTTACGACGAAGAGATACGCGGGCGTGGCGCCCGCTTCGAGAATGGCCTCGTTTTCCGCGTAATACGCGATATCGACGTTATCGCGCACGAGGCGCCGTTCGCCCTCGTTCAGGCAGTCGAACGGCGAAGCGGCGAAATTGAAGGCGTTCGGCATGGATGCCTGTCCAGACGAAAAACGTGCGGACCGCCTTCAAACAACTCATGCGGTCCGCACGCCTCTACCGTTGCAGCAATGCTCTGCGGCAATACGCTTAGTGGCCGGAGGCGCGCGCGGCACCCAGCCCGGTTTCCGAGCGCACCTGCTGAATAGCGAACGACTCGCGCTCACGCTTTGCCCGCTCGCTGCGGTCGAGCACGGAGAAGAGCCACACGCCCACGAAGCCGATGGTCATCGAGAAGAGTGCCGGAGACGTGTACGGGAACCACGCCGAACCCTTCGGATAACCCAGCGTGGCTTCCCACACCGAAGGCGACACGATGGTCAGACCCACCGACGAAATCAGCCCGAGGAATCCGCCGATCACCGCGCCTCGCGTGGTGCAGCCCTTCCAGAGCATGGAGAGGAACAGCACGGGGAAGTTGGCCGAGGCCGCGACAGCGAACGCAAGCGACACCATGAACGCGATGTTCTGCTTCTCGAACGCGATGCCGAGCACGACGGCCACGATGCCGAGCACTACGGTCGTTACGCGCGACACGCGCAGTTCGTCGGCGCTGTCCGCCTTGCCGCCGCGGAAGACGGTCGCGTACAGGTCATGCGAAACCGCAGACGCACCCGAAAGCGTGAGACCCGCGACGACCGCGAGGATGGTCGCGAATGCCACAGCGGAGATGAACCCGTAGAAAACGTTGCCGCCCACGGACTTCGCCACGAGCACGGCCGCCATGTTGGCCGTACCGGCCCCGCCCTTGATCACGCCCTTCGCGACGTCCGCCAGTTCCGGATTGGTGAGCACGAGCGTAATCGCACCGAAGCCGATGATGAAGATGAGGATGTAGAAGTAGCCGATCCACGTGGTGGCCCACAGCACCGACTTGCGTGCCTCCTTCGCGTCCGGAACGGTGAAGAAGCGCATCAGGATGTGCGGCAGACCTGCCGTGCCGAACATCAGCGCCATGCCGAACGAGATGGCCGAGATGGGGTCTTTGATGAAGCCGCCGGGGCCCATCACGGAGCGTCCGATCTTCGCCGCTTCTTCAGGCGACTTGCCCGCTGCCGCGGCGATGGCCGTCTTCACTTCCACGCCCTTCGCGAACAGCGCTTCGGGGCTGAAGCCGTACTGCGACATGACCATGATGGCCATGAACGTGACGCCGGCCAGCAGCAGACAGGCCTTGATGATCTGCACCCACGTGGTCGCCGTCATGCCGCCGAACAGCACATAGACCATCATGAGACCGCCGACGATCACGACCGCCACCCAGTAGTCGAGCCCGAACAGCAGCTTGATGAGCTGCCCCGCGCCAACCATCTGCGCGATCAGGTAGAACGCGACCACCACGAGCGTGCCGATAGCGGCGAACGTGCGGATGGGGCCCTGCGCGAAGCGGTAGCCGGCCACGTCGGCGAAGGTGAATCGCCCGAGGTTGCGCAGGCGTTCGGCCATCAGAAACGTGATGACGGGCCAGCCCACCAGGAAGCCGATCGAGTAGATGAGCCCGTCGTAGCCGCTCGTCATCACCGCGGCGGAAATGCCCAGAAAGGAGGCCGCGGACATGTAGTCGCCCGCAATGGCAAGGCCGTTCTGGAAGCCGGTGATGCCACCGCCCGCCGTATAAAAGTCGGCGGCCGAGCGCGTGCGCGAGGCGGCCCACTTCGTGATCCAGAGCGTGCCGGATACGAAGAGCGCAAAGAGAACGATGGCCGTCGTGTTGGTGGCCTGCCGCGTGGTTTGTCCGACGTCGCCGCCTGCAGCCAGCGCCACGCCCGTCCACGAAAGGGCCGCGAACGCGGCAAGGCTGATGAGATGTTTCCTGTTCATTTAGCAACGTCCCTGAGAATGTCCTGCGTCATGCGGTCGTATTCGCTGTTGGCCCGGCGCACGTAGATGCCGGTGATGACGACCGTAAAGACGATCAGTGCCACGCCGACGGGGATGCCAACCGTCGTGACGCCGGTGCCGATGGGGCGTGCGAGGAACGACTTGTCGAACGCGATAAGGGCGATGTAGCCGTAGTAGACGAGCAGCATCAGGGTGATCAGCAGCAGCCCGAGGCCGTTACGCCTTCGTTTCAGTTCGGCGTACCCGGGGTGCGCCTGGATCTTTGCGATCAGGGGATCGTCCATTTGAGGTCTCCTCGATTGTTCTGCATGGGACGCCTCATTCTCGCCACGGATGCTGACTGACTTCTTACGCGGCAGGCGGAAATCCCTGCCTTGCGCGCCGTGGTTTTCCCTGGGCTGAGGCAATTTTCGGCATGCGCGCGGCGGCGCCCGGCCGCCGTCTGGCTGGTTGCGCGGGTTGCGCGCGCAACAGGAGATGCATGCCGGAATCACGCCGGCATGCCGCGGTGGTTCGTCGGGTTCCGTGAGGTTCGTCAGGTTCGGCGGTCAGCCAGGCAGCCCTGCGCAGCCGATGGCGTGCCGCCGCGCGATCTCGTCGAGTTGCGCCCGCCACTCGGCCACCTGCCCGGCATCGTGCAAATCTTCAAGATCGCGCAGCAGCGCGGCGACTCGCGGTTCGTACGCGTCCACGCCCGACCTCGTCAACGCGTGCAGCAACGGGCCGTCCTGCCCCGCCGTGTAGTAGCCGATCCCAAGACCTTCCAACGCGTAGCTGTAGTACTCGTCGTTGATGAGTACCCCGATGGCGCATCGGTGTCCGTAGCGTCCGCGAAGTCGGCAACTGCCGCTTTCGTCCTCGGAAATGGCCCCTTGCGTCAGCAGATGCGACTGCACCGTCGTGAAAATTTCGTTGAGCCCTTTCATCGCCGGCCACCCCAGGCCATCATGCGGTTCGTTGCAGGTCGTTCCAGGCTTCGTGCGAGCGCTGCTTGCGCCGCCAATCTCAGCCTCTCTGCTTTTTTATCGTCAAATAGAACGACCGGCCGCATCCTGACAAACCCTGTTTCGCCTCGGTGTGACGCTCGCTTGTGCGCTTTCCACGCTATCAGCGCCCTCAGCGTCCCCTGCCGCCCTCCCCGCGCGGCTTGGCCGCCGCGAGCGTATGGCCGACCGGTAACGACCTCCAGCGTTTTCGCGTGGTGAAGGCGTAGGACGGATGCAGGACGAGAGCACGCCGGCCTTCGGCGAAAGCGGCCAGCTTGGCGCACACGCGCGCATTCACGCTTTGCGCCGGGAAATTGCCCTGCGCATCGGCTTCGCCTGCCGGTAAGCCCGTCAGCAGTCCGATCGCTTCATCCACCGTTGCAATCGCGTAGATGTGGAACTGCCCCGCGGCCGCGGCTTCCACCACGTCCTCGCGCAGCATCAGGTGCTTCACGTTGGCCTGCGGGATGATCACGCCCTGCTCGCCGGTCAGTCCGCGCGCACGGCACAGATCGAAGAACCCTTCGATCTTCTCGTTGACCCCGCCGATCGCCTGCACCTCGCCATGCTGGTTCACCGATCCCGTCACGGCCAGCGACTGCTTCACGGGCACATCCGCGAGCGAGGAAAGCAGCGCGCACAGCTCTGCCACGGATGCACTGTCGCCCTCCACCTGGCCGTAGGTCTGCTCGAACGTGAGGCTCGCGGCGAGCGGAACCGGCTGGTCGCCGCAATAACGTGCCGTGAGAAACGACGACAGGATGAGCACCGCCTTCGAGTGCACCGCGCCCGCCAGCTTCGCCTCGCGCTGGATGTCGATGACCTGCCCCTCGCCCGCGTGGGTGCGCGCCGTGATGCGCGCGGGGTGCCCGAAGGTGAAGCCGCCCATTTCGGCCACCCACAGACCGTTGACCTGGCCCGGCCGCGCCCCGCTGCTGTCGATGAGCAGCGTGCCGCGCAACGTCTCTTCCGCGAGGCGCGAGCGGACGCGGTCGCAGCGTGCCACCTGCGTGTCGAGCGCACGCTGCACGTCTTCGCGCGCCACCACCGCGGCGCCCCGCTCGCGCGCCCGGTAGTCCGATTCGCGCAGCAGGTCGACGAGCGTGCGCATGTGCAGCGAGAGCTTTTCGGCGTCGCCCGCGTGGCGCGCCTGCTGTTCGATCACGCGCGCCACGGCACCGGCATCGAGCGGCAGCAGGTGCTGGCGCCGCGCCACCGAAGCAATGAGCCGCGCGTAAAGCATCTGGCTTGGGCCGTCGCGCTGCAGGTCGTCTTCGAAATCGGCGGGCACCTTGAACAGCTCGCAAAAGTCGGGGTCCAGTTCGTAAAGCAGGTAATAGAGCCAGCGCTCGCCAAACAGGATCACCTTCACGTCGAGCGGCACCGGCTCGGGCTCCAGCGAAACGGTGCTGACCATGCTGTACATTTCCGCGAGCGATTCGATGCGGATCTCGTGCTTGAAGAGCGCGCGCTTCAGCCCTTCCCAGGCAAAGGGCTGACGCAGCACCTTGTCGACTTCGAGCAGCAGATAGCCGCCGTTCGCGCGATGCAGGTCGCCTGGCTTGATGAGCGTGAAGTCGGTGACGAGCGTGCCGAGCAGCGCCCGATGCTCCGCCCGGCCAATCAGGTTCTGGTAGGACGGGAAGTCCTGAAACACGACCGGCGCGCCGGCGTCGCCCTCGTGGTCGAGCAGCACGTTGACCTGATAGCGCGAGAACGATTCGTTGCCCGGGGCCGCATCGCCGTCCGGGCCTTTGCGGAATTCGTCGACGCTGTCGAGCACGTCCAGTTGCACGGCATCGAGATACGTCAGCACGTGCGGCAGATCGGCATAGCGTTGCCGGACCTCGTCCACGAGATGCGCCACCGCGGCCATGGCGACCTCGCGGTTCAGCGCGCGCAGCCGTTCACGCCGCTCCTTCTGCCAGACGGGCACCTGGCGCAGCAGCCGCTCGAGCCGCTCCTGCAACGCGGCAAGCGCCGTGTCGAAGGCGCTTCGCCGTTCCTGCGCAAGCTCCTGATATTCCTTTTCGCTGAACGTTTCCCCGTCGTGCATGGGCGCAAGCGAAAAACCGAGCGGCGTGCGCACGAGCGCCACGTTCTGTTCGGCCGCGTCGTCGCCCAGCGTGGTGAAGGCCTTCTCCTGGAGCGTGGCGAATTCGGAGTCGATCTGTTCGGCCCGCGCGCGATACGCGTCGCTTTCGAACGATGCGGGAATGGCGAGCCGCAGCTCTTCCACGAGCTGGTACATGTCCCGCTGCAATTTGCTCGCGCGGCCGGGCGGCATACGAAGCGCACGCGGCTTGTGCGGCTGGGCGAAGTTGTTGACGTAGCACCAGCCGTCCGGCGCGGGCTGCGTCCTCGCGCGCTGCTTCAGAAACTGCTCGAGCACCGTGTGCTTGCCCGAGCCCGACGGCCCTAGCACGATGAGGTTATAGCCGTCGTGGGCCATTTCGATGCCGAAGCGAATGGCGTCCACGGCACGTTGCTGACCGACGATATCCGGCGGATCGGGCAGATCGGCCGTGGTTGCAAAGCTGAATTGTTGCGGGTCGCAGACACGGCGCAGGCGGTCTGCGGGGACAGGCAGGGTGAGGGACATGGAGAACGAGCCCTTTCGTTATGGATGATGGAGGTTCGTGTGCCGCACGATCTTCCTCAGGACCAGCGCGGCGGCCGCGATCAGGCAGACGACCACGAACCACAGGGCAAGGACGTAGCCGATCAGGAGCCAGAACTCTTCGACGCGCTGCTGGAGCACGCGCGCCTGGTAGGACGGCGCGTCGTGTGCGGCGTCCGCAAACGACACGCGATAGCGGAAAAAGGACCGGCAAACGGCGCTCTCCGGTTCGCGGGACGCGAACAGCGAGCCGGCCGGTATCGCCTGCACGCTCGCGCATTCGGGCGCGTTCATGCCGGCCACGATCGCGGCATCCACGGGATGATCGTAGGTAGCGCCCAGCCACGTCACGGCGGTCGCAAAGGCGAAGCTCAAGACGAGCGCATGGAACCACCGGGTCGCGCGGCGATGCCGCCGGCCATGAAGCCTGGCTTTCATGACGTCACTCCACGTTGTTTCGCGTTGTGCTGCGTTGCCCGCACCGCCCTTGCTCGCCCGCAAACGTGCGCACGCACCCTGCGCGGCGTGGCGAAAACGGTCGTGCCGGTATCCGTTCATGCTGTGGATTTCACGGCTCGTACCTGTTGATATGGCTCAAACTTGTCGGCCGCGGGAACAAATGGGCGAGCTGGAGCCGGCAGACCGCGCATCGGGCGGTCTGCCGGGATGAGACATCGCGTCTCAGGAAGGGAGGAGGCAGAAGGCGCTTGCCGGCATGCGCAAGCGCGGTGAGATCGGGTTAGTGGATTCGACGCGCTTCGACATGCCCCGCGCGGGCGTTTCAGTCTTGCGGATCGAGGTCGAAAACCTGTTCCATCATCGCCCACTGCTCGCCTTCGGGCGTTCCGGCAAGGCGCATCTGGCACGGGTCGGTCAGCGTCCACCAGCGCTGGGTCTCGGGGTCGGCGGCCATTGCGGCCATGTCGGCGGCGAAGTCGTCGCCGTGGTATTCCCAGTAGCCGAACAACAGGTTTTCCGGCTCGCGCAGGAAGATCGAGTAGTTGCGTATGTTGCTTTGCCGGATCCGTTCGAGCACCGCGGGCCACACTTGCGCGTGCAACCGCCGGTACTCCGCGATCTGTTCCGGCCGGATTCCCACCACCATCGCCATCTTTCGCATGCGTCCTCTCTATGCGGTTTGCAGGTTCGATGCGTCGACGGTGAATTCCACATGCGCGGCCGCGCGAACCGCGTCCCAGTCCCACTCGATGCCAAGGCCCGGTTCGTCCGGGGCATAGGCGTGACCGTCTTCGATACGCACGCGGTTCGTCGTCAACGAATCCAGTTGCGGAATGTACTCCAGCCAGCTCGCGTTCGGCACCGCCGCGCACAGGCTCACGTGCAGTTCCATCAGAAAGTGCGGACAGATGTCGAGGTTGAGTGCCTCGGCCATATGCGCAACCTTCAGCCACGGTGTAATGCCGCCCACGCGGGCGACGTCGGCCTGCACGATCGCGCAGGCATCGGCCTTCACGTATTCGCCGAACTGGCCCAGGTGATACAGCGACTCGCCCACGGCGACCGGCACGCTCGTCGCAAGCGAGAGCCGGCGATGCGCATCCACGTTCTCCGCGGGCATCGGCTCCTCGAGCCAGCCAGGGCGAAACGGCTCGAATGCGTGCGCGCGCCGCAGCGCTTCCTGAAACGTGAAGCCCTGATTGGCGTCGGTCATGAGCTCGAAGCCCTCGCCCACGGCTTCGCGCACGGCTTCGAGGCGACGCACGTCCTCCGAAACGTGCGGCCGCCCCACTTTCAGCTTCGCGCCGCGAAAACCGTCCGCGCGCGCCTGCAATGTCTGCTCGACGAGTTCTTGCGTCGACAGGTGAAGCCAGCCGCCCTCCGTGGAATACGTTTTCGTGCGCGGTTTCGCACCGCCTGCCGCAACCCACAGCGGCACACCTGCGACGCGCGTGTTGCGGTCCCACAGCGCGGTATCGATGGCGGCCAGCGAGAGGCTCGTGATCGCGCCCACCGCGGTCGCGTGCGTATGAAACAGCAGGTCGCGCCAGATCGCCTCGAACGCAGCCGGGTCGCGGCCGATGATGCGCGGCGCCAGGTGATCGCTCAGCAGCGCGACCACCGACGACCCGCCGGTGCCGATGGTGTACGTATAGCCGGTTCCGCTGCTGCCGTCGTCGCAGCGAATCGTCACGAGCACGGTTTCCTGCACGACGAACGACTGGATCGCGTCGGTGCGCTTGACCTTCGGCTGCAGATCTACCTGGCGGATTTCGACCGCATCGATTCTTGTCATGGACATTCGTCTCCGAACGGGAATGGTCACGCCGCGTCGCCCGGCGCTGCAACGTCTCAGCGCCTCAGCGTCTCAGCCTTTCACGCCGCCCAGCGTGAGCCCGGCGATCAGATGTTTCTGCACGATGAACGTCAGCACGATGGCGGGCACGATGATGACCACCGCCATCGCGCACATGCCCGCCCAGTCCACCGAAAACTGCGCGGTGTAGTCCATCAGCCCCACGGGCAGCGTCTTGGTTTCGGGGCTGCGGCACAGCTGGGTGGCGAGCGCGAATTCGTTCCAGCTCGTGAGGAACGAAAAGATGCCGGCCGATGCGATACCCGAACGCGCAAGCGGCAACTCCACGCGCCAGAACGCCTGCCAGCGCGTGCAGCCGTCGATCAGCGCGGCCTGCGAGAGTTCGATCGGCACTTCGCGAAAGAACCCGTCGATGAGCCACACCGTGAACGGCACGTTCATCGCGAGGTAGACCACGATCACGCCAAGGCGCGTGTCGAGCAGCCCGGTCCAGGCCCACAGCATGAAGATAGGCAGCGAGAGCGCGATGCCGGGAATGGCCCGCGTCAACATGAGCAGCACGAACAGCACGTTCTTGCGGCGGAACTCGAAGCGCGCGAACGCATAGCCGCCCAGCACGCCGATCACGAGCGCCGCGGCCGTGCTGACGCTCGAAATGATCAGCGAATTCACGAAGTACTTCGCGATGGGCAGTGACGCCATGGCGCCGAAGCCGAACATCGCACGGAAGTTGTCGAGCGTGTAGCTGCTCGCCACAAACGGCGACTCGTTGGAGAGAATCGCCACGTTCGGGCGAAACGCATTGAGCACGACCCAGAGCCCGGGCAGGCAGATCACGCACATCACGGCGAATACGCCCACCCACAGCGCGCAGCGCTTCAAGGCCGCGCCCCACGGAAACGGGGCCGATGCGAGGAGCAAGGGTTGGGCAGCTTGTGGCTCGTTCATCTATGCCGGTCCCATGTGCCGCCGAGCGGCATTGAGTTTGCGAAAGAAGTACAGCGTGAAGAGAATCGACACGAGCACCGACACGTAGCCGATCGCGTTCGCGTAGCCCATGTGCGAGTCGTCGTAGGCGATGCGGCCCACCATGGTCCACAGCAGTTCGGTGCGGCCTCCGGGGCCGCCGTTCGTCATGATCCGCACGATGTCGTAGGCGCGGCCCACGTCGAGCGAGCGGATGGTCATCGCGATATAGATGAACGGCATGAGGTACGGCAGCGTCACGTAGCGAAAGGTCTGCCACGGTGTGCAGCCGTCCACCTTCGACGCCTCGACGGGATCTTTCGGCAGCGCCATGAGCCCCGCGAGCAGGATCACGGCGAACACGGGCGTCGAGTTCCACACTTCCGCAACGATCAGCGAGGCGAGCGCCAGGTGCTCATTGACGAGAAACGGCACCGACGTCTCCATGCCGAACACCGACTGGAGCAGATGATTGATCACGCCGGTGCTGTCGTTCAGCATGAACTTGAATTGGAACCCGACCAGCACCGGCGAAAACATCATCGGGAACATCATCACGGTGCGCAGCGCGCGCTGCCCTGCCGTTACGCGGTTCAGCAGCAACGCGATGCCGAGGCCCAGCAGCATCTCCAGGTTCAACGCGACCGTGAGAAACAGCACCGTGCGGCCGAACGCCGACCAGAAGTCGCCGTTGGCAAGCGCACGCGCGTAATTGCGCCAGCCGATGAAGTGCGTGAGCGTAGCCGGATCCGTGAGCCGGTACGACGTAAAGCTCGTGTACAGCGAAAACAGCAGCGGCAGCACGACGACGATCGCGACCGAAAGAAACGCCGGCAACAGCAGCTTCGCGGGCAGCGACAAGCGCTCGCGCACGACCTGTGGCGCGTAAAGCGCGCGCCGTGTGAGCGGTGAATTGCCGGGGTGCATGTCGTCGCCGTCCTGTCGTTCGAGGTTCGCCATTTGGCGGCAGGTGAGATCAGTCAGATCGATCGGTCACTCGTCCTGGGCCGCGTCCTGCATGATGTCCGAGACTTTTTTCGCGGCATCGTCGAGCGCCGCTTTCGAACTCTTGTCGCCGATAATCGCCTTCTGCAGTTCGGGCCACAGCGCGTTGGAGATCTCGTTCCACTGCGCGATGCGCGGCGGCGTGAACGAATCGTCCTTCGCCGCGGCACTGAACACGGCGATCGCGTTCGCCATGTAGTCGTCGTGCTTCGCCTGAAACTCCTTCACAGCGTCGCGCTGCGCGTCGAGCCGCGACGGAATGGTGCCGAGGCGCGCCTCCACCATCTGCGAATCATGGCTTGTCAGGAACTCGATGAAGCTCGCCGCGATGTCGGGCCGGTTGCATGTCTTCGTGATCGAGAAACTGTGCGAGCCCGACCAGCCCGGCCGCTTGCCGGCCGCACCGAGCGGTGCGCGCACCACGCCGACGTTGCCCGAAAGCTTCGAGGTCTTCGGGTCGTTGTAGAACGACGCGAAGCCCGGCCAGTCCATGTCCAGCGCCACTTTGCCCGCAGCGAAGTTGTTGCCCAGGTCGTCCCAGACGTAGTTCGGCGCGCCCTTCGGCACCGCGCCGGCCTTGTAGAGGTCGACGAACCAGTCGAGCGTCTTCACGCCCGCGGGCGAGTTGAACACGGGCCGCATTTTCGCGTCGAGCAACTGGCCGCCGTTCGCGACAAGCAGCGAATAGAAGGTGCCGGTCAGCGCCTCGTCCTTGCCGGGGAATTGCGTGCCGTAGAAGCCGGGCGCCTTCGTGAAGAACTTCGCCTGCTGCGCGAATTCAACGAAATTTTTCGGCGGCGCCAGCGCTTCGTTGAACTGCTTGCGGTACGCGGCCTGGGTGGCGGGATCGTCGAAGACGGTCTTGTCGTAGTAGAGCGCCTCGATGTCCGTCGAGCGCGGAATCTGCACGAGATGCCCCTTCACTTCCGACTGCTTGAGCAGGCTCGGCGCAAATTGCGCGAGATAGTCCGCGGGGAAAAGGCCCGTCAGGTCACGGAAGATCGGATACTGCGCGGCGAAGTTGGTGTGATTCGACGATACGCAGTAGTCGATGTGATTCGACGCGATGTCCTGCTTCAGTTCGCGATCGAGCTCGAAATGGCTCTTGCGCGACACGATTTCCACCTTCGCGCCGGTTTGCTTTTCCCACAGCGGAATACGCGTATAGAGCGCCTCGTACTGCACGCCGCCTATCAGCTTTACGCGCAGCGTGTAGCCCTTGTATTCGTTGTCGGCATGCGCCGCGCCGGCAGCGACAATGCCCGCCAACGCCAGTACCGACACCACCGCCCGCACGATCGCACCGTGCGCAGCCTTCCTCCTGTTGCAGCCCGACATGTTGCGTCTCCTTGTGTTGGCCGTCGTGCCGCGACGGCTTTGCTGTTGCGGGTTGTCATGCCATGCGTCGTACCGCTTCGCTGTTCCGGGTGTTCCTGTCGCTCCGCGTTGCCCTTGCGACTCGCGCCGGCACGCAGGGTGGCCCCGTCAACGAAGACGTCGGCCGCTTTCCTCGTCAAACAGATACACGTGCTCCGGCGCCGCGTGCAGCGTCGTGACATTGCCCGGCTTCAAGGCAGCGCGGCCGTTCACCAGCACGCAGCACCGCTCGCTCGCAATCGTGCCGAACAGTTCGGTTGCCGCGCCCGTGGGTTCCACCACGTCGACGCAAAATGGCAGACTGCCGGCCGTGTCGGACGCCCGATGCGGCACCAGATGCTCGGGCCGCACGCCCACGGTCACACGCTGCCCCGAGGCCGCTGCCACCACCGGCGCGGCCAGCGCGCTGTCGCCGATACGCACCCGCGCGCCCTCGCCGGTGCGCTCATAGATGCCGCTGAGGCGGTTCATGGCAGGCGAGCCGATGAAGCCCGCGACGAACAGGTTGTCGGGATCGTCGTACAGGTCGAGCGGAGCGCCGATCTGTTCAATGGCCCCGCCGTTCAGCACGACGATGCGGTCGGCCATGGTCATCGCCTCGATCTGATCGTGCGTCACGTACACGGTGGTGGCCTTGAGCCGCTGGTGCAGCGCGCGGATTTCGGCACGCATCTGCACGCGCAGCTTCGCATCCAGATTCGACAACGGTTCGTCGAACAGAAAGACCTTCGGGTCGCGCACGATCGCCCGGCCCATCGCCACGCGCTGCCGCTGCCCGCCCGACAGATGGCGCGGATAACGGTCCAGCACACCTTCCAGCCCGAGAATCGCCACGGCTTCGCGGGCGCGCGCATCGATCTCTTGCGGTTTCAGGTCGCGCAGCTTCAGCGCGAAGGTGAGGTTTTCCAGCACGCTCATATGCGGATAGAGCGCGTAGTTCTGGAACACCATCGCGATGTCGCGTTCCTTGGGCGGCAAGCTGTTGACCACGCGCCCGTCGATCAGGATGCGCCCGTGCGTCACGCCATCGAGGCCCGCCAGCGCCCGCAGCAGCGTGGACTTGCCGCATCCGCTCGGGCCCACCAGCACGAGAAACTCGCCATTGCGCACGGTCAGGTCGATGCGCTTGAGCACCGGCACCGCGCCGAACGACTTCTGAACCTGCTCGAACACCACCTCGGCCATGCGTGCGTCTCCTCCAGCGGAACTGCGTCTGCAACGGACCGGGCGCACGATGCGTCGCGACCCCGGCTGCGCCTCTGCGCTTTGCCTCTGCGCTTTGCCTCTGCGCTTTGCCTCTGCACTTTGCCCGATACCTTTCGCCATATTTTATTTATAAAATTCTCTTTCATACATAAAATGATGGTCGGTGTTTTCCCGCCCCCCTCGGCGTGCTTGCGCATCGGTGTATCGGCTCCGGCGGCCCGCGGTGCGGCACTACAATCGACCCCGGGCGACATCCGAACCTTTCCCCGGCATCTGCGAAGGACACTACGTTGGACACGACGCGCTACTCGGCACCGGCTCTCGAAAAGGGCCTCGACATCATCGAACTGCTGGCCAACCATCCCGAGGGCCTGTCGCTCGTCGAGCTTGGCCGCGCGCTTGGCCGCACGACGAACGAAATCTTCCGGATGGTCGTGACGCTGGAGACCCGCGGCTACCTGATTGCGAACGGCGAACGCTACGCGCTCTCACTGCTGCTGTTTCGGCTCGCGCACCGGCATCAACCCGTGCGTTCGCTCGTGTCCACGGCGTTGCCGCTGCTGACGCAACTCGCGAACGAGGTGCGGCAGTCGTTTCATCTGTGCGTCTATCAGGCGGGGCGCGTAATCATCGTGGCGGGAGTGGAAAGCCCCGAGCGCTGGGGTTTCTCGCTGAAGGTGGGCACGCTCATCGGCATGACGGACACGGCATCGGGCCAGGTGCTGATGGCGTTCCAGGATCCGACTGAGCGCGAGCGCATGCTCGCCCTGCACGTGCCCGTGGATGGCGAACTCGAAGTCGATGCGCCGGCGCTTGCGCATGAACTCGACCTCATCCGGCAGCGCGGTTTCGCGCGCATGCCGAGCCGCCAGGTGAAGGGCGTGCGCAACCTCGCCTACCCGGTGTTCGGCCGCGACGGACACGCCATCGCGTCGTTGACGACGCCTTATATCGAGCGCATCGACAACGCGCCCGTGCCGTCGATTGCCGAGGTCGGCGAAAAAATGAAGGAAGCCGCGAACATGCTGACCACGCTGATGGGACTGGACGTGTACTGGCACGCACCGTCGGATTGAGCGGATACGCCGGATGGCGGCTATCGGTCATTCCGATATTCCTGAAATATCGCCAATGCCGATATCTTGAATTTATCGCTAATGCCGATATACTGCGTTTATCGACATTAGCGATATTTCCTCCCATGCGGCAACTCATCACCACATCAGAGCAAGTCGGGCAGATTCTGCGCAGCGCACGGCGGGCGAAGGGGCTCTCGCAGGCTCAGGCCGGCATTCGGCTCGGGCTCAGCCAGAACCGCGTGTCCGAACTCGAGAAGGGGGCGGCCACCGTCACCGTCGCGCAACTGCTCGCCATGACCGCGCTCTACGACCTCCAGCTCGAAGTGGCGAGCCGCGGCGAGCCAGGCGCGACGGCGTGGTGACCATGGGCCGTCCTACCCATACCCGCGCACTCTCGGTCTGGGCCAACGGCGCGCGCATCGGCGAGTGGCGCAACCCGGCCAGCGGTGCCATGGAGTTCCAGTACGACGCCGGCTGGATGTCCTCGCCGCTCGGCCGTCCGCTCTCGCTCTCGCTGCCGTTCGGCGTCGACACCACGCCGCTGCGCGGCGATCGCGTGCGCAACTTCTTCGAGAATCTGCTGCCGGACAACGAAGCCATTCGCCAGCGCATCGGCGCGCGCTTCAAGACGCCGTCGCTCGACGCGTTCGACCTGCTGGAGGCCATCGGCCGCGACTGTATCGGGGCGTTGCAGATTCTTCCCGCGAACGCGACGTCCGACGGTTGGGACACCGTCAGCGGGCGCGTGGTGGACGAGGCCGCCATCGAGCGTCACCTGCTCGACACGGTATCGCCCAACCCCGGCCGCGCACCGGCGGATCAGGACCCGGACGACTTCCGCATTTCGCTTGCCGGCGCACAGGAGAAGACGGCCTTTCTGCGCTACGAGGGCAAATGGATGCTCCCGCACGGCGCTACGCCCACCACTCATATCTTCAAGCTGCCGCTCGGGTTAATTGGCGGCCGCAAGGTGGACATGCAGGCATCGGTTGAAAACGAGTGGCTCTGCATGCGCATTCTGGGCGCCTACGGGCTGCCCGTTGCATCCACGGAGATGCTTCAGTTCGGCAGCCAGAAGGTGCTCGCCGTGGCGCGCTTCGACCGGCGCTTCACGCCGGACGGCAAGACGTTGCTGCGTCTTCCGCAGGAGGATTTCTGCCAGGCGCTGGGCCTGCCGCCTCATCTGAAATACCAGCGCGACGGCGGGCCGGGACTCGTGCAGATTGCCGACCGGCTTCGGCAATCCGCGAACGGGCTGAAGGACATCGAAACGCTGCTGGGCGCACAGATTCTGTTCTGGATGCTGGCCGCACCGGACGGCCACGCGAAGAATTTCAGCCTCCACCTGCTGGCGCGCGGCGCCTTCGCGCTCACGCCGCTCTACGACGTGATGTCGATCTGGCCGGTTGAAGGCGACGGCGGCAGCCAGTGGTCCTGGTACAAGGCGCGCCTCGCCATGGCCGTTCCCGGCAATCACCCCCGCTACCGCATGCAGGAGATCCGCCGCGCACATCTGGACGAGATGGCCCGGCGCTGCTTCTACGGTGAGAACGCGACGTCGCTTATCGCGCCGATCATCGAGAGAACACCGGCGGTCATCGCCGAAGTGGGCGCGGCGTTACCGTCAGGCTTCCCGCCGCGCGTGGCCGAGACCATTTTCAAGGGGCTGCAGCGCAATGCCGATGCGCTTGCAGGCGAGTACGACTCATGACGCCTGCGGTCCGCCTCGTGTTTCCTCGGCAGCCACGACCCGCTCGAGCGCGGCTTCGAGCATGGCTCTCGCCTGGTTCGCCACGTTGCCCAGGTGCCGATGCAGCACGGCGTCGTCCACCGATCGCGAGGTGCAGTCGTCGCTATAGCGCTCGAAGGCGTCCAGACGCATGATCAGTTCGCCCAGGTGCTGCGGACATTCGCAGCGCACCACCGACGACGACTGAGCCATCACGCGTTCCAGCGCTTCGTCATCGAAACGGCGCGGCGCACGCACGCCGTTGCTCTCCAGACCCACGGGCGCTTCGCCCTTGCCGCCCGCGTAGAGGTCGCCCGCGAGCTGGCGCATTTCCACGGCACTCATCGGTGCGCGATACAACCGCACGCCGCCCATGCGCAGCGTTTCAGTCGCCTGCGCGTTGCCGTATGCGTAGCTGACGGCAGCCATCCGCGCATGCAGGCGGTCGCGCATCTCCAGCACTTGTGCAGCCATTTCGCGGGTGAGCGAAAGCACGTCGATGACGAGTGCATCCGCCGCCGCGCCCTTGCCCGCGGCCGCGCCGACCTCGGTCAGGTCTGAGAAGTCGAGCCGTTCCACGGCGTCGGCGCGCTGCGTCTGTTCGAGCGCGGCCCGCAGCCGACGCGAGATCGCAGCGCCTACCGTTGCAATGCGCACGCGCTGTCCCGACTCGTCGTGCACGGCCTGAGTGGACGCCACGGTGCCGCCCGGCCGCGTCTGCAAGAGCGCTTCCAGCTGATTGCGAGCGAGGCGCGCCACCGAACCGATGGCATGCCCTTGCCGCACGAGCGCCTTCAGCAGCACGAGCCGGCGCACGTCGTCCTCCGAATACAGACGCTGCCCCGACTCGCTCTTCAACGGACCAATCACGCCGTAGCGCCGTTCCCACATGCGCAGCGTCGTAGGCGGCATGTTCGCGAGCCGCGCCGCTTCGCCGCTGCGGTAGCGGTGCCCGCCGTCCGTTTGGCTCACGCGTTCCTTATTGCTACGGGATGTGGCCGCCGCCAGCTTGGCCTTTGTCTTCATGCGGTCTCCTGATTCGTTAAGGACGTGGGTGAGCTTCATGCCCGTGGAAAGGGATGATAGCGCACGAACCTCTTTTGAAACGCATTCTCGTGACATTGCAAGACTTAATCCCGTATCTTCCGATTCACTCTGATTGATATACCCGATACTCGTCACGCAATCGGATAAACTGTCACACATATTCACCTCCCCACCCGCCGATGCCGTCCCGCTCGCCTCGCCCTTCGCAACCGCCCGTTGTCGTCTGGTTTCGCGACGACCAGCGTCTCGCGGACCATCCCGCGCTGGAATACGCCGCGGCGAGCGGCCATCCCGTTGTCTGCGTCTATGTCTACGATCCTGAGCCGCACGATGCGCGTGCGCCAGGCGGCGCCGTGCGCTGGTGGCTGCACGAATCGCTGCGCGAACTCGATGCCGCGCTGGCAGCGCGCGGTGGCGGACTGACCGTGCTGTACGGCCCCGAACAGGAGGTCATCGAAACGTTCGTCGCGCAGACCGGCGCGGCCAAGGTGTGCTGGAACCGCCGCTATTCGGCCGCGCAGCGCAAGACGGACGCCGCCATCAAGTCGGCGCTGAAAGCGCGCGGCATCGAGGTGTTCACCTTCAACGGACACCTGCTGCGCGAGCCATGGACCGTCACCACCCGCGGCGGTCAACCGTTCCAGGTATTCGGGGCGTACTGGCGCGCGGCGCGGCACGACTATGCGCCGGAGTTGCCCCGCCCAGCCCCAGGGCGTATCGACTTTTTTCGCGTGCCGGAGCACGTCACCTCGCGCGTGAAGGCGCTCCCGGACCTGAAACTTCAGCCGTGCGCGCCCGATTGGGCGGGCGGATTGCGCGACACCTGGCAATGCGGCGAAGAAGCGGGACAGCGCCGGCTCCAGCAATTTCTCGCCGACACGCTCGCCGGTTACGCCATCGGCCGCGACACGCCGGGCGCGCAGGCCACGAGCCGGCTGTCGCCGTATCTTCGCTTCGGCAATCTCTCGGTGCGGCAGGTGTGGTACGCGGCGCTGGAGGCCAGTCACGCCGGCCCTCGAGCAGATTGTCAGGCAGAGGCAGACGCGTACCGCGCAGCCTCGCCTATTGCGGCAAGCCTCGACAAGTTTCTCGACGAGCTGGGCTGGCGCGAGTTTTCGTACCACCTGCTCTACCATTTCGCGCCGCTCGATCGCGTGAACTTCCGGCGTCAGTTCGATGCCATGCCGTGGCGCGACGACCCTGAATCGCTGGACGCCTGGCAGCGCGGCACGACCGGCTATCCGCTCGTCGACGCCGGCATGCGCGAGCTGTGGCACACGGGCTGGATGCACAACCGCGTGCGCATGGTGGCGGCGTCGTTTCTCGTCAAGCACCTGCTCATGGACTGGCGGGCGGGCGAAGCCTGGTTCTGGGACACGCTCGTGGACGCCGATGAAGCCAGCAACCCCGCGAGCTGGCAATGGGTCGCGGGCACCGGCGCCGACGCCGCGCCGTACTTCCGGATTTTCAATCCCGTCCTGCAGGGGCAGAAGTTCGATCCCGAAGGCGACTACGTGCGGCGCTGGGTGCCGGAACTGGCGCGGTTACCCGATGCATCGATCCACGCACCGTGGCGCGCGCAGCCGGCGCAACTAGAGGCCGCATCGGTGCGGCTCGGCGAGAGCTATCCGTTGCCGATGGTCGATCATCAGCATGCACGCACGCGAGCGCTCCAAGCGCTCCACGCCCTGCAGCGGTTGCGCGGCGAACAGGCGGACAGAGCGGCATAGGCGGAGGCGTTGCGCCACGCCATCGACGATCGGTGATCGGAACAGATCGCGGCGGGGAGACCGGTCCGTACCCCGTTAGCTTCGAACGTCCCCCCGTGTCGATTCCTCTATCCCTCGCGCGCCTCTTTCAAGCGGCCTCGCACAAGCCTGCAGCCCCGCCGCGCAGCGCCCGGCCACTTCGTCGCGGCACGGGCCTTGCGGACTCTCTGCATGCATGTCCTCGATTAGGACGCGCAATTCGTCTACGACTTTCGGGAGGAATTCGATCATGAAGACTTCAGTGAAGAGAATGCTCGTATCGATCGCGGTGGCCACGTTCGCGGGCGGCGCATTCGCTCAGGCGGGCGGTGGTGCCGGCGCAGGCGGTGCCGGCAGCGCGGGCGCGGGTGGCGGTGGATCAGGTGGCAGCGCAGGGGTGGGCGCGGGTGGCGGCACGACCGGCGGTGCGGGCGGTGTGGCTACACCGGGCACGTCGCCGGGTGCGGGGACGATGGGCCGCTCAGGCACCAGCCCGACCGACAGCGGCTACGGCTCGCCGGGCGTGACCGGCACGGGCGGCGGCATGGGCACGGGAACCGGGGCCACACCACCGAACCATTCCCGCATGGGTCGCTCGAACAGCGACAACTATCGCGGCGAGAGCAACGATATGAATAGCCCGAACCAGAGCGGTCAGTAGCAACGTGGCGGCGTGACGGCGGGCTGCGCGGGCGCTGCGGCGTCTGTGCGGCCCGCTCCTGTCGCGGCCCCGCAACGCAGGCCGTGTAGTTTCTTCGTCCATGCGTTCATTCCGGCAGGCCGCTCGATGCCAACTTCGATTGCCCGCTTCGCAACGCCCCCACGCGAACGGTGATGTGTCGGCGCATCGAGCACCGGGCGGTCGCCGTGTTGGTTCAAACGCTCGCTTCACCAGGTCGGCTCACCGGCCGGTCTCAAAAGCCGGTCTCAAAAACCGCGCGTCACCTGCGGCCCGAAGGTCTTTTCGTGCACGGCCTGGCAGTGCGCGCATCGCGTGGCTGTCGGGCAAGCAAGAAGCCGCTCCTCACCCACCGGCTCGCCACAGCCGCTGCACGTGCCATAGCTGCCGTCGTCCATGCGCGCCAGCGCCGCCTTGATTTCGCGAAGCTCCGCCAGATGCAGGTCGATCACCGCGTGGTCGATGTCGGCGAACAGGTCCGCTGAGGACTCGTCGCCCTCGTCGGGCGCGCTGCCGGCCATGTCCGCGTAGGGTTCGTCCGCGCGATGCGCCTCGCGCGACCCGATATCCGCGCGAACCGTTCGCTCGCGCTCCACCAGCAACGTGCGCAGGGTTTCCATCTGGCGTGGGTCCAATGCGGTCATGATTCACTCCTCGTTGTCACGCGCGCTGTCGTGCGCGTCGTCATCGTCATGCAAACAGGCTGCCGGGGTGGCTCGCCCATGTGATCCGGATCATTGCGTCCGGACCGGCAACGCAGCCACGACCGCGGACAACCGCCCGGGCCACCCTTTCCGTAACCCTATCGGCACGGTTCTTCGAGGAATTGACGCACGTCAATCCGGCCGCGGCGGCGGCGGTTAGCGTATCGGTCACGCACGCTGCGACTGACGTCGACGGTCGAGCGGCGACCAGCAACGACAACCTTCGAGTGACCGAAACAATGAAACTACCTTTGGACATTTCGTTTCAGGGCGTGGACCGCTCCGATGCCGTGGAAGACGCCGTGACCCGGCATGCCGAAAAGCTCGACGGCATCTATCCGGACATCATGCGCTGCCGCGTCAGTTTGATCCTGGAGGAGAAGCACAAGAGCCAGGGCAAGCAGTTCAACGTGCGCATCGACCTCACGATTCCGGGCCGCGAAATCGTCTCGAACAGCGAGCGCAACGAAGACATTTACGTCGCGTTGCGCGACGCGTTCAAGGACATCACGCGCATGCTCGAAGACGCCGTGCGCAAGCAGCGCGACGAAAGTCGGCAACAGCCGTAGGCTGCCGCCTTCCCGCCGTATTTCCCTCGCCGGGCGTCCCCCATCTGGCGTCGCTCATGTGGCATCGCTCATCTGGCATCACCCGGCAACATCTGGCAACACCCGGCAACACCCGGCACGAGCGGAGGTCTGGCATGACCGCCCCGCTCGGGCTCACCCGGCTATCTTCACCTCGATCTCGTCGTAGCGCTTCAGGCGGTACACGAGCGCCGACACCAGCCAGCACAGCACGAACAGGCCGATCACGAAGTAGCCGACAAGGCCGAAGTTTTCGGAGGCCAACGCGAGCGTGTCCCAGAACGGCCCCTTGAGCGCGAGCTTGTCGGCGGCCAGCGCGAGCACCTCCACGCCGCCAATCGCCACCGCCACCACCACCGAAACGAACGTCACCGTCAGGTTGTAGTAGAGCTTGCGGATAGGCCGCACGAACGCCCAGCGATAGGCGCCCGTCATGAGGATGCCGTCGGTCGTATCGACCAGCGACATGCCCGCCGTGAAAAGCACCGGCATGACCATGACCGACCAGAACGAGAGACCGTCCGAGGCCTGGGCCGCGGAGATACCGAAGAGCGCGACCTCCGTGGCGGTATCGAAGCCGAGCCCGAACAGGAATCCGATGGGATACAGATGCCAGCTGCGCGACGCGAGCCCGAAGAGCGGCCGGAAGATACGCGCCAGCAAGCCACGCTGCGCGAGCAGCAGGTCGAGATCCTCCTCCACCAGCACCCCACCGCGCCGCACCGCGCGAAACGTGCGATACACCGACTTGAGAATCGCGAAATTGGCCGCCGCGAGCAGAAACAGAAACGACGCCGACACCACCGTCGAAATCATGCCGCCCACGGCCCTGAACTGCGGAAACTGCGCGGCGATGCGTGTGGTCGCGCAGGCCACGGCTACCGACATCAGTACCACCACGGTGGAATGCCCCAGCGAAAAGAACAGCCCCACGCACAGCGGATTGCGCCGTGCGCCGACGAGCTTGCGCGTCACGTTGTCGATGGCGGCGATGTGGTCCGCGTCCACCGCGTGGCGCAAGCCGAACGTGTAGGCGAGCAGCGCGGTGCCGAGCAGCACCGGTTTGTCGTGAAACACCGCGAAGGCCCAGCCCCAGGCGGCAACATTGAACGCGAGCAGGAAGGCGTAGATGCCGGCCACGCGGCGGCGCGAGGTGGCGGGTTCATCGTTGAACAACTGGAACGCTCGTTCGAGCACGGCAACTCCCTGCGGTTGGAATTCAAGGCGGCATAAGCGTGCGGCGGTACGCGGCGCTTGACGGCAATACAACGGCGACACAACGGGGGCCCGACGAAGGGGCACAACGGGAACACTCACGGCGGGCGCCGCATGGGTTGCGGCGAGGCCCGGCAAACTCGCGGGCGAGTGTACGGGCCGCCTTCCTGGACCGTCAAGCAATGGAAAGAATTGGCCAACGGAATGGCTTTGCGCGGCGCCTTCGCGTGCGTATCGACACGCGCCGATATGCGTACTGGAAGCGTCTCTTTCGTCAGTTAGAATCGGCCCGTCATTCCGAAAGAAAAATGAAACCTGGGAGCGCGACGCATGCGACGCGGCACGAACAAACTCAAACAACCTGCCTTCTGGGCCACCGCGACCGCTGCGACCATCGTGGCGCTGGGTCTTCTCTGCGCCACGACGCGGCGGGCCGATGCAGCGCGCATCACGCACGTGTCGCCGCAAGGCACCGTGGCGCAGGTCAGGCAGATCGTCGTCAAGTTCGACGAAGCGATGGTGCCGTTCGGCGCGCCCGACCTCGCGGCACCCGCCGCCGTGAAATGCAACGACGCCTCCGCGAGCGCGGGCCAGTCGCGCTGGATCGACGAACGCACCTGGGCCTGGGACTTCTCCGCTGACCTGCCGCCTGGCGTCGCCTGTTCCGTGGACCTGAAGGACGGGCTGAAGTCGGCGGCGGGCAACGCGCTCACGGGCCCACGGCACTACGCGTTTCAGACAGGCGGTCCGTTCGTGCAGGACGTCGAGCCCTCCGGCGACGAGATCGAAGAAAACCAGGCCTTCGTGCTGAAGCTCAACGGACCGGCAACGGATGCCTCGGTTAAGCAGCACGTATGGTGCGAGTCGAGCGGACTCGGCAACCGCATTCCCGTCACCAACGTGGACGCCGCCACGCGCACGGCGCTTTTGAAGCGCTTCCGTCTGCAAAAGGAAGGCGCGCGCGTGCTCACGCTGCAATGCCAGCAGGCCCTGCCTTCGGGCACGAAGGCGCAACTGGTCTACGGCAAGGGCGTGGCGAGCCCGAGCGGCATTGCCAACGACGTGGAGCGCCGCTTCGACTTCAAGGTGCGCGAGCCCTTCGCCGCGAGCTTCAGTTGCGAACGCGAAAACGCCAGGGCGCCCTGCACGCCGCTGCGTCCCGTGCGCGTGCAGTTCAACGCGCCCATTGCGCGCAGCGACGCCGAACGCCTCCGCCTCAAGGGACCCGACGGCGACATCAAGCCGACGTTCTCGCCCGACGACAAAGACCCGCAAACCAGCACCGTCGAATTCGCGGCGCCATTGCCCGAGCGCGCCCAGTTGAGCGTCGTGCTGCCCGCCGGCCTCAAGGACGCGAGCGGCCGTGCGCTCACCAATGCCGATCTGTTCCCGCTCAAGACCACGACCGGCCCGCTGCCGCCGCTCGCGAAATTCTCGTCGGGCACGTTCGGCATCATCGAACGCTTTGCCGAGCCCAACATGCCCGCGCTCGTGCCCGTCACGCTGCGCAACGTCGAGGCGGATCTCCACATTGCCGGCCTCAACGCGGGCAACGCGCAGTTCTCGAAGCTGCGCGTGGAAGCCGACAGCGACATTCGCAGCTGGATGCGCAACGTCGAGCGCTTCGACAACTACACGATGACGCGCAAGGAAATTGCCGAGGCGATGCCGAATCTGCTCGATCACAATCCGCATCCCGTGATCGTGAAGCCGCGCAGCGATACATCCGGCGACGACGACTCAAACGACCCGAAGAATCCCCGCATCGACGTGCGCTCGCTCTCGCTGCTCGCGGGCCGCGCCAACATCGAAACGCTTTCGCTGCCGAAGGCCGATCCCAAGGCGCTGCGTCCGTTCGAAGTGGTGGGCGTGCCGGTGACGAAGCCCGGCTTCTATGTGATCGAACTGGCGTCGCCCGCGCTCGGTGCGTCGCTGCTGGGCAAACAGGCGCCCATGTATGTGCGCACCGCGGTGCTCGTCACGAATCTCGGCGTGCACTTCAAGCAGGGCCGCGAAAACAGCGCGGTGTGGGTGACGACGCTCGACAAGGGCCAGCCCGTGCCGAACGCCGACGTCCACGTGAGCGATTGCAACGGCGACGAAGTGGCTTCCGGCAAGACCAATGCACAGGGCGTGCTGATGATCGCCGGGCCGCTCGCGCCGCGTGCCGAATGCCGCAACGACGCCTTCGGCGGCTTCTTCGTCTCGGCGCGCATCGACGACCCGAAGACGGGCCACGACATGGCCTTCGTGCGCTCGGACTGGAACCGCGGCATCGAGTCGTGGCGCTTCAACGTGCCCACCGACACAAGCCTCGATCAGACCGTGCGCGCCCATACCGTGTTCGATCGCACGCTGCTGCGCGCGGGCGAAACGGTGTCGATGAAGCACCTGATCCGCGTGGAAACGATGCACGGCCTCGCCTTCCCGCAGACCTACCCGACGCGCGTCACGATCCGTCATACGGGCAGCGGCCAGACCTGGCACCTGCCGCTCAAATGGGCTGCCGACCACACCGCCGACTCCACCTTCGTTATTCCCGCTGCGGCCAAGCTGGGCGAGTACGAAGTCTCGCTCGACGACGGCAACGTAAACGCTGCATCGGGCGAGGCATCGGACCAGGCATCGAGCAACGCCGACGATAACAACGACAACAACAACGACAGCGGCGAAGGCGACGCCATGCGCCACAGCTACACGTCGGGCAGCTTCCGCGTCGAGGAATTCCGGTTGCCCGTCTTCAAAGGCACGATCGCCGTGCGCGACGAGAAGGCCCACCCGCTCGTGGCCGCGAAGGAAGCGCCGCTCACGCTGCAGATCGAGTACACCTCGGGCGGCGGCGCATCGGGCCTGCCCGTGCAGGTCTCCGCGCTCATGAAGAGCACCTCTCCAGCGTTCGCGGACACGTATCCCGACTACAGCTTCCTGCCCTACGTGAAGCGCAACGACAACACGGCGTCGTCGGACACCGGCGACGACGAAGACAGCGCATCGCAGCAATCCACCGACGACGGCTCGAAGCTCATCGCCGACAAGGAACCCGTCACGCTGGACCGCAACGGCGCAGGCCGTCTCACGCTGAAGAACCTGCCGGCCGTGGATGCGCCGAAGCGTCTCGCGCTCGAAAGCACCTTCGCGGACCCGAACGGCGAAGTGCAGACCATCAGCGGCAGCGCCACGCTGTGGCCCGCCGCGGTGGTGGCGGGCGTGAAGTCGGGGCAATGGGTGTCGGTGGGCAACACGGTGCCCGTGAAGGCGCTCGCGCTCGACCTGCAAGGCAAGCCGCGCGCGGGCGTGCCGCTCGACGTGCGCGGCATCGCGCGCATCACCATCACGTCGCGCAAACGCATGGTGGGCGGCTTCTATGCGTACGACAACCACACCGAAACGAAAGACCTCGGCACGCTGTGCAGCGGCAAGAGCGATGACCACGGCCTGCTCGCCTGCGACGCGAAGCTCAAGGAAGCGGGCAACGTCGACCTCGTCGTAACGGCAAAAGACGGCGACGGCAATGCGTCCACGGCCACGACCTCCGTGTGGGTCACGCGCGAGGAAGACCTCTGGTTCGGCGGCGAGAACACCGACCGCATCGACGTGCTGCCCGAAAAGACTGCCTACGAGCCCGGCGAAACCGCACGTTTCCAGGTGCGCATGCCGTTCCGGTTCGCAACGGCGCTCGTCGCCGTGGAACGCGAAGGCGTGATCGAAACGCACGTCGTGAAGCTGGACGGCAAAGACCCCACCATCGACCTCAAGGTGAACGAGGCGTGGGGGCCGAACGTGTACGTCTCCGTGCTCGCGCTGCGCGGGCGCATTCACGAGGTGCCGTGGTACTCGTTCTTCACGTGGGGCTGGAAGGCCCCCATCGAATGGGCCCGGGCGTTCTGGTACGAAGGGCGCCAGTACGAGGCGCCCACGCCGCTCGTGGACCTCTCCAAACCCGCGTATCGCTATGGCCTTGCGGAGATCAAGGTAGGCACGGCCGCGCATCGCCTCGCCGTCACCGTCACGCCCGATGCGAAGACCTACACCGTGCGTGGCAAGGCTCACGTCAAACTGCGCGTGCAGATGCCGGGCGGCAAGCCCGCGCCCGCAGGCACGCAGATCGCGGTGGCCGCCGTGGATGAAGCGCTGCTCGAACTCATGCCGAACGACAGCTGGGACGTGCTTGACGCCATGCTCCAGCGGCGCGCCTACGGCGTGGAGACGTCGACGGCGCAGATGGAGATCGTCGGGCGCCGGCACTTCGGACGCAAGGCCGTGCCCGCGGGCGGTGGCGGCGGACACGGCGCCACGCGCGAACTGTTCGACACGCTGCTGCTCTGGAACCCGCGCGTGACGCTGGACGCCAACGGCGAAGCGTCGCTCGTCGTGCCGCTCAACGACTCGCTCACGAGCTTTCGCATCGTCGCCATCGCCGCGGTGGGCGACGGCACGTTCGGCACGGGCAGCGTTTCGATTCGCAGCACGCAGGATCTGCAACTGATCTCGGGCCTGCCGCCGCTCGTGCGCGAAGGCGACCAGTTCCGCGCGCAGTTCACCGTGCGCAACACGACGGCGCGCGCGATGAAGGTGGTGGTTACGCCGAACGTGCCGGGTCTCACGCTCGCGCCGCAAACGGTCGACGTCGCCGCCGACTCCGCGCGCGAAGTGGCGTGGACCTTAACGCCGCCGGATGGCCTGTCAGAAGCGTCGCCGGCCGCGCTCGCCTGGAACGTGGCCGCCGCCGAACAGGGCGGACCGCACGCCAGCGACGCGCTGAAGGTCACGCAACGTGTCACGGCGGCTGTGCCCGTCACCGTGCAGCAGGCCACGCTCACGCAGGTGGACGGCTCGTTCTCGCTGCCCGTGGCCGCGCCGCCGAATGCGACCACCACGCAGGCCGGCGTGCCGCGCGGCGGCATCGCGGTCTCGTTGCAGCCGAAGCTCTCCGAAGGGCTGCCGGGCGTACGGCGCTGGTTCGAGCGCTATCCGTACAGTTGCATCGAGCAGCAGACTTCGCGTGCGCTGGGCCTGAACGACGTGGCGCAGTGGCAGGCCGTGGTGGCGCGCATGCCGGTGTATCTGGACCGTGATGGGCTAGCGAACTACTTCCCGCCCTCGGACGACAGCGGCAACACGGGCAGCACCGCGCTCACGGCGTACCTGCTCTCGGTCACGGACGAAGCCGCGAAGCTCGACCCGCGCTTCGCCCTGCCCGACGACTTGCGCGCCAGGATGGAGAGCGGTCTCGCCGCCTTCGTGGAAGGCCGCCTCGAGCGCAAGTTCTGGGCGCCGCGCAAGGACCTGGACCTGCGCAAGCTCGCCGCCATCGAAGCGCTCTCGCGTCACGGCGCCGCGCGTGCCAGCATGCTCGATTCGATCGAGGTCGCACCGAACCAGTGGCCCACCTCCGCGGTGCTCGACTACTACGCGATCCTCTCGCGCGTGAAGGACATCCCGCAACGCGACGACAAGCTCGCGCAGGCCGAGCAGATCATCCGCGCCCGCCTTACATATCAGGGCACGCGCCTCACCTTCTCCACCGCGGACGGCGACGACCTCTGGTGGCTCATGACGGGCACCGAAACGAACGCGGCGCGCACGGCGCTCACGTTCGTCGATGCACCGGGGTGGAAGGACGAGATGCCGCGCCTCGTCGCGGGCCTGCTCGGCATGCAGAAGAACGGCGCGTGGCAGACCACGACGGCGAACCTGTGGGGTCTGCTCGCCGTGCAGCGTTTCTCGCGCGCCTTCGAAAGCGTGCCCGTGACCGGCCAGACGCGGCTTCAACTGGGCGCGACCACGAAGACGATCGCGTGGAGCCAGCCGGCATCGGCGGCGAATTTTGCATCCGCCACCGCGATCACGAAGACCGCGAACACGCGCAGCGTGTTGCTGCCGTGGCCGGCCGAGGCGCGCGGCGCGCCCGCCACAGCGCCCGGCGCGCTTTCGTTGACGCTCACGCAGGACGGCACCGGCAAGCCGTGGGCCACCATCGAAAGCCTCGCGGCGGTGGCGCTCAAGGCGCCGTTCGCCGCGGGCTATCGCATCACGAAGACGGTGACGGCGGTGGACCCCGCGGTAAAGGGCATGGCCAGAGGGACGTACACGCGCGGCGACATCGTGCGCGTGCACCTCGACATCGATGCCCAGACCGACATGACCTGGGTGGTCGTCAACGATCCGGTGCCCGCCGGCGCGACCCTTCTCGGCTCCGGCCTCGGCCGCGATTCGGAGGCCGCCACGCAGGGCGAACGGCAACAGGGCGACGCGTGGCCGGCGTTCGTGGAGCGCGGCTTCGACGGCTATCGCGCCTACTACGATTACCTGCCGAAGGGGAAATTCTCCGTGGAATACACCATGCGGCTCAACAACGTCGGCACGTTCGGCCTGCCACCTACGCGCGTCGAGGCGCTCTACGCGCCCTCGACGTTCGGGGTGCTGCCGAATGCGTCGGTGGTCGTGCGGCCGGTGGCGCAGTGAGGGGGAAATGCGCGATGGGCGACGGGCGGGCAGTGGCCCGGCGCATTGCCCGCGCCGCCATCTGCGCGCTGCTCGCCGTTGCCGCGCCGCTCGCGCACGCCCTGCCCTCGTTCAACGACGTGCGCGCGCAGTGGCGCAGCTCGGACTGGCTGCTGCTCGCACGCGACGGCACGCCGCTGCAACGCACGCGTATCGACAAGACCGAGCGGCGCGGCGACTGGGTCGCACTCGCGGACGTCTCGCCGGCGCTGCGCGAAGCGATCGTCGTTTCCGAAGACAAGCGCTTTTACGAACACAGCGGCGTCGACTGGCACGGCGCCGCCGCCGCGGCCTGGGCGAATCTCTGGAACACGCGCACGCGCGGCGCGTCCACCGTGACGATGCAGCTCACGGGCCTGCTCGGCGACGATCCCCAGCATTCCGGGCAGCGGTCCGTCGCGCAGAAGGCGGGGCAGGCGGTGAGCGCGCTGTGGCTCGAACGCAGCTGGCGCAAGGACCAGATTCTCGAGGCGTATCTGAATCTCGTGCCGTTTCGCGGCGAGACGATCGGGCTCTCGGCGCTTTCGCTCACGCTGTTCGGCAAGGCGCCCTCGGGCCTCGACGAGCGCGAGGCCGCCGTGGCCGCTGCCTTGATCCGCGCGCCCAACGCGCCCTACGCCCGCGTGAGCGCGCGGGCCTGCCGGATTCTGCGCGACATGAAGGCGCCCGAACGCTGCGCGAATCTGACGAGCTTCGTACAACTCGCGTTCGCGCGGCCCGCACCCGCCGTGCTCGCCGTTTCGCCCGAAGCCGACACGCTCGCGCCGCATTTCGCGCGGCGCATCGCGGCCGAAACGCGTCCGGCGGCCGGGGCACGCATCACGACGACGCTCGACGCCCGCCTTCAGCGCTTCGCCTCGGACACGCTCACGCGCACGCTCGTCGAACTCAATGCGCCGGCGCATCGGCGCAACGTGCACGACGGCGCCGTGGTCGTGCTCGACAACGCGACGGGCGACGTGCTGGCGTGGGTGGGTTCGTCGGGCGGACTCTCGGGCGCGCGCGACGTGGATGCCGTGCTCGCGAGCCGCCAGGCCGGCTCCACGCTCAAGCCGTTCCTCTACGCCGAGGCCATCGACGAACGGCGGCTCACCACGGCCTCGCTGCTCGACGACGCGCCGCTCGACCTCGCCGCGGGCGGCGGGCTCTACATTCCGCAGAACTACGACAAGGACTTCAAGGGCTGGGTGAGCGTGCGCACGGCGCTCGGGTCGTCGCTGAACGTGCCCGCCGTGCGCACGCTCGTGATGGTCACGCCGCACCGCTTCGCCACCACGCTCACGGCGCTCGGCCTGCCGCTCACGCAGAGCGGCGACTACTACGGCTATTCGCTCGCGCTCGGCAGCGCGGACATCACGCTGCTTTCGCTCGCCAATGCGTACCGCGCGCTGGCCAACGGCGGCGTGGCGTCGCCTACGTATGACCTGCCGCGTCATCCCACTGTGCCGTACGCGACGGCGCCCGCCACGCCGCGACGCGTGTTCAGCGCGGGCGCGAGCTACATCGTGACCACGGTGCTCGCGGACAACAACGCGCGCACCCGCACCTTCGGTTTCGACAGCCCGCTCGCCACGCGCTTCTTCTCGGCCGTGAAAACGGGCACGAGCAAGGACATGCGCGACAACTGGACGGTGGGCTTCACCTCGCGCTACACGATCGGCGTGTGGGTGGGCAATGCGGACGGCGAACCGATGTGGGACGTCTCCGGCGTGACGGGCGCGGCGCCCATCTGGGCCGCCGTGGCCGGCTACCTGCACCGTCACGTGCCGAGCGACGCGCCGCGCATGCCCGCGGGCGTCGTGGAGACGCGCATCGCGTTCGAGCAGAACGTGGAGCCCGCGCGCAACGAGTGGTTCCTGAGCGGCACGCAAACGCCGGTAGTGGGACTTGCAGCGGATGCGGCGGGCGCGCCGGCTGGAGCGCGTGGAACGTCGTCGGCGGGCGCGGCGCGAGGGGTGCATGCAGCGCAGTCGGTGCAATCGGCGCAATCAGGAAAGGGCGCGCCGCGCATCGGCTCGCCCACGGATGGCACGCTCTTCGCGCTCGACCCGGACATTCCCGCCACGCGCCAGCGCATCGTCTTCGAGCGCGAGAGCGGGTCGTCCTCGCGCAGCGCGTGGCGGCTCGACGGCAAGCCGCTCGGCCACGACGACCGCGTGACCTGGTTGCCGTGGCCGGGGCGGCACGTGCTGGAACTCGTGGATGCGAACGGCACGAGCGTCGACGCCGTGCACTTCGAAGTGCGCGGCGCAACGGCGCGGCCGGGTCATGCCGCGGGCAATCGTGCAACGGGCAAGGCAGGCGCGCGTGCGACGGCGCCGGGTTCGGGCGGGGGGCAAAACCCGGCGCGCTCGGGTTTGCCCGGCGCGTAGCACATAGGCGGGCCACCATCCGCTATTGGCGCGGGCAGGACGGCGAATCATGCCGTGCCTGTATCGGCGGCCGTTACGAACGATGCGGCGGTCAACGCCGCGCCGTGGGAACCCAAACCCGAGCCTTGAGCGGCAATCCGTATATCCTGCGCGATCGCATGGCGAATCGTGCCGCGCCTGTATCGGCCGCTGTCACGATGCGGGCGGTTGATCCCAAGCGCTGAGCGCTAAACCGAATGAGCATCGCCCCGCGTTCAGTCCGCCTGCGCCACAGGTTGCGCCTGAGCGCCCTGCACCACCGGTGCCGCATTCGCGTTCTTGCCCTTCATACCAACCGCCGCCACGACCTGCTTCGCGATCGAATCGGCCAGCCGTTTCGCTTCGGCTTCGAACGTGTCGTGCTTCGCTTCGGAGACTGCGTGCAGCCCGCCGCTCGTCGCCACCGACGTCGCCAGGCTCCCCGCCGCCGCGCCCACGCCGCCCATGGCGACCATGCCCGGCGCCTTGCCGCTGTCCGCGGTGGCGTCGAAGCGCTGCAACGGCGACAGCACGCCGCCTCGCGGCTGATACAGCAGTTGCACCGACGCCTCCACCTCGCTCTTGCCCGCGCCAAAGCCGATCAGCATGCGGCGGCTGCGCCGGCCTGCATCGAGCGTGTCGAGGCTGCCTTCGATCACGAGCACGCTCTTGCCGGGCGGCGTCGAAAGCGTCGAGGGCGGCACCGGCGCGAGCACGGCATCGAGCCCCTTCGCCCGCAACTGCCGCACGAGTTCGCTCGCCACCTGGCCGCGCACCGCGAGCGCCTCGTTGTATTGCTGCTGCACCGCGGACGTCCCACTGAACGACGCCTTCAACTGCCGGCTCAGGCCGTTGTCGAACTGGACGGTCGCCGTGGCGTCGTCGAACGGGTAGACGTAGATCACGTCGGGCCGCACGGGTGCGGGCGCGGCATAGGCCTGCACGCCGCTGATGCCCGAGGCGCAGCCGCCGAACGCGAGACACGCGGCCACGAGCGTCGCACTCGCCCAACGCCGCGCGCGGCGCACGGCCCATCCTGATGAAAATGACATCGGCATCTCGTTCCACCTGCCCTCGTTCACGCTGAAATAGCCGGCCCGTTCCCGTCGAAGGCGAAAGACAGGGAGAGGCCGGTGCGACTACCGTGACGGCGACGCCGGCGAGGCGCGCCGTGGTTCACGCGGTGGTTCAATCGTGCACCGCGTGCTGCCAGCTGTACATCGCGTACTGCCAGTTGTTCGTCGCGTGCCGCTATCTGTGCACAACGTACTGCCAGCTGTGCACGCGCGTACCGCCAGTTGTGCATCGCGCCAGTTGTTCACCGCGTGCCGCCCCTGGCGCATCGCGTACCGCTCAGGCCCAGTGCGGCGGAATCCACACGCCGCCCACCCAGTGGCCCGGTACCCAGACGGCGGGCCGAACCGCGGGCGCCACGTAGACGGTGGTCGGCGCGACGCCATAGGCGGTCTTCGCGGGAGCCGGCGCCACCATCAGCGGCGCCGGCGGAACGTAGGTGACCACCGGTGTCGGCGCCGCGTAGACGACGGGCGGAGGCGCCACGATGACAGGCGCGGCCACGACCGCGGTGCCGCGCAGCACCCACGTCGCGGCGCATGCCGAGACGCTCGTCATGGCGAGCACGCCGGCCGTCGCCGCGAATGCAAGCTGGCGCGAGAGGTGGTACGAGACGCGCGTCGTCCGCATCGCCGGATTCGAGGGCTGCGCCTTGCCTGCTAAACCGATACGGTTGATGAGAGATGAGAAGTTCACGGAACGTCCTTCAGTGTGTGGGCCGCGTCTCGAACGCGAAGATCGGCACGATCGGCACGATCAACTCGATCAGCAAGCGCTGGAAACGCGGCGGGTTGCGGATGGCTGCCAATGTAGAAGAACGCTCGCGCGGAGTCTGTTGGAAATTCATGTCGTGCGGTTTCACGGCTTTTTTTGAGCCGCGTTTTTGAGGTGCGCTTTTTAAGGCATATTCCTGCAATGGAACAAAAATTCCATTTCACTGGATGATGCAATTTCCGTTGTACATCGATGCGGTCTTGTCTATGCTGAGGTCATACGTGCGCCCGCGCGGCGCGCGATGCACGCGGATGGACGACATCGCATCGTCCCACAGCAGCCAATTACACGATCACAGGACCGGCCGATCAGGAGACACGCCATGCAAAGCTTCAGTCCCGCCGAATGCACGCCCGAAGCCGTGGTGGACGCCCTGCTCCACGGGCCGGGCGCAGTCCGCGTGCGCGGCCTCTTCAGTCCAGTTCACGTGAGCGAAGCGCGCAGCGTCGTGATGGCCCATTCCGACGCCCGCGCACAAACCGTCACGCACTTTCAGGGCGAGGCCGCGCAGGCGGCGCGGCTGCATCTGCAACGCCGCGTGTGGAATCTGCTTGCAAAAGGGGACGTGTTTTCGCAGATGGCCGAGCAACCGCTGATCGTTGCCGCCATGCGCGCGTTTCTCGGTGAGGATTTCGTGATGGGATCGATTGCCGCAAACCGCATCCTGCCCGACGGCCCCGGCCAGGAACCGCACATCGACTACCCGTATTGGGATCTGCACGCGCCGCAGACGTTTCCCGTGGGCATCAACGCGAGCTTTCCGCTCAACGCGCAGGTGACCATTCCGCTCGATCCGTTCACGGCGCAAACCGGCGCCACCGCGTTCGTGCCGGGCACACAGCGCGACCTGCGCTACCCCGGCCCCGACGACCGGTTCTTCGAACGCTGCGAGCGCATGGAGGCGGACCCCGGCGACGCCATCCTGTTCTTCGGCGCCACCTGGCACTGCGCCATGCCGAACCGCAGCAACAGCGACCGCAGCGCCATCCTGATCCAGTACCTGCCGAAGTTCGTGAAGCCGATGGAAGACCTGCGCGCAATGGTGGGAGAGGCGTTCGTGAAACGCGCGAGCCCCACCATGCGTCAACTGCTCGGCCTCACGTACCCGTATCCGCAGAATCTGGACGACGTAACGGGCGCCGCCAACACCGAAGGACGCGTGAACGCGGCGAGGTACTGAGCCCTGAGATGCTAAGTCCCGAGGTACTGAGTCCGATACCCCACGCCGCTACTGCCCGCCGTCGAGCCGATTGACCCGGAAGTCCCCTGCCAGCGCGCCGGGACCGCGCTGTTCCATCAGGCTGCCGAATTCGTTCGAGATGCGCTTCAACGCATGCCGCTTGCCTTCCAGGTCGCGCTGCGTGAAGTCTTCGTAGGCGCCGTCGTCGAAGGAAACCGTCACCGACGCGCGGTGCCCTCCGTTTTCAAAGCCGATGTGCAGCGTGTGGTCCGGGCGTTCGTCGATATGAAAACCGATCGCGCGCGCTTCGAAGTAGCGGCCCAGCGTCTCGGCCACCTCTCTCATTTCGCCTGCCTGTACGTGAATGTTCATCGCGGCTCCGTGGTGACGAAGGGCGGCGCCTTGCTTCTCGTCCTGCTTCTCGTCCTGCTTCTCGTCCTGCTTCTCGTCCTGCTTCCCGTCTGCTTCCAGTCTTTTATGCTCCGACGTCTTGCCGCCCGACAATGGCGTCGCGGCGTCGCGCTGCATGGTGCGTTCCTGCGAGCGGCGCCCTACACGGCGCAACGCCCGGAGCGGCCCTCTCAGCGCGAAGCATCCCGCCAGCAAGTCCGAATGCAGTGTAGTCAGACGTAAAGCGCTGTGCGCGGATTGAAATGTTTGCCCGCACGCTTGCAATAGTTGCGCACTCTTCTGAGGAATCGTGTTTTCGCAAGCGGCCGTTTCGCTGCGATGCAGCGTGTCCGGCGGCTTTCCAGCGTATTTCGGCGCGGACCGAAACTTGCTGCTCATCACCGCTTTCCCTTTGTTCGCCCGGCACGCATGCACTTCTGGCCGCCTGCGAGCCACGATTTTGCCTCCGATGTCTTTGCACACTGCCGCACCCGGCCCGCGCGCCGCAGCCCCGCACGTAGCCGATGCTCCACTACCCCTACGGACCGTGTCGCCGCCTCCGGCCCACGTCATGCGTCGCCGCGCGCTGTGCGTCGCGCGCACCTGGCGGCCACCAACGATCGCTGCATGGCGCACGGCCTTGCGCGGCCTGCGCCCCGCCGCAGTGTGCCTCGCGTGTCTGTGGCCGCTTGCGCCGCACGCGGCAGGGCTCTCGCATGGCTTCATTCCGTTGCCCCACGCCGTGGCGGCGTCCGCGGGAAAGGCGAGTCAGGCGCCGAATCCGCATGCGCAGCCATCGCCGGTCGTGCCAGTGCCGCCCTCCGAGTTGTACGGCGACCTCTACCGCGAAGTCGAACTCGCACGCGTGTTTCCCGACAGCAAGACCTTCGCGGACATGGAGCCCAGCGTGCCGCCGCAGCAGGTCATGGCGGCGTTCGCGCAATACCGGGCCCAGCATCCGGACGAAGCGGCATCGCAAGCAGCCGGTGCGTCGGGGTCCGCTGCTGCGGCCGCTGCCGTCGTTGCATCGAGCGCGGCGAAAGGCAACGGCGCGTCGTCCCCGCTCGCGCAGTTCGTCGCGCGCTATTTCACGCTGCCGGGGCGGCAGGCGAAAAACTGGACGAGCGATCCGAACCAGGACGTGACGAGCCACATCGATACGCTCTGGAACGTACTGCGCCGCAATCCCGACAGGGTGAAGAACGCGTGGTCGTCGCTGCTGCCGCTGCCGAAGCCGTACATCGTGCCGGGCGACCGCTTCGACGAGATCTACTACTGGGACTCGTACTTCATCATGCTGGGCCTTGAAACGAGCGGGCGCCACGATCTCACGCGCGACGAACTCGACAACTTCGCCGCCTTGATCGACCGCTATGGCCACATTCCAAACGGCAACCGCACCTACTACCTGAGCCGTTCGCAGCCGCCGTTCTTCGCGCAGATGGTCGAACTCGTCGCGCAGCGCGACGGCGACGCGGTCTACCTGCGCTATCTGCCCGAACTCAAGGCGGAGTACGCGTACTGGATGGAAGGCAGCACGAACCTCTCGCCTGGCCACGCGTCGCGACATCTCGTGCGACTGGCCGACGGTACGCTGCTGAACCGCTACTGGGACGAACGCGATACGCCGCGCGACGAGTCGTATCGCGAAGACGTGCTCACCGCGCAGGCCGTGAAGGGGCGCGAGCCCGCTTCGCTGTGGCGCGACCTGCGCGCGGGCGGCGAAACAGGCTGGGACTTCAGCTCGCGCTGGTTCGCGGACGGCAAGACGCTTGCCAGCATCGAGGTGACGTCGCTCGTGCCCGTCGATCTGAACAGCCTGCTCTACCTGCTCGAACGCACGCTCGCGAAGGCGTATCGCGTACAGGGCGATGCCACGCATGCCGAAAACATGGAGCAGCACGCACGCATTCGCGCCGATGCGATCCGGCGTCTGCTCTGGGACCCGCAATTGCGCGCGTTCGGCGACTACGACTTCGCGCGCGGCACGCTCACGCACCGGCTCAGCGCGGCGACCGTGTACCCGCTCTATGCCGGCGTCGCGACGCGTGAGGAAGCACGTAGCGTCGCCGAAACGCTGAAGACTGCGCTGCTGCGTCCGGGCGGACTCGCCACCACGCGCGTGAACACTGGCCAGCAGTGGGACGAGCCGAACGGCTGGGCGCCGCTGCAATACCTCGCCGTGATGGGGCTCCGCCGTTATGGCGAAGCGGAACTGGCACGCACGATCGCCACGCGCTGGATCCGTACGAACGTTGCGTACTACCAGCGCACCGGCAAGCTCGTGGAAAAGTACGACGTAGACGTGGCGAACCGCGCGGCGGGCGGCGGCGAATATCCGTTGCAGGACGGCTTTGGCTGGACCAACGGCGTGCTGCGCGCGCTCATGAAGTTCTACCCCGACGTGGCGCGCAACACACGACCCACCGACGTGCCCGAGGGACCGTCGGGTGTTTCGGCCGCGGCGTCGGCGGCGAGGCAGGCGCCGAAGACCTCGCACCGTTTGCAGGCGGCGCCCGCCGGGGCCGCCAAATGATCCCAATGAAAATCGCCGTGAACGACCTGCCCGAGGAATTCGCGAACCCTGTCTCGGCGCGGCCGCTGCACGACAGAAAAACGATGCGATGCAACGCGACCGAGAGCACCGTCCGGCATGGCTGTTGCTTGAAGCAATACGGGCGCCGCAGTGCCAAGCCCGCATGTCATGAAGGGCGGGCCGCCCTTACGTGGACCGCCCTGACGTGCGCCGCCCCTGCGGCATTCTCGAGAGACGCGGTGCAATGGCAACGATCATGAGCGTCGGCAGCATCAACGCGGACTTTCAGGTGCGCGTGGATGCGTTGCCGCACAACGGCGAAATGGCGATGGGCCGGGAGTTCGCGAGACTCTCGGGCGGCACGGGTCCGAACGTGGCCCGCGCCGCGCAGTTGCTCGGCTTCGGCACGCAGGTGCTCGGCATGGTGGGCGACGACGACCTGGCCGACCAGGCGCTGGGCCCGCTGCGCCGCGCAAACGTGGACCTCTCGCACGTGCGGGTGGCGCACGGTCACGCCACCGCGATGGCCACCATTCTCGTCATGCCCGACGGCAGCCAGCACAAGGTCTTCGCGCCCAACGCAAGTGCGGCCTGGAGCGACGACGACCTCACCGCTGCGCGCACGGCCATCGACGCGCTCGCGCCCGACGACGTGCTCGTGGTGAGCTGCGACATCTCGGCGGCTGCGGTGACCTGCGCGCTGCAGGCCGCGGCGCGGCGCGGCATTCGCGTGGTGCTCGATCCGGTACCGGGCGACCGCGTATCGACGCGCGCCGTGCGCAAGCTATGGGCGCACGTGTCGGCCGTCATGCCCGACGACACGGCGGCCAGCCGGATGAGCGGCGTGAGCGTCAGCGACGACAACAGCGCAGCGCGCGCTGCCCAGGTGATGCACGCACGCGGCGTCGCGCTCGCCTGCGTGCGGCGGGCGCATGGCGGCTGCGTGGCGGTGTTCGACGGCAACACGCTGTTCGTCGCGCCGCAGCCGGTCACGATCGTGGATACCTCAGGCGCCGACGACGCCTTTGCCGGCGCCCTCGCCGTTGCCCTCGCGGAAGAACGCGGGCCCCTCGATGCCGTGCTTTTCGCGGCGGCGGCTGCGCATCTCGCGCTCACGCGCTATGGCGCCCAGGCTTCGTGCGGCGAACGCGACGAGGTCGAAGCGATGCAGGCCACGTTGCGGCCCCTGGCGCGGTTGTATCGGTAGCGGCGGGCGTCGCGCTTTTGCGTGGCAGCGTAGCAATGTCGAAGCATCGCGGCCTCGCGGTGTCGTATCGTTCGACGCCTTGATGCCCTCGCCGCCTCGCGCTCACTCGTCGTAGGCGGCCATGACGAGCCACAGGTCGCGCTCGCTGGTCTGCACGTGCGCCGCGAGCGCGTACGACGCGTGCGGATCGCACATCTCGCGCAGCAGGCTCTGCGCTGCTTCGCTGTTGCCGAATACGCGCTCGGATACGCGGCGCACTTCGTTCTTGCCTTCGAACATGCGGCGGTTGTGCTGGAACACGAGCGGTTGCTGCTTCCACTCGTTGAAACGCTCCTTCACGTGCTTGAAGTCGCCGCCGCACACATTCGCCTGGTAGTGCGTGTGCGCGCCCTTCGGCACGCCGGGTGCACTGCCTGCGTCGGCGAGACGGGTTGCGTGAACGTCCCAGCTGTCGGGCCCCGAAAATGATCTGTCTTCCATGATGCCTCCCCACTGCGTGCTGCCCGCCGTCCGTCTTTCAGGTGGTTTGCCGGTGGCCGGAATGGCGGCGCACTCGATGGTGTGCTGCGTGTGGCGCGCAGTCGTGCAGCACGTGCTGCACGGTGGGCGCTGCCCTGTGGGGGTTACCCGGTCGGGGCCGCGAGACGCTATTCGCGCCGTGCTGCGTCCGCCGGGGCGCCTCTGTCCTGCCGCGCTAATGGCATGAAAGCACGACGGTGTATCCGCGTGTGTTGTCCTACCCACGCACCAACCCGAAATGCCCGCTCACCTCACCCACCCCACTCGCTCCACTCACACCACCGTCACCTACGGTGCCTTTGTGATCCACCCGTCGCCACGACTGCTGCAAACAGGCGCAATGCCGCTACGGCCGTGATCGTCGCGCCGGACGGCAGCGAACGCGTCGTCGGCGTCGTTGGCGTGGACGGCAATTTCGCTCTGCACGACGAAGCGCGCAACCGCGCGGCCTAACCGGCGATGGCGTGAATCGATCAATGCCGCATGGCGTCCGACCATCACGTGCGCGGCGGGTAAGGTGGTCGACCCGAGTGGACGACGCGAACGAAGCCGGACGGGGCATCGCGCGAGGCCTCGCGTTCGCATCGGCTCTTACCGCTGCGCGTCCGTCCGTCGACAACTATCTGCCAACCCACGGGCTAACCCACCGCCCAACCACCGCGCCATTACTGGCTCGCGCCCGACGCCGGCGCGAGGCCCGAAGCCGCCGAGGCCGGCGCTGCGCCCATGCCGCTGTTCATGCCGCCGGCGGCCGCCGTGCCGCTCGCGCCCGCGGAACTGTTGGTGTCGGTGCTGCTGTTGTCGGCGCGCTTGCAGCCGGTGCCGCCCATTGCGATCAATGCGATAGACGAGACGACGAGCATCTGTTTCAAAGCCGGTTTCATGAGCCCCTCTTCTGTTGCTAGTCCTGGAGCTCACCGACCCGCAAGCGGTGTTCCCATCTGCCGTGGCCCAGCGCGCGCGTGTTGTAGCTGAATGTGCGAGCGCGGGATGAAGTCATCGAGCGTGCGAACCATGCAAGCGCTCCAGGCGCATCGCCATTGCGCGGCCGATGCGGGCTGCCACGCATCGGTCGCGGCAACGCGGGTACACTGGCTGCTCGCTTTTTCCTTCCCCTCGTGCGGCCTCGCCGGGCGTAGTCTCGCGGCGCCGCACGCCTCTCGCCGGAGCCCTTCATGCGCATTGAAACCGCGTTTCTGTTCGATCTCGACGGCACGCTCGTCGACAGCGTCTATCAACACGTGCTCGCATGGAAAGAGGCGCTGGACCAGGAAGGCATCGAGCTGTCGGTCTGGCGCATTCACCGCAAGATCGGCATGAGCGGCGGTCTGTTCACGAACCAGCTGCTGCGCGAAACGGGCGGCGACATCAGCCCCGCGCGCGTGGACCGGTTGCGGCAACTGCATGCCGATGCCTACAAGCGTCTGCGTGCCCAGGTGCGCCCCCTGCCGGGCGCGCGCGCACTACTCGATGCGTTGAGCGAAGCCGGCACGCGCTGGGCCATTGCGACGAGCGGCCGGCTCGAAACCGCGGCGGTGAATCTGGAAGCGCTCGGCGTGGATCCGGCACTCAACACCGTGGTTACGCGCGACGACGTGAAGTATGCGAAGCCCGACCCGGATCTCTTCATCGCAGCCGCCGCGCGGCTCAACGTGCCGATCGAACACACGGTCGTGGTGGGCGACAGCATCTGGGACATGCTCGCGGCACGCCGTTGCCGGGCGCTCGGCGTTGGGTTGCTCTCGGGTGGATACGGGGCGGAAGAACTGGAGCGCGCAGGCGCGCTGCGCGTCTACGACGATCCCGCCGATCTGCTGCACCATCTCGACGAGGTTGCGGCGCGGCCTTGAATCGCCCCGGTGCCCGATATCTGCCGGATACCCGCGCCCCTCCATTGCGCGGCGTCTCACGGCAGCGCTCACCAGTCCGGTGCGTTCGCGTCGAGCGCGTGGCCGGCACGGCGATTGACGACGCGATATGGGCGTTCGTGCTCGTCCAGCACGCCGCGCCATTCCGCGAGCCGCGCGAGCGAGTCGGTGCGCAGCACCGCGAAGGTGCGGCCCGAACGCGCCTTCGCTTCGGTCAGCTCGATCGTGCCGCTGGCACTGTCCGTGCCGTTGCCGCTCGTCGGCAGCGCGCGCAGCATCGGCACATCCCGCTCGTGCAGTTGCAGCTCGTATTGTCCATAGTGACCCATGGAAGTCTCCTGAGGAATCGGAAGTATTTCAGCGCGCTGGTGTAGCGCGCGTTGGTCGGTCTGGTGGTTGGTCTGTTGGTCCGTCTGCGGGCCGGTCTGTGCGCACAGTCTCCGGCCGATGCGCGTTTTTCAACGCACCGACGCGGCGCGCGCCGCGAGCGCAAGCTGCGTCCCTGCGAAAACAGCACGCCCCGTTCCCGAATGAGCGACTTCCAGCGACGCCGTTCGCCGCCTGGGCACTCCGTATGCGAGGGGTCGCAGGAAGCGCCCCGAACGCAGACACGGATGCCTCCCACCCGCTTGCGCCGGCTTGCATCGCCCCAGGGAAAGTGCCGTCATCGCACCTTCCACACGACGTGCGGCAACGGCGTATGCTCGTGACCATGGCAGCCGCAGCGGACCACAGCGGACCACAGCGAACATCACGACATGTCGCGCTGCCTGTTTTCCGGCCTTCTCCCCTGGCGTTGTTCCCATTCCGCGCAAGGCTAGCGATGAACCCGTCCAACGCATTCGCCGCACCCGAATCCGTGCCGCGCATCACGGTGGTCGTGCTCACGCATAACCGCGTGCGGGTGGTGCTGGAGACGGTGGCGCGCCTGCTCGCGCTGCCGGACGCGCCGCGCCTGATCGTGGCGGACAACGGTTCCACCGACGCTACCGTGAAGCTGATCGGTTCGCTCTTTCCTTCGGTCCGCATCGTCCAGTGTCTGGGCGACCTTGGCGCATCGGCGCACAGCCGCGCGGTGGCCCTCGCGCACACCGACTACGTGGCATTCACCGACGACGACACCTGGTGGGAACCGGGCGCCCTCACCGAGGCCGTGCGTGTGTTCGATAGCGCGCCGCGCGTGGCGGTGCTGAGCGCACGCGTGGTGGTTGGCGACGAGGGCGAGACGGATGCGCGCTGCACGCGCCTGAGCGCGAGTCCGCTGGATCGAAACGGGTTGCCCGGCCCCGCGCTCACGAGCTACCTGGCCGGCGCATGCGTGTTCCGGCGCGCGGCCCTGCTCGCCGTGAACGGCGACGAGCCGCTGCGCTTTGCGAGCGGCGACGAAGAACGCGTGGCGCTCGACCTTCTCGCGCAGGGCCACGCGATCGTCTACGGCGAAGGCGTGGTGGCACGCCGCTATCCGGGCGGCGATAGTGAAAACGGCGGCGGCAACGATGGCGAAAATAGCAGGCGCGCCAACCATCGCAGCGACGGTCCCGACGCCCGCCTGCGACGGCGCATCGCCGCACGCCATGCAGCCTGGGTGGCGTGGCAGCGGCTGCCGCTCGCGAGCGCCGTGGGCGCCACATTGCGGGCCTTCGGCGTACTCGCACGGGAGCATGCGTTGTGGCGCGACACATGGCCGTTGATCGCCGGCATCGGTGCAGCGCTCAAACGACGCCGTCCGGCACCGCCCAATGTGCTCGCGATGCGCCGCAAAGTGCTCGATGCCGAGCGCCTCGAACAGGCACGCGCCGCACGCGCGATGGCCGAAGAGCATCACCAGCACCCGGCGCGTTGATGTTGTGGTGCCGTTATGGCGTTGGCGCATTCGGCGCGTTCGCTCACGCTCCATCTGCGCCGGCTTCTCCGGCCCTTCTGCGCGGTCTCTGGAACACCCCTTGCTGAACGCCTGCTAAACGGCATGAGCGAGCTTTTATCCTGACCGATGAGCCGCCTGCAAAGCGCAAGCGTTCACCCGGCCACATCAAAGCGCTAACCGGATCCCCCCATATCGTCCCGAGACTCCTCGCCATGAGCACCACTCGCTCCGCTCATCCTTCCACGCGCACACGCAGCGGCCGTCCGCCCCGGCAGCGGCACGCGCAGGCGAAGGAACATCACGCCCGCACCCAACCGGACGCAGGCAAAGCCAAAACCAGCACGCGCCGCTGGTCACATGAAGTCATGGAAAAGAGCGATGCGCTCGATCTCGAACAAGGCGTTTTCCGCAGCGGCAGCGCCGACGAGATTGCCGAGTCGCTGAAGCGCTCGTCGCTTGCGAGCAAGCGACGCAAGGGCACGCCGTTTCAGTCGGCGATGTCGATGCTTAATTTCTACATCAATCGCGCCGGCAGGCACCTGCCCAAAACCCGGCGCACGACGCTGGAGCGCGCCAAAAAGAAGCTGCGCGAAGCGTTCGGGCGCGCGCCTTGAAGGGTGGGTGGACAGTGTGTCCTGACGCGCCCGGGCGAACGTTACGCGCGACTCCCGTCGAGCTGCCCCGCGCCGCTTCCGCCGCTTCCGCTGCCCTCGCGTTCTCGCGTGGCAGCGGCAAGCGAGTCGAGCAGTTCGATCACGCGCAGCGGGTCAACCGGCTTCACGAGATGCTCGGCGAAACCTTCGCTGCGCGAACGCGCGATGTCCTCGGTACGCCCCGAGCCCGTGAGCGCGACGAACGCCGTCCCGCCCGTGCCGGGCAATTCGCGCAGACGCCGCGCCAGCGTGTAGCCGTCCATGCCCGGCAAGCCGATGTCGAGCAGCACGACGTCCACCGGCGAGAGCGCGCTCACCCGCTCGATCGCCTCGTCGGCATCGGCGGCCGTGCGCACTTCGTGCATGTCGAGCACCATGGCGAGAGACTCCGCGGCGTCGCGGTTGTCGTCCACGATCACCACGCGCAGCGGTCGGCGCGCGCTGGTTTGCGGCGCGGCGGGCTCGGTGACGGCGGCCACCGCGCCAGCCTGCGCCACGGGCAGGCGGATCCTGAAGTGGCTGCCGCGATTGATGCCCGCGCTCGACGCAATCGCCTCGCCGCCGTGCATCTCGGCGAGCGTGCGCACCACCGAAAGACCGATGCCGAGACCGCCCACCGCGCGGCCCGGCCGGTCCTCGGCCTGCACGAACAGCTCGAACACATGCGGCAGCTCGGTCGCCGAAATGCCGATGCCCGTATCGCTCACCTCGATCAGCGCACGCTCGCCCGCGCCGCGACCCTCGGTGCGCACGGCGACGCGAATGTCGCCGCCGTCGGGCGTGTACTTGAGCGCGTTGTCGACGAGGTTCGAGACGATCTGCGTGATCCGCGTGACGTCGGCGTCCACATACACCGGCGCGTCCGGCATCGAAACAGCGATGCGGTGATGCCGTTCCTCCGCGTGCGGCGCGTTGATTTCGAGCGCGCCCGCCACGGCTTCGCGCAGATCGAACACGCGGCGCTTGAGCGTGATCTTGCCCGTGGTGATGCGCGAGACTTCGAGCAGGTCGTCGATCAGGCTCGAAAGGTGGCGAATCTGCCGGTCCACCACGCCCGGCACCCAGCGCGCCTGCGGCGGCAGTTCGGCCTCGCTGCGCTTGAGCACCCATGCGGCGTTGCGGATGGGCGCAAGCGGATTGCGCAACTCGTGCGCCAGCGTGGCGAGAAACGCGTCCTTGCGCCGGTCCACTTCGCGCAATGCGTCCTCCACGCTCTTGCGGTCAGTGACGTCGGCGAGCGTGCCGATGAACGCGTTCGCGTCGCCCTCGGGCGCGTAGCGGAAGCTGCCGCACATTTCGAGAAAGCGCAGCGCGCCGTCGTTGCGGCGAAAGAGGCGAAAGAGCGCGTTCACCTGGCGGCCCGGCACGTCGTCGGCACGCACCTCGGACACGAGTTCTTCCAGATCTTCGGGATGCACGCAGCCGAAAAACTCTTCGCTCGACATCGGCCCGTCTTCGGGACGCTGCCCGGTGATCTCGTACATGCGGGCGTTTTCCCAGACGGCTTCGCCCGTCTCCACGTCCCACTCGAAAATGCCGAGCCCGGCGGCCGCGGCGGCGATGCGCAGCCGCTCTTCGCTGTCCTGCTGCGCCGCGAACGCGAAGTCGCGGGCGCGCAGCGAGTCGTTCACGCGCTGGTTCTGCTCTTCCAGCAACTGGCGGATGGCGCCGTAGATCATGGCGCTGAACAGGTCTTCGATAAGCTGGTGCGCCCGCGGCTGTGTGTCGTCACGGTGCGCGCGGTGCGCGAAAAACTCGCGCGTGGCCTGCTGCGTGCATTTCTGCAGCAGGTCGAGTTCGCGAAACAGCGCATCGAGCTGATAGCCGTGCTGCCAGCGGTGCTTGCCGTGCTGGCGCGCGTCGCGCTCCACCTGGCCGTAGCTCGCCTGCGGCACGGCCGCGCGCAGCGCCTGGCAGACTTCGTCGAAGACCTGCGGCAAATAGTCGATGAGCTGCGCATTGGTGAGCCGTCCGGTGTTTTCGATGGCAGGATCGGAACGCACGAGCCGCAACCAGCGGCGTGTGATCAGCCATCGTTTGCGTTCCAGCCAGTTCGCAAGATCGGCGAAAGTCTTTCCCGCCTGCGTGTCCATTTGCGGTTCTCCAGGCTGCGGTCCGAGCCGCCGGCCCCCGTTTCTCCGATATCGGGCGACAACGGCCGGCGCCGGGCATCCCCGGGCCGGCCGCGCAATCCTTGCGTGCAAGCACATTCGATGCCCACTGCGCTCGCACGATGTCGCTTTCCGGCATGCAAACTGCTTATCCCATGCCCCAATGGGTTGCAGTGGTGCGGGCGGCGCGCTGCAACGCGTGCGTGGAAAACGCGACCAGACGGCGCCGCCTGCCCCACGTGCCGGGGGTTGCCGGCGTGTATCTCTGGCTGGCAAGAATTACATTAGATGGACGTTATGACCGACCACCCATCTCGCCCGCACGCGGGCCACAGCGCCCCATCGTCCGGCGCGGCGCCCAGAGGAGATGCCGATGACCGCTTCGAAGCGGTGGTCCATTCGATCGAGGACTACGCGGTCTTCCTGCTCGACAGCAACGGCTTCGTCACGAGCTGGAACCGGGGCGCGGCGCGCATCGAGGGATACGAGGCAGAAGACATTATCGGCAAGCACTTTTCGCGTTTCTATACGCGCGAAGCCGTGGCGCGCAACTGGCCCACCTACGAACTGGAGCAGGCCACGCTCACGGGCCGTTTCGAAGACGAAGGCTGGCGCGTGCGCCAGGACGGCACGACGTTCTGGGCCAACGTGGTGATCACCGCGATCCGCAATCGCCGCGGCGAACTCACCGGTTTTGCGAAGATCGTGCGCGACCTCACCGACCGGCGCCGCCAGATGGACGCGCTGCGGCAAAGCGAGGAGCGCCTGCGGCTCTTGATCGAAAGCGTGAACGACCACGCCATCTTCATGCTGGATCCGACCGGCCAGGTGGTGAGCTGGAACAGCGGCGCGACCAACATCCACGGTTATCAGCCCACGGAGATCGTCGGCCGGCATTTCTCGACCTTCTACGTGCCCGAGGACATCGCCGCCGACAAGCCCCGGCGCAATCTGGAAACGGCGAAGCGGCGCGGCCGCTTCGTGGACGAAGGCTGGCGCATGCGCAAGGACGGCTCGATGTTCTGGGCCAACGTCACGCTCACGGCGGTGTACGACGCCGACCGCCGCCTCACCGGCTTTGCCAAGATCACGCGCGACATGACCGAGAGCCGGCACCGCGACGAACTGGAACGCTCGGGCCAGCGCATGCGCGACTTCCTCGCCACGCTCGCGCACGAACTGCGCAATCCGCTCGCGCCGGTGCGCAACGCCATCAGCTCGATGCAGATCGAGCGCGACGTGCCGGCCGGGGTGGCGCGCTCGCGCGACTTGATCGACCGGCAGATCGCGCACCTCTCGCGCCTCGTGGACGACCTGCTCGACGTGGGCCGCATCACGTCCGGCAAGATCGAGCTGCGCCAGGCGTCCGTGAATCTGGGCGACGTGATCGGCAACGCCATCGAGGCCGCCCGGCCGTTCACGGCGCGACGCGGCCAGACCGTGGACGTCCACCTGCCTGCGGAGCCCGTGCTGCTCAGGGGCGACATGACCCGGCTCGTGCAGGTGTTCCAGAACCTGCTGCACAACGCGGCGAAGTTTTCGCCCACCGATAGCCGCATCGCCATCAACGTCGAGGTGGAAGAGCGCACCGTGGAGATCCGCATTCGCGACCTGGGCCGCGGCATCCGCCGGGAAGCGCTCGAATCGATCTTCGACCTCTTCACCCAGGAGCGCACCGGGCAGGACGCGCTCGACGAAGGACTCGGCATCGGCCTCACGTTGTGCCGCTCGCTCGTGGAGCTGCACGGCGGCACGATCTCGGCCATGAGCCACGGGCACGGCACGGGCAGCACCTTTATCGTGCGGCTGCCGCGCGGCCCCCGCGAGCCCGAGGAGGCACCGCCGCCGCTGCCCGTGCAGGCCGTGCCGGACGCGCACCTGCGGGTGCTGGTAGTGGACGACAACCGCGATTCCGCCGACAGCCTCGCCATGCTGCTCGAACTCAAGGGTCATGAGGTGCGCGTGGCCTACGACGGCGCCGCGGCGCTCGACCAGGCAGAGCGCTTCGTGCCGCACGTTGCGTTGATCGATATCGCGATGCCGAAGATGGACGGCTACGCCGCGCTGCGGGTGCTGCGCCAGCGGCCCGAACTGGCCGACACGTACTTCGCCGCGATGACGGGCTTCGGCCAGCAAAGCGACATCGCGCTCTCGCGCGAAGCCGGCTTCGACATGCATCTCATCAAACCCGTGGACCCGCAGTTGTTCGACGAACTGCTCTCGCAGGCGGCAAAACGACAGGCAGCGCGACAGCAGCGGCCACCTCTGCGGTGAAGCGCGAATCTCGCCCTACTTCGCCGCCATGTGGGCATCGACGATGGGCGCAAGGAAGCCTTCGAAGCCGGTGAGAATGATCTGCACGCCAATGCACAGCAGCAGGAACGCCGACACGCGCAGCGCGACGCGCGTGCCTTCCGCGCCCAGATAGCGCGCGAGCACTGAGGCGCGGCTGTACGTGTAGTAGATGACGAGCATCACGAGCCCCGAGATCGCGAACGACGCCACGCCCGACAGCAGGAACTCGGAGAGCTTGTGCGTGCGGTTCGCGTTCAGCGCGATCACCGTCGCCATGGTGCCGGGGCCCGTGGTGAGCGGCACGGTGAGCGGGAAGAAGGTCTTCGCCGTGGCCGACTCCGGTTCGACCTGCGGCACGGCAGAGGCCGAGGCGGTCTCGTTCATGCGCACGCGCGTGTCCGGCGCGTTGAGCATCTGCCAGCCGCCCACCGCAACGGCGAGGCCGCCGCCAATGCGCAGCGCCTCGATCGAGATGCCGAAGAAATGCAGCATGGGCGTGCCGACGAAGAACACGACGATGAGCACGAAGAACGCATTGATCGCGACGCGACGCGCGAGGAAGCGCCGCTCCGCGTCGGAAAGCGATGCCGTGCGGTCCAGAAACACGAACGCCACGCCGAGCGGATTGATGATGCTGATGAGCCCCGTGAAGCCGAACAGGATGTCGGAGATCAGGCTTTCTATCATGCTGTGGTCGAGTCCGGAAAACGTGGGTTGAACGCAGGTTAAAAATGCGAGCAGTGTAACCGCATCGGCAAGCACCTGGATCACGCATGCCGGTACGGGCAAACGATGCTGCGCGACGCGGCCGGATGGGCGGCCCGGGCACCGGAAGCATGCTGCGACGCACACGTTCCGGATGCATCGAAAGGCCTGTGTGTCCCGATGCGCGGACGCCTTTCAAAGCGCCTTCACTATTTTTGATCTGCTTTACCTGGCCGATCCGGCGGGCATACAGTCGAACGGATAACACGCAGTCTCCGACGCATCCACCCCGTTCCAGGAGTCGCTCATGTCCTTCCGGTTGCTTGCTGCCTTGCCCTTCATCGGCATCCTGCTCGGCGTGCCGTTCGTGAACCGCGTCGAGCCGCTCGTGCTCGGCATGCCGCTCGTGCTCGCGTGGATCGTGCTGTGGGTGGTGCTCACGGCCGTCATCATGGCGATCGTCTATCGGCTCGACCCCGCCAACCGGGAACCCCAAGGCGCGGATGTCCGAAGCACGGCACCGGAGGTGCGTTCATGAGCAGCGCTCTCGTCATCATTGCCGCCGTCACGCTGCTTGCGCTCTACCTCGGCATGCGGGCCCGCCGCGGCCACGACATGAATCTCGAACAATGGACCGTGGGTGGCCGCAGCTTCGGCACCGCGTTCGTGTTCCTGCTGATGGCGGGCGAGATCTACACGACGTTCACGTTCCTCGGCGGCAGCGGCTTTGCGTACGGCAAAGGCGCGCCTGTCTACTACATCCTCGCGTACGCGACGCTCGCCTACGTGCTCTCGTACTGGTTGCTGCCGCCTGTATGGCGCTATGCGAAGGCGGAGCGGCTCGTCTCCCAGCCGCATTTCTTCGCGCGCAAGTACGCGAGCCCGGCGCTCGGCGTGCTGGTGGCGCTGGTCGGCGTCGCGGCGCTCGTGCCGTACCTCGTGCTCCAGCTCAAAGGGCTCGGCATCATCGTGTCCACGGCGTCGTACGGCGCCATTCCTTCGACGGCGGCCATCTGGATCGGCGCCGCGGTCGTGACGGCCTACGTGATGGTGTCCGGCGTGCGCGGCTCGGCCTGGAACTCCGTCGTGAAGGACCTGATGATTCTCGCGGTCGTGCTATTCCTCGGCATCTATCTGCCGATTCATCACTACGGCAGCCTGGGCGAAATGTTCCACGCCATCGACGCCGCGAAGCCCGGCTTCCTCGCGTTCCCGGCCAAGGGGTCGAGCGTGATCTGGTTCCAGTCCACCGTGCTGCTCACGGCGCTCGGCTTCTTCATGTGGCCGCACACGTTCGGCTCGGTCTACACCGCGAAGGACGAACGCATCTTCCGGCGCAACGCGATGGTGTTGCCGCTGTATCAGCTGATCCTGCTGTTCGTGTTCTTCTGCGGCTTCGCGGCGTCGCTCAAGGTGCCGGGCCTCAAGGGCGGCGACATCGACCTGTCGCTCTTCAGGCTCTCGCTCATGACGTTCGACCCGTGGTTCGTCGGCGTGATCGGCGCGGCCGGTGTGCTGACCGCGCTCGTGCCGGGATCGATGATCCTCACCACGGCGTCCACGCTGCTTGCAAACGACGTCTATCGCGGCCTCTTCAACAAGCGCGCCGACGACCGCGTTATCGCCCGGCTCGCCCGGCTTTTCGTGCCGATCGTGGCGCTCGTCGCGGTGCTGTTCACGCTGCATGGCGGCGAGACCATCGTGGCGCTGCTGCTGATGGGCTACAACTTCGTCACGCAGTTGTTCCCCGGACTCGTGTGCAGCCTCGCCGCGCACAACCGCGTCACGAAACAAGGCGTGTTCTGCGGCATCGTGGCGGGCGTGGCCGTAGTGGTGACCACCACCGTCATGCACATCAGCGTCGCGCAACTGCTGCCGTTCCTGCCGGATGCGCTCAAGGACATCAACATCGGCTTGCTGGCGCTCGCGCTCAACGTCGTGGTGCTCGCGCTCGTGAGCGCCGCCACGCAGCCGCGTACGGAAGCCGGCGGGTCGCACGCCGAGGTGCATTGACGCCGTATGCCGACATGCGCTGAGGTTCGACGCTGACCTGCGACAAACCCGAGGCACATCCTGAGCCAACCCGTCGTCGCGCCCGCGTAGTTCCCAGGGCGCGGCGGCGGGGCTGCCGTGATAAGGTGACGGGCCTTTCCACACGCCTTTTCTGCCGCCCTGATCCATGGCCCAGCCTTTCGACGACGCCGAACGCGCAGCCGTATATCGCGCCATCTACGAGCGGCGCGACATGCGCCACTTCACGCCCGGACCGGTCGCTCCCGAAGTACTTGCGCGTCTGCTGGACGCGGCGCACCACGCGCCGAGCGTGGGCTTCATGCAGCCGTGGCGCATCGTGCGCATCACCGACACCGCGGTGCGCACGGCGCTGCACGCCATCGTGGAGCGCGAACGCATGGCCACCGCCGACGCGCTCGGCAAGCGCCGCGACGAGTTCATGAAGCTGAAGGTGGAAGGCATGCTCGAATGCGGCGAGCTGCTCGTGATGGCGCTGATGGACCGGCGCGAGCCGCACGTGTTCGGCCGCCGCACGATGCCGGAGATGGATCTCGCGTCGGTGGCCTGCGCGATCGAGAACATGTGGCTCGCAGCGCGCGTCGAAGGGCTCGGCATGGGCTGGGTGTCGTTGTTCGACGTCGATGCCGTGCGCGCGCTGCTCGGCATGCCGGCGGGCGCGAAGCCGGTGGCGATTCTGTGCCTCGGCCACGTCGAAGCGTTCTATCCGCAACCGATGCTGGAAATGGAGCACTGGGCCGAGCGCCGCGCGCTCGACACCTGTGTGTTCGAAAACCGGTGGCACGACGATGGTGGCGATAGCGGCGATGGCGGCGATAGCGCCGATACGGCTGGCTGATCGCACGCTGGACCGGCCAGGCCGCACACATGGAAGCGTGCGGCCCAGTTGGGTGAAAGGCTACGAATGCTCCAGATATTCGGCGCGAGCACGGTTCACGCGCCGTCGCGCATGCATACCGCTTCGATGTTGTTGCCGTCCGGATCGATGAGAAACGCGCCGTAGTACGTTGGGCTGTACTCGGGTCTCAAGCCGGGGCCGCCGTTGTCCTTGCCGCCCGCGCGAAGGCCTTCGCTGTGGAAACGCGCTACGGCGTCGCGGCTCACCGCCTCGAAGGCAAGATGGACACCGCGCGGCGTTGCGGCATCGTCGTGAGTCGCATGCAGCCACAGCTGCGGATGCCCAGGCTTGCCCAATCCCGCCAGGTCGCCTTCATGCATGCATAGCTCGAAACCGAGCGGCGCGAGCGTCTGCTCGTAGAAACGCACGCTGCGCGCCAGATCCGACACCCTCAAACCGATGTGATGGAACATACGTTTTCTCCTCGTTGGCTATCGAACGCGATGCCAGCATACGGCGTACCGGGGCGCGACGCCTGGGGAAAATTGCTTCGAGTGTTCGGCTTTCTGGCGGGCCGCCCGCGCGCGGGCTGGCCGTTCACGGCCGCCGTGCTTCAACGTGCCAGCGGCTTGATCGACACCACGCCGGGCAACGCGCCGTCTTTCGCGGGATGCAGCTTCACGCGCCACACGCCGGCGCCCGCGTAGGGGAACTCGGCGAACGCGCTCTTCACGAGGAACGGCACGGCGTGAGCCGCGTCGGCATCGTGGTCGCGGCTCACGGCCACGACCTTGTAGACCTCGCGCGCAGCCTCGCGGTCGAAGAAGCGCAACGTGAGCACGTGAACGTAGCTGCGCAGAAAGAACCAGAATCCCGACGACGGCGGCATGCTGCACGAACCGCTCGCGTCGCCGCATTCGGGCACGTCGAGGCCAATCGACGCCGCGCGCGTGGCGTGAGCGATCGAGACAAGATAGCGAGGATTGGCGCCCGCCGAGCCGGCGTCGCGAAAACCATAGCTCGCGAGCGCGCTGCGTACCTGCGCTTCGTACTGCAAACGCACGTCGCTCGTTTCCTGCGAAGCCGTGCGCGCGAGACGGTAAGTCGCGTCGCCCTCGGGCGGGCGCGGCATGCTGGTGGCGCGCACATTCGTGCTGACGTCGGCACAGCCGGCAAGACTGACCGTCGCGAGCGCCGCAAATGCCGCGATGAGCGATGGGCGGACCGTCACAGGCGGGAATTTCATCGAGGCTTCCGCATCAAGGGGTTCCGGCGTCCCGCAATTCGTGCGCCGCCGGGTTCGGCGACGCTGCTCGGGCGCCACGCGCTGCCGCGCTCGCACAGCAAAGTGCTTGCGACGGACAGGCTCACCACGTGAGCGTAAACGATTGCACCGCGCTTGCCTGCTGGTAGAAACGGCCATGCTCGAACTGCTCGGCGATCACCGTCCAGTAGTAGACGCCGCGCGGCAGGTTCTGGACCACCACCTCCGCCCCCGTGACGTCGGTCTGATCGACCAGCGGCCGCGCCAGGTCCGGCGTCGTCGCCAGCACCAGGCGATAGCGCGTGGCCACGTCCGGGCGGCCCGTCAGCCAGCGGAACACATAGTCGTGCGAGTCCGCGCGCGCCGTGGCCGAGGTGGTCAGGCTGAACTGCCGGCGTTCGAAGGCATAGGTTTGAGGCAGGCCTTCCAGACCGTTCGCGTCGATTGCGCTGATGCGCACGAAGTAGGTCCCGTCGGACAGATCGCCGAATGTGGCGTGCGGCGTGTCCACGCGCTGGTCGCGGATCACGTCGAGCAGGCCCGCGTCGCGGCCCACCTGCACGCGGTAGCTGCGCGCACCGTCGAGTGGCACGAGGTCGAAGGCCACGTCCGGTGCGTCCTGGATCTTGCCCGGCTGCGCCAGCGACGGCTCGGCCAGCAGCGCCAGGGGCGCGCCCGCTGCCGCCCCCGCCCGCGTCACGCTGCCGAACTTCGCCTTCACGAGTTGCGCCGACGCGGCCAGCGGCGCGCCCGCAGGCGGTGGCGTAGCGCCCGCTGCGTCGACGCCCACGGCCCCGTCGAGCACTTCCACCGCGCTCACCTGCGTGCCGGCGTCGTAATTGACCCGGAAGCGCGTGCCGCGCACGCCCGCCACCACTGACGGCGACCGGATCTGGAAGCGGCTGTCCTTCTTCGTGGCGTGCGTGACTTCGTTATCGACCTCGCCACGCTCGAGCCGGATGAGGCGATCGGTGGAGCCTGTAAAGACCGTCTGGCGCAACCGGTCGAGGCCGATCGTGGAGTCCTGCGGCACGCTCACGTGCGAGCCGTCTTCGAGTTCGAGCGTGACGAAACCGTTGTGGCCGGTGCGGATGCGGTCGCCTTCGGTAAGCTTCATGCCGATGGCCAGCGGCGTGTAGCCCCCGTTGCCGTAGGCCCGTTCGACAGGACCGCTGGTGGCCACGACCGTCGCCGCGACGCGCTCCTCGCGCAGCAGCGCGACGGGCAGACGCAGCGTGACGCCCGGCTGCAGATGCCCGGGCGTGCCGACGTGGTTCAGGCGTGCGAGCGTGCGCCAGTCGCCGGAGTCGCGCAAGTAGCGCGCGGCGATGTCGTAGAGCGTGTCGCCCTTGCGGGTGACGTAGGGGGTGGTCTGTTGCCCGGCGGGCTGTGCCCGGGGCTCACGGGCTTCGGTCGGGAGCGCCCACGCGAGGCTCAATGCCATGACAAGCGCGGCAAGGCTCGCACCCGGCATCACCGCGCGCGAGTTCCCCGCGCAACGGCGACCAGACAGTCCTTGCGTGACAAAACCCTCCACCACGCTGTTGCCGTGCTGTCCAACGGTATGCGAATGCTTCGGCATTGTCGGCGCGAGGCTGGCCGGCGTCACTCATCCCCCTTTTCTACGCGCTCCAGCCGATAGCCATAACCGTAAATGGGCGTCAGCCGATAGCCGTTTTCGGGCCGCAGGCCAAGCTTGGCGCGCAGCATGGAGATGTGCGTGTCCATGGTGCGTGACGGAATGTCCGTGTCCTGCTTCCAGATCATGTCGAGAATATGCGCGCGAGAGAGCGGCCGGCTCAGGTGCTGGAACAGCAGCAGTGCAAGCTCGAATTCCTTGTTCGTAAGGGACACCGCCTTGCCTCTCGCGCTGACCTGCTTGGCGCTCAAGTCGAATTCGAAGTCGTCGAAGGTTTCCTTCAACGCCATGGGCTTGATCTGATAGGCGCGCCGCAGCAGGGACCCGACTCGCGCGAGCAGCATGCCCGCCGTGACCGGCTTCACCACGTAGTCGTCGGCCCCGCTGTTGAGGATCGACATGATGTCCGTCTCACGACTGCGGCTCGTCATGAACAGCACCGGCAGCCGTTCCGAGAGACTTTGCCTCACCCAGCGCAGCACCTCTTCGCCGGACATGTCCGGCACGTTCCAGTCGAGCACCAGCAGATCGAAGGTCTGCCGGCGCAGTTGCTTGACCAGCTCGCGCCCTTCCGAGAACGAGTGGCAGATGTGTCCAACCGTCGAGAGCGTCTGGCACACAAATTCTGTCTGAGCCTGATCGTCATCGAGAACCGCAATTCTCATAACACCCCGCAACGCAAATTCGTTGTCCATCGTTGGTGAATGGCGAGGCGAATATCCGCCCATTTCCTGAGCGCTTCCTTCGCGCTCTGGCCGCGATTTTGTCCGCGACTGTCTCCCATTAACGGTTAAAAGCGTGGGCCACAGCCGCTCGTGGCCGCGCGGCGCAATCATGCAATCATGAAAAGGGGCGAGGAAATGCCGTGATGACATTGCTGTGAACCCCTTGAATTGGCGCGCTCGACGCTTGACTGCTCATGCTTGCGATCGGGGCGTTCATGATAATCGAAAACCCCTACCCTCTTATCGCAGAGCACCCGCGCATTCGGAACGGAGTTTTGCTAATGCGATCAGGCCCGCCTTCTGACCTTCGTCGCAGGCCTGTTGCGGCGTCGTCCCGTTCGCCTTGTCCATGACCACCTCGCGGCGCGCATTAAGCCGCGACATGGCGCACAGTATAAGAAGTCAGCAAACCGAAAATTTAAAGATTGTCAAAATCGGCGGCACTCCGCGTCCGCGTTCGAAGCATCGGCGCGCGGCCGCCACGTTCACGCCAAGCGGCGCAACGTCTGACGCTTCCAGCGGATGGTGGCGATCGCTCTCGTGTACACGCGTCCAGCAGCGGACCGATGCACCCACTTTGCCGCATGCCTGGATGCGCTTGCGAAACTGCTGCTGATGCAGATCATCGTGGCCTCCCTCGCTCATTTGTTCGTCTTTCGTCATGCCTCGACGCCTTTCGGCGCACTCCGAAAAAACCGGCGGCGGCAGCGCAAACTGCACGGCCCATCCGTTTGCCACTACCGCCGCCCTTTTTACGACCGCCGCCATTCCGGCTGTTGTTCTTTTCTATTGTTTTTCTTGTCATGGCGAACTGGCGTTCGCTCTTCTTCTCTCCCTGCCCCGTCGCCCCAGCTACCGTCGATACCAGCCTGAGCCCCCGTAGCTAAACCGCGTCATTCCCGCGTCATTCGCAAAACTTGTGATCATTGTGGACGGCAATCTGTCACGGCATTGTCAGAGATTGTCAAATCCTGAGGCCTGGTTTGTTAAGCATTGAAAAACCGTGGCACTGGCCGGCGATATTGGGTTCGGACGCGGCCTTCCCGGGCCTTGCTCCGCTTTGCCTGCACATCCATCAAGAGGGAAAAGAGTGCGTCTGGAGAAGCCGTTATGGGCCCTTAGCAAGATCTTTGTGGGCCTGTTGGCGGCGACGTCCCTTAAGGGCGCCGGCCAGTTCAAACGTCCTGCTGCAACGTTGCGTTACCGAAGCGTGTGGTGTGCCTCGATACCTCGCTCGGTGACACCCCCAACAGGCGATTCATCCACGACGCAAGATGGCTCTGATGCGCGAATCCCACCTCGAGCGCGATCTGCCCTACCGTCAACCGGCCTTCCAGCAGCAATCCCTTCGCGCGGTCCACACGCCGATGCACCACGTATTGATGAACCGGCGCCCCAAAGGTCTCGCGAAAGAGCACCTTGAAATGCGGCACGCTGAGGTGCGTCACCGCGGCGAGGTCCGCGAGCGTGAGGCGTTGGTCCAGATGCGCCTCGATATAGTCGGCCACGCGCACGGCCATGGCCGGGGCAAGCGTACGGCGCTTCGCGCCGGCCACGGGCACGCCTTCGATCAGCCGCACGACGATGGCCGTGCACAGGCTCTCGGCATAGAGGGCGTTCGATGCGTCGTCGGCGTCGAGTTCTGCCCTCAGCGCCCACGCGAGGTGCTCGAGACGCTTGTCGCGCAACTGGAACTGCGGCTGGAGTTGCGCCTGCGAGGGTTTCAGGTCGAGCCGTCCGACGACGTCCTGCACGAACGCCTCGCCGAGCCAGATGCGCAGCAGTGTGCAGTCGGCCTCGTCGGCCCATTCGCCGTCGAGGCCAGCCGGCACCACGTCGGCATCGCCGTGTGCCTGGATGCGCGGCCTGCGCCGCCCGTTGCAGACGCAATTCGCCTTCACCGCCGCGCCCACGTGCACGCCAATGCGGTGATGATCCGCGGCGGGAATGCGATGCACGCCCGCCGGAATCTGCAATAGCTCGGCGCCGAAGCCCTGCCAGCCGAGCGCCGCGCTCGATTGCACGCTCACGGCCGAGCTTGGCAACGGCGAGGGATTCTGCTTCAAAACGGCGGGGATTGCACTCATCGCGGGGGCCTTCCGAAACGGTGAATTCCTGCATTGTGCTGCGTCCTGGCGGCGGCTGCAGCGACTGGCTTCGGTTCGAGGGTTGCCTCGCAAGAGGCTGCAGCGGATGCCGGCCATCGCATCGCTCAGTCTGTCATCCAGATCTGCTCATGGGCATCTTTGCCTGAGCGCGCGGCGCGCCGCGCTTCCCTACCATGCGGCTCTACCGTCAACGTACAGACAAGGAGCCGACTGTGTTCGTCATCTTCGGGGCATCAGGCAATGTAGGACGTGCAACCGTCACCGCGTTGCGCGAGTCGGGCCGCCGCGTGCGCGCCGTGGTACGCGACCGGCGTCATGCGCCGTCGCTCGAGGCGTTGGGCTGCGAGGTGATGACGGTAGACCTGAACGATCGCGAGTCCGTGGAGCGCGCCATCCGCGGCGCCCAGGCCGTGCAGATGCTGTGTCCGGTTCCGGACGGCGCCCACGACCCCGCAGCCACCATGCGCGACATGATCGACGTGAGCGCCGCCGCGTTGCGGGCGCGGCCGCCCACGCGCGTGCTGGTGTTGTCGGACTACGGCGCGGAACGCGATGAGAACACCGGCATCACGCGGTTGTTTCACTATCTCGAGCAGCAGGTCAAGCCGCTCACGTCGAACCTGATCCTGCTGCGTTCGGCCGAGCACATGGAGAACTGGGCGCGCGTACTGCCGGCGGCGCGCGCAGCCGGCGTGCTGCCGAGCCTGCATCATCCGCTCACGAAGCGTTTTCCGACTGTCGCCGCGCGCGACGTCGGCCTGGCTGCCGCGGCGCTGCTACAGGACGAAGCGCCCACACCGACCTCGCGAGTCGTCAGCATCGAGGGGCCGCGGCGCGTTTCGGCGTGGGATGTCGCGAGCGCACTCGGCGACGTGCTGGACCGGACAATCGAAGCGCATGCCCTGCCGCGCGAAGAATGGGCGGCGGTGTTGCAGCGAGCCGGGCTCAGCGCTCGCCACACCCAGTTGATTGTCGACCTCTACGATGCGCACAACCTGGGCCGCATCGACGTCGAAGCCGGAGCGTCCGAACGGCGTTTTGGTACGACGACGATCGAAGCGGTGCTGTCGGAGTTGACGCAGCGGACGGATGTGACAGCGCGGGCGTGATGCGATGCGCTCTTTCTATTCGTCTTCTTCGAAGTAGTGAATGGGCCTTTTCCAGAAGGCCTGCTTCTCGCAATGTTCCGTCCGACTGCATTGGATCTCTTTGTAGTGGTCTCATGAATCCGGACACTGATTTAGGCGAAGATGGTCGCCATGAAGAGGTGTCTGATGAGCGAGCAACGCCGTACGTCTTCCCCGGAGTTCAAACAGCAGGCCGCCTGTCTGGTACTCGACCAGGCTATTGCCATATGGAGGCAAGCCGCTCGGTTGGTGTCGGCGAGACGGTGCTGCGTAGTCGGGTACACGAACTGTTCGTCGAGAGCCGAAGCTCTGGTGTGGTGACATCACCTATGTCTGGACGCAGGGCCGTTGGCATTATCCGGCCGTCGTATTCGACCTGTTCACGCGTCGGGTGGTTGGCTGGGCGTTCTCGACACGCCCCGATGCCGACCTGCTCGTGCAGGTGTTGGAGATGGCTCATGAGCAGCGTGGTCGGCCGCAAGGCGTGCTGTTCCACCCGGATCAAGGCGCGCAGTATGCAAGTCGGAAATTCCATCAGCGCCTGCGGCGCTATCGGATTCAGCAGAGCATGAGCCGTCGTGGAAATTGCTAGGACAACTGCCCGGTGGAAAGGCTGTTCCGCAGCGTCAAGACGGAATGGCCGCCTATCTTGCCAGCGATGATTCCGGCTTTGTGACGACGGCGACATTCCTGATCGATGGCGGCATTCGCTGCGCATTCACTGTGCCCGATACACCTGGTCGAATGTAGCCCCGTCCAAGGAGGCTGCGATGGCATGTATTGGCTGCGCCCAGGTGAGGATGCGTGCGGTACGTGTTAGCGAAGCGTTGGGATATTGAAACGATTCGTAGATGCAGGCCTAAACGTTGAGGGAACGCTCCGGCCACCGCTGTTCAAGGTCTGTGGCCACCATCGTGGCCGCGCATGTTGTCCCCGTCAAGACGTGGCCACGCCGCGACGCTGTCTGACACAACCGCCGCCCGGCTATGCAAACGATGCCAGATCGGCGTTGCCGCCGCAAACCACCACGGCGATCTTCTCACCGGGCGAACGCACATAGGCGCCCGAGGTCAGTGCCGCAAAGGCAGTTGCACCTCCCGGCTCCGCAACGATCCTGTACTTCTGCCATAGCGCCAATTGCGCTTCGCGAATCTGCTCGTCCGACACCAGTACGGAATCCTGAACGCTCGAAAGAAGAACGGAAAAAGGCACGTCGCCGACACGTCTGCACCCGAGCGAGTCTGCGGCGATGCCGCCCGTGTCGACGTCGACGGGCATATGGGCCTGCAACGCGCGATTAAGTGTCGGGCATTGCTTCGGTTCGACGGCCACTAGCTTCACGCGGCCAGCAAACCAGGCTGCGATGCCGCCGATGAAGCCGCCGCCGCCAACGGAAATCAGAATGGTATCGACCTCCGGCACTTGCGCGTCGAGTTCGATCGCGATGGTTCCTTGTCCTGCGACCGTCGCGGGGTCGTCGAAAGCATGCACTTTCAGGGCGCCCGTTTCAGCCGCCCGCGCCTCGCTGGCCGCGAGCGCTTCGACATAGTTGTTGCCAGCGACGACAACCTGTGCGCCAAGATTTGTCAGCATCTTGCGCTTGAGCGCGGTCGCAAGGCTCGGCACATAGATCTCTGCGCGAGCGCCGAGCTTTTGCGCCGCGTACGCGACGGCGATACCGTGGTTTCCTCCGGACGCCGCGACCACGCCAGCACGCGGAAGCGGCTCGCCGAGCAGCCGGTTGAACGCACCTCGCGGTTTGAACGAGCCCGTCACCTGGAGCGATTCGAGCTTCAGGAAGGTATCGCCTGGCACGTTGGAGAGGCCGGGCTCGACCCGCATGACCGGCGTGGTGCGAATGTAAGGAGCGATACGCTGCGCGGCCGCGCGAATGTCTTCTTTCGTGATCATTTGACGAGATCCTCGTAACCGGTTTCCTGCTGGCGCACGGAAGGGATCACCGTGACCGGCGCCTGGCGGCGTTCGTCGACGGTCAAGCGAAAGATGTCGGGACGGCTATAGTGGCCCGTCACGTCGAAATCGAACTTGCCGCGCGCAACGTTTCGCAGATCGATCTCTGCTGTGAGAATGGTTTCTTCGCCAAACGCGGGGCCCGCAAGGATCTGGCCGAACGGATCGACGATACAGCTTCCTCCGGCCTGAACCACCGCTTCAGGATCGTCGCCGAATAGACTGGCGTATGCGTGGGGAAAATCGCGTCGGCGCAAAAACTGGTTGCTTGCAAGCACGTAGCACCGACCTTCTATGGCGATGTGTTGCATCGACGCGACCCATGTCGGCCTCGAGTCGGCCGTGGGCGCGCAATAGAGTTCAATACCCTTCGAGTACATCGCGGTGCGCATCATGGGCATGTAGTTTTCCCAGCAGATCACGGCGCCGAGCTTTCCTAGTGCCGTGTCGAGCACGGGCATGGTGGAGCCGTCACCATAGCCCCAGATCAGTCGTTCCGCGCCGGTCGGCATCAGCTTGCGATGTTTGCCGAGAAGACCTCCTGTTGGGCTGAAAAACAGCACACAGCAATAGAGCGTTCCTGCGTCACGTTCGATCACGCCGATCACCATGTGCACGCCGTGGCGGCCCGCTATTGCGGCGAGTTCGTCGACGCACGGCCCCGGTACATCGATCGCCGATTCCCAATACTCGCGGTACGCATCTCTCCCTTCGTCACTGCGTCCACCTACGTACGAGCCGAACGCATGTCCCTTCGGATAGCCGCCCACAAACGCTTCGGGGAAGACCACCAGCTTCGCGCTGCGAGCCACAGCCGACGCGACGAGGTCGTCGACCTTTGCCAGGGTGCGGCGCTGGTCAAAAGGAACAGGCGTGCCCTGGATGACGGAAGCGACCCACGGCCCTTCCCTGTTGATGTCGTTCATTGCGTCTCCTTGTGTATCTATAGTGAACGTGTTAGTATCAATTATGAACATCATAGGCGCTTGTCCAATTTGTGGCAAGCGGTGGATGGTCGTCTGCGCGCACTACGTTGAGGAGAGGGAACTGATGGGAGAGATCGCGACGGTCAATAGCGTCGAACACGCCATCCGGCTCGTCGAACTGATGGCCACTTCGAACAGTCTTCTCAGCGTCAGTCAGCTGGCGCAGTCTCTCGAGTTGCCGCGTGCAACCGTGTACCGGCTCCTCAAGACGCTGGCGCAACGCGAATGGATCATTCAGGATGACAAAACGTATCGCCTCAGTTTCAGGCTCGCTGAGCTTTTTCGCGGCGCCGGTGCAAGTGCCCAGGCAGCGCTGGCCGAGCAGGTTGCACCGCTGCTGCAGCGCCTCGTAAATGAAACGGGCGAAACGGCGCACTTTGCCGCGCTCGACGGCGACCGCGTCGTCTACCTTGCGAAAGTCGATTCCCCGCATCCCATTCGTATGTTTTCCCAGGTCGGCTGGCGCGGGCCGCTACATGCAACCGGCGTGGGCAAGGTGCTGCTCGCTTCGGCAGAAGCCAAGCTTCTTCCACGAGTGTGCGAGCTGGGACTGGAGCGGTTCACGCCGAATACGATTGTCAAAATCGATCAGCTTCAGGCCGAGTTGGCGCGAATCCGCGAGCGGGGATATGCCTTGGATGCCGAAGAGTTAATCGCCGGTTTGACATGCGTCGCGGTGCCGGTCGTGAGCGGAGGACAGGTTTGCGGTGCGCTATCCGTTGCGGGTCCAACCGCTCGCATTGGCAATCCAGCGGCCTTGGCGAAAATCCTTAAAGCGGCGGCGCAGACATTGCCGGCATCGTTGTAGAACCGCTGGAAGCTCTATTCGGGGGGCGCGGCTTTCCTCGTCGACGTCGGACAGGTCGCGCACAGCGTTCCAGATGGGGAAATCGAAGTGGTCCATCACCCAGTCGAATCGCGTGATGCTGGCAAGCAGGCGCATCGCAAACCGCGAGTAGGCTTCGACAGCGATATCGAGCGCCGGCTTCGTGACGGTCGGCTGGAACACGATGTCGCCACGCGCCACCACGCGCCACCATCTCGCGCTCGGTGCGCCGACGGAAGCCCTCCGCCACCCGGAAATGGTCGAATGGGCCCTCGCCTATTCCAGGCCGCCCGCAATAAATCCGCCGAGCTGGAAATAATGGGTTAATTCAGCGCATGTTATATTCTGCCGCGCACTAAAACCCTGCGCTTAGACCGTCCACAACGTACCAATAAAACGGTCTTCAAAGCGCAAACAACAAATGCTCCACAACGCTGACGCATTCCCCGGCTCATTCAAAACCCGGCCGGTTTGCGCCGGGGGAAAAGAATAATGAATCGCGTTTATCGGCTCGTCTGGAATCCCGTCCGACGGCAGGTGCAAGTGGCGTCCGAACTCACGGCCACCCCGCGCGGCAATACAAATGACAGCCGGCCCGTGCGCGGCGCCCTCGTTCACTCGGCCGCGCCGACCCTTTCCATTATCGCGGCGGCAGTGGGCCTCGCCGGCTTCTCACCGACGGCATCGGCCGTCACATGCTCCGCAACGTCCACCGCGGGATGCAGCGCCGTTGGCGGCGCGGGCATACCGGCCCGCACCGGTAGCGGCGGCGCCGGCAACGGCAACGGCGGCGGCGCGAGCACCTTCAATGTGAGCACCGGGACGACCGACCTCATCTCCGGGTTCGCATCCTCGACGGGCGTCGGCGGCCAGGGGGCAGCCACTCAGGATGGATCAGGCGGACCCGGGGGCGCTATCGGCGGATCGGGCTCCGGCTCGCTCGGGGTCAACACCTCGGTAGTCGGAATCAACGGAACGGCCGGCCCGCTCGCGACGAACTTCGGCACGGGCGGCGGCGGCGGCGGCGCGGGCTTCGTTTTTTCCGGATTTAATCTGACGTTGGACTCCGGCGCGACGGTTCTAGGCGGCGCGGGCGGCGTGGGCGGGCAAGGCGCAGCCCCTGTGGTTTCAAATGGCGGCGGCGGTGGTGGCGGCGGCACCGGTTTGCTGTCGACCGCCGTCGGCACAGGCATCGTCAATAACGCGACCGTGGCCGGCGGTGCCGGCGGCGCAGGCGGTGGTGGCGGCGCGACCGGATCCGGCGGCGGCGGCGGCGCAGGCGGAGACGGCATGCTTCTGCTCGGCGCCAACACGAATATCGTCAACACGGGCAGCGTGACCGGCGGCGCAGGCGGGGCTCCGGGTAACGGAAGTTCCGAAATCCCTAACACGACAGGCGGCGGTGGCGCCGGCGTTCGCCTCGTCGGCGCGGGCAGTTCCATCGCCAACATCGGGACGATCAGCGGGGGCAACAGCTCGGCAGGCGTTGCGGGGGCCGGTATCGTGACGTATGGCAACACGACGATCACCAACGGAGGGACGATCAGCGGCGGCCTGAGCGGCGGAGCAAACGCATCGTCGATCGAGTTCGGTGGCACCGGCAACACGCTGAATCTCCTGTCGGGCTCGACGCTCAACGGCGCAGTCACCCTCGATGCCGGCGCAACCGCCACCATCGCCGCTCAAAATCCGGGGCTGTCGCTGGCCCCGTCGGTGGTGCTGACCGACTCGGCCTCGACCGTGACCTTCAGCGGTATGGCCACCGGCCTCACCATATCCGGCGTAGTGGCCGGCGCAGGCAACACGGTCGTGACGGGCACCGGCGGCAACATCACGATGGCGGCCGTCAACACCTACACCGGCAGCACGACCATCAGCGGGGGACAACTCGCCCTTACCGGCAGCGGCAGTATCGCGGCGTCCAGTGGTCTGCTCGACAACGGTCTATTCGACATTTCAGGAACGACGAGCGGCGCACAGATCGAGAATCTGACGGGGTCGGGCACGGTTGCACTCGGAACCCGCACGCTAACGATCACAAACGGCAACGGTACATTCAGCGGCGCCATCGGCGGCACCGGCGGCGTGACCACCAGCGGCACCACGACGTTGGCGGGCGGCAATACCTATACCGGGGCAACGACGATCAGCAGCGGCACGCTGGCGCTATCCGGTGCGGGCGCCATCTCGGCATCGAGCGGCGTAGTCGACAACGGTACGTTCGACATTTCGGGAGCCACGAGCGGTGCGCAGGTCAAGCAGTTGACCGGCACAGGCACGGTGACGCTCGGCGCGCGCACGCTCGGCGTGACCAACGCGTCCGGCACGTTCGCGGGCTCCATCAACGGCACGGGCGGGTTCTTGCTGACATCGGGCACGCAGACGCTTACCGGCGCGAACAGTTACACCGGCGGCACGATGATCACTGCGGGCACGCTCGCGCTATCGGGAGGCGGCGTGCTGTCGTCGGCGACGCCCATCACGCTCGCGTCGTCGAATGCGACGCTCGATCTTTCGGCCGCCAGCGCTCAGCAGTTCGCCAGCCTCAGCGGCGCATCGGGCTCGCGCGTCGTGCTAGGCAGCAACGCGTTGACCGTAGGCGATGCAACCGATACGACATTCGGCGGTACCTTGTCGGGCCCTGGTGCGTTCGTTAAACAAGGCACGGGCACGCTGACGCTCGATGGCGTCAGCAGCGCGTTCTCCGGAACGACGACCGTCGCCGCCGGCACGCTTGAAGTTGGCGATGCCGCCAATCCGTCGGCGCTGCTAGGCGGGAATGTACAGGTCGCGTCGAATGGGACGTTGCGCGGTCACGGTACCGTTGCCGGCAACGTCGCGAATGCGGGCGTGGTTGCGCCAGGCGGCACGATCGGAACGTTGACGCTCGGCGGCGACTATACCCAGGCGTCCAACGGCACGCTTTCGATCGAAGTCAGCCCGACCGCCGCATCGCAATTGCACGTCGGTGGCGCCGCGGCGCTAAACGGCACGCTGCACATCGTTTATGACCCGGGCACCTACAGCGCGGGCCGCTATGCGTTGCTGAGCGCCGGCAACGGCGTGAGCGGCAGGTTCTCGAGCGTCACCAACAGCGCGCTCGCGGGGGCGGATCTATCGTCGCTGCAACAATCGATCACCTACGGCGCGAACGAGGTCGACCTTGCTCTCGCCGCTGCGTCTAACACGACGACAGGCGGAACCACCCCGGTCGTGATTGCGCCGCAGGACACCACCATCTTTGCAACGGAGGGCACGTCGGCCCTGAACCGGGCACAGACGATCAGCTCCGCCCTCCTCGCCCGCTCAGGACGGAACAGCGTAGCCGGCGGTTCGGCCACCTCGCCGGCCGGCAGTTGGATTTCGGCGACGGGATCGAGCACGAAGGTCTCGGGTACCGACGGCCGCCCCGGCTTTCTCGCGCGCGAATACGGGTTCATGGCCGGTATCGATCATCGCGAAGGGGCCGGCACGGTAGGCATCGCCGCCGGTTACTCGCACACCTCGATCGACGAATCTTTGACCGGCGATTCGAGCGCCGCCGACACGCTGCGCGTAGCGCTCTATGGCGCGCGTTCTTTCGGCCCGATCGATCTGGCTGCAACGGTCGGCTACGGTCTCGATTTTCTTTCGCAGAAGCGGCCGTTCGGATCGATCGGTACGGCCGAGGGCGATCACTATGGCAACGAGTTCAGTGCCGCACTGCAAGCAGGGATGCCGATCGCTGTCGGCAGCGTCACGATGACGCCGCGGCTCGGACTGCGGTATGCGTACTTCCGGGGCAACGGGTTTGGCGAAAGCGGTGCGCAAGGGCAGAACCTTTCCGTCGACGCGGACAACGCACGCAGCCTGCAACCTTTCGTCTCGCTCGCGATCGACAAGGCGTTCGGCAATACGCTCGCGCCGATCGACGTCCAGTGGCGGATTGGCTATGCCTGGGAGGCGCTAAGCCATGCTCGCGGCTTAGCCGTCACGTCGCAAGACGGTACGACGTTTTCAGCGCCGGGCACCGACCTTCCACGGGCCTATCTCACGACGGGTGCCAGCGTAAGCTTCCATCCCGCGAAGTCCATGTCGGTCGCGGTGGGGTTGGACGCGCTGCTGAACGTGGGGCATGCGTCGGCGCAGTCTGCATATGCGAGGCTCGACTACCGGTTCTGACCTGCGATTACGGTCGCGATCGTATGGCGTTGAATCCGGTCACGCGACGATGCCAGCAGGCGTGTCATGGTCGCTGAAGTCGCGTCGGCTTCGGCTTCGCGCGCCAGGATATGCTCAGCGATGGCACCGGCGAGCGACATTGCCGGCCATTCACCGAGCTTAACCTGTCGCCTGCGGCTGTCGACGGCCGACTTGTCGCGATACGTCCAGGATTTGCGGTTCGTCGAAGCTTGCAGGCGCAGCCCCGAAAACCCCTCGAACGTCATGTGATCGCCGCTCGGCGGCTTGGCTGCGGCGCGTGCCTCGAAGCGCATTCTTCCCTCGGCGTAGTTTATTTCTGAGGAAAAAATATCCGGCGCAGCTTTCCTGGCAACGCCGAAAAACCTGCGCCGACCTCTCAAGTCTTGACGCACGGGGACAAGCGTCGATGTGCTGACGGCGGATCATCCTGGCTCACAACAGGCGACTGCGGACGACTATCGAATTCTGGCTACTCGTTCTCTTCGAAGTAATGCCCGAACTTGACCTGCTTGGTCCGGATATACCGCTCGTTTTCCTCGCGCACGGGAATTGCCAGCGCGACGCGCTCGCAGACGGGAATGCCGTGCTTCGCGAGCGTGTCGAATTTCTTCGGATTGTTGCTCATCAGCCGCACTGACGAGACCTTCAGAATGCGCAGGATGGCGGCCGCCGAGTCGTACTCGCGCGCGTCGTCGGGCAGGCCCAGTTCCAGATTGGCCTCGACGGTATCGAGCCCCTGCTCCTGAAGCGCGTACGCGCGAATCTTGTTGGAGAGTCCGATGCCGCGCCCCTCGTGGCCGCGCAGGTACAGCAGCGCGCCACGCCCTTCAGCCGCGATGTAGCGCAACGCGAGATCGAGCTGCTCGCCGCAGTCGCAGCGATACGAACCCAGCACATCGCCCGTGAGGCATTCGGAATGCAGCCGCGTCAGGACGGGTTCTCCGTTCGCGACGTCGCCCATCACGAGCGCCACGTGCTCCGCGCCGCCATCGGCGACACGAAAGACGTAGGACATGAATGTGCCGTAGCGGGTGGGAAGCGTAGCGGCTGCATCGAGCACGACGCATTCGTCGGTGATTGCGCCAGGTGCGCACGGCGGCTCGTGAGGCGTAGACATGATGTTCGAAGATGCCAAGGCTTGATCCGGCGTGCTGCCGGGATGTGGTATGGACGGGCAGTTTACCGCCAATCGCCCCGGCGCACCGCAATGCGGGCGGAGCGGGGCATCGTCACCCCCAATGCCCCGGCCGGTTTGCGCCGCCTATACTGGAACGGAGCCTGCCGGCAGCGCGTCGCCGAGAGAAGTCGGGGATGCGCGGCGCCACGCCGGCAGACCTTCTCTGACGAAACGGAGCCGCCTCATGACAACCGTTGCACAAGTACTCAAATCGAAGCCGGAGCAAACCGTCTACACCATCCTGGCGGATGACTCGGTCTACAACGCGATCAAGCTGATGGCGGAAAAGCAGATCGGCGCGCTCGTCGTCAAGGAAGGCGAGTCGATCGTCGGCATCATTACGGAGCGCGACTACGCACGCAAAGTCGTGTTGATGGACCGCTCGTCGAAGGTCACGCCGGTGCGGGAAATCATGAGCCCGCACGTGCGCTTCGTGCGCCTCGACCAGACCACGGACGAATGCATGGCGCTCATGACCGAGCGCCGCATGCGGCACCTGCCCGTCATCGATCAGGAGAAACTGGTGGGAATGGTCTCGATCGGCGACCTGGTGAAGAACATCATTGCCGAACAGCAATTCACGATCGAACAACTGGAGCACTACATCACGGGCGGCAAGGTATGAGCGCCACGCGGCGGGTGACGCAAAGGCCGGTGATGCAAAAAAAGCCCAATCGATAGCGGTTGGGCCAAGCCGCCTTCCGGCGGCGGAGGTTCCACAAAACCTGTCTTATGGTCGAGCCGCGCACGGCGCGTTAATGAGAGCGCCCCGAGCGCGCCTGCGCGACCGCCTTCGAGCGAAACGGCATCCGGCGACGTGCATCGTCGCGCAGCAATCAGTCTGTGCGCGGTGGGGCGCCGCGCACGACTTCCTCGCTCAGTCGCCGAATCAGTTACCGAAGTAAGTGGATTGCTGCGGCGTCACGTGCACCGGCTGACCTGCCTGCGACGAACCCGACGTCGACGGACCGTAGCCCGTGTCGGCGGTACGTTGTTGCGCCATCGCGGTGCCGTTCTGCGCGGCAACGCGCGCTTCGGCGGCCTGGATGTCGGCCGGATAGGTAGCGTCGTTCGATACCGCCGGGTTGTAGCCGGCGCGTTCGAGGTCGATCAGTTCCTGGCGCACTTGTGCGCGAGTCACGGGGCCGTTCGACTGGGCGAACGAAGCAAGCGGAGCAGCAAGCGCAACGGCAACAACAGCAGCCTTGATCAGGGACTTCGAGTTCATGATGATTACCTCCAAAAATTGTTTTGTCGCTGGCTCGTCACACCATGTGTCGAGCAAGTGAGTCCAGTTTAGGAAGCCGATCACCAAGGGAAAACCCCTATTTCAGATAAAGATTTTTTCGGCTGGGAGAACAATGAATGACACGCTCCGGACTTGCCGCGCCGCTCGACAGCAAGATGTAAGGTTTTCCGCGCCCGGGCCGTGGCCGCTCCGTGCCAGCGCGGTGGCGGGCAGAAATTGCTGAACGTCGGCTGGTGACCCGGCCCGAGCTATTGCGCCGCCAGCAGTTTGCGAGGGCCGCTGACGAACGGGCTCCCCGCTTCGTAGAAGCGCAACATGTGGTGCATCTCACGCGACAGCCCAATGCGCTTCGTCGCCGCCACCGCCTTCACCGCGGCATCAGCGTGAATGGGCATCTGCCCGATCCACAGTCCGTGCCCCGTACAGAGGTCCCGACCGTCGAATGCCTGGCCAATACCGAATGCGCGCGTGAGCCGCCCTGGCCCGCGCGCCAGATCCCGCAACGGTGCGCCGTTACGGCGCGCAGTCATCGCGGCGATGCCTTCGAGCGGCTCGATGGCGCGAATCAGCACGCCCGCCCCGATGCCGGCCAGCTCACTCGACATGTTGAGCATGTACTCCGTGCCATAGGTGAGTCGCACGTAGGCGTGGCCGCGATCGAGGAACATCGAGCCGTTCCAGGCACGGCGCCCGATGAACGCATGGCTTGTCGAATCGCCGACCGGGTAGGCCTCCATCTCCACGATCCGTCCGCTCAAACGGCGCTCGTACAGAACAGGCTCGGCCTCCCCGTTCCTGATGCCTGGGACGCCTCGCACCGGAAACGGCTCGGCGAGGTCGTAGACGAGATACTTGCCCACCATGAAGCGCGCCAGCTCGACGGTATCGAGCGGCAATTCGTCGCGCGTGAGCGGCACGATGGGCAGCAAAGGCGTCGAGTCGCAGCCGGCGGACCGTGTACCGCCTGGCGTCGCGGTGCGTACGCGGCCCTTGCGCTTCGCCTGTTGCTGCAATGCTTCGCCCGTGGGCGCGTTCCGAGTCACGTTTTTCCCAACTAGAGTATCGTTAGCTTGCCGCGCGTCCCGGGGCTTGCAACACGGAGCGTGCGGAGCTGGTTCTCGCGCATTATCGCCACAATTTCTGCAGTATCAGCAGTTGCTGTACGCGCAGCGCCGCATTTCCCGCAATAACGTTCACTCAGGTTTCATTCGGCAACGCCCGCAGCAACAGGCGGTTGCAATGAACGCCCTCGACATCATGACAACTGGAGAAAACGCATGAAGGCAATTCACGCAATCAGGATGGCAGTCGGCGCACTCGTCGTCGCGGCTTCGGTCAACGCATGGGCGCAGGCGAGCGACACCAGCGCCGCAACCGACACCGCCAACACCGCCGCGTCGGCCAAGGCGAGCAAGAAGGCTGCACGCACGGCCAATCGCGCCTTGCAGAAGAAGGTGCGCGCCGCGCTCGCCCATGCGAAAGGCATTTCAGTGGCCAACATCACGGTCCGCGCGAACAACGGCGCCGTGACGCTCGCGGGCACCGTGCCGGACGCCTCGCAGATCGATCAGGCCACGCAGGTGGCACAGGGCGTAGCCGGTGTCACGTCGGTCAAGAACGCGTTGACCGTGCGTTCCGAGGGCGGCCAGTAAGTACGGCGATTCCCGCTCGCGCTTGCGTCAGCCTTGCGCCTGTTTCCCGCCTTCCTGTCTTGCCGGCATGCGGTGCTTCGCATGGCCGAGGCGGGAAGACGGGACAGGCGCCTGCGCGGCCGCCGGCATTAGCCCTGCGCGCGGCGTTGCATTTCACGGGCAATCACGATCTGCTGGATCTGCGTGGTGCCTTCGTAGATGCGAAAGAGCCGCACGTCGCGATAAAACCGTTCGATCCCGTATTCGCTCATGTAGCCTGCGCCGCCGAAAATCTGCACGGCGCGGTCAGCCACGCGCGAGCACATTTCCGTGGCGAACATCTTCGCGCATGACGCCTCAGCGGTAACGCGCTCGCCATCGTCGCGACGGCGCGCGGCGTCCACGATCATGCAGCGCGAGGCGTAGATTTCGGCCTGGCTGTCGGCAAGCATCGCCTGAATCAGCTCGAATTCCACGATCGGCTTGCCGAACTGTTTGCGCTCCATCGCATAACGCAGCGCGTCGGCCAGCATGCGTTCGGCGGCGCCGGTCGCCACGGCGGCGATGTGCAGACGGCCCTTGTCGAGCACCTTCATCGCGGTCTTGAATCCCACGCCTTCACGCCCGCCGATCAAGCTCTCAGCCGGCACGCGGCAGTTCTCGAAGATCACGTCGCACGTGTGGGCGCCCTTCTGCCCCATCTTGCGGTCGATCTTGCCCAGCGACAGTCCCGCCGTATCGCGTTCCACGACGAATGCCGAAATGCCGCCGGCGTCCTTGCTTGCCGGGTCGGTGCGCGCCATCACCGTGTAGATGCCCGCTTCCGGCGCATTGGTGATGAAGCGCTTCGTGCCGTTCAGTACGTAATGGTCGCCGTCGCGAGTGGCCGTGGTGCGCAGCGACGCGGCGTCGGAGCCGGCTTCCGGCTCGGTCAGACAGAATGAGCCGATGAGTTCGCCCGAGGCGAGCCGCGGCAGATACTTCTGCTTTTGCCCGGGCGTCCCGTCGATCACGATGCCCATGGACCCGATGCCGTTGTTGCTGCCCACCGCGGAGCGGAACGCGGGCGACGTCTTGCCGAGTTCCATGGCGGCCAGCACTTCCTCTTCCATGGTGAGGCCAAGCCCGCCGTATTCCTCCGGCAGGCAGAGGCCGAACAGGCCAAGCGCCTTCATCTCGGCAAGCAGGGCCTCGGGAATCTGGTCGGTTTCGGCGACGATCGCTTCGGCGGGCACGAGGCGCTCGCGCACGAAGCGGGCAATGCTGTCGAGCAGCAGGTTTAGCGTTTCCTGGCTACGAATCACAACGTCTCCTTTTGGCGGCTCTTCGGGTTTGCGGCGCGGGTCTTTGCTTCGGCCGGTCACTCGGTCGGTCATTCGGCCGGTCAGTCGGCCGGTCATTCGGTCGCCCGATGCGATGAAGAACGTCCACTGTCATTTGCTATATTGGATCGGGCCTGTTCATCCGGCAGACGAAGCATAACTGTTGCCGCGCCGTGGCATCGACGAACCACAAGAGGAACGACCGCATGACGACGACATCGACCGCGCTGCCCCGCTGGACCCTCCTCACGCCGATTGCCGCGTGGATCGTGCTGTGCGCAGGCCTGCTGTTGCCGGGTCACGCGCCGCTGCTGGTGCTGGTGGGCATCGCGCTCGCGGGGGCAGTGTTTGCGGGCGTGCATCACGCAGAGGTGGTCGCGCATCGCGTGGGCGAGCCGTTCGGCACGCTGGTGCTCGCCGTCGCGGTGACCGTGATCGAGGTGGCGTTGATCGTCTCGGTGATGATCGGCGGCGGCCCGGAAAAGGCGGGCCTCGCGCGCGATACCGTGTTTGCGGCGGTGATGATCGTGTGCAACGGTATCGTCGGCCTTTGCCTGCTCATGGGCGGCTTGCGCCACCGCGAGCAGGACTTCCAGATTCGCGGGGCGAGCGCGGCGCTCGCTGTGCTGGCGTCGCTCTCCGTGCTCTCGCTCGTGATGCCCAACTACACGAGCCAGAACCTCGGCCCCATGCTCTCGCCCTCGCAGCTCGCGTTCGCGGGCGTGTCGTCGCTCGTGCTCTATTGCGTGTTCGTATTCGTGCAGACCGTGCGGCACCGCGATTACTTTCTCGCAGCGGGCGACGGCGAGCACCACCATGCGGCGCCGCCCAGTGCGCGCGTCGCGATGGTGTCGGCGGCGCTGCTACTGGTCAGCCTCGTCGCTGTCGTGCTGCTGGCCAAGCTGCTGTCGCCGGCCGTAGAAGCGGCCGTGCGCGAGGCGGGTTTGCCCGAAGCGGTGGTGGGTATCGTTATCGCCGCGCTCGTGCTGCTGCCCGAAGGGCTCGCGGCGTTGCGCGCGGCGCGCGCGGACCGGCTGCAGACGAGTCTCAACCTGGCGCTGGGCTCCGCGCTCGCCAGCATCGGACTCACGATTCCGACCGTGGCGGTCGTCACGCTGGGGTTCCACATGCCGCTCGCGCTCGGCATCGGCGGACGGGATACGGTGCTGCTCGTGCTGACGCTGATCGTGGGTACGCTCACGCTCGGCACCGGCCGCACGACCATCCTGCAAGGCGCCGTGCACCTGTCGCTGTTCGCGGCGTATCTGTTTCTTTCGGTGGCGCCGTAGGTCTTGCTGCGAGCATCAGGTGTCGAGGCTGATGCCGCCTCATGCGCGGGCGCTTCGCGTGATCGCCCCGGGTTGTGGTTCTTCGCCGGTCCTTCGGGGCGGCCGCTCAGTTTGCCCTCAATGAGCCCTCAATGAGCCCTCGGTGAGCCCTCGGTGAGCCCTCAATGAGACCTGGCTGAGCCCCTCAGTCGGCCCAATGGGCCGCAAGCCACTCCCGAAAGCGCTGCACCTTTTGCAGATGCGCCACGCTTTCGGGATAGACGAAAAAGTAACGCGCGCCCGTGGTGAGCACCGTATCGAACGGACGCACGAGCCGCTTCGCCGCCACGTCTTCCTCGATCAGCGCGAGGTCGCTGATCGCCACGCCGAAACCCTGCAGCGCCGCGTTGGTCGCCAGATCGAGGGTTTCGAAGCTCGGCCCGTGGCTCGCATCGACACCGCCCGCCTCGCTCACGCCCGCGTGCGCGAGCCACATCTTCCAGTCGCGATGATCGCGCGTGGGATGCAGCAGCGTGTGCCGCGCCAGATCTTCGGCCCGCGCGAGCGGTTTATCGACGAGCAGTTCGGGCGCACACACCGGCGTCAGGCGTTCCTCGATCAACGGCACCGCCTGGACATCCGCGCCGGGAGACGTACCGTAGACGATGGCGGCATCGAACGGCTCCACCTCGAAATCCACATCGTGCTGCCACGTCGTGGTGATCTGCACGTGCAGGTCCGGATACTCGCCCTGAAAGCGCATGATCTTCGGCAGCATCCAGCGCATCACGCAGGTGGGCACCTTGAGCGCGAGATCGGTGCGCTGGCGCGTGAGACGCAGCGAAATTTCCTCGATACGGGCAAAGCTCTCCTTCACCGCCGGCAGCAGCAACTCGCCTTCGGCCGTGAGCGTGAGCCCTTTCGCGTGACGCTTGAAGAGCGGAAAACCGTAATAGTCTTCGAGCGCAAGAATCTGCCGGCTCACCGCACCTTGCGTGAGACACAGATGCTCCGCCGCACGCGTGAAGCTGCGGTGACGCGCGACGGTCTCGAAGATCTGCAGGGCGTTCAGAGGCGGAAGTCGTCGCATGGCGGGAACGGCGGGAGGAGCAGGATGGTTGGGCGGCCAAGCATCAGTAAAACTCATCCCAGCCGGTGGGGCGAAACGAGTTTTTGATGCGCTTGGGGCCACAGGATAAGCGAACAAAAACCGATGCGGCGTGGGCGGTTACCCTGGAGGTATGCGAAGCGCTCATACCGCCGGCGCGCGGGCGCAGACCTGCGGCTGTCGATCGGTAATGGAAGCGGCTGTCGCCAACCGGCCGCCGGCGTGCAATGTTCGTGAGGTCCGCGATGACGCCACGAGCCGGTTAACCGCCCGAAGGCAGCCTGGTCAGCGTGTGCTTTGCTTCTGCGCTGCGTCGTCCAGGGCCTCGATCTGCCGGTCCACCAGCGTGAGCCTGAGCGGTTTGTCGGCATCCAGCTTTTTCTTTTCGATGACGCGCTTCCAGGCGCCGTCCTTACCCGGCTCCCGGTAGAGCGCCACGATCGCGACGTACCTTGTGCCGGGCTCCATGGGCTGCGAGAGGCTCACCGATGCGCCGGGATTCAGCACCGACGCCATGCTGGCCTGCAGGTCCTGTGCGAGAACGGTGCGGTCGTTCTTCAGCAGATCGTCGTAGGACGCTGCGTCGAACAGCTTGCGGTCATTGAGCTGATACACACGCACCGCGACCGACGTCGGGCGGCCAGCCTCGTCCGCGTTCAATCCGTCGCGGGCGGACAGATCGACGTTGAGCGTCTTGATCTGCTTGAAAAACACGGCGTGATACGCGCTCGCCGTCGAGTCGGACACGGCCTGCCAGGCGCCGCAGCCCGACAGTGCCAGCGCCAGCGAGATGGTTGTTGCAATGAAACGAATCGACATCTTCAGTCCTTGTCAGGCGGATTGGGGTGAGGCTGAAACAGACGCAGCGCGCGGAAAAGCCTCATAGACCCCCAGCGAAATATTGATGAGCCGCTCGGCCTGCGCCGGCAGCACGGTGGTCCAGCCCAGACGCGGCGACGGACCTGCGCCAGGCGGGCCGATGGAAGGCTGCGGCGCGTGGCGCGACGACATCTCCATGCGCAGATGCACGTCGGCCTTCACGCCCACGTAAAGCTGCACGAAGGCCATCAACTCGCGATGCAGCGACGCGCCGGGCAGCAGGTCGTGCGCCTGGCGCCGGTCGGCAGGCCGCAGCGTCACGCGCACCGCGCGGCTGCGATACGCCATGCGTCGGCCCAGCACGTAGCCGCCGCCAAGCCCCCTGCCACTGCCGCCCTCGCCCATCGCCGCGCCGAGCGGCTGTGGCCTGCCGGTCGACGTCGTGACCGGCCAGAACTCGTTCACGTGCACGTCGACGCCGGGTGCCGCCAGCGCGATCACGCCCGCGAGCCCCTCCGGCGTGCGCGTGCGCTGGACCAGCAGACCGAGCAGCGCCAGCATGCGCGAGTCGGGCAGGCCCGCGCGCGCCGGCTTTTCGCCCCAGCCGAAGCCCGCAAGGCACAGCAGGCTGCGCGAATGCGCGTCAGCGCCACCTGCCCGGAAGCTCTCCGCATGGCGGTACTTCTTCCACGCGCGGTACAGCAGCGTGACGTAACGGTGATTGAACTGGTCGAGGAACGACTCGACCGCCTCGTGGCCCTCCTCGCGCATCACGATGTCGTCGATCATGTGCGACGGCACCGCGGCATCGACGCCGTACAGGCCCATGAACGTCGTGCGTACGGTGGGTGGTGCGTCGGGATGCTCCTCGTCGAACCCGACGGAGGCGATCTCGCCAGCGGGAAAGCCGGTGCGAGGCCGCGGGCGGAAGCGCACCGGTTCGTGCTCCGGCGTGTCGCGCGTACCGAAGCCGGGCTGGTCCGGCGCACGCGCTTCCAGCAGCCGGCACAGTTGCATGAAGCTCATCTGCGGCGCGCGTGCGAGCAGCGACGCTACAAGCGGTTCGAGATGGGACAGGCTGGCTGCCTTCATGGCTGCACTCATAACGGTGCCCGCTGCGCCTTGCTGCGCGACCATTCCACCCGCGCCTGCGACGGCAGGCTCACGATCGCGAGCTTCGTGAACAGGTTGATGTCCGCGTAGAGCGCGAAGAAGCGATGCAGCAGTTCGCCGAACAGCATCACGTCGCCCTCGCCCGCGAACGCGTGCGAATCGAGCGTCACCTCGATCAGCACGCCGCGCTCAACCGCGCCGCCCGTCACCTCCTCGATCAGTTCCTGCGATACGCGCAAGATGCCCGCGAGCCGGCGGCGGTTGAGTTCGTCGTCGGTCCAGTCGTAGAGCGCGAGCGCGCCGCGCAGCACCTCGGCGTTCATCATCGAGAGAAAGTTCGGCGCGAGATGCGACAGCAGGCGCCACTGGAAGCGGTCCTGCGTGGGCGGATAGAGCGGCAGCGTCGGCGACACGAGATTGCGCACGCCCGTGACGTTCGGCGTACTGGCCGCCAGTTCGTCGAGGCTCGCCTCGCGCAGACCCTTGCGCGGCAGCAGGCCATTCGTGCCTGTCACGCGCAGCGAGAGGCTTTCCTCGGGCAGCGTGTCCATCGTCTCCCACGCGTGGCCGCCGAGAATCACCCACGTTTCGTGCAGGCCCGACACGCCCGGTCTCACGCGGCTGTGGAAATAGCGCTCGGGCGCCTCGTGGCGCAGCATGCCGCCGCGGTGCCGGAACGTCGCAAACGGCACGTATTCGTAGCGCTCGGCTGTCTCGTGGTCGAAGGTCTCGATCGCGTCGACCGAGTAGGTTTCCACGTGCGCGCCCTGGTGGCCCGCGGGCACCACGCGGTACTCGGTCTCGTGATGGTTGATCACGATGGGCTCGGCATCGAGTTCGAACAGGTTGATCACGGGGCTGCAGAAGAGGCGCACGTTCTCCGCGCCGAACCGGTGGTCGGCGGGCCAGGCGTGCTGCAGCACGATCTCCAGCTCAAACCGGTCCGATTTCTCGGGGAGCTTCGCGACGTCGAGACCACACAGATCCACAAAGAGAAATTTCTCGCGGAACGTGAAGTATTCGAGCAGCAACTGGTAGCCGGAGAACGCGGCATCGGCCTTGGGCCACAGCCTCTCTTCTGCGGAAAAGCCTGCGGGCTCGATCGTCATGCCAGCAAGCGGCACGGCTTCGCCGTCGCGGATTTCAGGCACACGCCAGTGAACCGCCTCCACCTGACGCGTGAGCGCAAGATGCATTGCGAACGCAGTGGGCAGGTCCGCGTTCAGATAGAGGCGCAGCCGCGACAGATCGATCTCCTGCCGGCGCGCCGAGTGGTGCAGCTGGAAACCCAGGCGGATCACCGAGCGTCCGTCGTAGCGCACCGTCGGCCCGGCATGCGTGATCGACAGCGGCTGCACGGTGACGTCCTGCGTCGTGCGGTAGAGGCACTGGACCGTCTTCGGCGTTGTGCCTTCCGCGCCTGCGGGCGGCGGCACGGCGATGGGCGCGGAACGCACCGGCACGCCGGCGGGCACCACCTCGGTTTTCTGCAGCTTCTCGCCGAGCGGAATGAGTTCGACCACCGAGAGCGATGGGATCATCCGCAGGTAATGCGGCCACAGCAGGCTCACGAGGCCCTCGGTCAGCTCGGGCAGCTCGTCGTCGAGCTTCTGTCTGAGTCGCCCAGTCAGGAACGCGAAGCCTTCGAAGAGTCGTTCGACATACGGATCGCGGTCGCCCACGCGGTCGAGGTTGAGCAGGCGCGCGCGGTCGGGATGCGCCTTCGCGAACTCCCTGCCGGACTCGCGCAGGTAGCGCATCTCGGCTTCGTAGTAGCGCAGGATGGGATCGTCGTTTTCCATGGGTTTGTTCTTATGAGAGGGCGAGCGCGCGCGCCGGATCCAGCACGGTCAGTTCCGCCTGCAGTTCGCCGATGCGCCGCGCGAGCGCCGGCTTATCCGCATCCTTGCGGTTGCTCATGGCCTTCAGCGTGCGAAGCAACTGCTGCTTGATTTCGAAGACGAGCGCCGGCTCCCAGCTCGCGAGCGGCAGAGAACGCGCCGCGCCGTCGAGTTCGTTCAGCAGTGCCAGCGCCGTGTCGGGCTTCCCGCCGTAGTCGGCGAGGCGCGCCATGACGAGCCGTTGCAGATAGCGGTGCCGCTTCGTCTTCATGCCGGGCAACGCGTCGAGCCAGCCAAACGCCGCCTCCACGCCCTCGCGCGCCGACAGGTCGCGGGCCTGCGCCTCGATCTCGGGCCAGTCGCCGGCCGCCTCGCCTTCCTTGTCGGCGGAAACCGGGAACGGCGCCACCGTCTCCCCTGCTTCCAGGTCGCGTACTACGGCGTGACGTGCGATCCATTCGAGCGTCGCGTCGTCGGCGAACGGCGTGCCGTCGTTGAAGGCGAGACGCTCGATGCCGGGCAGCCGTTCGAGGAACAGCGCGAAATCCGCGCGCAGCAGTTCACGCCAGGTGCTGTACGGCGCGCCGACGTGATCGAGCGCCACGTGCTGGAAATACTGGAGGTCAAACCATAGGTGATTCACGCCCTCCATGAAGGCACCCTCGACACGTTCGAGCAGTTCGTGCCACTGCTTCTGCAGCACGAGCCGCTTCATCTGCTGGCGCAGCTCGCCGCGCGGCGGCGGCAGACGCGTCTGAGCCGTGGCATCGGCAGGCGGGACTTCATGCAGCGTGTCCCAGCGCACGCTGCGCACGAGCCGCACCGAGGGCAGATAGCCGTTTTCCTGATCGCGCAGCCACACCGCCATCGTGCGGGCCTGGTCGAGCAGGTCGCGTGTGGACCCGATGGGGCTCGACGTGGCCGTCCTCGCCGACGGAACCGCTGCCGCTGGCATGCCCCCATCGGCCTCCGTCGTGCGTGCGGGCTCGCCCTTCTGGTCGAAACGGGACACGAGCGGCTGCAGATTAGGCCGCGCCGTTTCAGGCCACGTTGCGGTGCGTTCGAGCAGCACGTCGAGCGCGGCGAGCGCACGTTCGAGGTCCTGCGGTGCGAAGGCACCCCGGCGCTCCAGCAGCTCGATCATGCGCGTGGTCGCCAGCATTTCGAGCGCGCCCTTCTTCGCTTCGGCACGCGCGGGGAGCAGCGCTTCGCCAAAGCGGTCGACCAGTGCAGCCGCCAGTTCAAGGCCGTCGGCGAAACCGGCGGAGCCGTCCTGCCTCAGCCGCGCGAACGCGTAATAGCCCGCGAGACGCAGGTCTTTGCCGGTCTCCTTCAGTAGCTGCTCGCAGGAACGGATGACGAGGCCGTCGTCGATGCCTGAAAGCTTCTGTGTTTCCTCGCGCACTTCGAAGAACGCGTCTTCGTAGCCGGGGTCGCGGCCCGCCCCGCCGTCGCCGGGAAGGGGCTGGACCCAGGCAGACCAGGCATCGAGCCGGGTTCGCGCGAGTTGCTCGCCGTCGTCGCGGGCCGGAAAAAGGCGCTTGAACAGTCCGCCCAGCATCATTGAACCTCCGGTACGTAACCGCCAGGCAGCGGCATGGCGGCGTGTTTTGCCGCGGCGATGGCTGAAGCCGGCAACGGCGGAGGATTGACGCCCGAGAGCTTCGGTCCGCCCGTAGACGCGCCTGTGACGAAGACCCGCGCCGGCAGCGTGAAGTGACGCAGCTGCAGCACGTCGAGGGGGCCCGCACCCGCCTCGCTGCGCAGCTGGACCTTGAGCGGAATGCCCTGGCTCGTGTCGGGCGTCCACGTCAGCAGGTAGCGTGCGCTGTCCTGCTGCGAAACCTTCGCGCGCTCGAGCAGCCGGATCAGGCCGAAGCGGCCCTGCGCATCGAGCGCGCTGCGCAGTCCGCCCTGCGCCGTCTGCCATTCGATGTGCGAGAGGTTTTCGAGCGACTGGCCAGGCCATTCGAACGGCGTCCACTCCTGCTTCTGGTTGAAGTAGTGCAGCTCGCGGCCGGCCAGCACGAACCTCATGTCGGTCACGCCTGGCGTGGGCACGGCGCTCAGTTCGTAGCGCACGTGCGCGTCGCCGGACGGGAACACGACCGACGAGATGCGCGTGAGCTGGTTGAGGCTCTTGAGGAAAGCTGGATCGATGGTCAGTGCGCCGTGGTCCGCGCCCTGAGCCGCCACCCACCGGTCGCCCTGCCGCTCGACGACGCCTGCCAGCTGCGTCGTCACGAACTGTGCGATGACGCCGTTGTCGGGCCGCATGAAGCGCGCCATCTCGGGCAGCGACGCGTCGTTGTCCGAATCCGCGAACGGATAGCGGCCGCCGAACGAGCGGTTCCAGTCCGCGACGATCGCGCTGCGCCAGATGTCGTTGAGGCTCGACGCGGCCGGCTGCACGACCACCTGCCAGGTCTGGTCGAGCGGCGCCCGGAACAGCTCGCCGAAACCGGCCCACTGCTCGCCGAGGCTGGCGGCCACGCGGCTTGCGTAGTCGCGGCTTTCGGCGATGTCGGACGTCTTGCCCTGCAGCACCGACTGCGCGGCCATGCGTGCCATCGCGTCCGGGTCGCTGCTCGAGACGATTTGCGTGGCTTTGAGGCGCATCGCCGTGACGCGTTCGAGGTAGCGCGCGAGGCTCAGGTCGCCCGTTGCAGCCTGCTGGGCCGCGGCCTTGCTGCCTGCGGGCACGGCCTGAACGATGTCGCTGCCCGTGAGCCGCAGGATCGGCCCAAACGCTGCGGCGAGCGGCGCGAGTTGCGGCTGCGCCTGCTTCGACGGATTTTTTTCGTCGGCGCCGACGAGCTGCTGTGCCTTGCTGACCAGCGTATCGGACAGCGACTGCGCATTCGCGCCCGCCCCGGCCTGCCAGACGATCGCGTTCATCAGCGCGACGAGCGGCGAGCGCTGCGGGTCGCCCAGCAGCGTGAGCTGGTCGGCGGTGGCCGAGAGCGTGGGGGCCGGCTGCCAGCGCAGGCTGTTGAGAAACAGCGCCCATGCGCGCGTGTAGTCGTCGAAGTAACGCTGGCGCAGTTCGGCCTTCAGCGTCGACGGCGCGGGGGTTGTCGCTTTCGTGTCCGAGAGCACCCAGTCGCCGGCGACGTCGCGCTGCCCGCTCGCCTCGTCGATCGCCTTCGAGATGCGTTCCTCCCACGCGGTACGCGTGAACACACCGGGAATGGTCGCCGTCGTGTTGAAGAGACCGCGGCCCGTGGTGTCGCCGAGCAACGTCGCGAGGGACACCGGCGGGTACTTCGGCGACGCGTCCGCGATGATCTGCTGGTACAGCGCGTCCTTCGAGTTCTGGATGCCGCGCACGCCGATGACGGTCTGGCGCGTGGCCGCGATCAGGCCGCCGTCGGGCACGATGGCCAGCGACGAACCGTCTGCCGAAGCACCGCGTCCGACGTGGTTCGCAAAGAACGCGATAGTGTGCTGGCGCAGGTCCTCCCAGGTGCCCGCCGACACGGGCGAATGCTCCGGTCGCGCGGGCGCTGAAGTGGCGACGAGTTGCGGCGCGAGGAATGCCGCCATCGCACGCTCGGGCCTCGCGAGCATCAGGTAGGCCTTGAGCGTGTCGTAGGCGGCCTGCACCTGCGCGTTGCCGCCGCTCGCGATCTCCGCGTCCGACAGCGAAGCGAGCTGGCGCAATCGCGACTCGAGCTTCTCGCGGATGGGACCGACGAGGATGCGACCCGCGGCGTTCTCGTAACCGGGCCACAGGGCGGCCAGCAGCGCGGCGTCGTGGTTCAGGCCGAAGCGTGTTGTCCACGGAGCGCCGTCGCGCTGACGGGTTTCGAGCGTGTCGATCTGGCGGTCGAGGCTGTCGAGCGTCTGCAGGGCCTGTGTGCGGTCCTGGGCGGTGGACAGCTGCGCGACGGTACCAGCCGCGTTCTGGATCGTTGCAAGGTTGATGAATCCTGACAGCATCGTGCCTGCAATCCAGCAACCAGTCAGGCCGGTCGTGATCCATGCCGCTGTTGTCGACAGCGAGAAGCCGACACGGCGGCCGTGGATTCGGCGGCTATGTTCGCCAACGGTATGCCAGATCGAGCGGTGCCGCGGCTCGGGCCGCTCATCGTCGCCGGTCCTTTCGGTGTTGGCAGGAGGATCCAGATGCCGGTCCTTGAAGAGCGGCGCGAACAGGAGCCCATGCACGGCATGCCGCCAGTACCGTGAACGTGCGGTCTGCATCACGAGACCCGGCAGCGCGCTACCCAGCCGTTCAATGTGTTGCGACAACTCGGCGGGATAACGGTCTGCCCGGTCCGCCGCCAGGCGCACAACGCCTGCGTCCACGAGATTGTGAGCGAGCCGTTGCAACGATGTTCCGACTTCTTCCGCACAGGCCCGGGCATTGGACCAGGTGAAGCCGATGGCCTCGTCGGGCCCCGAAGGCTCGGTGCCGAAATCAGTGACGTTGAGCAGATACGCGGGTGCCGCCCAGCGCAGGGCACGAGCGTGGCGGGCGAGGCGTTGCGACAGTTCTTCAGTGTCGAACGCAGAGGTAGCCGAGTTGCGGTCGCGCGTCACGGCAACGATTGCATCGACCGGCCGACGCCGGCGCAGGTGGCGGATCTGTTCGAGCCAGGCCGTATCGAGTGTGCTGCCCGTCTGCTTCGCGTAGAGCAGCACCGAATCTCCGGTGACCGCATAGCCGGTATCGGTCAGCCCCGGTGCAAGACGTTTCACCAGGGGCTCGTCGCCTACGACGAGGACCCAGCGGTCACGGTAAGGCCAACCCCATCGCGCACCGTGGCGATCCTTGATTGCATCCGGAAGTGAAAGCGTTGATTCGGCAACTTCCTCGGACGTGCGAGTGCCCCTTTTTGCGTCGTATCGCAATAGCCATTGTGTTGCCCGCATCGACGCGATCCAGAGCAGGATGGCTTCAAAAAACTTCGCAAAAAGAAAGGACAGCAGCAAGCCCGAGAGCAGCACAAGCTCAAAAATGATCGACCGTTCTAGGCCCCATCGCTGTTCTCGCGCGACTATCAACGTCGCAATGGCAATAATCAGAAACAGGATGGCAAATGCGATGCCGATAAACAGTGCTGCGGGCCGTTGCTTGTTTTCGCTCATGTCTGTTTCTCGCATATCAGTGCAGTCAGGACTTCACCCTCCTGCGCGACCACGAGTTGAGGTTCATCCGCAAGTGCGGCGTGCGCGACTGCCAGGGTTGTAGCCAACCACGCACGCGCAACACCAGCATCTCCGACAGTTGTGTCCAGATCGATGGTTTCCATGGAGCGACCGAAACGACAGGACGAGCGAATTGTCCGGGTCGAATCCTCCGCGAGCCCTGTGCGCCAGCTCGTTCCGATCGCGTCGAATGCCGTCCTTCCCCAACGAACGGCAAGCTTCAGTGTGTTGGCGACGTCGACCACCGTACCTCTCGCCGGGCGATGGAGATACACCGGAGACATCTGCCCCAGGCGCCGCGCCATGAAACGACTTGATACAAGTAACATGCTCCCTGCTTCCGCCACACCGCTTGCCAAAACAGCGTTTGTCACGTTGCGCAACTGCAAGGCGACCAGAACTTTGAATACGTCGGAGCGACATTCATCGAACCACTCGTCCGCTTGAAATAGCGATAATTCAGCTTTGGGCTCATTGACCTGCACTCGCAACGAGAGGCGGTTCTCATTGAGAAGCGAAAGCAGGCGTTCCTTGACGGTCGCGGGATCCAGTGCGGAATCGACACAAAGATCGAGCTTCACAGTAGCCCGTCGCGGCAGTGCCAGAAGCTGAGGCGCGATTCCGTTCACCAACTGCCTGAGTAACCAGTCGCAGACTTCTGTCTGACGTGCGTGTTCTGTCAGCGCATTCCCTGCATGAAATTGTCGATCCGGCACATCCAGCCATCTCGCGATGACGTCGGTGTTGGGCATGGCCACACTCGGGACAGAAAGTAGCTTCGTCCTCTTTTCGACCAAGGCATCGACAGAATTCTCCTCTTCTTTGGAGCTGAATCTCCATGCATGCCCCAGCACCGCAATTGGCTCGCTTGAAGATTCATGACACTGCGCCTCGATCCGATCGCTGGTTTTATTCGTCGCCAATGCGGAATTGACCCGGCCGTATGTATAGGCGAGTCGACAACTCAGCAAGAAGGCCCATACCGAAATGGGGAGCCCAACCGAACAGAACCAGAACAGAACACTGTCTGGTGTTCCGGCTGGCCAGACGAAAACGGCAAAGATGGTGCAACCCAGGATCATGACGCAAAGCAGCAGCGCCCACCCCAGAATTGAAGGGCGGCTAGCCTCCGGGACGCTAACCTTCGGCGGGATGCGTAAAAAGTCGACGGGCATGCTTCAGCCGACCTGGGCACCGTCCGATGACGCAATCAGGACGCTACCGCATCGTGTTGCGTCGCCATCTCTGGCCAGGGGTACGCCGGCGTCCGTAAGACGACCGCTCCCCTCGACGATCTCGTTATCGCCGTGAATCGGGCAGGATACGAGCGCCCCCACTTTTGCAGCACGACGCCCCTTCACCCCAATCCTGTCCGAGCCAGAAAGGACGACTCCACCATGACTCGTATGATCGCCTTCGTAGACTAGCTTTTTCAATATGTATATTCCTATTCAATTCATGAATCTCATGGGCATGCTAAACATGCCTATCTACAGTTCGCATGCTTGCATTTGAAGTAAGACTTCACAGCATCCGCGTTTTTGTAGGGGAATGAAACTTGACTCCCATCTTGATACCCGTCCACTCCCGTCATCTCGCTGTTGTTAGCTACAGCTTCCGTAAGCGCGAGCTCTTGCGAAGAGCTCATTTTCTCCTCTGCTCGTCGAACAAGCTCGCTCACTTCGATTCGTTGGTGCCGTTGCTCTCGACATAATCTGTTTGAATCCACCTGCGCAAGACGTGGCCGTTCTTTTCCTGGTAATCCACCTGAGCCCATCCAAGTGTATTGGCGTCAACTACCGTGACGACATCTCCTCGAACGAGATACATTCTCGTTTTTGCCTTCGTATTAGGTGAGTCATATAGCCAGGCTCTGTCCGCACTTACTATAAGCCGCGCTCCTTCCAGTTTGCCCGACCTACCAATTGTCACCGCTAATTTAGACTCAACAAATTGAGCCTGCGAACTTGCTTTTTCAATCTTAAGTTGCTCTGCAATCGCCAAGTAACTTTTACGATTCACTCCACTAAGGGGATCGCACGCCATAACGTTAGAAATTCCCATGTTACTGAGAATCACATCACTAAGCTTTAAGCGGACGCTCGAATTCACGAATTCGCTCCACAATTTGTTGGCACCAGATGTAGTCTTCCTCGTCATTTCTGACGTGCGATCGGTACTCGAATCCATCCACCTGTCACCTTTGGAGCTCCACTCACCGCCGCAAATTTCTCCCGTTTGCATCGTAACAATGCAACCCGTTGCCGTTTCGATAACTGGGCAATACTCCCTTCCCTCGACGCGAGGTCTCTCACCTGCACTTTCCAACGTTCCCTGCCGAACGAGCGGCAATACAACAAAACGACCGGTGGCGGAAACGTTCCTTTGATCGAAATCCTCAAATACAATTCCACCGTTTTTCCTCAATCTTTCCTCAGAAAATAGCTGAAGACGCTGGCCGTTCTTACCGATGAATGTCGCCTTATCCCAACCCTCTCCAAAGCGATTCTTGGCTTCTCCAGTCAAACGACCATCAAGTTCGATTGCCTGTCCGCCGGGAAGCGACGTCTGTGTTCCGTAAGCTGCCCCAGGAAATACAGAGATAGTGAAACACGACAATACGGAAACGATGGCGAGTTTTCCTGTACTAGTAAGGGAGTTACTGAGTCTCATGACAGTCTGCTCTTCAAGTGCGCAAATCGAGGATGACAATCGTTCATGTGCCTATGTTCCCCATAGTAGGAAAGTATCTCGGATTCGTACGCCGCATGAGAGTCGCCCCACGTAGAGGGGTCCCGTTGCACAGTCGAATGCGCATGGAAGAAGACATCCAGCGCTTTCCCGACGTCTTTCACGACGTTACCTGGACGATTAACGTGGTGGTCGAGAGCAGTCGCACGGCCAAGATCGGTCAAAAAGTATTCCGAAATCGAATGAGTGTAGCCAACAGGAGTGAGAGCGTTGACTAGGCGCAATCGATCCACGAAGTCCTTCACTTGTTTGTCCTGAAATTCGTCATCTGCGATCGCATGAGCAATAACCGCGAGTGGCTTTTGTCGAATATTTTGTCCTAACGTAGCTTGGCTACAGCCCTCCCTCATCTTTGCGTGTAGTTGATCGCCAGTTATTTTTACACCTCCGGTGATCTCTGAGTCTTGGTAATACATTTTCGTAACGGAACTAGTTTCAACTGTCCAACCACATTGCTCAAAAAGACGTTGATATGCTGCTTCGTTGTCAGATTTAAACTGAGCTACTTGTATCGGGAATTCACCATCTCCTGTTCGGGTAATCGTTTTTTGGCACGTGCCTGCAGTAAGGATTTCACTGTCGTATGCCTGAACACCGTCAACATTTCCTTCGTTTTTGGACATGGCTGCGAGTATGCGATGTTCCCTTTCTGTCATTCGGCCACTATCAAGGAACCGTCGCATAGCAGGCGAATTCTCCAATGACAGATTACCTTTATAGATCGGACCATAGTGAACTTTCCAGCGCGTCACCTTGAATTGTTTTTCTAAGCAACATCCGCAGTTACAACTATCTAGCTTTCGAAAATTTCCTACCAACGCAACCGGATGAATGTGAAAAATATCGGGATCCGGGAAGGCCTGCACGCCCGCCTTAACCTCGTCCCACCAAACGAGCTTCGCGATGCGCTTTTTCTCCTCTTCGTGCTCGGGTTGCGGTCCACTGTGCTCCGCAATGGCGCTGACCAGGTCCTGCCATTTCGCAGGATTGGCCCATTCGCTTTCGTGCTTCGGGATCAATCGTGATGCCCTGAACCCGACCCACGGAAATGCGCTCTCCGGTGGATTCTGGGCAGCACCGCGAAGCTTTCCCACCGCGTCACCCCCGTCTTCGTTCGGATAGAGAGCACGGTAGAGTGCGGACATGAGGGCACTAAGCTTGCTGACCGAACCGAGGTCAGGCGCACCCCTGCCCGTGGCATAGTTGACGTAGTCGTTCGTGCTCGCAAAAATCGTATGCGTCGGGTCGTGATCCTCATCATGGCACTCAAAGTCCACCCAGCTCTGCGAAAACTCTCGGGTAACACGGCCACCTGCAAAGCTCTGCTCTCGCACCCAACCCGTGATGGCATTTCGCTGGACATCTGCGCTGTCTACGTTCCACCATCGCCGCTTCTGCCCATCGGTGCCTGCGGTCGTCTCGGTAAACAGGTGTGCGGCATCTTGAGGCAAGGTCGCGAACCCGTAGACCTGGACTACGTCAGTCTTCTTCGCGTCTGAGCCCGGCTGCCCATGCGCCCGATAGAGCGTGGTCCCCTTGTCAATGCGCAGGATGGCTGGGTCCGCTGGCAATCCAAGCTGGGTCCACTGGTTCGAATTCGCACCGTTGGCGTTGACCCAGGCCCGTCCAACATCGATGAACTGCTTGACACTCTCATCGCAGAACACCTCAATGTGCACCATGCGCGTCGATGTTGCGTCGCGCAACGAGTCGTAGCGTCCAGGGTAGCCCAGCACATCGCCGGCTTTGACCTTGACGCGTTTTTCCTCAGGAACGACGTTCACACAGTCGAACGAGGAGTCCGGCATGACGTTTTTTACGACGGGGCCGTTGTGTCCGGGCTCCTTGCCCAGAAAAATCCATTTGCCTTTGGCAACGCCCGAATTCACATACGCACCAGCCGTCCGCGCATACAGCGCCCCCGGATCGTCAGCTATCTGGCCCCAGACGCCTTCGCGTGTGGAAAGACTCACCTGCGTACCCCGTGGGAGGATTCCAAGAACAGTTCCGTGAGGTTTGCTTGCGTGTACATTCAGTCCTGTCTGCCCGTCAGGCGCCGTTTGCCCGCCTGCCCCGGGTTTGGGCTTGTCAACAGCGTCCTGCGTCACTTCGAGCTTTGCCGCCCAATACGCCGGCCAGGGAAGTGACGGATCGCTTTCGTAGCCAGCGTAGTCCTGAAGATGCATGTACAGGCTGAAGAAGACGAGCCTGCTGCCACGAGGAAATTCCATCACGTGCTTCACCAGCGCGAAACCCGTGCTGTACGGCACACTGATTGCGGCGTGTCCATTCCGGGCAGGAATGGAGCTCACCGGATAGGCCCGGTTCAGACGCCATGCCACAACCTCGCCGTCAGCGATGCAGCGCACGCCCCCCTTAAAGTCCAGCGCCTGACCGGCACCCGCTTCGCTGATGTGGATGCCGCCGTGCCACATGCCGCTGTCCGTTACCGCGAAGGTACCCGACGGCTCGTGCTTCAGGAGCACGTACCAGTCGTGTTCATTCATCGCATCTGCCGTCGAGCCGCCACTTCCCTGCTGCGGCTTCCTGCGAAACGGGAAAGCGAACGCCAACTGCTTGAGGGGTGGCGGCGATGTGGTCGGTGGATTACTGTTTGCCATGAAAATTCCTATTCAGAGAACCCGAACCCCAAATTTCCCTTCACGTCCTTCGGCACTGAATTCGTCCAGCTCGGGAACGAGAAATTACCTCCAGCAGGTCCGTCCACTTTCAGATTGCCCTTCGCATCGATCTGGTCGCTTGGACTCGCGAGCTCGATTCGACCATTCGCAATCCTGATGTATGCGCCTGCCCCATCGCCGAGCGTAATTCCCTTTGACCCGGTGATTGATATCTCGTCAGTTGATGAGCTGATTTTCACGCCTTTGTGCGCGAGCATTTCCAGCTCGTCCTGCTGCGCCTGAATTTGCACCTTGCCCTTTGCAAAAATTCGAATGCCCAGCTTTGCAGCAAACAGTGAGATCGCCTCGCCCGCGGCGATTGCGACGCGCTTCATGACGCCGATGTCGAGTCCATCACCGGCTGTGAAGAATAGCTGCCTTCGCGCGGCGAACAGGGCATCGCTGCCACTCGAGATTCCTACGCCGTCGGGCGCGGTGGCAACGAGTGCAGATTTTTTGAGCTGCGTCAGATTTTGTTCGACAAGCACGCGTTGTCGTTCGATTTCCGCAAGCAGTGCCTTTGCGGCACTGGCACTATCGTTGAGCGACTTAAGAATATCCTCGGACTGCTTGAACGTGTCGTCTGCGTTCTGCATCGCAAGCTGTTGCCCGGTTGCGGCAGGTTGTGGTTCCGCCGAAACAAGCACCCCCTTGGCACCCCGGATCGCAGCGCGGTCGTCGGTGCGAAGTTCCGCTCCCTTACCGCGCTCCTTGCGATCAGCATCGACCATGTGGCCGAGATTGAGCTCGCTGTCCTGAAACGGCGTCATCAGGTGGATGTGCTCGACGCCTTCCTTGTCCTCCATCCGCTGCGTATTGCCCGCAGCCGTCACGATGAGATTTCGGGTGTGGTTCAGGTTGTTGACGAGATCCGGATGCAGGCTGTCATGCATGGCCCCAATAATCACGGGTCTGTCCGGATGGCCATCGGTAAAGATGATGGCGACTTCCGCGCCGTCGATCAGCGGGAAGTGATGGCCGTAGTTGTCGCCGCTGTACGGCTTGGCGAACCGGACCGGCCGGCTGGTACCGCCCGGACTCCACTCGTCGAGGTCGAACGGCAGCTTGATCACGTACCAGCCCTGCTCCGTCAGGTACGCGTATCTGTAGCTGCCCGGTGACGTAATGCGGGCCGGCAGGATGCCGTCGATGGCCGGTCGCCTGATCGAGGCCATCGGCGTACGCCAGACCCGGTCCGACGGAATCCCTTCGAACTTCACCCAGTACGATTCGCTGCGACCACCACTCGATTCAATTGCGGTGACAAAGATCCCGTGCTTCGCGTCGGACGGATTTGGCTCGACACGCATGACCTCACCCGCTTCGAGCCAGAACGGATTGCCGGTGCCCTTGAAGGTGATCTGGTTCGCCAGATACTCCTCGTGGCGCCGGCGGGCGATCTGCCTGCCCTCTTCCGGCGTCTCGTAATGTTCACCCCAGCGGTAGTCGATACCGTTCGTCGACCTGTCGGCGCGTGCGGCGTTTTCCTCGACGAGCAGCGATACGCCCGCCTCGCGATGGTTGTAGTCGTGCAACCTCACGGCTTCGGGTACACGCCGGGTCCGCTTGTCGAGCGTCTTGATCGTGTCCGCGCCGGAGCTCTCGAGTCCGGCGTCGCGAAGGTACGGCACCGTGCGCTGTTTGCGCGCGTACGCATCGAGATCGTCGCCGAACACGATCACGGCGTGATCCTTCTTCTGCTCCCAGCGGAACCAGATGCCTTCCTGCGCACAGAGGCGCTGGATGAACGCAAACGTTGTCTCGTGATATTGGGTGACGTATTCGTGTCGCTTGTACTGGTGGCGCAACTGGAACACAAAGTCGACGCCGGCCCGGTAGCCGTATTGGCGCAGGGTGTCGGTCACGATTTCCTCGACCGACTGTTTCTGGAACAACCGGCTCGTCACGCCCCGGTTCAGGTCGGCGAGCACCGGCTCGAGCCGGACCCGGTAGTGCGTCTGGTCGGCCGACGTTGCAAATTCGTCGAATTCCGTGATGATGCCGTGGATGGTGTGCACGGGCGGCATCTTGCTGAACTTTTCCGCGGTCTCGCCGAACATCCTGCGCAGGTAGTCCATGTTCGGATCGACCGGGGCAATGATGAATTTCGCGGGCCGGCCGACCACCTGGTCCATCGGGAGTCCGCCGATTGGACTGGTGAACTCGATGTCGTAGTGATACAGCTCACTCACGGCGTCCCGGCCGTTGAAGTTGAGCACGGAGAACGGCGCCGGATGCGGCGAGAGCTTCAACTCATAGGCCTGGGTGGGCAGGATCGACGACATGCGCAAAACTCCGTTGAGCGGACAGGAGATAAGAACGGCACCGGCGGAGCCATCATGGCTCCGCCGGCTGACACGCGAGACCTACCGGATCAGCTCTTCGCCTTCGGCATCTGCGAAACCAGCGACAGGCCGATGTCCATCCCTTCCACCTGGAAGTGCGGAATGATGAAGAGCTTGATGCGGAAGAAGCCCGGGTTGTCCTCGATGTCCTCCACCGTCACCTTCGCCTCGCGCAGCGGGTGTGATGCCTGAAGCTCGTCACCGGGGTCCTTCATTTCCGTCACGAGCCCCTTGATCCAGCTGTTCAACTCGAGTTCGAGCAGACGCCGGTCCTTGGTCGTGCCGATGTTCTCGCGCTGGATCAGCTTCAGGTAATGCGCGATACGCGAGAGCAGGAAGATGTACGGCAGACGTGCGTTGATGCGGCTGTTGGCCGTGGCTTCCTTCGTCTCGTAGAGCGCCGGCTTCTGCGTGGAGTTGGCCGAGAAGAAGCACGCAAAGTCGTGATTCTTGTAGAACGACAGCGGGATGAACCCGAGGTTGGCGAACTCGAACTCGCGCGTTTCGGGAATCAGCACCTCCGTCGGGATCTTCGGCTGCACGCCGGTGCCGAGGTCATACAGGTGGACCGGCAGGTCCTCGACCTTGCCGCCCGCCTGCGGGCCGCGAATCTGCACGCACCAGCCGTTGTTCACAAAGCTGCGCACCATGTTGGCGGCGAACGCGAACGACGCATTCATCCACAGGTACTTGTCGTGGTCCGGGCCCTTCACCGCCTCTTCGTAGTTGAAGGCACGCACCGGCACCGTGTCCTTGCCGTAAGGCAGGCGACCCAGCACACGCGGCATGACGAGGCCGACGTAACGGGCGTCGTCGGTATCGCGGAAGCTCTTCCACTTGATGTACTCGGCGCGGTCGAAGTAGTTGCCGATGTCCTGAATGGCAGCAACCTCTTCCATCGACTGCTTGCCGAAGAATGCCGGACCCACCGAGCCGACGAACGGCATGTGCGCCGCCGCCGCGACCTTCGAGATGTTGCGCAGGAGCGCCACGTCCATCGGCGAGCTCGTGAACTCGAAGTCGCTGACCATCGCGCTGATCGGCTGGCCGCCCGGCGTGTCGTATTCCTCAATGTAGGTCAGGCGATACAGGCCGCTCTGGATGATTTCCGGCGTGTCCTCGAAGTCGCGCTGCAGCGCGTCCTTCGACACGTCGAGCACTTCGATGCGCGCATTCTTGCGGAAGTCCGTGCGCGAAACCAGCAGCTTGAGACCGCGCCAGCGGCCCTCCAGCGCCTGGAATTCCGGGGTGTGCATCACGGCGTCCAGTTGCCGGCTGATCTGGCGGTCCAGCTGGCCGATGTAGAAATCGAGCAGCGACTTGTCGAGCCGGTCGACCGGCCTGCTTTCCTTCGCGATGAGGTTGAGCAGCGCGTCCATGCCGCGCGCCACGCGTTCGTCGGGCGAGGCTTCCGAAAGCGTGTCGTTGTCGCGGAACGCTTCGAGCGGACGCGCCTCGGCGACGGGTTTCAGGTTGATCTTGTTGCACAGCGATGCATAGACGCTGTCGTTTTCCAGCACAACGGTCTCGGTTGCGCCAGGGCGGGATTCGTTCTGTTTCATGGATGACTCGGTTCGTATGGCGACGTGGTTGCGGAACGCGGTAAAGGCCTTTTTCGGCCTTCCACGCTCAGGCATGGCCTTCCGGCTGCGTCGCAGCCGTTGCGACCTGCGCGAGTTCGCCGCGCAGCCTGTCCGACAGACGTTTGTCCTTGAGGATCTTTTCGAACTCGCGGCGGAACGTGCCGTTGTCGAGCAGGTTCGACTTGAGGTCGCGCAGCAGATTGCGCATGGCGAGCAACGCCTGCAGCTCTGGAATCTGGCGGGCAACCTGCTCCGGCTCGAAGTCTTTCATCGACCGGAACGACAGATTCACGGGCAACTCCGAACCATCGGCGGCCAGGGTGTTATCCGCGGCGATCTTGAGGTCCGGCGCATAGTCGGCGAGCACCGCATCGAAGTTGTTTTTGTCGATATTGATCTTCTTGCGCTCGGCCAGCGGCGCCTGTTCACGGCCGGCGCTGAAGTCGCCCGCGACCAGCAGCTTGAGGGGCAGTTCAACCTTCTTCTGGGCTCCGCCCGTATGCAGATCCAGCGTAATTGAAACGCGACTCTTCGGAATTTCTCGTTGGAAGCTATCCATTGGTAGTCCTCTTTTTGGGGCGATTTGAGCTATGAGCAAGTGCACGCCTGTGCTGTGCACGGAACGCCCCTCCGGATGCTTAGGCATGGCTATTACCGTTCGTATTGAGCGCCATCAACAATCGCCGGTGTGTGATCGTGTGATTTGCGCTATACGGCGAAATAGAACAGCACCTTCGGACGGCAAACGGGAGAGCGTCGCAGAAGGTTACGCGATAGACGGATGTCCAATTGTCAAGGATTATCAAGCTTGACTACCGGCACCCTCATCTACCTCATCAGCTCAACAGTTAGATTCAATCTCTTATATGCGTATTGATTGAATTGATTCTTGGCAAACAGGAAATTCAATTTGGTCATTGAGTTTTCCAATTTAACAAACATTCGATTCCGGGTTACGAAGACACCATCGATCACAAAAATAGAATCCACAAGATCAGGATTGACAATTATTCATAATTCAATCAACCACGCCATTAAAATGGCAATCCAAGTTCATCGTGTATTCATTAGTCTTCCAGCCCGTATATCAGGCTTGCGCACCCGTAAGCTATAACCAGATAAACAACAGACCATGCGGATCGACAAACCGCTCTGGCATGAGGGCCTCATCCTCTCCCAGCAGCACTTCCAGCAACAGGACAGATGGACCGGCTTCGCGATGCAGCAGGTCGCATCCGTCGCGCTTGCCGATCCTTGGGGCACGCTCGGCATCGAGGTCGACGAAGAAGCGCTCGCCACGGGACGCGTGAAGCTCACGCGGCTGAAACTGCGCTTTCCCGATGGCACCCCAGTGGACACGACGGTGGCCGACCCGCTTCCTCCGGCACGAGACCTTACAAGTGGCGTGCCCGCCGATCTCCAGTCCGTCACCGTGCTCGCGGCACTGGCCCTTCCCGACGCCAACGGCAGCAACTGCCGCTTCGACGAGACGTCGCTTGCGCGTCCACGCCGTACGTACCGTGAGTTCGTCAAGGTCACAGACATGAATGGCACCGGCGACACGGAGATTGCCGCGGAGCGTCACGCGGTGCGCCTGCTGTTCGACTTCGAGCCGCACGCCGACGACACAGTCTGTGCAGTCGCCCGGCTCACTCGCGGAGCAGGCGGTCAGTTCCAGGTCGACCACCGGTTCGTGCCGCCGTGCCTGACGCTTGCCAGCCATCCGCTGCACCTCGAACGCATCAACCGGCTCGCCGATATCCTGCTTGCAAAAAGCGCAGCGCTGGGCGCGCGCCGCAGCGAGCGCATCGAACAGGTTGCCGAGTACGGCGTAGCCGACGTACAGCTCTTCTGGCTGCTTCACTGCATCCATGCGGCGTGGCCGCAGTTGCACCTCTTCGCCACGCATCCGGCCCGCTCGCCGGAGCAGTTGTACGGCACCCTCGCGCAGCTGGCCAGTGCGCTCACGACGTTCTCGACCGCAACATCGCTCACCAACATTCCGTCCTACGACCATGCCCGCGCCGACGAGGTTTTCTCAAAGCTCGAGAACATGATTCGCGACCTGCTGGACGCGATCATTCCGTCGCGCGTCGTATCGATCGGCCTGACCCGCAAGAGTCCGACCACCTGGGCCGGACAGTTTCTCGATAGCCGGATCGTGGAAGACTCGGCCGACTGGTATCTGTCCGTCAACGCGCCCGTCTCCGCGTTCCAGCTGGTCGAACAGTTTCCGCGGCTGTGCAAGATCGGCGCGCCCGACGACGTCGAACACATCGTCAATTCCGCGCTGCCCGGCATCGGGCTGAAGGCGGTACAGCGCGTTCCCGCCGCGATACCGGTGCGTCTGGACAATCAGTATTTCGCGCTCGATTCCAGCGATCCCGCGCACGCACGGATGCTGGCCGCCCGCGCATGCCAGGTCTATCTGCCGGCATCGGTGCCTGATGCGTCGCTCGAACTTTACGCGGTGCTGCGCTCATGAACGTCCTGCCCTCTCATCGCCACGAGCCAGCCCTGATGGATGCCGGTGAAGCACGCACATCGGCCCGCGGCATACGCGACCTTCTGCGCGACACAGCACTCCTCGTGACGACGCTCGCTGGCAGCCGGAAGGTCGACGATCCTGTGGGGTTCCGTAGCCGCTGCGAGCAGATCATCGACCAGTTTTCGGGCGCGCTGGGACGACGCGGCTATCCGGACGACGTGCGTCACGACGCCGTCATGGCACAGTGCGCCTTGCTCGACGAAACGGCGCTCCGGTATCTACCGCCGGACGTCCGCGCCGACTGGGAACTCGCGCCACTGCAGGTGGGAAGGTTCAGTCTGCACGATGCAGGCGAGCGGGTGTTCGAGCGGCTCGAAGCGCGCATGCGCGAGGCCACACCACATATCGATCTGCTGGAGTGTTATGCGGCCATCCTCGGCATCGGTTTTACCGGACGCTATGCACGCGAAGGCGAGGCGAAGCGCGCCGGACTGATCTCATCGCTGAACGCCCAGTTGGAAAAACTTCGGCCATCGGCGGATCGTCCTTTCGTTGTCGACCGCGCGGGACGCAGGTTTTCCGATCTCTTCTACCGGCTTTCGCCGTGGGCCGTTGCAGGGCTGGCGTGCCTCGTTGCTGCGATCGTCTGGGGCGCCTGGTCCACAGCGCTCGATCTGCACGTCGCGCAGCTCGCGCCGGCGAAGGCGCTGCGGCCGTGAAGTCCGAACTGCCTATGCTTGCTCCGTCCGGTGTGCGGCCAGCCGACGATGGCCACGAGGGGCTCGGTTACCCGTTCCGGCTGATGGCCGTACTTGGGGCCGTGCTCGCGCTCGCCGTGATCTGGCTCGTGTTGCCCGCTGGACGCGGCGTGACCTGGGCATTGACCGCGACCATTGCACTGCTCACGCTGGCACTGGTGTGGTGGCGCACGCACCAGCTTTCCCGCGCACGGGAGCAGGCCGCGCACGTGCTTGCCGCACTGGGAGCGGCGACCGCCGACATCCCCGTCAGGTTGCGCACACGCATGCCGCTCGTTCTGGTGACCGGCGACGGCCTGCCCGCGCTGTTCGACCGGAACGCCGGGGTGCGCTTCGCGCATGTCGGCGACGGAGCGATCTGGCTGCGGGTCGATCGTCCCCAGGAATTGCCGAGACTCGCCGTTGCCGTCAGGCAGTGGCGCGACGGCAGGGCGCCGGACGGCGTGGTGCTCTCTGTTGCGCCCGCCCTGCACGCCGGTGCCGACATGATGACGCAGCAGTTGCGTGTCGTACGCCAGTCCGTTGCGGATGCGGCACGGGTACTCGGCACCAGACTGCCCGGGTATGTGGCGGTCTATCAACGGCTCACCACGACGGGAACGTCGGGTGCGGCGGACAGCGAAGCGGCCGGCACTGCCGATGTCGGCCTGGCCCTGCCGCCGCGCTGGTATGGCGTCTCTTCTGCGGCGCCGCTCGTGGACGCCGTACGGCTCGATGGCGTGATCCAGGCGGCAGAGGACGAAGCCCGCCTGACGGCTGGCGACCGGAAGACCACGGAACGAGCAGCCGCGCTCGCGTCGATTGTCGGATGGACCCAGCGCGTCGTACTCGGCACACTGGCCGACCGGCAGCAGCCGGCCACGCCCTGGCCACTGTTCGGTGCCGGCTGGATCGACTGCGGGCCTGCCACCAGACCGGACCGCCCCTGGGAGTGCGACGTCGCAATGCAGACACACGTCCTGCGTGCGGACGCGGCTGCTTCACCGCTACCGTGGCCGTTGCCGCAGCCGCTTGTGGAAGCGATGCCGCGCCGGCACTGGATGTCGCCGCGTCTTGCGGCCCTGGCCCATGCGATTGCGCTGCTCGCGTGTGCGGCCATCGCCGCGTTCTGGGCCTCCGCAAGAAACAACGATGCGCTGCTCACGCGTATCGGCGCCGATCTCGGGCGCTATTCGATGATCCCCGTATCGCACGACACGGCAAGACGCGACGCCCTGCATGCGCTCGTCACAGACAGGGACGAGCTCGACCGGTACACGCGCATCGGTGTCCCGCTGCGTCTGTCGTTCGGCATGTTCCGCGGCGCCCGGCTGATGCCTGCGCTCAACGACGCGATCGCCTCATACGTCCCGCCTCCCCCGCCGCCGGCCGTCGTCACGCTCGACAGCATGTCGCTGTTCGACAGTGGCAAGGCACAGCTCAGGCCCGGTTCGACGCGTGCGATGGTCGGCGCACTGGAGATGATCAAGGCGCATCCGGACAAGCGGATTCTCGTGGCCGGCTACACCGACAACGTCGGCACGCCGGAGAGCAATCTGAAGCTGTCCGCCGCGCGCGCCGAAGCCGTACGCGACTGGCTGGTCGAGGCATCCGCCCTCCCCGCCACGCAGTTTGCCATTCAGGGCTACGGCGACACGCGTCCGCTCGCCACCAACGATACGCCCGGGGGGCGCGCAAGAAACCGGCGCGTGGAGATCACGCTGGTGCCCGACACGGCAAAAGACGCGCCATCGTCCGAAGCATCGAAGAGTTAAGGCTTTCTAGTCCCCGAAGCTTCCCGCTTCGGGATTCCAGTGCCCGGCCACAGGCTCCGGGCAATCGTCGTAGTAAGCAGTACATAACAGGGAGTTAAGCAATGGCAATTCCGGCCTACATGTGGCTCAAGGACGATGGCGGCGCCGACATCAAAGGTTCCGTGACGGTGCAGGGCCGTGAGGGCAGCGTCGAGCTCGTCGCCTTCAATCACGGCGTGCACATCCCGACCGACGGCAACACCGGCAAGCTGACCGGCACGCGCGTTCACAAGCCCATCACCCTGACGAAGGAAACGGACGCCTCCACGCCGTACCTGTACAAGGCGGTAACGAGCGGCCAGACGCTCAAGTCGGTTGAGATCAAGTGGTACAAGATCGACGACGCGGGCAAGGAGAAGGAGTACTTCAACACCAAGCTCGACAACGTCAAGATCGTCGCGGTCAATCCGGTGATGTACGACATCAAGAACCCGGACTACGAGAAGCACAACCACCTCGAGAACGTCGAGCTGCGCTACGAGACGATCACGTGGTCGTACAAGGACGGCAACATCATCCACAAGGACACGTGGAACGAGCGTTCCTGATATCCGCAGTGTGTGCCGGGACCGCGTGAGCCTCCGCCGGTCCCGTTTTTTCCGGTCCGCCAGTCCGGCTTGCGGACTGGTCCTTTTTCTCCGGAGTCTCGCTGCTAAACAGTGCGGATTCCTTTCAATCCGGTCCGTCCCCTCATGACCCTCCGCGATACGACTCACCTCCTCCGCAGGCTCAATCCCCACTGCGCGAAAACACTTGAGGCGGCTGCCAGCCTCTGTCAGGGACGCCTCGCGGGCGAGATCTTCGTCGAGCACTGGCTGCTGAAGTTTCTCGAGGAGGGCGACGGCGACATTCCCGCCATCCTCGACCACTACGCGGTGGACGTCGATTTCGTGTGGGAGGCCCTGCTCGACACCATCGAACACGTGCCGCGCAACCTTAGAGGCAGACCGGCGCTTTCTGTCCAGCTTGCCACCGTGCTGCAAGCCGCATGGGTAAGCGCATCCGACGAAGGCGAGGACGCGCTGATCCGCTCGGGACACCTGCTGCAGGCGATCGTCGATACGCCGCATGCGCTGCGCGCTCAGAAGGCATGGCCGCTGCTGTCGATAAGCAGCGCGCAGATCGGGCGCCTATTGCCGCGTCTTGGTCACCTGTCGTGCGAGAACGGGCCCGAAGACGAGGAACCGGAAGCAGAAGAAACTGCGGTTGAACCCGCCACCGATCTCCCACCGTGCACAGGCGCTGGCAATGCCACGCAGGCGCCGCCCTCCCGGCGCAGCACCGAAGGCGAAGCCCTCGCCCGCTTTGCCATCGACCTGACGGAAAAAGCCCGGCGCGGCGAAATCGATCCCGTCTTCGGACGCGACCGTGAGATCCAGCAGATGGTCGACGTGCTCGCGCGCCGCCGCAAGAACAATCCGATCCTCGTCGGCGAGCCGGGGGTCGGCAAGACTGCGCTCGTGGAAGGCCTCGCGCTGCGCGTGGCCGAAGGCAGCGTGCCGAACGTGATTCGCGACGTGCGCATTCTCACGCTCGATCTCGGCCTGCTGCAGGCCGGCGCCGGCGTGAAGGGCGAGTTTGAACAGCGCCTGAAGAACGTGATCGAAGAGGTGCAGGCATCGGCCGTGCCCGTCCTGCTCTTCATCGACGAAGCCCATACGCTGATCGGCGCAGGCAATGCTGCCGGCGGCGCCGACGCGGCGAACCTGCTCAAGCCCGCGCTCGCGCGCGGCGAGCTTCGCACCATCGCAGCCACCACGTGGTCCGAATACAAGGAATTCTTCGAACGCGACGCCGCGCTCGAACGGCGCTTTCAGGTCATCAAGGTCGACGAGCCCGACGACGATGCCGCCTGCCTGATGCTGCGCGGTCTCAAGAGCCGTTACGCGACATACCACGCCGTGCACATCAGCGACGACGCACTCGTCGCCGCGGTGAAGCTCTCGCGCCGCTACATTCCCGCGCGCCAGTTGCCCGACAAGGCGGTCGACCTGATCGACACCGCCGCCGCACGCGTGCGCATGGGGCTGGAGTCCCCGCCCGCGGAACTGCAGCGCGCCCACGCCGCCGTGTCGGCGCTGGAACTGGAATGCGCCACGCTCGATGACGACGCACGCGCCGGTATCGGCGACATCACGGCGCGCCGCACCGCACTCGATACGTCGCTTGAACAGGCAAGAACCGGGCTAGTGCAGTTGCAGGCCCGCTACGACGGCGAACTGAAGCTGGTCCGGACGCTACTGGAACAGCGTGGCATCGACCCGGCTGCACGCGATGAAGCGTTGCTCGCACAATCCCGCGAAGCGCTCTCCCAGGCGCAGGGCAAGACGCCACTCGTCTTCGCGGACGTCGACGCGCAGGCCGTCGCGCGCGTGGTGGCCGAATGGACCGGCGTGCCGGTGGGCGACCTCGTGGAAGACGAGCTGCAGAGCCTGCTCACGCTCGAAGCGCAGCTGGCCCGACGCGTGGTGGCGCAGAACGACGCGCTGACCGCACTTGCCGAAAGCCTGCGCACCGCAAAAGCGGGGCTGCGCAGCGAGCACGCGCCGCTCGGCGTGTTCCTGCTGGCCGGACCCTCGGGTGTCGGCAAGACCGAAACGGCGCTGGCGCTCGCGGACCTGCTGTTCGGCGGCGAAGCAGCGCTCACGACCGTCAACATGTCGGAGTACCAGGAAGCCCACACAGTCTCGCAGTTGAAGGGCTCGCCGCCCGGCTACGTCGGCTATGGCCGCGGTGGCGTCCTCACCGAAGCGGTGCGCCAGCGGCCCTACAGCGTCGTGCTGCTCGACGAGGTCGAGAAAGCGCACCGCGACGTGCTCGACATGTTCTATCAGGTGTTCGACCGCGGCACGATGCGCGACGGCGAAGGCCGCGAGATCGACTTCCGCAACTGCGTGATCCTGATGACCTCCAACCTGGGCAGCACCCAGATCGACGAGGCGACGGCTGGCAACCCGGAGATTGCGCACGCCGCCCTGCTCGACGCGATTCACCCCGAACTGGTCGCGCACTTCCAGCCCGCGCTGCTCGCGCGTTTCCAGACGCTCGTCTACCGGCCGCTCGACGTCGCGGCGCTTGCCTCCATCGTGCGGCTGAAGCTGGCGAAGGTCGCAGACCGTCTGCGCCGCCAGCACGGCGTCGAACTGACATGCGACGAATCGCTCATCGGCGCGATGGCCGAGCTGTGCCTCGCACGCGAGTCCGGCGCGCGCAACGTCGATGCGTTCCTCAACCAGCGCATCCTGCCGACGGTATCGCGTGAGCTGCTGGCGCGCATGGCCAGCGGCACGGCGCCGGCGAAGATTGCGCTCTCCAACTCCGCTGAAGGCAACCTCGCGATCGACTTCGTCGACCCGGCCGACGTGGTCGATGGCGACGCCGCGCCCGCGTCGGTAGCAGCCTGACGGAGCGCACACGATGCCGGTCGGCCCTTCTCTCTACGACATGCTGCTCGGACAGATCGGCGGCGAGCCGCTGGCCGCATACGACGACCGCACGCTCCAATGCATGAGCGTGCAGCAGAACGTGCTGCGCATTCTCAACACGCGCGCCGGTGCGCTCAAGCATCTGCCGGACTACGGCCTGCCGGATCTCACCAACATCTACAAGGCGTTGCCCGCCTCCTCTCACATGCTCAAGCAGCAGATGGAGGCCACACTGCTGAAGTACGAACCCCGCATCCGTTCCATCGACGTCGGGATCATCGAAAACAACGACCCCGGCGTACTCGTGAGCTTCGAGCTGACATGCCACCTGAAGAAGGCTGGGCTCGTGCGCTTCGGCACGTATTTCGAGCCGCCGGGACGCATGCGTCTGAAGCGGCGCGCGTACAGGAGCACAGTTGATTCACCCGGAAAGTAGTAGCAACAAGCGATTTCTTATGTCGAACAGTTCAAGGCAGTACCAGGCGAACGTAGTCCAAGCGAGCCCAGGGCATACCGGAAGTGCAGGACGTATCGGGCACGGCCGATGCAACACGCGGCGCGTCTGCGCGTCGTTCGTGCTTCTTTTTGTTGCCGGATTCGTCCGTGCCGAATACCGGGAGCAGTGGTTGAGTCCGGCGGAACTCAGAAAGGAAGCGCAAAAGCATTCGGCGACCGCGCCTGGCTCCCGCCGCCCTCCGCATCGGCCCGAGGCTCGCGACAAGCGCGCAATGCAGCGTGCTCGGCATAGCGACCCCTCGGCCTCGCGGACGGACGTGACACAGACAGATCCCACGCAGACCGACCCTATAGCGGCATTCGCGCGCGGCAAGCGATGAACCCGTGACGCCCGTGAGGGAGCGCGCGGCCAGCGCGCCGGCCTGGCCTTCGCGACCCTGCCATTTCTCCAGTCGATAACCGGAATCCCCGTCGGCGGAGTCTCCCGCAAACCCGCTCCAGGTGGGGAGACGTCGCTTCGGACTCGATGCACGACCCCGAGCTCAAGCCTCGAAGCTGCCGGTCGACGCTCATCCAGCGCTAGCCGCCCCCCCGTCATTCCGCAGCCCGGTCCGCTAACAACACCTCGGACCAACGCGCCCGTGCTCACCCGTCTCCCACCCATGAGCCCCGCTCATGCCGCCCATGCAGAGATTTCGATTGTTGGGGGATTTTGGCAAACCTAGAGTGCGTTCGAACCCCATCCTTCGGGGCTGCTTCCGGTCCGCCAGTGCCCCTGCGGCCCCCTGCGACCCCATTCGACAGAGGAAAACGATGAACCGCTCTCCATCCGCGCTCCGCCAGCACGCCGAACGCCGCTTTGCCTCAGCCCCAGCGCGCCTGTACGCCCATGCGTCCCGCGTCGCTCGCACAGCCTGCATCGGTGTGGCTGCGCTCATCGCCCTTGCCCCGGCAGCCCATGCCGACGCCATCGACACCATCGCGAAATCCGGTGTCGTCAAGATCGGCGTGTTCGAAGACTATCCGCCGTTCGGCTCCATCGGTCCGGACATGCAGCCGCAAGGCTACGACATCGACGTCGCGAACCTGATCGGCAAGGCGCTCCACGCCAAGGTCGAACTCGTGGCCGTGACGGGCGACAACCGCATGGCCTACCTCGCGGACCACAAGGCCGACATGCTGCTCTCGGTTGGCGAGACGCCCGAGCGGGCCAAGGTCATCGACTTCTCGCAACCGTACGCGCCGTACTACCTGGCCGTCTTCGGACCAAAGGCGCTCGCCGTGAAAAACGCGGGCGACCTGGCCGGCAAGACCATCGCCGTGGCACGCGGCACGCTGGAAGATTTGTCGGTGAGCAAGATCGCGCCGGCGAGCGCGTCGATCAAGCGCTTCGACGACCCCAACGGCGCCATTTCTGCATTTATTTCTGGTCAGGTACAGTTGCTCGTGGTCGGCAACGACGTGGGCGCCACGATTCTGGCGCGCCACCCCGCCAACGACCCGGAACAGAAGTTTTCGCTGTTCAGCTCGCCCGATCACGTCGGCCTGAACAAGAACGAGCCGCGCCTGATGCAGCAGGTCAACAGCACGATTGCCCGCGCACGCAAGGACGGCACGATGAACGCAATTTCGCAGAAGTGGCTGCACGCGCCGCTGCCCGCCGATCTCTGAAGTCTCTGAGGCCTCTGGGGCGGCACGGCGCGCGCCGCCGTGCGCTGCGCGCTTTTGGAAACGGTGATTCCCCTCGATGACTTACGCGTTCGATTTCAGCGGCTTCGGCCTCTATGCGGGCATGCTCGCGCGGGGCGCGGCCGTTACCGTGGGACTCACCGCCGTTTCCACCGTGCTGGGCGGGCTGGTGGGCGTGGCGGGCGCGAGCATCGCCGTGTCGGGGCCGCGCACGGCCCGCGCGGTGGTGGCGGCCTATGTCGAGCTGATCCGCAACACGCCGTTTCTCGTGCAGCTCTTCTTCGTGTTCTTCGGGCTGCCCAGCCTCGGCATCCACATCGACGAGGTGCAGGCCGCCGTGCTGGCCATGACGGTCAATCTGGGTGCCTACGCCACGGAAATCGTGCGCGCCGGCATCGATTCGATTCCGCGCGGCCAGGTGCAGGCCGCCATGGCGCTCGGGCTGCATCCGCGCCAGACGTTTCGTCACGTCGTGCTGCCACAGGCCCTTGCCAACGTTTTTCCGGCGTTGCTAGGTCAGGTATTGATCGTGATGCTGGGCTCCGCGGTCGTCTCGCAGATTTCGGTCCCCGACCTCACCTACGCAGCCAACTTCATCCAGTCGCGCAACTTCCGCTCGTTCGAGAGCTACGTGATCATCACCGCGGCCTATCTCGTGCTCTCCATTGTGCTGCGCCAGTTGCTCAACCGGCTCGGCAAGCGGCTCTTCGCGGGTCGTGCGGCACGGGCCACGTCGGCAGTGAGTCAAGCTGGAACGCGGCGCCGCGGCAAGCTGTTCGCGCGCGCATCCATTGCCGACACCACCGCGAACCCGCCGGCCGTTTCGCCGGCCGTTCGCACGGAGCGCTCGTCATGATCGAATTCACGCTCTGGGACATCGCGCGCAACCTGATCTTTGCCGCGCGCTGGACGGTTCTGCTCTCGCTCATCGCGTTCGTGGGCGGCGGCGCGGCGGGCCTCGTGCTGCTCGCCATGCGCGTGTCGCCCGTGGCCTGGCTGCGCCGCGTCGTGGTGCTCTACGTCGAGCTGTTTCAGGGCACGCCGCTCCTGATGCAACTCTTCCTCACGTTCTTCGGGCTGCCGCTCGTCGGCATTGACGTCTCGCCGTGGTTTGCGGCGACGATCACGCTCACGCTCTACACGAGCGCCTATCTCGTGGACATCTGGCGCGGCTGCGTGGAAGCGGTGCCGCGCGGTCAGTGGGCGGCCGGCGCGAGTCTCGGTATGACTCATGGGCAACAGCTGCGCTACATCGTGTGGCCGCAGGCGCTGAAAATCGCGGTCGCGCCCACTGTCGGGTTTCTCGTGCAGGTGGTGAAGAGCACGGCACTCACCTCGATCATCGGCTTCGTGGAACTCACGAAGACCGGCACGATGATCACCAACGCGGCGTTCCGCCCGTTTCCGATCTACGGCATGGTGGCGCTCATCTATTTCGCGATGTGTTTTCCGCTCACGTGGTTTGCCCGTTCGCTCGAACGGCGTCAGCGGGTCGCGCAGCGTTGAACGCCTATCCGGCCGAGCCTGTCTGGCCGAGCCTGTCCGGCCGCAGATCGCACCATAAGCGAGGGCAGGCAAGCGATGCCGAACGCGCACCGCCTGCCCGCCGCTCTGTCCTTCATCGCTTCGTTCAATGCATCGCGGTCTGCGTGCCGCGGCGTATCTTTGCCACGTCGTCCGCGCTGACTGCCGGCGCGTGATTGTTCCAGCCCGCTCGAATGAACGTGAGCGCGTCCGCGATCTGCCGGTCCGTCAGCACAGAGGCGAACTGCGGCATCGGATACGGCGCCGGAATGCCCTGAATCACGAGGTCGGGCGTGCCGTTCAGCGTGACGTTGATGAGCGACGACGCGTCCTTCTCTAGCACATTGGGGTTGCCGGCGAGCGGCGCGAACATCGGCGCGAACGCGCGGCCGTCGGTGCCATGGCAGTGCATGCAGTAGGTGGCGTAGACCTTCGCCCCTGCATCGCCGGCCGGCCGCGTGAGCGGCACCTTCGTGGCCTGCGCGTCGTAGGCGTACTGCGGTTGTCCGTTGCCGCCCGCGGGCGCCAGCGACTTCAGGTAATGCGCGATCGCCCCGACGTCGCTGTCCGTCATGGCCTGCGTGCTGTTGTTGATCACGTCGCTCATCGAACCGAACGCCGACGCATGCGCGTTCGCCCCCGTCTTCAGGAATTGCGCGAGTTCGGCCTCGGACCATCGCCCGAGCCCGACGTTGTGCTCGCCCGTCAGATTCGACGCATACCAGTTGTCGAGCAGCGCGCCGGAGAGATAGAGACCGCCACGTTCATCGAGCGCCTTCTCCTGGAACAGCGCGCCGCGCGGCGTGTGGCACGAGCCGCAGTGCCCGAGGCTCTGCACCAGATACGCGCCACGGTTCCACGCCACGTCCTGACCGCTCTTCGCCTGATAAACGCCCTTCTCGAGGAACACCGCGTTCCACAGCTTGAGCGGCCAGCGCATGCCGAGCGGCCAGGGAATCTGCGGCACGCGGTTGGCCTGCCTGACCGGCGCCACGCCGTGCATGAAGTACGCGTAGAGCGCCTTCGTGTCGTCGTCGCTGATCTTCGCGTACGAGGCGTACGGCATCGCCGGGTACAGGTTGTGGCCGTCCTTCGCCACGCCCTCGCGCAGCGCGTGCGCGAAGTCCTCTTCCGTGTAGCCGCCGATGCCGGTTTCCGGGTCCGGCGTGATGTTCGTCGTGTAGAGCGTGCCCATAGGCAGGGACATCGGCAGGCCGCCCGCGAACGGCTTGCCGCCCTTCGCGGTGTGGCATGCCACGCAGTCGCCCACTTTCGCGAGGTAGGCGCCGCGTGCGACCAGCGCGTCGCTGGCTGCGGTGGTGGCAGGATTGTCCGCAGCATGGGCGTGCGGGGCAAACAGGACGGTGGCAGTGAATGTGGCCACTGCGGTGGTCAATGCAGTGGCCACAGCGGTCGCCACTGCGGAGGCCACCGAGGTGGCCGTACCAGCGGCCACCGTCATTGCGTTGAATCGCTTCATCGTACGGTGCCTCCCGTCAGGCGGTTTGAGCGTTCTGGAGCTGGCGGCCCACCGGCAATTGCCGCAGCCGCTTGCCCGTAGCCGCGTAGATCGCGTTGGTGATGGCGGGCGCGAGCGCCGCCGTGCCCGGCTCGCCGATTCCGCCCGGCGCCTCCGCGCTCTTCACGATGTGGACCTCGATGGGCGGCGTCTGGTCGATGCGCATCATCCGGTAGTCCGTGAAGTTGGTCTGTTCCACGCGACCGTTGCGGATCGTGATCTCGCCATACAGCGCAGCCGTAATGCCAAAGATCACGCCGCCCTGGATCTGCGCCTCGATGGTCGATGGGTTCACGGCCATGCCGCAATCCACGGCGCACACCACGCGGTTCACGGCCACCTCGCCTTGCTGGTCCACGGTGACGTCGGCCACCATGCAGAGATAGCTGCCGAACGCGTGCATGACGGACACGCCGCGGCCCTGGCCCTGGCCCTTTGGCAGCGCGCTGCCCCAACCTGCGGCCTGCGTGGCGACGTCGAGCACGTGCGCCGCGCGCGGCGACTTGCCGAGCAGGTCACGGCGATATTTCACGGGATCGGTCTTCGCCTGCGCGGCGAGTTCGTCGATGAAGCTCTCCACGACGAACGTGCCGCGCGTGGGACCCACGCCGCGCCAGAACGCCGTGGGTACCGTGTGCGGCTCGACTCGCACGTAATCGATCAGCTGGTTCGGCAGGTCGTAGGGCAGATCGACGGCCACCTCCACCGCGTCGGGATCCACGCCGTTCTTCACGGCGGGCGGCGCGAAGCGCGCAAGAATCGACGACCCCGCGATGCGATGCTGCCAGGCCACCGGCTTGCCGTTCGCATCGAGCCCGGCCGAAAGCGTGTCGTAGTAGTACGGGCGGTACATGTCGTGCTGGATGTCTTCCTCGCGCGTCCAGACCACCTTCACGGGCGCGTTCACCTGCTTGCCGATCTTGAGCGCCTGCGTGATCGCGTCCACTTCGAGGCGTCGCCCGAAACCACCGCCCAATAGAAAGTTATGCACGACGATCTTTTCCGCAGGCAGCCCCGTGATCTTCACGCCCGCATCCACGGCGCGCGTAGGCACCTGCGTGCCCACCCAGATATCGCAGCCGTCGGGACGCACATGCACCGTGCAGTTGATGGGCTCCATCGTGGCGTGCGCGAGGAACGGCTGCTGATAGACCGCATCAATGCGCGTCTTCGCTTCGCCGAACGCCTTGCCCACGTCGCCGTCTTTGCGGGCCACCGCGCCGTCGTGTTTCGAGGCATCGGCGAGATCGGCCACGATCTGCTGCATCGAAAGCGTTGCGGCCGGCCCCTCGTTCCATGTAACGACCAGCGCGGAGGCGCCGCGTTTCGCGGCCCACGTGTGGTCACCGATCACGGCCACGGCGTTGTCGATCTTCACGACCTGGCGCACGCCCGGAATCTTCTTCGCGTTCGTGTCGTCGACGGAAGCGACGGTGCCGCCGAACACCGGGCTGTTCACGATCGCGGCGTAGACCATGTCCGGCAGCCGCACGTCGAAGCCGAAGCGCGCCGTGCCGTCCACTTTCTCCGGCGAATCGAGGCGCTTCGTCGGCTTGCCGATCAGCGTGAACTGCTCGGGCTTCTTGAGCGGCACGTCTTGCGGCACGGGCAGCTTCGCCGCGGCATCCACGAGTTGGCCGTAAGCGATGCGCCGGTTCGTTTCCGCGTGCACGACCTCGCCCTTCTCGGCGTGGCACGACGCCGGGTCCACCTGCCACTGCTGCGCGGCGGCTGTCACGAGCAGCACGCGCGCGGTCGCGCCCGCGCGGCGCGCCGGCTCCCACGCATAGCGGATCGAAGTGGAGCCGCCCGTAAGCTGGCCGCCCAGCAGCGGGTCCATGAACAGCTTCTCGTTGGGCGGCGCGTGATCGAGCGTTACGCTTTCGAGCGGTACTTCAAGCTCTTCGGCCATCAGCATCGGAATCGACGTGTAGACGCCCTGGCCCATTTCGACCTTCGGCATGACGAGCGTGACCTGGCCGTTGCGGTCGATCTGGATGAACGCGTTGGGCGCGAATACGCCCGCGGGCGCGGGTTCGCTCGCATCGCCGCCCACCACGGATTTGCGTGCCGCGCCGCCTGTATCGGTGGCTGCAGCGTTGTTCGCCGCCGCTTCGTCGCCGCTCGCCGCCCGCACGCTGAAGCCGAGCAGCAGACCGCCGCCCGCGAGCGCACCAAGCGTCATGCCGGCCTTGAGGAAGGTGCGGCGCGAGAGACCGCGTTCGTGCGGCGCGAGCGTCGCGTCTGCCGCTTCGAATGCTTCGCGCGCGTCGCCTTGTGCGTGCTTGCCTGCTTCGAGGAGTCCGCGCGACATGTCACGCCCCCTTCGCGGCGTGCTTGATCGCCGCGCGAATGCGGTTGTAGGTACCGCAGCGGCAGATGTTGCCGGCCATCGCGGCGTCGATGTCGGCGTCGCTGGGGGCAGGGTTTTGCGCGAGCAGCGCAGTGGCGGTCATGACCTGACCCGACTGGCAATAGCCGCACTGCACCACATCGACCTCACGCCATGCCTGCTGGATCTTCTGGCCGGCAGGCGTTGCGCCTACCGCTTCGATGGTCGTGATCTTCTTGTCACCCACCGCGGCGACGGGCAAGACACAGGAGCGCACGGCCGCGCCATCCAGATGCACCGTGCAGGCACCGCACTGTGCAATACCACAGCCGAACTTGGTTCCCGTCAGTCCGACGAGATCGCGCAGCACCCAGAGCAGCGGCATATCGGGCGGAGCGTCCACCGTATGGATCTCGCCGTTGATGTTTAGCGTCGTCATGAACAACTCCGATTGTGGGCTATTGTTTGTGAACACGGGCCAATGAAGCGCCATGCGGATGAACTGTTCTGCATTGCGCACGGATGGCCGATTGAAGACTGAAAGAACGCGATTGCATTGCACGAAAATGCAGTGAATCCGGAGCGAATCGAGAGCGGCAAAAAATTGTAGCCGCTGCCGGCAAGATGCGTCGCCAGACTGCACAATGCCGCATGAGGCATCATGCATTGCATGCCGCCCCATCCTCGATACGCAGCAACTGCATTGCAGTGCATCGCATTGCATTGCGTCTTCCGACCGCCGACAGGAGCCCGACCATGAACGAACAGCGCGCCATCCAGTTCCTCACTGAAGTGCGCAAGCCCCTGCTCGCGCTCCACAAGGCGATACTCGACCACGAACGCGCGTCCTATGAAGCGGAGTACGGCCCCACCACAGCCGCGAGCTTCCTGCAAGTTCTCATCAACGGCGAGGCGTTTCGCTGGATCACGCCGCTCTCTACGGTGATCGCCAATATCGACGAAACGCTGGACGGCAAAGACGCCACCGCCGACGACCGCATCGGCTCCGCACAGGCGGTCAGGGCGCTGTTCGGCAACGAAGGCATGCAGCAGGCGTTTCTGGAGCGGTATCGCGCGTTGCTGCAACAGAGTCCCGGCGTGCTTCACGAGCATGCGCGCGTCGCGCAAGTGCTGCGAACCGTGGAAGCCGCGTAGCGCGCGGACGATTGACGCTCGACCGATTCGTTGCCCTCATCCCATTGCCCTCATCCCATTGCCCTCATCTTTCGCGAGGCATCGTTCATGAAGCCATGGCTGCTCGATCAGCGTTATCTCTTCCAGGGTCAATCCGTACCGTTTCGCGTAAGCGGGAGCGGCAGGCCACTCGTGCTCATCCACGGCACGCCGTTTTCGTCGTGGGTATGGCACCGCGTCGCGCCGTGGCTCGAATCGATCCGCACGGTCTACGTCTATGACCTGCTGGGTTACGGTCAGTCGGAGCAACGCGCGGGGCAGGACGTCTCGCTCGGCGTACAGAACGAACTGCTCGCGCAACTCCTTGCGCACTGGGAACTGGATCGTCCCGATGTGATTGCGCATGACTTCGGCGGCGCCACGGCGCTACGCGCCCATCTCGTCAACGGATGCGAATACCGTAGCCTGACGCTGATCGACCCGGTCGCCGTGGCGCCATGGGGCTCGCCGTTCGTGCGGCATGTGCGCCAGCACGTCGATGCGTTTGCGGGCATGCCGCCGTATATCCACGAAGCCGCCGTCAAGGCCTACGTGCGCGGCGCCGTGGCGCGTGCCATTCCGGACGGCGAGTTGCAGCCCTATGTGACTCCGTGGCTCGGCGAAACGGGCCAGGCCGCTTTCTATCGCCAGATTGCGCAGATGGATCAGCGCTACACGGACGAAGTGGAGCCGCGCTACAGCACCATTCGCTGCCCCGTGCAGATTCTTTGGGGCGAAGACGATCAATGGATTCCGCTTGAACGCGGCCGTCATCTCGCGAGCGTGATTCCGTCGGCGCGGTTCCAGGCGGTACCGAACGCAGGACATTTGATGCAGGAAGATGCCCCGGAGGCCATCGTCGCGGCGGCACTCGAATTCCTGCGTTAGAGGCTCAGCAGGGGCTCGGTGGTATGCACGCCAGCCGTTGCCGGCCATGCACGATCGTGCCGTGCAACGTACTGCATACCTACTGCCCTACCTACTGCACTCCCTACTGCCCTTTGCGCCCGCTTCCGCCCGCCTGCAGGCCAGCCGCAGACGTCAAAGGCTTCGCGCCCGCGTTGAGCTTTCTCCACAGCGTCGTCTTGCTGATGCCCAGCATCGCGCACACCTGTTCGCGATCTCCGTTGCAGGCGTCCAGTGCGGCGCGAATCTCGTCGGCTTCAACGCGTCGGCTGCGTTCGCGCAACGAGAGCGCAGCCGGCGCCGGTGCGCTGCCCTCCGTATCGGCGACTGCAGCCTCCGCCGGCTCCTTGTCGAACAGCTCGGGGGCAATCGAGTGCAACACCTCATACGTCAGCGTTGCGCCCGGGTCCGTTGAATCGGCCAGTTCCACCGCTGCACGCTCGATCACGTTCTGCAGCTCGCGCACATTGCCGGGCCAACTGTGGCGGCACAGCGGTTCAACTGCCGGCGCGAGCATCGCCGCGGCATCCGTCAGGCTGGTCACGCGCGGCGCGAGCCGTGCTTCGCGGCGCGCAGCGGCCAGCAGCAGTTCTGCCGCGAGCGGCATGATGTCCGCCGTGCGTTCGCGCAGCGGCGGCAGCGCGATGTTCAGGATGTTGAGACGGTAGTAGAGATCGGCGCGGAACTCGCCGGTCTCGATGGCATCCGTGAGCGCGCGGTGCGTCGCGGCCACGATGCGCACGTCCACGCGCGTCGGCTCCGTTGCGCCGAGGCGAATCACCTCGCGCTCCTGCAGCACGCGCAGCAGCCGGCTCTGCAGGGGCAACGGCATCTCGCCGATCTCGTCGAGAAACAGCGTGCCGCGATGCGCCGCTTCGATCAGGCCAGCTTTGCCGCCGCGCCGCGCGCCGGTAAACGCGCCCTCCTCGTAGCCGAACAGTTCGCTTTCGAGCAGCGCCTCGGGGAATGCTCCGCAGTTGATTGCGACGAACGGAAAGTCGCGGCGGCCGCTCGCGCGGTGCAGCCCCTGGGCCACCATTTCCTTGCCTGTGCCGCTCTCGCCGCGAATCAGTACGGTGGCGTCCGAGGCCGCGTAGCGCAGCGCAAGCTGTCGCGCGCGTTGCATCGCGGGCGATTCGCCGACCAGATCGTCCAGCCGGTAGCGCGCCACGAACTGCGGCGCGCGCTGACGCGAGCGCAGCGTGCGATCGAGCCGCTCCACGGCGCGCGACTCCTGGAAGGTCAGCACGGTGCCGGTCGTCACGCCCTTGTCGACAATCGGTCCGCGATGCAGGACGTAGCTCGAGCCGCGCACCGTTTCCAGCGACTCGCCCTGCCCGTCGGGTCCGAACACGGCCATGTCGCGCACGGTCGCGGCCACGTCGGGCGCGAGGTCGGCGAACCGGCGCCCCGCACAGGCATTCGGGTCGATGCCGAGCACATTGGCGAGCCGCTGGTTGATGGCCTCCACGCGGCCGGCGGCATCGAGCGCCACCACGCCGTCGCGCAGATGCTGGAGCACGTTGTCGAGCCGCTGCCGCCGCACGCCTTCGCGCCACGTGGCCTGGGCGACGTCGAGCGCGTTGTCGAATGCGGCATGCACCGAGGCGCGCGAGTAGAGGAACACGGCAGCCAGCCCCGCGCGCGCCGCCAGATCCGTCACGAGCCCGGGGCCCACGATCGTGCCCACGCCGCGGTCGCGCAGGTCCAGCACGCAGGTCTCCGCGTCCTGGGCCGACTGGTACGACGCGAACACGACATCGATCCCGTACGCGGCCACGAAACGGCGCACTTCGGGCGGCGTTTCGCCATACGTCACCAGCGCGACGGACGACGACGCATCGCGCCGCGCCCTTGCCAGCGCGTGCATCACATCGAAGCCGGTGGGCATGACGAGCACCACCGGCACATCGATGCGCGCCTTCAGATAGGTGCCGTTCGAACCGGCGGCCACCACCACGTCGGGCCGGCTCGCGCCGGCCACGGCGATTTCGTTCGCGGCGTCTTCGTAACCGCGCGAGACGATGCGCAGGTCGGCGCGCTCGATGTATTCCGACGCGATGTCGCGGAACAGGTCGCGCAGGCGGCTGATGCCGATGGCCCACACGCGCGGTCGCGGGCCGGGTTCGGGAAGGCGATTCATGAGGATGGAACGTTGACGGCAAGGTGCTGCCGGGATGGCAGAGGATCTAGCCTCATTATGGACTACGTGTTGCGTTTTTGAAATTCGATATTCCACATATGAAACCACGGCCGGTGCCGGCTCGCATACCTCTTCGAGCAGTTTCCCACCGAATCAACAGGTTATCGCCCGGGATAGGGCTCACCCCGCTATTGGCCCGGTCCTTGCAATACTTGCGCAGCCGGAACCGGCTCGTACGGCTTGCTCTTCTGCGCCGAGGCCGGTTCCCTCCGCTCATTCCTCATTGCGCGCCGACGCGCAGCCCCAAGGAGACGAACCATGAACAACGCATCCCTCGCCAGCGCGGGCGCCCGCTTCCGCGCGGTCGTCGCGACTGAGCAGCCGCTGCAGGTAGTCGGCGCGATCACCGCCTACGCCGCAAAAATGGCCGAAGCGGTGGGCTTCAAAGCCCTCTATCTCTCGGGCGGCGGCGTTGCGGCCAACTCGCTCGGCGTACCCGATCTGGGCATCAGCACGATGGACGACGTGCTCATCGACGCCCGCCGCATCACGGATGCCACGCCGCTGCCGCTCCTCGTCGACATCGACACGGGCTGGGGCGGCGCCTTCAACATCGCGCGCACCGTCCGCTCGTTCATCAAGGCCGGCGTAGCCGCCGTTCACCTCGAAGATCAGGTCGGGCAGAAGCGCTGCGGCCACCGCCCGGGCAAGGAATGCGTGCCCAAGGAAGAGATGGTGGACCGCGTGAAAGCCGCCGTGGACGCCCGCACCGACGACCAGTTCGTCATCATGGCCCGCACCGATGCAGCCGCCGCCGAAGGGCTGGATGCGGCCATTGAGCGCGCCGTTGCATACGTGGAAGCCGGCGCGGATATGATCTTTCCGGAAGCGATGAAAACGCTCGAGGACTACCGCCGCTTCAAGGCCGCCGTGAAGGTACCGATTCTCGCCAACCTCACGGAATTCGGCAGCACACCCTTCTTCACCGTGGACGAACTGCGCGACGCGAACGTCGATATCGCGCTCTATTGCTGCGGCGCGTATCGCGCCATGAATGCAGCGGCGCTGAACTTCTACGAAACCGTGAAGCGCGACGGCACGCAAAAAGCCGCGGTGCCGACGATGCAGACGCGCGAGGATCTCTACCGCTATCTCGGCTATCACGCGTACGAGCAGAAGCTCGACGCGCTGTTTGCCGGCAAAAAGTAACCCCCATACAAAGACTGAGGACGACACCATGAGCGAAGCAGACAACACCACCGCAACCGCCAGCGGCTTCAAGCCCAAGAAATCCGTCGCACTTTCGGGCGTGACCGCCGGCAACACCGCCCTGTGCACCGTGGGCCGCACCGGCAACGACCTGCACTACCGCGGCTACGACATCCTCGACATCGCCGGCGCCTGCGAATTCGAGGAAGTCGCTCACCTGCTCGTGCACGGCAAGCTGCCCAACGCCGCCGAACTGGCCGCCTATAAGACGAAGCTCAAGGCCCTGCGCGGCCTGCCCGCCAACCTGAAGGCCGCGCTCGAGTGGATCCCGGCCTCGGCGCACCCGATGGACGTCATGCGCACCGGCGTCTCCGTGCTCGGCACCGTGCTGCCCGAGAAGGACGACCACAACGTGCCCGGCGCGCGCGACATCGCCGACCGCCTGATGGCCTCGCTCGGCTCCATGCTGCTGTACTGGTACCACTATTCGCACAACGGCCGGCGCATCGAGGTGGAAACCGACGACGACTCCATCGGCGGCCACTTCCTGCACCTGCTGCACGGCACCGCGCCGCGCAAGTCGTGGGTCGACGCGATGCACGTCTCGCTCAACCTCTATGCCGAGCACGAGTTCAACGCCTCCACGTTCACGGGCCGCGTGATCGCGGGCACGGGCTCGGACCTGTACTCGGCCATCACGGGTGCCATCGGTGCGCTGCGCGGGCCGAAGCACGGCGGCGCCAACGAGGTCGCCTACGAAATCCAGTCGCGCTACCAGACGCCCGACGAGGCCGAAGCCGACATCCGCCAGCGCGTGGCGAACCGCGAAGTGGTGATCGGCTTCGGTCACCCGGTCTACACGATCTCGGACCCGCGCAACAAGGTCATCAAGGACGTCGCGAAAAAGCTCTCGAAGGAAGCCGGCGACATGAAGCTCTTTAACATCGCCGAGCGGCTCGAAAGCGTGATGTGGGACGCCAAGAAGATGTTCCCCAACCTCGACTGGTTCAGCGCGGTCTCGTATCACATGATGGGCGTGCCCACGGCCATGTTCACGCCGCTCTTCGTGATCTCGCGCACCTCGGGCTGGAGCGCCCACATCATCGAGCAGCGCATCGACAACAAGATCATCCGCCCGAGCGCGAATTACACGGGACCGGAGAACCTCAAGTTCGTGCCCATCGAGAAACGCTGAGACGCCTTGCGAGCGGCGGTCTAACGTACTCCGTTACCACGCCGCTCGCCTGGGCGATTGTGCGACGAGGTGGGTTCCGCCGCACCTCGTCCGATCAGCCGATTGACCCGCCGCGCCCCTGCCCCCGATCATGACGATCATTTCCGCCCCCGCAATGCCATGAATACCGCTTATCGCAAACCCCTGCCCGGCACCCGGCTGGACTACTTCGATGCGCGCGCCGCCGTCGAGGCGATCCAGCCCGGCGCGTGGGACACGCTGCCCTATACCTCGCGTGTGCTCGCCGAAAACCTCGTGCGCCGCTGCGACCCCGCCACGCTCACTGAATCGCTGAAACAGTTGATCGAGCGCCGCCGCGATCGCGACTTTCCGTGGTTCCCGGCGCGCGTGGTCTGTCACGACATTCTGGGTCAGACCGCACTCGTCGATCTGGCGGGCCTGCGCGATGCCATCGCCTCGCAGGGCGGCGACCCGGCTCAGGTGAATCCGGTCGTACCGGTGCAGTTGATCGTCGATCACTCGCTGGCCGTGGAATGCGCGGGCTTCGACCCTGACGCGTTCGCGAAAAACCGCGCAATCGAAGATCGCCGCAACGAAGACCGCTTCGACTTCATCAACTGGACGAAACGGGCCTTCCGCAACGTCGACGTGATTCCGCCGGGCAACGGGATCATGCATCAGATCAATCTGGAGAAGATGTCGCCGGTAGTCCAGGTGAGCGACGGCGTGGCCTACCCCGATACCTGCGTGGGCACCGACAGCCACACGCCGCACGTCGATGCGCTGGGTGTGATCGCCATCGGCGTGGGCGGGCTGGAGGCCGAGAACGTGATGCTGGGCCGCGCGTCGTGGATGCGGCTGCCCGACATCGTCGGCGTCGAGCTGACAGGCCGTCGGCAACCCGGCATCACGGCTACTGACATCGTGCTCGCGCTCACCGAATTCCTGCGCAAGGAAAAGGTGGTGGGCGCGTATCTAGAGTTCCGCGGCGAAGGCGCCTCGACGCTCACGCTCGGCGACCGCGCGACCATCTCCAACATGGCACCCGAATACGGCGCCACGGCGGCGATGTTCTTCATCGACAGCCAAACCATCGACTATCTGCGCTTGACGGGCCGCGACGACGCGCAGGTGCAGCTCGTCGAGACCTACGCGAAAGCTGCGGGTCTCTGGGCCGATTCGCTTGCCCACGCGCAATACGAGCGCGTGCTGAAGTTCGATCTTTCGAGCGTGGTGCGCAACATGGCGGGGCCGTCGAACCCGCACCGGCGCCTGCCCACGTCGGCGCTCGCCGAGCGCGGCATCGCGGGCAAATGGGAAGACGTGCCGGGCCAGATGCCCGATGGCGCCGTGATCATCGCCGCGATCACCAGCTGCACGAACACCAGCAATCCGCGCAACGTGATTGCCGCTGCGCTGCTCGCGCGTAACGCGAACGCTCGCGGGCTCACGCGCAAGCCGTGGGTCAAGAGTTCGCTCGCGCCGGGATCGAAGGCGGTCGAGCTTTATCTGGAAGACGCCGGGCTCCTGCCGGACCTCGAAAAACTGGGCTTCGGCATCGTGGCGTTCGCATGCACGACGTGCAACGGCATGTCGGGCGCGCTCGATCCCGTCATCCAGAAAGAGATCGTGGAGCGCGACCTCTACGCCACCGCGGTGCTCTCCGGCAACCGCAACTTCGACGGCCGCATTCATCCGTACGCGAAGCAGGCATTCCTCGCCTCGCCTCCGCTCGTGGTGGCCTACGCGATTGCGGGCACGATCCGCTTCGACATCGAGCGCGACGTGCTCGGCACCGGTCCGCAGGGCGAGCCGGTCTATCTCAAGGACATCTGGCCGTCCGACGAGGAGATCGATGCGATCGTCGCGCAGAGCGTGAAGCCCGAGCAGTTCCGCCGCGTCTACGAACCCATGTTCGCCGCTACCGCCGCAAGCGCCGAGCCGATCAGCCCGCTCTACGACTGGCGTCCGCAAAGCACGTACATCCGCCGGCCGCCGTACTGGGAAGGCGCGCTTGCCGGCGTGCGCACGCTGCAAGGGCTGCGGCCGCTCGCCGTGCTCGGCGACAACATCACGACAGACCACCTGTCGCCTTCGAACGCGATTCTCGCCAACAGCGCCGCGGGCGAATACCTCACGAAAATGGGCCTGCCCGAAGAGGACTTCAATTCGTACGCGACGCATCGCGGCGACCACCTCACAGCGCAGCGCGCGACGTTTGCGAACCCCACGCTCGTCAACGAAATGGCCGTGGTGGACGGCAGTGTGAAAAAGGGATCGCTCGCGCGCATCGAGCCGGAAGGCAAGGTCGTGCGGATGTGGGAAGCCATCGAGACCTACATGGAGCGCCGGCAGCCGCTCATCATCGTGGCGGGCGCGGACTACGGCCAGGGCTCGTCGCGCGACTGGGCGGCGAAAGGCGTGCGCCTCGCGGGCGTGGAAGCGATCGTGGCCGAGGGCTTCGAGCGTATTCACCGCACCAACCTGATCGGCATGGGCGTGCTGCCGCTCGAGTTCAAGGCCGGCGTGAACCGACAAACGCTCGGCATCGACGGCACCGAAACGTTCGACGTGATCGGCGAGCGCAAGCCGCGCGCGGATCTCACGCTCGTCATTCATCGCCGCAATGGCGAACGCGTCGAAGTGCCCGTTACCTGCCGGCTCGATACGGCCGAGGAAGTGTCGATCTACGATGCGGGCGGTGTACTGCAACGCTTTGCGCAAGACTTCCTCGCGCAGTCGAAAGCGGCGGTCTGAACGAGACGGAAAAAAGGGAAACGACATCACCATGGCTCACCTGCCCCAGATCCGCATTCCCGCCACGTACATGCGCGGCGGCACCAGCAAAGGCGTGTTCTTTCGCCTCGAAGACCTGCCCGAAGCCGCACGCGTGCCGGGCGCGGCACGCGACGCGCTGCTGTTGCGCGTGATCGGCAGCCCCGACCCGTACGGCAAGCAGATCGACGGCATGGGCGGCGCGACGTCGAGCACCAGCAAAACCGTGATCGTGGCGAAGAGCAGTCGGCCCGATCACGACGTGGATTACCTGTTCGGCCAGGTTGCCATCGACCGCGCGTTCGTCGACTGGAGCGGCAACTGCGGCAATCTTTCGGCCGCCGTGGGTCCGTTCGCGATTGCGAACGGACTCGTCGATTCGAGCCGCATTCCGCATGACGGCGTGGCGGTCGTGCGCATCTGGCAAGCCAACATCGGCAAGACCATCGTCGCGCACGTGCCCATCACGGCGCGCGCCGTGCAGGAGACCGGCGACTTCGAACTGGACGGCGTGACGTTCCCCGCGGCCGAGGTCCAGCTCGAATTCATGGACCCGGCTGCCGAGGAAGAAGGCGCAGGCGGCGCGATGTTCCCCACCGGCCACCTCGTGGACGACCTCGAGGTGCCGGGCGTCGGCACGCTCAAGGCGACCATGATCAATGCCGGCATTCCGACCATCTTCGTCAATGCCGAGGCGATCGGCTACACGGGCACCGAGTTGCAGGACGCCATCAACGGCGACCCGAAGGCCCTCGCAATGTTCGAGACGATCCGCGCGCACGGCGCGCTGCGCATGGGTCTCATCAAGCAACTGGACGAGATCGCCACGCGTCAGCACACGCCGAAAGTGGCGTTCGTGGCGAAGCCGGCGGACTACGTGGCGTCGAGCGGCAAACGCGTCGCGGCAGGCGACGTCGATCTGCTGGTGCGGGCGCTCTCGATGGGCAAACTGCACCACGCGATGATGGGTACGGCTGCCGTGGCTATCGGCACGGCAGCTGCGATTCCTGGCACGCTCGTGAATCTGGCGGCGGGCGGCGGCCCGCGCGAGGCGGTGCGCTTCGGTCACCCGTCCGGCACCTTGCGCGTTGGAGCGGAAGCAACGCAGATCGACGGCGAGTGGAAGGTCACCAAGGCGGTGATGAGCCGCAGCGCCCGCGTGCTGATGGAGGGTTGGGTGCGGGTGCCGGGAGATACGGTATAGGTGCGTAACCTTCGCGCCGGCGGCGAACTTCCGGCGCTCGCCACCACGCTCACCCGTTCTGACTGCGCAAATACGCCATCGGGTCCACCGGCTTGCCGTCTCGACGCACTTCGAACAGCACGGCGGCGCGTGAGCGGTTGTCGGCCCCCATCTCGGCGATCTGCTGGCCCTGGCGCACGATGTCGCCCGTCTTCACGAGCAGCCGGCGGCTATGGGAGTAAGCCGTCAGAAAGTCCTTATTGTGCTGGACGATGATGAGACTGCCGTATTCGTTGAGACCGGTGCCCGCGAACATCACCTTGCCGTCGGCGGCAGCACGCACGGGATCGCCTTCCTTGCCGCCGATCTCGATGCCCCGGTTCTCGCCGGGCTGGAACGACTCCACCACCTGCCCCTGTGCAGGCCACGCGAGCGACACGGCCGAGGCGTGACGCGAAATCGCTGAAGCAACACCGTGCGTATCCACGCCGCCCTTCGCCTGAACCGGCACGGTCTGGCGCGACACGATACGCAGCGTCTGGCCAGGCTTGATGCGGCTGGACGGCTTCAGCCGGTTCCACGCTGCGAGGTCTTTCACGGGACATCCATGGCTCTGCGCAACACGCTGCAAGGTGTCACCGCGACGCACCTTGTAGAAAACCGTCTTCGTCACAACGGTTGTCGCCCCCGCAGCGGCCGCCCCCTGGTCTGCGTCCGCGGCAGCATCCGACGTCGTCGCACCGGGTGTTGCACCCGTGCCCGATGCCACCGGATCCGGCACCACGGTGGGCTGCTCGGGATTCGCCGCGCACCCTGCCAGCACGACCGCTACCCATACGCCGGCCAGGCCCGCTCTCGTCCTGTAGAAACTGTTGAAACGACTTCTCGCCATCTCTCGCTTGACTCCTGCTCGAAATGTCCGCAGTTGCCACGCCTTCTGGACGCGGCGCCCGCACCCGCTGTCTCGCTATGCAAGAAATGCGGCGCTTCTGCTGTCAAAATTGCACAAAATGGCCTGATATGACCCCAAAGTTACGCAACATTGTAAAATGCACATGACAGTCGACGGGGCGTTTCAAACACTCTGATACAAATGTTTATCGACCCTGATCAAGCTGAATGCGCTTTCGGCACGGCTCGGCCTCGTGGGAAAAGGCGCGCCCTATAACGCGACATAACGGCAAAGGGTGGCGCAACTTGAGGCTGGAGCGTCGTTCGGGAGAGGCGTTTCAAACGACATATGCCGACGGCGGAATTGCTTCCCCCGCGGGAAACGAAAAAACCGCTGCCGCACGGCCTGCAAGGCAAGCCGGCGAACAACGGGCCAGGTACGAACAGGGGCGCGGCGCGCCTACCGCGCGCCGGAACAGCACCCTTTGGATTTAGAACTTGTGGCGGATCGCCGCGCGGAACGCGAACTGATGCTGCGACGACGACACGCCGGCCGAACCCGGAATATAGGCGTCGTCGAGGATCGTGCCGGTCCGGTCGCCAGCCACCTTCTGGTAGGCGCCCTGCAGATAGACGTCGGTGCGCTTCGACAGGTTGTAGTCCGCCATCAGGCCGAACGTGTGGTACTTGGGCTCGGGGTTGCCCGTCGAGGCATCGAACTTCGACAGCGTGTAGACGTACTGCGCGCCCACGAAGAACGACGGCGTCAGCTGGTACTTGCCGTTCACTTCGAAGTTCTGGTACTTGAGCGACGACGGGTTCTCGCCCGACGGCAACGCAATCGAGCCGACGTAGGCCGAACTGACCGGTTGCGTCACGTTGGTGTTCGTGTACGCGAAGCCGACCGTCGCGGGCCCGAACGTGTAGTTGACGCCACCGCCGAAGATGCGCAGGCGCTTCGAGTCGAAGTTCTCGTCGTCGCCGGGGCCGGCAATCGCGCCGCCCGACGTCGTGCCCGGATTGTTGGCCTGCAGGTAGGCGGCCGCAACGAGCAGGCCGCCGTTCGCGTACTGAGCCCCCAGGCTGTACTGGCGATTGTTCGCGAAGTTCGTCGAGTTGCTGAAGCTGTACGTGCCGCCGAACTGGAAGCCTGAGATGTCCGGGCTCGCGTACTTGACGGTGTTGTTGACGCGGAACGAGTTGTCCGTGTTGTCGTTGTCGTACGGGTGCGAGAGCAGGTAGCCGCCCCAGTTGCCGTTTGCCGTGGTCTGCGCAAGGTAATCGACCAGCGAGTCGTACTGGCGGCCCAGCGTGACCGTGCCGTACTGGCTGGAGGTCAGGCCGACGAAGGCCTGGCGCCCGAACATCCGGCCCCCCTGGCCGAGACGGCCCGAGTTCACGTCAAACCCGTTTTCCAGTGTGAAGATCGCCTTGAGGCCACCGCCCAGATCTTCCGCGCCCTTCAGGCCCCATCGGCTGCCCTGGGCATAGCCGCTCTCGAGCTGATATGCCGAGTGGCCGCCCGAGTTGCTCGTGTAATTGAAGCCTTCGTCGATCACCCCGTACAGCGTCACGCTGCTCTGGGCAAATGCGGGCGCCGCGAACGCGGCGAAGGCAGTGGATACGGCAAGCGCGATGACCTGTTTTTTCATGGATATCTCCGTTCCCTTTTGCTATTGGTTCTGACGTACTGCTTTCAGAAACTTGTTGTCTTTATGTCGCCCGCCGGGCCGTCTTGAAGCGGCCGTCAAACCGGGCGAGATAGCGGAAATGATCGTTGCACGCCGAATTGGGCTCGTCTATTAGGGGGCGCTGCCCGTGACGAAATCGTTGCTAAATGCCCACGCCCGGTGCATCAATCCGGCAGATTGACTGTCTGCCCTGTTTCGGCCGCGGTTCGGGCGCATTTCGACCGCGGTTCGGCCGCATGTCGGGCGCAGTTCGGCGGGATGCCGGGCAACCTCAACCATTCGTAACATCAAGACGGCCATTCCTCTCATCTTTTACGGAACTCTGCGCGCACACCAGGGTCATCCCTAATCTTCGGGGCCGTCCCATGCGGATGGCGCCGTCCGTCGCCGTGCCGTCGAACCGCGTTCTTGCATCCCCTTTCGCCGGCATCGCTTCCGCTTTCTCTCGCGTGACGTCCGGCTGTCTGCGTCGCGCACGTCGCTGTTGCCCTGAATGCCCATGCAAGCTTCCGCGTCTTCGCGCCTTGTCGAACTGGATTTTTTCCGCGGGCTCGTGCTGCTCGTGATCGTCGTCGACCATATCGGCGGCAGCATCCTTTCGCGGTTCACGCTGCACGCCTATGCCCTGTGCGATGCCGCCGAAGTGTTCGTGTTTCTCGGCGGCTACGCGACGGCCGTGGCCTATGGCGCGCTTGTGGCGCGCCACACCGAGTCCGCGGCGCGCCAGCGTTTCCTGCGCCGCGCGTTCGAGATCTATCGCGCGTTTCTCGTCACAGCCGCGCTCATGCTGGTGGTCTCGGCCGTGATGCTGATGCGCGGCATCGACGCGCCCAACGTAACCACCGCCGACATCGAGGAACTCGCCGCCACGCCGCTCTCCGCACTGGCCGACATCCTGCTGATGCGCCGTCAACCCTACCTCGCGGGCGTGCTGCCCATGTACGCGCTGTTCGCGCTCGCCGTTCCCGCGATGCTGCCGCTCGCCCGGCGCCGGCCGGTGGTGCTGCTCGTGGGCAGCATCGTGCTGTGGGCCGCAGCGCCTTACGCGGCGGACTGGCTGCCTCACGCCGAAGACGTCCAATGGGACTTCAATCCGCTCGCCTGGCAACTGCTCTTCGTGCTGGGCGTACTCGCGAAGTGCCAGCCCATCTATCAGCGCGTGAGCGCGCATCGTCTGGGCTGGCTCGTCACCGTGGCCGCAGGCGTGGCATTCGTGGTTGCCGCCTGGTACCGGCTCGGCGTGGAGACCGCCCCGCCCGACGGCAGCTTCAAGCAGAACCTGGCGTGGTTCCGCCTCGGCAACTTCATCGCGATTGCCTGGCTCGCGGCAGGGCTTGTCGAAGCCGGCTGGGTCAGGAAGGTGGCGCGGGCGTTACCGTGGATCGGCCTCGTGGGGCGCAAGGGCCTGCTGTGCTTCGTGTGCGGCACGGCGATTTCGCTCGTGGTCGACTCGCTGCTCTTCAAGCTCACGGAGGGCTACCTCAACTACCCGCTGGGCCTTGCCGCCGATGCCATCGCCATCGGCACGCTGCTTCTCGTCGCGAAGAGTTCGGAGCCGATCACGCGTGTGCTCACGGTGCGGGTGAAGACGACGGCATAGCGACGGCTGACGCGAATCATCCGGCGCCGTCGCCGGAATAGCGAACGCCGCAGGCTGGTTACGCGACGGCCTGCCCGCGGCCGCCTGCTAGCATGGAGGCCCACACAGCGCGAGCCCTGCGCGGCTTTTCTTGCCCTTGCCTTCGATGCACCGACTTCTCCGTCCTGTCTTTCGGTCCGTTCTGCTGTCTGTTGTGCTTTCACTGGGCGCCGCTGCGGCCATGCAGGCTACGTCCGCGCAGGCCAGCACAGTATCGACCGCGACCTTCTACTCGCCCGCGCTGGCACGCGACTGGTCGTACGTCGTCTATCTGCCGACGGGGTACCGCAACGACGCGGGCCACTATCCCGTGCTCTATCTGCTGCATGGGAACAACGGCAACGCGACGGACTGGGTCACCCAGGGCCGGCTGCAGGCCACGGCGGACGCGCTGATCGAGCGCCACGCCATTGTGCCGGTGGTGATCGTGATGCCGCAGGGCGGCACGGACTGGTACGTGGACCGCAAGGAAAAAATCGAAAGCGCGTTCTTCGACGACCTGCTGCCCGAGATCGAGCGGCGCTACGCGGTGTCGAACCAGCGCAACGGGCGCGCCATCGGCGGGGTGTCGATGGGCGGCTTCGGCGCGCTGCGCTATACCCTGGAGCAGCCTGAGCGCTTCTGCGGCGCGCTGCTGCTGTCTCCCGCGGTCTATTCGAACGAGCCGCCGCTCTCGTCGGCCGCGCGCTATGTCGGCGTGTTCGGCGACCGGCAGTTCGACCCGCACATCTGGCACGCGCTCAACTACCCGGCGCTGTGGCAGGCCTATATGGCGAAGCCGTGGCGCGTGCCGATGTTCATCGCCTCAGGCGACGGCGATCTCGTGATCCAGGCTGAGGCGTCGCAGTTGTACACGCGGCTGCGGCTCGCGAACAATCCGGCGGCCCTGAGGATCGTCGATGGCGGGCATACCTGGAACGTATGGCGCGATCTGCTGCCGGCGGCGCTCACCTATACGCTCGACTGCGTGCGCTGAAGACGCCGGCCATATCGCGGCGCAGCGGCGCAGCGGCACAGTGGCGCAGCGGCGCAGCGGGTACAGCGGCACAGCAGCCCGGCGAGGGTGAGGCGCGCAGGCGGCCAGTGCCGAAATCCCGGCCGCCCTGCCCGCCCTGCCCGCCCTACCGCTATACCAGCCCTACCCGCCCTACCCGAGCCTCACCGCCTCACCGCCGTCTCGCCGCTGCCCGGCTGCAGCCACTCGTCCCACAGCACCATGAGGATGGTCATGAGCGCCGGCCCGATGAAGATACCCAGCAGCCCGAACGTCCCCGCCCCGCCCAGAATGCCGAACAGCACCAGCAGGAACGGCAGGCGCGAGGAGTTGCCGATCAGGACGGGCCGCACGAAATGGTCGGCCACGAAGGTGATGACGAAACCGGCGGCGGCAAGCGCGAACGCGGCCACCGTCGCACCAGGCACGAGGGCGAGCCACAGCGCCACGCCGCAGAACACGATGGGCGCGCAGAACGGGAGCATCGCGGCGACCGCCGTTACGGCGCCGAGCAGCGCCGCGTGCGGCACCCCGGCCATCGCGTAGCCGGCGCCGAGCAGCACGCCTTCGCCCAGTCCGACGACCACGAGCCCGCTCACCGTCCCGCGCACCGCGGCGCCCATGCGTTGCGCGAGTTCGACGCCGCGCTGGCCGAAAGCGCGTTCGGCGCCGCGCAGGAGCGTGCCCGAGAGGCGCGGCCCCGCCTGGAAGATCACGAACACGGTCAGCAGCGTAAAGACGAAATGCAACAGCGCGTGGGCTGCACGCAGCCCGAAGCGCTGGCCGAACGCCACCACGGCGTTGCCGTGCAGGTCCTTCATGGCGGGCGACGCGCCGAGCGGCTGGGCGAGATTGACCTGCCACCAGTCGGTCAGCTGGCGGGCGCCGAACGGCAGGTGCGTCACGAAATCCGGTACCGGCACGCCCGTTTCCTGCACGCTGCGAACCCAGCCGATCAGGCTATGCGCCTCGCCGGCCGCCTGCGCAATGCCCAACGCCACCGGCAAAAGCACGAGCAGGCCGACGGCGAGCGTCAGCAGCGCCGCGATCAGCGTCGTGCGTCCCTTGAACCAGCGGCGGCTTTCAATGCCGCGAAAGGCCGGCCACAAAGCGATGGCGATGACACCCGCCCAGGCCACGGCGGGAATGAACTCGCGGACCATCCACAGCGCGAGGAGCACCAGCGCCGTATAGAGGACAGCGGCCGCGGCGCGCTGGGTCTGTTGCTGGGTGGTGAGTTTGGGAGCAGGCGAATGCGGGTTCATGTAACCTCGGGCACCGGGCGGCAGAGCGGCGCCTGCACACGCGCGGGCTGCCCGACCGGCAAAAGCCTCAATCTTAAGACAAGGCGCACCGTGCCCCGCCATGAGGCATCCGACGCGGGCGGACAGCCGCAACCGAGCGCAAGACACCGCAAAGATTGGGTCCAGGTCGTCGCGCGTAGGACAACACTGCGTTGCAAAAATGTTAGATATCGCAGCCGACGCCCGCGGAACCCCATTCGTTCGGCCTTCGCGCGATACCTCCGCGCATTGTTGCGTCTCGCGGAATGGTGTTTCAACCGCGACACAATGGCACTTGCTGCGCCGCAGGTCTACATTCGGCACACCTCTTCCTGGAGCCGACAATGAAGACCAGATTGTCCCTGCTTGCTCTTGACGGCGCGAACGGCGAACGGATCGAAATTCTCGAACAGTCCGACACGACGCTGGTGATCCGCTGGGTGGAACCCGGCCGATGTCACTACGGCGAACAGCGCTGGCGCCGCCGCTCGGCACACACCTCGGGGACATGCGCAGTCACGCGCCGCAAGATCCGCCGCGGCGACGCCGTTTTCAAGCCGGCCGAGCGGCCGGCTCCGCTGAATGCATCGGTGATGATCGCCGCCGAGGTATTCGGCAGCCTCGCCACGGCCGAGTAGTGGCGGCAAGAACAGTCGCAGCGAGGCACTCGAATAGTCGGCCGCGCCGGTAGCCCACCGGCCAGCCAACGCTCGAACACGGCGCAGGACGCGCGGTGCGGGCCACCGCCGAACCGGCCTTCCAAGGCGCCCAATGCGCTCAAGGCTGGCCCAAGCCCTCCGGCATCTACGCCGCCAGCGGCGCAGCCACCTCACGGGCCGCTGCGCCCATCGGCAGCGGCATGGCCTGCCCCTCGTCGCGAGCCGGCTTCGCGGGCTTGCCCGCCCGCGACGGCGGCTGGCAGATCGCACAGGCTTTGTTGCGCCGCAGCTCGTATTTGTGGCCGATGAATTTGCCGCTGCAGCGCGAACACTGCGTCATTTCCAGAAGGCCGCCATTGAAGAAGCGCACGAGCGTCCAGGCGCGTGTAAGGTCGAGCTGCGGTTCGAGCCCGGCATGCGTGCAGTGCTCGCGATAGAGCCGGTACCCCTTCGTGAGCGCATCCAGATGCGAGCACTTCGCCTCGTTCTTGAGAAACACGTAGGTGTTGTAGAAGAGCGAGGCGTGGATGTTCGCCATCCATGTCATGTACCAGTCCGCCGACGACGGCAGCATCCCTTTCGGCGGCGACTCGCCCTTCACTTCCCGATACAGCCTGACGAGGCGGTCGCGCGGCAGCGCGAGTTCGCTTTCGAGCACCTGCATGCGCGCGCCCAGCTCGATCAATGCAATGGCGCGCAGGACTTCCTGGGCGTCTTCCGTCAGGCTTCTCGTGGGCATGGTGCTTCCTGGGTTCGGTGAGTGGCGTGAAACGAGCAACGTGAAATGAACGACGTAAAACAGGCAACGCGAAGGGCGCGCCGATCAGGCGAACTGTTCGGCCGGCCGGCCCGACAACAGGACAGCCGTATGGGTTTGCGCAAAGCCGGCGGTCTTGTCCTGCGACATCAGTGCGCCAAGCATCGCGTGGTCGTTGAAACGGAAGAAGCACAACAGCTGGTCGCAGGCCGCGAGCTTCACCGTCTGCGCGAGCGACAGGCCCGAGAGCAGGTCGGCGAGCGGCTCCGAAAGGCCGAGGCGGAACATGCCCGCCGGCCGGTCTTCGCGCAGCAGGCGCTGGGCGAGCATCAGATAAGACAGATTGATTTCGCGGATCGATTCCAGCGCGTCGCAGCTCTTCATGGCCATTCCTGGTGAGGTGGGTCCGGATTGAAACGTGGGTTGAAACGTGGGTTGAAACTTCGGTCCTGACTTCGATTCGCACTGCCTATGCCGCTAAACCGGCGACTAAGCAGCGACTCAGGCAGCAACTAAGCAGCAACTAAGCGGCAACTAAGCGGCAACTCAGGCAGCGACTGCAACCAGCAGTTCAGCCGGCAGCTCAGCCTCAGCCGCCGTGTTGCTTCAAACAGTTGCCGGGAGAGCGATGCAGCGGTCCGCATGGACGCTCGCCACACCCGACGCAATGAGGCTTCGCGCCAGTTCGCGCAGCAGATGCTGCGTCAGGGCGCCTGCGCCACCTTCGGCGAGGCGAAGCAGTTCGATCAGGTCCTGGGCGGTGCGGCTCATGAGCGTCTCCTGGTAGCCTGGCCCCGTCGTAACACCTACCTTGGGGCCGGCTCGTATCCCCGGCAAACGTGAATTTCTTATGACGGAAGTATTGTTCAGCGCTAAGGCGAGCGAAATCAGCGGCGCCTGAAGATGGCGTAGTCACGTCCACCGTGCTGTCAGCGTTTTCCTACGCGTGCGAGGCGAGCGGGCTACAGGTAATGGGTTTCAAACGCAGGTATGGCAAGGGTTGCCGGATGGAGCGCTGCGCAGCGGGGTGAAAAGCAGGCGCTCTGCGTGGGGAAGTGGGGGTCGGGAAGCGGTTCGAAACTCATCCGCCGCGCGCCGAATGGCGAGCGGCAACCACGGATTCAACGAGGAAAGCGCACACCTCCCGGTGCAGACGCCGAACGCCAGGGCTCGTGGCCAGCGCGCGCCAGCAGCCGTGCACGAGACCGTCCAGCACGACGAGGCGGCTGCGTCCGCCCGCCGCCTCGATACGCTGCGCAAACACACCTGCATCGTCGCGCAGCGGATCGTGCTGCACGGCAATCGCGAGCAGGGGTGGCAAACCGTCGAAACACGCCGCGTCGAGCGGCACGGTCCACGCAGGCGCTGGCGCATCGGCCCAGTAATGGCGAGCGAACACGCGAACGTCGGCGAGACTCAGCAGCGGCGCGTGCGCTTCGGTGTCGCGCGCCGGCGGCTGCGGCTCACGGGCCAGCATCGGATAGACGAGCGCCACGCCGTGCAACCGCTCTCGAGTCCGCATGGTTCCGGCCAGCCGCTCGTCGCGCAGCTTCAGCGCGACGCCTGCGGCCAGCGTGCCGCCCGCGCTGTCGCCCGCGAGCAGCACGGGTCCGGCAAGATCGGGAAACGGCAGGCGTGCGGCGAGCGCCGCGCGCGTCACATCGAGGCAATCGTCATGTGCGGCCGGCGCGCGATGTTCCGGTGCGAGCCGGTAATCCACGGCGACGACGTCGAGCCCCGTGTCGGCAGCAAGCCGTGCCGTGATCGCCGCGTGGCTGTCCAGCGAGCCGAGCACGAAACCGCCGCCGTGAAAGAACAGCACGACGCTGCGCAGCCGCCGCGTATCGAGTGCCCGATACCGCCGCAGCGCGATCGCATGCCCCGCCTCGCCTCGCCAGACCGCGTGATCGACCGCCACGTTCGGCGGCAACGCAGGGGCGAACGCCGCCGCATAACGGTCGTAGAGCGCGCGCTGTTGCTGCACAGGAAGCCGTGCGGCGCCGTCGGGATAGAACGCCAGCGTGCGTTCAGCGAAAGCCGCAATCTCTGGCTCCAGCATCGTCTCACCCGCTGCGCGTCATCAAGCCGGGCTCGCGAGGCGCTCAGGCGCCCCGCTTCTCGGGTAGCCCGATTACGCGGCCCACATACGCGGGCCGCGGCACGCCCGCCTCCATCGCCGCGAGTTCCCGCACGCGGTCGAGCACGTCTGCATCGAACGGCGCCGAACGCGGCCCTGTCGTATCGACATGCAGCAGCATCTGCTCGCCCACCGCCACGGGCTCGTCGTGGCCATGAGCGAACAATTCCAGGTAGAGATGCAGCCGCTTCGCGTCGTGCGCGAGCACGCGCATCTCGACGCGCACCGGCGTGCCTTCCTTGATCTCGTGCAGGTAGTGGATATGCGCTTCGAGCGTGTACACCGAGCGATGCCGCGCCTTGCGCGCGGCGTCGTCAAGGCCAATCGCGTCGAGCAGCGCGTCGGTGGCGAAGCTGAAAATCAGCATGTAAAACGCGTCGCGCAGATGGCCGTTGTAGTCCACCCACTCCGCGCGCACGGTATCGCGATACGCCACGCGTTGCACAACCTTCTCCATCGCTCCTCCACTTGTCGTTGCAGCGTCGCTGCGCTTCACTCTTCGAAGCGCAGCCCGTGTTTCGCCTTCGCCTCGCCCACCGCCGCCAGCACGTTCGTGATGCACTCGTCGCGATAGCGTTCGAGCGCCTTGATCGACCGTGGCCCGACCTGTTCCGCGGTGCCTGCCACCACGCGGTCGATCAGTTCGTCGGTGAGCTTCGGGGCCACGAGCTTCGTCCACGGCAATTCGAGCGCGGGGCCGAACTGCTGCATGAAGTGTCGCATGCCGGCGTCGCCGCCCGCGAGCGTGTAGGTCAGAAACGTGCCCATGAACGACCAGCGGATGCCCGCGCCGAAGCGAATGGCGTCGTCGATCTCGCCCGTCGTCGCCACGCCCTCGTTGACGAGGTGCAGCGCCTCGCGCCAGAGCGCCTCGAGCAGCCGGTCCGCGATGAAGCCCGGCACCTCCTTGCGCACCCGCAGCGGCCGCATGCCGAGGCCACGATAGATGGCCATCGCGGCCTCCACGGCGTCGGGCGCGGTGCGCTCGCCGCCCAGCACCTCGACGAGCGGCAGCAGGTAGACCGGATTGAACGGATGTCCCACCACGCAGCGCTCGGGATGCAAGGCGCTCGCATAGAAGTCCGTGGGCAACAGACCCGAAGTCGACGACGCGATGATCGCCTCCGGTTTCGCGGCGCGGCTCACCTGGGCGTGCAGCGAGAGCTTGAGGTCCTCGCGCTCGGGCGCGCTTTCCTGAATGAAGTCCGCTTCGGCCACGCACGCTTGCACGGTGCTCACGAAGCGCAGCCGCTCGGGCGACGCGCCCGGCTTCAGCCCCACGCGTTCCAGCGCCGGCCATGCGTTCGCGACGTTGTCGCGCAACTGCTGTTCGGCGCCTGCACCCGGGTCCCAGGCTACGACGTCGAGCCCGTTCGCGAGCGCGCGCGCCACCCAGCCGCTGCCGATCACCCCGGCGCCGATCGCCGCAAAAGTCTTGATGTCCTCGATCACTGCCATTGCGCCTTGTCCTTTGATAGTCCTTCGAGAGTCCTTTGATTGCTGCTTTGCTGCGTGTTCAGACGAACGCCGCCACCGGCCGCCGTTCGAGCAGCCGCTCGCCGCGCGCGGGCAGGCCGAGCTTCGCGCGGCCTTCGGCCGGCGTGAGCACGCGGCCACCCAGCCGCTCGACGATCTCGCGCGCCCGCTGCACGAGCGAGCCGTTGCTCGCATGCACGCCGCGGTCGAGCCAGAGGTTGTCTTCGAGCCCCACGCGCACGTGGCCGCCCAGCAGCATGGCCTGCGCGACCATCGGCATCTGCATGCGGCCAATGCCGAAGCCCGCCCACTGCGCACCTTGCGGCAGGTTGTCCACCATCGCCTTCATGGTGGTGGTGTCCGCAGGCGCGCCCCACGGAATGCCGAGGCACAGCTGAAAGAGCGGCGGCGCATCGAGCAGCCCTTCCTTCAGCATTTGGTTGGCGAACCACAGGTGGCCCGTGTCGAAGATTTCGAGTTCGGGCTTCACGCCGAGCGCCTGGATGCGCTTCGCCCCCGCGCGCAGTTGCGCGGGCGTCGAAACGTAGATGGCGTCGCCGTCGCCGAAATTGAGCGTGCCGCAGTCGAGCGTGCAGATCTCGGGCAGCAGTTCCTCCACGTGCGCGAGCCGTGTGAGACCGCCCACGAGGTCCGTGCCGGGACCAAAGTGCATGGGCTCCTCGCCGGGCCCGATCTCGAGGTCGCCGCCCATGCCCGCGGTGAGGTTGATGATGACGTCCGTGTCCGCCGAGCGGATGCGGTCCACCACTTCGCGGTAGAGCGCCGGATCGCGGCTGCCGCGGCCGGTCTGCGGGTCGCGCACGTGGCAATGCGCGACCGTGGCGCCAGCCTTCGCGGCCTCAATGGCGGCCTCGGCAATCTGCTTCGGCGTGACGGGAATGGCGGGATGCCTGCCGACCGTGTCGCCGGCGCCCGTGACCGCGCAGGTCACGATCACTTCGTAGTTCATGCGTGCTGTCCTGTCGTTGCGAATGGAATGGTGCGTGCGCGTGGCGCGGGGTTGCGTGGGTTGCGTCGCTCTACCCCGCGCGACAACGCTCAGAGCCCGAGCCAGGCCTTCACCGCGGGCAGGCCGTCCTTGCCGTCGTAGGTCTTCACGCCGGCGAGCCACGCATCGAGCACCTGCGGGTTCTTGCGCAGATACGCCTTCGCGGCATCCGCGGGCTTTTCTTTCGCCATCACGGCCTGCATCACCTGGTTTTCCAGTTGCGTCGTGAAGCGCAGGTTCGAGACGAGCTTGCCCGCGTTCGGACAACGCGTAACGTAGTCCGGCGACGTGAGCGTGTAGACACGCGCCTCGCCATAGTTCGGCCCAAACACGTCATCGCCGCCCGCGAGATAGTTCATGCTCATTTCGATGTTCATGGGATGCGGCTCCCAGCCGAGGAACACCACCCACTTGTGGTCGCGAATGGCGCGCTGCACGGTGACGAGCATGCCGGCCTCGCTGGACTCCACGAGCTTGAAGCCCGCGAGCCCGAACTGGTTGGTGTCGATCATCTTCTGGATCTTCGCGTTCGCGCTGCTGCCGGGCTCGATGCCGTAGATCTTGCCGTCCAGCTGCTCGCGATGCTTCGCGATGTCCGCGAAGGTCTTGAGGCCCGCCTCGTACTCGTAGCCCGGCACCGCGAGCGTCGCCTTCGCGCCTGAGAGGTTGGGCGGTTCCAGCACCTGGATCGACTTCGCCGCCACGAACGGCGCAAGCGCCTTTTCCTGCACGGGCCACCAGTAGCCGAGCGAGACGTCGAGCTGCTTGCTCTTCAGGCCCGCGAACGAAATGGGCACGGAGGCAACCGTCGTGGTGGGCTGATACCCGAGCCCCTCGAACACGGCCGAGGCAAGCGCCGTGGTGGAGGTGATGTCGGTCCAGCCGATGTCGGCGAAATGCACGGCGCGGCAACTGGGCGGGTCTTGCGCCAGCGCGGGCTGCGCGGACGTGATGGCCAGCGCAGCGGCGGTGGCCACGGTCGCGGCAAGGGCGTGGAGGCTTGACTTCATGGCGGTCCCCTTCTTTGGTGTATCCGGTTTATGAGTCGAGGCTGAAACGGTGGGTACGTCCTGATTGCGTGACGCTCTTCGCGTGACGTAAAAGTACAAGTCCATATTGGTCCCAAAGCGACCGGCTGCGACCCGTTCTTGCCCCGCTGCGACCATGAGGGAAAACCAGCAGAGGCGGGCTCGGGGACCGCAGCGCGGAACTGGCTGCGGCAATGGCACCAGCAGCAGCGGCACCACGGCGCTTGCCGACGCGGGCGCTACGCGTTGTCCGCAGGCGCTCCCGGCCGCACCTGGCCGCCTGAATATTGGCGCCTTGTCGGTGTCCATGAGGCTTGCTACGCTCGCCGCAAGCCGGCGGCGCCGTCGTCCGTTTCGTCTGATCGAGCAATGCCTGAAGACATCTCGTTCCTGCTGCTGCCGGGCTTTTCGGCTATCGGCTTCATGTCCGCCGTGGAGCCGCTGCGCGTCGCCAACCGCTTTCGCGGCGAGCTGTACCGCTGGCACATCCTGAGCGTGGACGGCGCGCCCGTCGCGGCGAGCAACGGCATCACGCTGAATGCAGAGGTCGCATGCGGCGACGCCGACGTGGGCAACGTCGGCACGCTCTTCGTCGTGGCCGGCTTCGAGCCGCTTGCCTGCTACACGCGCGCGTTGGGCGACTGGCTCGCGCGGCTCGATCGGGCGGGCGCGACGCTGGGCGGCATCGATACGGGCGGCTTCGTGCTGGCCGAGGCCGGCCTCTTTCGCAAGACCGATCGCCTCACGGTGCATTGGGAGGCGCTGTCGGCATTCCGCGAGCGCTACCCGGCGCTCGACGCGAGCCAGGAACTCTTCGAGATCGGCGAGCGGCGCATCACGTGTGCGGGCGGCACGGCCTCCATCGACATGATGCTGGACCTGATCGGCCGCCGCCACGGTGCGGACCTTGCGGCGCAGGTGTCCGAGCAGTTCGTGCTCTCGCGCATTCGCCAGCGCTCGGACCATCAGCGGCTCGAAATCGCGGCGCGCTACGGCGTGCACAACCGCAAGCTGATTCAGGTGATCGGCGCGATGGAACAGCACATGGAAGACCCGCTCTCGCCCGACGACCTCGCGAGCGAAGTGGGCGTGACGCGCCGGCAGCTGGAGCGGCTGTTCTGCTCCGCGCTGCAGGACACGCCCACGCACTTCTACCTTCAGTTGAGGCTCAACCGCGCGCGCGAATTGCTGCAGCAGACCGATATGTCGATTACGTCCGTGTGCGTGGCGTGCGGCTTCGAATCGCCGTCGCACTTCTCACGCACCTACCGCGCGAGGTTCGGTGCGAGCCCGCGACGCGACCGGCGACCGCACGACGGGGCGCGTCGGAGCCCGAGAGAGGATGAGGAAGCGGTCGGGGCGGCGTGATGAGATGTGATGGAATTGATACGGGACGTGGTACGCGTGACAGCCGACGCGAAGCCGCGTGTTACTGACGCGTGTTACTGACGCATTACTGACGCATTACTGACGCATTACTGACGCATTACTGACGCATCACTGAGGCACGCGCGCTGTGAAGCACGCCGCAAAGCACGCCTCGATCGCGGCCTTCACCTTCACTACCGCCGCGTCGCGCAGCGCGCTGCTGCGCCAGCCCAGTTCGACGGGATAAGCCGGCAGATCCACGGGGCACGGCAGGCGCCGCAGGCCCGTCACGCGCGCAATCGCGTCGGCGGCGTGTGCGGGAATCGTCGCGACGGCGCGCGAGCCTTTGAGTAGCCACGGCAGCGCGGCGAAATGCGTGGTCGAAGCGAGCACCGTGCGCTTCAGCCCGAGCGCCGCGAGCGCTTCGTCCACGATGCCCACCACGCCGCCCGACGAAATCAGCAGGTGCCCCAGCGACACATACTGTTCCAGCGTGAGCGCGTAGCCGACATCGGGCACCGCATCGCCGTCCAGCAGACACGCATAGCCGCCCTGCCCGACCACCTCGTGGCCGAGGCGCGCGCCGAAACCGCCGGCAGCAATCGCGAGATCCACGTCTTGCCGCGCGAGCGCCTCGCTCACAATCTGGCTATGGGTCTGCCGGAAGATCACGCGCAGGCCCGGCGCCTCGCGTGCCACGCGTTCCATGATGGGCCGGCCAAGGGCGAGTTCGAAGTCGTCGGAAAGGCCGATCGATACCGCGCGGCCATGAAATGCGGCCGTATCCGGCGAGGCCATGGCGAGGCTCTGGCGGCAGCGGTCCAGCGCCTCGCTGATCACCGGCTTCAACTCGCGCGCCCGTGCCGTGGGTGACAGGCCGCGCCCCGTCGGCACGAAGAGCCGGTCCGCGTACAAGGTGCGCAGCCGCCCCAACGCCGCGCTCACGGCGGACTGCGTCATGTCGAGCCGGATCGCCGCGCGGCTTGCGCCGCCTTCCTCGAACAGCGCCTCGAAGATCGTGAGCAGATTCAGATCGACGCCGGAGATATCACCGCGGTTCATAGCTGAAAGTTGGAGTGCGCGTGTTGCGGATGCAGCGGCCGCGCCATGATGAGGGCCTTCATTGTTCCCGAGAGGAGTCCGTCATGCCCCGATCCGTTGTTGCCGCATTGCAGATAGGCGCGTCCCCGCGCGGAAAGGCCGACACGTTGCAGCACATTCTCTCGTTCGAAGAACGCATCCGCGCCGCGGGCGCGAAGCTGGTGATTATGCCGGAAGCCCTACTGGGCGGATATCCGAAGGGCGAGATCTTCGGCACGCGGCTCGGCTACCGCCTGCCCGAAGGCCGCGAGGCGTTCGCGCGCTACTACGACAACGCGATCGACGTGCCGGGACCGGAGACCGACGCGCTCGCCGAACTCGCCACGCGCTGCGAGGCCACCCTCGTGATCGGCGTGATCGAGCGCGCGGGTAGTTCGCTCTATTGCACGGCGCTCTTCTTCAATTCAGGCGCAGGGCTCGTGGCAAAGCATCGCAAGCTGATGCCCACGGGAACGGAGCGCCTGATCTGGGCGCAAGGCGACGGCTCCACGCTGCCCGTAGTCGAAACAGCCGCGGGCACGGCGGCCGCGGCAATTTGCTGGGAGAACCACATGCCGCTGCTGCGCACCGCGATGTACGCGAAGGGCGTGCAGGTATGGTGTGCGCCGACGGTGGACGAACGCGATGTCTGGCAGAGCTCGATGCGCCACATCGCGCACGAGGGCCGCTGCTTCGTGGTGAGCGCCTGCCAGGTGCAGCCTTCGCCCGCGGCGCTCGGCATCGAGGTGCCGGGCTGTGACCCGGACCGGCCGCTCATCAACGGCGGCAGCGTGATCGTCGGCCCGTTGGGCGATGTGCTCGCGGGACCGCTGCGCGGCGAGACGGGACTCGTCACCGCCGAAATCGACACTGACGAGCTGGTGCGCGCGCGTTACGACTTCGACGTGGTGGGCCACTACGCGCGGCCCGACGTGTTTTCGCTCGCGGTGGACGAACGCCCGAAGCGGACGGTCGCGTTCCAGCGCGAAGCGTGAATTGCGGTCCGGTCCGCGCGGTGCAGCGCTATGTAGAGCTACGTAGCGCTATGCGACATGAGGCTGCATGACGCCGCGGACCGGACCCGTTCGCTCAAAGGCGAATGCGCTTCAAGCCACGAAGCACGCTCAGAACGAATGCCGCATGCCGATGCGCACGTCCGCCTGCGTCGTGGTGGTGGAAGGCGTGAAGCTGTAGCCGATCACCGCATTCACGCCGCTCGATGCCTTGAGCCAGTCGCCGGAGATGTACACGTCCGTGCGCTTCGAAAGCAGATAGTGGAGCCCTGCGGACAGCTGGTTCCAGTGGTGCCCTTCGAAGTGCGTGTACTGGTAGCCGCCAATCGCACTGAACGCCGGCGTGACCTGCCAGCTCGCACCGCCTTCGGCCACCTGCATGTGCGAGGTGTTGCCGAATGCCTTGATCTGCGTGTACGTGAAATTGCCCATCAGCGTGACGTTGCCGATGGCATAGCTCGACCCGATGCCGAACGTGCCCTGGCGATCCACGGGGAAGGAGTTGCTCGAATAGAGGTCCGTGATCGCGCCCGTTGCCGGATCCACGCTGATGGTCGGACGGCCGAGGAAGGTGCTCGTGCCGATCATCGCGTACGGGTCGAACGCGTAGATGCCGTGCGGATTGTTGAGCTGCGTATACGCGGCGCCCAGCGTGAACGGCCCGTTCGCGTAGTGCGCGCCCACGCTCCATGCGCTGTCCTGATGGAAATTGCCCGCCACGTTGCCGAACGAATACATGCCGCCGAACATGAAGCCCGCGAACTCGTTCGAGAGGAACTTCACCGAATTCGGCAGACGGTCGCCGTTGAAGCGGTCGAAGTCGCCCTGGTGGATCGCGTAGCCGGAGGCCCACGCCGACACGTTGTTGAGGTAGACCATCTCCTCGGTCATGTCGAGCTGATTACCGAACGAGAGCGTGCCCCACTTGTTAGAGAGACCCACGTACGCCTGGCGCCCGAATTCCGCACCGCCGAAACCGGTCTGCCCGTTGCCCAGGTGGAAGCCGTTTTCCAGCACGAAGACGGCGGACAGGCCACCGCCCAGGTCCTCGGTGCCTTTCAAGCCCCAGCGGTTGCCGTACGAAATGCCGTCGTCGAACTTCACGACGTGCGAGCCGCCCGTGTTGTTCACCCACGTAATGCCGGCATCGAGGATGCCGTACAGCGTCACGCTGCTCTGTGCGTGGCTCACGGCCGGCATGCCTGCGAGCGCAAGCGCGACCCCTGAAAGTGCGGCGTTCAGTCTTTTCATCGTTGGCTTCTCTTGTCGGTCTGGACGGATGGAGGGCTTCGGCTACACGGACATCAATACGCGGGTCGTCTTCGCCCGGATCGCACGTGCCGCGTCAAAGCACGGTCGCCGCCGCGTATCCCCATTGCATGACGCGCGCGACGATGAAGGCACAGTACAAGCCCATATTTCGTGCAACGCGACCGAAGGCGACATCGATTGGTCTGATTGCGACACCAGGGGAAAACGAGAATGGGCCCGCATGCACGCTGGGCCCATTCCTGTTCAACTTCCGTTCAATTCCATTCAGGGATGCGATACGTCGGAGACCTAATGCAGTCCGAGCGAGGCATTCACGGCTTGCAGGCCGTCCGCGCCGTTGACGGTGGTGACGCCCTTGAGCCACGGCTGCAGCAGCGCAGGATTGCTCTGCAGCGCGCGGCGCGCCGCGGTGTTCACGTCCACCTTGTCCTGCAGCACGTTCGCGATGATGTGGTTCTCCAGATCGACGTTGAACGTGAGCTGCGTGAAGAGGCGCGCAAGGTTCGTGCACTCGCGGGCAAAGCCCGCACGCGTGACCGTATTGACCGTGGCGCCCCCGTAGTTCGGCCCGAAATACGCGTCGCCGCCGCCCAGATACGTCAGGTGGAACTTCGTGTTCATCAGATGCGGCTCCCACGCGAGGAACACGATCCACTTGTGGTCGCGCACCGCGCGCTCCACCTGCGTGAGCATGCCCGTTTCGCTCGATTCCACGATGGACCAGCTGCCCAGGTCGAATGCCTTGTCGGCAATCATCTTCTTGATGTTCTGGTTGGCGGGTGCGCCGGGCTCGATGCCGTAGATGTGCTTGTCGAACTGGTCCGCGTGCTTCGCGAGGTCGGCGAAGGTATGCACGCCTGCGTTCGCCACGTAGTCGGGCACCGCGAGCGTGAACTTCGCGTTGGTGAGATTGGCATGCAGTACGTCGATGGCGTGTTCGTCCACGAATGGTTTCACGAGCGGCCCCTGGGCCGGCATCCAGTTGCCGAGGAATACGTCGATCTGCCCTTTTTTCAGGCCCTGGTACGTGATGGGCACCGAAATGTTGGAGACGTTCTGCTGATAGCCGAGCGCCTTCAGGATCACGCCCGTTACGGCGTTGGTCGCGTCGATGTCGGTCCAGCCCGGGTCCGCCATACGCACCGTGGTGCAGGCCGGCGGTTCGGCGGCGTTCGCCGTGGACGTCGCCGCGGCGAACGGCATGGCAGTGGCAACGGTGCACAGCAGCACTGCAATCCAGCGGTGTTTCATTGAGGCCTCCATCTTGGATGTTGGTATGGAACGAGATACTGATAACGATTGCACTAACGTGAAACCAACGCGTGGCTAACGTGTGGATGACCCTGCCGGCACGCGCGGAAACCGCGCGAGCGCTTCGAGCGTATCGAGTTCGATGTGATTGCGCATGTAGCGCTGGCTCGCGTCGGTGAATGGCTGCCAGTCCCACGACTGGATACGCCCTTGCGTGGTCGCCTCGAAGTGAAAGCGCCGCCGCCGTTGGCTCGCGAGCACGTCTTCGTGCAGCGCCTTCAGGTTCCAGCGCTGCGCCAGCTCGGCGCGAAACGTTGCCATGAGCGAGGCGAAAGACGCATCCTGCGCAAGGTTGCGCAACTCCTGTGGATCGCGCGCAAGGTCATAGAGCTGGTCAGGATCCGCAGGCGAATGGATGAACTTGTAGTCGCCGCGCCGCATCATCACGATGGGCGCGATGGCGCCTTCGGCAAGGTATTCGCCGATCGCGAGGCCTTCGCTGCGTTCCCCACGTTCACCACGTTCCCCAAGCAGTTGCGGCACGAGGCTCGTGCCGTCGATGGCATCGGGCCATTCCGCGCGCGGCTCGCCTGTGGCGAGTTCAACCAGCGTGGGCAGCAGATCGAGGTGCGAAACCGGCGCCGCCACACGATGCGCCGCGAAACGGCCCGGCGCATGCACGATCAGCGGCACGCGCACGCCGCCTTCGAAGAAGGTCATCTTGTACCAGAGGCCGCGCTCGCCCAGCATGTCGCCGTGGTCGGAGGTGAGCACCACGACGGTGTCTTCGGCGAGGCCCGTCTGCTGGAGTGCATCGAGTATCGCGCCGAACTGTGCATCCACATACGAGAGCGCACCGTAGTAGGCATGGCGTGCACGGCGCACCTGGTCGTCCGTGGGCGGCGTGCGGTCCGTCTCGCAGACGTGGCGCAGGCGCTGCGAATGCGGGTCGCTCTCTTCGAAGGTGAGCGACGTGCGGGGCAGATCGATGTCCTCGTCGCGATAGAGGTCCCAGTACGTCTGTGAAATCGCGTAAGGGTCGTGCGGATGCGTAAGCGACGCCACGAGGCAGAACGGCCGATCGTCGCGGCCCGCAGCCCGCTCGCGCACGATGTCGAAGAGCTTCTGGCGCGAGGTGAACGTGACTTCGTCGTCGAAGTCGAGCTGGTTGGTGCGTACGCACGGCCCCGCGTCGAGGACGGAACTCATGTTGTGATACCAGCTGGGCCGCACTTCGGGATGCGTCCAGTCCGGCACCCAGCCGAAGTCGGCGGGATAGATGTCGGTGGTGAGGCGTTCCTCGAAGCCGTGCAACTGGTCCGCGCCGCAGAAATGCATCTTGCCCGCGAGTATCGTGCGGTAGCCTTCGGCGCGCAGATAGTGCGCGAAGGTCAGCGTTTGCGCGGGAAATTCTGCGGCGTTATCGTAGGCGCCAATCTGCGACGGCAGCTTGCCCGCCAGCATCGAAAAACGCGCGGGCGCACAGAGCGGGCTTGCGCAATAGGCGGCGTCGAACACCACGCCTTCACGTGCGAGCGCATCGATGCGCGGCGTGATGGATAAACGATGACCGTAGGCGCGCAGCGCGAACGGCGTCATCTGGTCCGCCATCAGAACGAGAATGTTAGGCTTCCTGCCAGAGGTCATGTTCAATGGAACCGGGTGGTTGAGAGTTGAAGTGCGGTGCCATCGCATCGATTACGCCAATGAAGCGGCGGATGAGGCGGCGGATGAAGCGGCCGGACGCAGCGCAATGCGGCACCTCTGCACTATTGCCGCTCAATTTCGCCGTGGGAAGCCGGCGCATGCTTATAAGGACATAAGGGGTTGTTATGACCGAGCAGGACCGCTTGCCGCCCATGCAGGCGCTCGCCGTATTCGAGTCGGCCGCGCGCCTCACGAGCTTTTCGGCCGCGGCGCGCGAACTGGGCGCCACGCAGCCCGCGGTGAGCCAGCGCATCGTGCAGCTCGAAAACGACCTGGGTGCGCCGCTCTTCGAGCGCACCCCGCGCGGCGTCACGCTCACGCCCGACGGCGAACGTCTTTACGAGGCCGTGCGCGTGAGTCTCGAATCCATTCGCGTGGCGGCGGCCGACATTCGCGCGCGACGCTCCAATGAAGCCCTCACCCTGCTCACCGACTTCGGTTTCGCCACCTACTGGCTCATGCCGCGCCTCATGCGTCTGAAGGAAAGCCTGCCGGGCTTGAGCGTGAAGATCGTCACCTCGCAGCACGGCTACGATCCGCACCGCGATCACGCCGACATCGCCATTGCGTTCGGCAACGGCGACTGGGCGCCCTGCACGTCTACGCGGCTCTTCCAGGAAGAAGTGACGCCCGTGTGCTCGCCGGCGTTTCTCGCCGCGCATCCCGAAGTCGCCACGCCCGCAGGCCTCGCGCATCTGCCGCTGCTGCACGTGCAACCGACGCAGCCCGAACGCTGGCTCTCGTGGCGCGGCTGGTTTGCGGCGCAGCAACTCGAAGCGCCCGACGAGCGGCACGGCATGATGTTCAACAGCTACGCGCTCGTTATCCACGCCGCGCTGATGAATCAGGGCATTGCGCTCGGCTGGCGGCCGCTCGTCGATGAACTGGTGGCAACAGGGCAACTGGTTCGCCTCTGTGGCGAGCCCGTGAAGACCGCGAGCGGCTACTTTCTGGTCTGCCCGCCCGCGCGGCCCGAAGCGGCAGCCACGCCGCTGTTCCGGCGCTGGCTGCTCGCGGAGGTTGCGCAGCCCGGTATGTAAGCGCCGCCCGCGTTGCGAAGCGCTGACGTGTGGATACCAGCAGCACGGCGCATCGGTTCTATTCGCGGCACACGTCGCGCTGGTTTACTTCGGCTACCTGCGTAATGGTTTGCCGCGCGTGCTGACGCATGCCAGGCACCGCGCGGGTATTTCACGCCAACCGGAGAGAACCCGCATGACCGCCACCGCTCGCTCGCATCAGTACGCCCTGACGCTCGACTGCCCCAGCGCCGCCGGCCAGGTGGCCGCCGTGGTGGGATGTCTGGACCGGCATCGCTGCTACATCGACGAACTCACCGTATTCGACGACGACATCAGCGCACGCTTCTTCGTGCGCTGCGTCTTTCATGGCACAGGCAACGGCACCGGCGACGGTGTGGCCGCTTCGGACACCTCGTTGCAGATCGACACACTCAAGCGCGAATTCGCACCCGTGGCTGCGGATTTCCAGATGCGCTGGGCCATCCACGACATGACCGTGCGGCCCAAGGTGCTCATCATGGTCTCGAAGCTCGAACACTGCCTTGCCGACCTGCTGTTCCGCTGGCGCATGGGCGAGCTTGCGGTGGATATCGTAGGCATCGGCTCGAATCATCCCGACTTCGAACCGCTTGCGGCGCAGCACGGTTTGCCGTTCTGGCATCTGCCTGTGACCGCGGAAACCCGCGCGACGCAGGAAGCTCAACTGCTCGATCTCTTCGAACGCACCGGCGCCGAGCTGATGATTCTCGCGCGCTACATGCAGATACTGTCCGACGCCACGAGCCGCAGCCTCGCGGGCCGCGCCATCAACATCCATCACTCGTTTCTGCCCGGCTTCAAGGGCGCGCGGCCCTATCACCAGGCGCATGCGCGCGGGGTGAAGCTGATCGGCGCAACGGCGCACTTCGTCACCGACGATCTGGACGAAGGCCCGATCATCGAACAGGTGGTGGAGCGCGTGGATCACGCCTACCGGCCCGAGCAGTTGCTCGCCGTGGGACGCGACGTGGAATGCATCACGCTCGCACGCGCCGTGAAGGCGTTCGTGGAGCGGCGCGTGTTCATCAATGGGGAGAGGACGGTGGTGCTTTGACGGCGTAGCGCCGTCAACGAAAAAGCGCGGACCGGAAGGGTCCGCGCTGGAACTTCACTGATACCGCTTCACTACGTTCAAGCCATTCGCGTCAGAAGACGCATTAATGCGCGCCCGCCACCCAGCTATCGACGCGATCGGTGTGTGCCGCGATCCAGGCATCGGCGGCGGCCTCCGGCTTGGTGCCGTTCTGCGCGGCCAGCATCACGCTGTCGATTTCGCCCGGCTTCCACTGGAATTTCTTGAGGAACGAGACCACCGGCGGCGCCTTCGTTTCAAGTGACGGGTTGATCACGTTGTCCACATGCTCGGCCTCGCCGAATACCTTCTTCGGGTCGTCGAGGAATTTGAGCTTCCACTTGGCGAACATCCAGTGCGGCGCCCAGCCCGTCACGATCACGGGCTTGTTGGCCTGGATCTCGCGCGCGAGTTCGGCCGTCATGGCCGCGCCGGAACTCGGCATGAGCTGATAGTCGAGGTTGTAGGCCTTGATGGCGTCCGCGGTCTTCTTCATCACGCCAGCGCCGGCGTCGATACCGACGATACGGCCGCCGAACGCCGCCTTCTGTGCTTCGAGGTCGGCCAGGCTGTTCGCGGGCGCGTTGGCCGGCACGATCAGCCCGATCTTGGCGTCAGGGAAATTCACGCCGAGGTCTTTCACTTGCGTCTTGAACTTGTCCCAGTACGCGCCCTGCGTGACGGGCAGCCATGCGGAGAGCGTCGCGTCCAGGTCGCCGCGCGCCACGCCCTGCCACATCATGCCTGCCGCTACCGGCACCAGTTCCACCTGGTAGCCGAGGCGTTTTTCGATCACGCGTTTGGCCACGTTCGAGGTGGCCACGCTGTCGTCCCAGCCTTCCACATAACCGATCTTGATGGTCGGTTTCGTGTCGGCCACGGCACCCGTGCTGAACGACGCACTCATCGCCACCACGAGCGCGGCGCCCAGCGCGCCGCACAGCATCTTTCTCTTCAAGGGTTTCATCGTCGATCTCCTGTTCGCCGCACGTCCGCGCGGTCCCGAGCCTTCAGAATCACCAGCCAGAAATCGACTCGCTAAAGACATTGCGACACGCGGTTGTCGAATTGCGACGCGTGTAACGACGTGCGCAAACACGCGCGCCATGACACGCCTTTCGCTACTTGTCGACGACGAGATCCGAAAGCGGCTTGCTACAACACAACAACACCATGCCCTGATCGATTTCGCGCTGCCGAATGCCGCCGTTGTGCTTCATGTCGACCTGGCCCGAGACGAGCTTGACCTTGCAGGTGCCGCACATGCCCTGCGTGCACGAGGCGGGCAACCTCACGCCGGCCTCGCGCGCGGCGGTGAGCACCGGTTGATCGGCACCACACGTGATCTCGCGATTGCTGCGCGCGAAGCTCACGGCAAAACGCGCGACACCATGGCCGGTCTGCGACTGCACATCCGCCTCGCTGCCTTCGGTCGCCGCCCCGCTTGCCGCATTTTCGGCAGCCAGCGTCTCGAACGAAAAGCTCTCTTCGTGGTAGTGGCTGCGATCGAAGCCCGCTTCATCCAGCAGATCGCGCACGGCCTTCATATACGGCGCCGGGCCGCACGTGAATACCTCGCGCTCCATGAAGTCCGGCGCAATCAGCTTCAACAGCGGCAGCGTGAGAAAGCCCGTGACGCCAGGCCAGTTCGTGCGCGCGCCCAGCCGCTCGCAAACGAACGAGGTGCGAAAGTTCGCCTGGTTCGACGCAATGAGATCGAGTTCGCGAGCAAAGATGATGTCGTCGGGCGTGCGGGCGCTGTGCACGAACACGATGTCCTGGTCGTCGCCCAGTTCGTGGTGCGCGCGGCTCATCGACATCAGCGGCGTGACGCCCGAACCCGCGGAGAGAAACAGAAACTTGCGCGCCGGGTGCCGCGCGCACGTGAATTCGCCGGCCGGGCCCAGCACGCGCACGCTCATGCCCGCCTGCAGGTTGTCGTGCAGCCAGTTCGACACCTTGCCGCCCGGCACGCGCTTCACGGTAATCGAAATGGTATGAGGCCGCGTAGGCGCCGACGAAATCGTGTAGCAGCGGTTGATGGTCTCGCCGTCTATCTCGAGTTCGAGCGTGATGAATTGCCCCGGCTCGAACACGAACGCGCGGCCCTGCGGCGAGCGGAAGAAAAAGCTCTTCACGTCGTGCGTTTCCTGCCGGACGTGGCAGCACACCAGCGCTTCCTCGTCTTCGCTCGTCCAGCGCGCGGGCAACGCGCGCCAGAATTCCGGCTTCGTCACACGGCTTTCCACGGGCTCAAAGGTGGCCGCATCCCGCATCATTGTCTGCTCCTGTTGCCATGAGGCGTGGGTCTACGCGCTTCATGAGTCCACGTCACGCGCACCCACGAACGCTCACTTTTCGATCTGCGCTTCGAGGCGGCCGATGTACCACTCGCAGAACTTCTCGACCAACCCTTCCGTGAACGGCGAATACGGGCCCGGCTCGTAGGCGCTGCTCGAAGCGCCGCGCTGCGAATACTCCACGAGCGCGCGGTCCTGGTCGTTGGTCGCGTTCCAGACGGCCGTGAGGTTCTTCACGTCGTAATCCACGCCCTCTTTCGCGTCTTTGTGCACGAGCCATTTCGTGCGCACCAGCGTTTCGCCGGCCGACAGCGGAATGACCGAGAACGTCACGATGTGGTCGCTCATGAAGTGGTGCCACGAATTCGGCTGCGTCCAGAACGAGAGGCCGCCCAGGTCCGCCTGCCGGAACTCGCCCAGCAGCTTCTTCGAGGCCACCTTGGCGTCGAGCGTCTGCGACTCGCCGCTGCGGTCGAGCGGCAGGCGCTGCGTGCGAAAGCCCGTGACGTCCGTCAGGCGGTCGATCTCCACCGACGGCAGATCCATCGACTCCCACTGTGCGGCACGTTCCACACAGGTGCGCTCGAACGCGGCCATGCCTTCGGCGTTCGCGGGCGACGGCTGGTAGCCGAAGCCGTATTCGTAGAGCGAGATGGTGAGTTCGGGATGGTTGGCCACGCAGTGATAGCACTCGCGGTTGTTCTCCATCGTGAGCTTCCAGTTGCCCTTTTCGATGATGTCGACTTGCGCCGCGATCTTGCAGTTCGGCAGGTCGTGCGGGAGCATGTACGGCTCCATGGCGGCGCGCATCAGCTCGAAGTCGACGGGCGGCTCGTCGGCAAGGCACACGAAAAGCAGGCCCGCCAGGCTCTGCAGGTGCACAGGCTTCAGGCTGTGCTTGCAGCGGTCGAACTGCTCGCCCATGTGCTCGGCGAACATCAGGTCGCCCGTGAGGTTGTAGGTCCAGCTGTGATACGGGCAGACGATGTTGCCCACCGACCCCTTGTCCTCGTTGCACAGCCGCGCGCCGCGATGGCGGCAGACGTTGTGGAATGCGCGCACCTGCATATCGTCGTCGCGCACGATCAGGATCGAGTCGTGGCCCAGTTCCACCGTGACGTAGTCGCCGGGTTCGGGAACGTCGGGCTCCACGCCGACCTGGATCCAGTGCTGGCGGAAAATGGCCTCCATGTCGAGCGCGAAAATCTCATCGCTCAGATAGAACGGTGCTTCGAGGCTGTAACCCTTTTTGCGCCGTTCGATCAGCGCGCGCACGTCTGCCGATACTTTCATCTTGTGCTCCGGAAAGCGTAATGGGGCGGCTTGAGCCTGTTTCTGGAATCCTGGCCGGGGGCGGGGTCGTTAACCGTTCGCCAGCGGGCTAGTAATCGATGAGTTGATGCTCCCGCAAATAGCCGAGGATCACTTGTGCTTTTTCGACCGAAGTCCCTTCAATTACGACGCTGCCGCCGCGGCTTTCGGTCGTGGTAGCGGAGAGCATGCGGGCATGGCCGGAGCGCTTCTCGGCGGCGGCAAGCCGCACCGGCTTGCGCTCGACAGGGCCGATGGTCCAGGGTTGCCCGTCGGTCGTGGCTGCGGGTTGCGGGTCGGCCGGGCTGGCCTGTTCGCGCCCCGAAAGCGACGCCTGCGGCGAGCCGGGTTGCAATCCTGGCTGCGAGGCTGACGTAGACCCTGGCTTAGACCCAGGCTGTGGCCCCGACTGAGCCGCCGCCTCGGGCCGCCCCGCCACGATTTCCCCGGCACGCAGCCGCGCATACGCATAGCGCGGCGCCACGGCCGCGAGCGGATGCACAGCCACCACAGCGGGCAGCGTCACGGCCACCGCGCGGCGCAGGCCCTTCGGTAGAAACTGCCGGACGCGCACGGCCGCCGTGCCCGAAGTGGCCGAAGTGGCCGAAGTGGCCGAAGTGGCCGACTCAGGCGCAACGTCCACGGCTGCGTTCACGAGCGGATAACCCAGCCGGTCCGCGAGCTGATACGGCAGCAGGCCGCTGTCGAAGGCGCCTTCGGCGCAGGTGCCCGTGAGCACGAGGTCGTAGCCCTGCACGCGGGCCGCCAGCGCGGCTACGGCGGCGCCCTCGTTGTCTTCGTCTGTATTGCCGCACGCCAACACCTCGACGCGCTCGGCACCCAGGGCCAGATACGCTTCCAGCACCGGGTTCCGGGCGTCGCCCGCATGCAGCACGTCGAGCTGCACGCCCCAGCGTCCCGCCAACGTGCGGCCGATTTCCAGCGCCGCCGCATCGTTGCGGCTATAGCGCGCCACCCCGCTCACGGGATGCCGTCCCACCGAAACGAGCACCGCGATGCGCTTCAGGCGCGCTGCCTCGCGCGCTTCCATATTGTCTCGTGCGTTCATGCCGCGACTCCCTCCACGACGGTTGGCGCGCCCGCAGCGCGGCTCGCTTCGCCATGCGCGGCACGGGCGCGCGCGATGGCCTCGGTCAGCGACGCAATGGTTTCCCGCGTGTCGCCCACGATGGTCAGGTCCGCACGTTTGGCAATGGGCGCGCTCGCGTCCAGATTCACGGCAATCACGTGGCGGCAGTCCTTGATGCCCTGCAAATGCTGAACCGCCCCCGAAATGCCGAACGCGATGTAGACGCTCGCCTGCACCGTCTTGCCCGTGGCGCCCACCTGCTTGTCGCGCGTGAAGTGACCGTTGTCCACGGCCACGCGGCTCGCGCCGATGGCTGCGCCCAGCACGCCCGCGAGCGCTTCGAACGCGGCGATGTCCGTCACGCCGTTGCCGGCCGACACGATGAAGTCGGCTTCTTCGAGCGCCACCTGCGAGGCATCCGTTTCCTCGATACCGAGATCGCGATAACGCGCGGCTGCTGAAGCCGCCGTGTCGAAGCTGCCCATCTGCATGGCGTCGCCTGCGCCCACGAACGGCAAGCGCGAATCGACGGCACCCGGCGCGAGCAACACGACCTCGGGCACCGTGCGCTTCGCCACGGCCTTCTTCGCGTGCACGTAGACGCTCACGTGTGCGGCGTCGATCTCCACCACGTGCGCGGCCACACTCGCGCCCGCCTGGGCTGCGTAGCGGCGGCCCAGATCGCCGTCGCCCGCAGCGTTGTCGGGCAGCAAGATATGCACGGGCGCGAACTGCGCTGCGCAGGCCGCAAGCGCCTGCACCTCGCTTTCAGGGGCAAACGCGCGACGGTCGAAGGCCGCGAGTTCGATCACCTTGTCGGCGCCCAGCGCGGCGGCGTCTTCTTTCAGTTCGCCGAATACCATCAGCGCGACCTGCGTCTTCGCGTCGGCCATCAGCGCGGCGGCCGCAACCGTTTCGCGTGCATGCTCGTCGAGCGCGCCGCGGTCGCTGTGCGCAGCCACGAGAATCGTGCGTTGCGCGGGCGCTACGGTGCGGCGCGGCTTCGCGGCTGCGCGCCCGTGCAGCGAGGCCGCGGCAGCACTCGTGTCGAACGAGCCGTCGGCGGTGCCCGCTTCGCCCAGCGTGATGCGTTTGAGACCGGCGGCCGTGATGACGAACGGCCGGCGCGGATCGATACGTTTGATCGTGTTCATGGCGCGGCTCCGTTCAATCCAGCGACGCGGCAACGAGTTCGGCCACGTCGAGCACTTCGGGCCTCGGCCCCACCACGCCCTCCAGCATCGCCGTGCAGTTCGGGCAACCCACCGCGACCACCTCGGCGCCCACGGCGCGTGCGTCGGCCATGCGGATGTCGGGAATGCGCTGCTTGCCCGGAATGTCGGTGAGCGGCGCGCCGCCTCCGCCGCCGCAGCAGCGGCCGCGCGTGCCGTGGCGCTCCATCTCCACCACCTGAATGCCGATGGTCTTCAGGAGCTTGCGCGGTGCGTCCGTTTCGCCGTTGTAGCGGCCGAGATAACAGGGGTCGTGATACGTGATGCGACGGCCGGCCAGCGCCTCGGCCGCCTTCGGCGCGAGCTTGCCCGCGTCCACCAGTTGCGCGAGCAGCGTGGTGTGATGCAGCACTTCGTAGCGGCCGCCGAACGCGCGGTACTCGTTGCGCAGGCTATGCATCACGTGCGGGTCCGCCGTGACGATGCGCCGGAACGTGAGCGTGGAAAGCGTCTGGATCATCGTGGCCGCGAGTTGCTGGAACGTCGCTTCGTCACCGAGGCGCCGAGCCACGTCGCCGGTATCGGTTTCGCCCGCGCCCAGTACAGCGTAGTCCACGCCGGCCTGGTTCAGCACCTTCACGAGCGCGCGCAGCGTGCGCTGGTAGCGCATGTCGAACGCGCCTTCGCCTGCTACGAGCAGCACGTCCACGGGCTTGCCCAGTTGCGCGAGCGGTGCGTTGAGATCCACGGACCAGTCGTAGCGCGCCGCGCGGTCATAGCCGCCCGCCGTGCCCGTCTCGCGCAGGTTCGCGAGCACCTCGGGGCCCTTGCCCGGCACTTCGCCGTGCACGAGCGTCTGGTTGCGGCGCATGTCGACGATGGCGTCCACGTGCTCGATCAGCATGGGGCACTCGTGAACGCAGGCACGGCACGTGGTGCACGACCAGAGGGTGTCCGCTTCGATCAGGCTCGACACGATGGGACGCTGCGGCTCGCCGCCATGACGGCCCACCGGAATGCCCGGCGTCGGGCTGCCCGCGTAGGCCGAATCCGTGCCGCCCACCATACCCGTCACGAGGTCCTGAATCAGCTTCTTCGGATTGAGCGGCTGGCCTGCCGCGAACGCCGGGCACGCGGCTTCGCACTTGCCGCACTGGACGCACGCATCGAAGCTCAGCAACTGGTTCCAGCGGAATTCGACGGGCTTGCCCACGCCGTACTCGTTGTGGTCCAGCGCGGGCGCCTTGAGCGCGGTGGGCGGCACGGCGTCGCGTTGCGTCGCTGTTTGTGCTGCTTTTTCCGCCGTCTTTTTCACGGAGAAACGTTCCTGGCGCGGATGAAACGCGAGATGCAGCAGCCCCGCGATGGCGTGTTTCATCGGACCGCCGCGTGCCGCGCCGAACGTCATCGCGAACGCACCGGCCGCGATGAGCAGCGCGAAGATCACGGCGAGCCCACCCGACATCGCCCCGGCCGGTACCGCCACGTAGAGCGCGAGCCCCAGCGCGAACGAACCGAGCAGCCACGGCAGCGTGTTCCACGGTCCGCGCGACAGCCGCGCGGGTACGCCTTTCGTGTCGTGACGGCGACGCCACACGAACACGGCGCCCACCAGCATCGCAAGCGCGCAGAGCAGGATCAGGCGGTCGAGCCACGGCGAATAAATGGCGAACCCGTAATTGATGAACACCAGCGCGAACGCCGCAATCGCGCCGCCCGCGGTGGCGACGTGGGTCTTCGCGATGTACGGGTCGCGCGCCACGACGTGATGCAGATCGACGAAATAGCGCTTCGGAATGGCGAGCAGGTTCGCGAAGCCGAACGCGCCCGCCGCCGTGGCGCGCCCGAGCTTCCAGTACGACGCGCGCTTCGCGACCGCGAACGCGAGGCCCGCCACCGAAACCCACAGCAGCGCGGTGATGAGGAACGCCGGGCTCATGGCTAGAAGTCCTTGCAAAGACGCAGTGCGTCGTAGATCGCACCGTGAATGTTGTGCATGGAGATGCAGTCGCCCACGCGGAACAGCAGGAAGCGGCCGTTGCCGAGTTCTTCGGCAAGCGACGGCTGCGGCTCCGCGGCGAAGAGCTTGTGCACGTCCACCTGGCCGCGGTTCACGGACTCGGGCTTGAGCTTCCAGTAGAGCGCGTCGTTGGGCGTGACGCCGTTTTCGATCACCACCTGATCGACGGCGCGCTCTTCCTGTTCCTCGGTGTACTCGTTGCGGATCACGGCGATCTTCTTGCCGTTCTCTTCATAGACGCGGTCGAGCCAGTAGTTCGGCGTGTGGATCACGCCCTGCGCGTAGAGCCGGCGATAGAAGATGGGGAACGTGGTGCCGCCCACGTCGTCGGCCACCTTCACGTCGGGCGTCACGATCTCCACCTTCGAGCCGCGGCTCGCGATGAAGTCGGCCACGCCGGCGCCTGCATGCGTGCTCACGCCGTCGTAGACGAGCACGTTCTGCATGGGCTGCACGTTGCCCGAGAGAATGTCCCACGCGCTCACGGCGAGGCCTTCGGCCACGCCCCACGCGGGCACCTGCTGCGTGAAGCTCGAGCCGCCCGTGGCCAGCACCACGATGTCGGGCTTCTCGGCCATGATGGTTTTCTCGTCGGCGGCCACACCGAGGCGCCTGTCTACACCAAGGCGCTTCGTTTCCATGTCGAACCAGCGCACGATGCCGGCCATCTGTTCGCGCTGTGGGGCCTTGGCCGCGAGCAGGATCTGGCCGCCCACCGCATCGCTCTTTTCGAACAGCACCACGTCGTGACCACGCGAACGCGCCACGCGCGCCGCTTCGAGTCCTGCCGGCCCCGCGCCCACCACAACCACCTTGCGTCGCGGCCCGCGCGTTTTTTCGATGACGTGCGGCATGGTGGCTTCGCGCGACGTCGCGGCGTTCTGCACGCAGAGCACGTCGAGGCCGTTGTACTGGCGGTCGATGCAGTAGTTCGCGCCCACGCACTGCTTGATCTCGTCTTCGCGGCCGTCGCGAATCTTGATGACCATGTGCGGATCCGCAATCTGCGCGCGCGTCATGCCCACGAGGTCGATCATGCCCGTGGCGAGCAGGCGTTCGGCCTGACCCGCGTCGCGAATGCTCTGCGCGTGCATGACGGGCAGCTTCACGACCGACTTGATGCCCGCGGCCAGATGCACGAACGGCTCGGGCGGCAACGCCATGGGCGGCATGCAGTTGGCGAGCGTGTTGTGCGTGTCCGCGCCGGAACCGATCACGCCGACGTAGTCGATCAAGCCCGTTTCCGCCATGGCTTGCGCGATCTCTTTCAACTGCTCGTGGTCGAGCCCGTCTTCGTGGAACTCGTCGCCGCACATGCGCAGGCCCACGCAGAAGTCACGGCCCACGGCCTCGCGCACGGCTTTCAGCACTTCGATGCCGAACCGCAGCCGATTCTGCAGGCTGCCGCCCCACTCGTCGGTGCGGAAGTTGGTGCGTGGGCTCCAGAACTGGTCGATAAGGTGCTGGTGGGCCGCAGAAATTTCGATGCCGTCCATGCCGGCCTGCTGCACGCGCTTCGCCGCGGTCGCGAAGTCGCCGATGATGCGGCGGATTTCCTCCACCTCGATGATCTTCGCGTTGCCGCGGTGCACGGGCTCGCGCACGCCCGAAGGCGACATCAGATGCGGCCAGTGCTCGCCGTGAAACGCCGAGCGGCGGCCCATGTGCGTGGCCTGGATCATGATCTTCGCGCCGTGCCGATGCATGGCTTCGGCCAGCCGCCCGAGCGGATCGATCACGCGGTCCGTCGCAAGGTTCACGGACTTCCACCATCCCTGCGGGCTATCGATCGAAACCGGGCTCGAGCCCCCGCACACGGCAAGGCCCACACCGCCCTTCGCCTTTTCCTCGTAGTAACGGATGTAGCGGTCGCCGGGCAGCCCGCCGGGCTCCGCATAGACTTCCGCGTGCGCCGTGCTGACGATGCGGTTGCGCAACGTGAGCTGGTTCAGCGCGAGCGGTTTGAACAGGTTGGGGTAACGCATCGCAGACAACCTCGGGCGTGGGTGTGGGGATTGAGTCGGTGTGGGGCGTGCCCGGCAGACCGGTACAAGTCGTTCAGTTCGCGAGCGGCGACACTTCGAAGATGCAGTGGTCGTGGCCTTCGGCCGCGCACTGCACTTCCTTCGACTGCGCACGCGGTGCGTGTCCGCTGGCGCCGCTCGTGTCGCTGGTGTCGCTGGTGTCATTGACCCAGTCCATCGCGCCGGCGAACCAGCCGGCGAACATGTAGCAGAGCTTGCCCTGTTTGCCCGGCTGCGCGAGCACGAACGACGAGTGGCGCAGTTCGATGCGTGCACGTGCACTGGCGGGGTCCGCCTCGACGATGCGGAACAGACCCCAGCCGCGTTGCGACAAACGCTTCAGGTAATGCTCGAACACGGCCATGCCGCTGATGCCGTGCTGCTTCGCTTCCTTGTCGCACCAGTGGTACGCCGACTTGTAGCCGGCCTGGTACAGAATGCCGGCGTAGGCTTCGCGGCCCAGCGCCTCTTCCACAGCGGTGTGGTTGTTCGTGAAGAAGTGACGCGGCACGTACAGCATGGGCAGCGCGTCAGTGGTCCAGACGCCGGTTTCGGCATCGACGTCGATGGGCAGTTGTGGTTGCATCGCGAAAGCTCCGTGGGGTGAGCGTGAGGTTTCTTCGGTGTGTGGCGTGTCGTTATGGACGAGCGTGGTCGTGTGTCGGGTCGTAAGAGGCTGAAGCCTCACGCGCCCCACACGTCGCGGAACACGCGCACCCAGTTCTCGCCCATGATCTTGCGGATGCGCGTCTCGCTCCAGCCGGCGCGCTCCATCGCCTGCGTCAGGTTCGGAAATTCGCCGATGGTGCGAATGCCTTCGGGGTTCACCACCTTGCCGAAGTTCGTGAGGCGGCGGTAGCGGCCCTTGTCGTGCGTGAGCCAGTCGAAGAAGTCCACGCTGTAGCCCTGCGTGAAGTCCGTGCCGATGCCTACGGCGTCTTCGCCGATCAGGTTCACCACGTAATCGATGGCTTCGATGTAGTCGTCGATAGTGGCGTCGATGCCGCGCTTCAGGAACGGCGCGAACATCGTCACGCCTACGAAACCGCCTGCGTCCGCAATCTCTTTCAACTGCGCGTCGGACTTGTTGCGCGGATGCTCTTTCAGGCCCGAAGGCAGGCAGTGCGAATAGCAGACCGGCTTCTTTGAAAATGCGATGGCTTCCGAAGACGTATTGCTGCCCACGTGCGACAGATCGACCATGATGCCCACGCGGTTCATCTCCGTAATGACTTCGCGGCCGAAGTCGGAGAGCCCGCCGTCGCGCTCGTAGCAGCCGGTGCCCACGAGGTTCTGCGTGTTGTAGCAAAGCTGCACCACGCGCACGCCCATGTCGGCGAATGCTTCGATGTAGCCGATGTTGTCTTCGAACGCATGCGCGTTCTGGAAGCCGAGAATCACGCCCGTGCGGTTCTCCTTCTTCGCACGCGCAATGTCTTCGGTGGTGCGCACGAGCGTGAGCAGTTCGCTGTTCGCGCGAATCTGCTGCTTCATGAGCGCGATGTTGTCCACGGTCTTCGCGAAGCTCTCCCACACCGACACCGTGCAGTTCGCCGCCGTGATGCCGCCTTTTCTCATGTCTTCGAACACCGAACGGTCGAACTTCGAGATGTTCAGACCGTCGATGATGATGCTGTTCTCGTGCAGGGTGCTCATGCCGTAGCTCCGTGGTTCGGGTTCAGTAGATCGGGAAGCGCTCGCACAGCGCGAAGATCTCGCGGCGCACGCGCTGCTCGGTAGGCGCATGGCCTTCGGGGTGCTCGCGCAGCGCATCGAACACATCGAGAATGAGGCGCCCGATCTCGCGGAACTCCGCAACGCCGAAACCGCGCGTGGTGCCGGCCGGCGAGCCGAGGCGAATGCCCGAGGTCACCGTGGGCTTCTCGGTATCGAAGGGAATGCCGTTCTTGTTGCAGGTGATGCCTGCGCGTTCCAGCGCCTGCTCCACCTGCGTACCCTTGAGGCCCTTCGGGCGCAGATCGACGAGCAGCAGATGGTTGTCCGTGCCGCCCGTGACGAGGTCCACGCCGCCTTCTTTCAGCACTTCGCCCAGTGCCTGCGCATTGGCGAGCACGCTGTCGATGTAGCTCTTGAAATCTGCATGCAGCGCTTCGCCGAAGGCCACGGCCTTGCCCGCGATCACGTGCATGAGCGGGCCGCCTTGCAGCCCCGGGAACACCGCGGAGTTGATCTTCTTCGCGATGTCTTCGTCGTTCGTGAGCACGAAGCCGCCGCGCGGGCCGCGCAGCGTCTTGTGCGTGGTCGAAGTCACAACATGCGCGTGGCCTACAGGGCTCGGGTGACGCCCCGCCGCGATGATGCCCGCGATGTGCGCCATATCCACCATCAGCTTCGCGCCCACGCTATCGGCAATCGCGCGAAAGCGTGCGAAGTCGAGCACACGCGGATACGCGGAGAAGCCTGCGATGATGAGCGTCGGCTTGTGCTCGTGCGCGAGCTTTTCCACCTGGTCGTAGTCGATGCGCAGCGTCTCGCGGTCCACGCCGTACTGCACGGCGTTGAACCACTTGCCCGAGAGCGCGGGCTTCGCGCCGTGCGTGAGGTGCCCGCCCGCATCCAGCGACATGCCCAGCACCGTGTCGCCGGGCTTCGCGAGCGCGAGCATCACGGCGCCGTTGGCCTGCGCGCCCGAATGCGGCTGCACGTTCGCATAGCCCGCGTTGAAAAGCGTCTTGATGCGATCGATGGCGAGCGCTTCGACCTCATCCACATATTCGCAACCGCCGTAGTAACGCTTGCCCGGATAACCTTCCGCGTACTTGTTGGTCAGCACCGAGCCCTGCGCTTCCAGCACAGCGCGCGAGACGATGTTTTCCGAGGCGATCAGTTCGACCTGCGACTGCTGCCGCTCGAGTTCCTTCAGCACCGCGCTGCGCACGGGCGCGTCGCGTTCGGCGAGGGTCTGGGTAAAGAAAGGGTTGGCGTTCGACATGGGGCGTCCGTTGGTCAGGAAAAGCAGCGTATTCAGGCATGCGAAGCGCAGCACATAAGGCTCAGGGCTGCCGACGGCTCTATTCTTGTCTTTCGCCTTTTGCGCCAATTGATGAATTCAGACGCGTTCTTTTCCATTTCCGCCATGCGAGTCCGTTTTGGACAAGTCGGCTTTCAAGCGTCGGAAAAAGCAGGCCGCACGGCCAATGCTGCTTTGCAGCGCAAACACCCTTCAGGAGCACCGCTTGCGTGCGGCGCGCGCCCGCCCACGGTGCTCGCGCCGCACAGTGCAGGTGCACAGCACGACCGTGCGAATGCTCGATAAGTGGGACGAATAAGGGTTTGGCCGGGGTTTCGCCAGGGTTTGGCCAGGGTTACAACGTATGGCACGCTTGTTGCCATCAACACGAGAATAAATGCGGCCGCGCCCCACCGGCCGTCAAGCTGTAGAGCCGAAGTCAGAGAGCCGAAGGAACACCGCACCATGTCGCCCGACCGTACCGCGTCGTTGTCCCACTTCGCTTTCATGCCGCTGCCCAACTTCACCATGATCGCGTTCACCAACGCGATCGAAGTGCTGCGCATGGCGAATTACCTGAGTGGGCAGCCGCTCTACCGTTGGTCCGTCATCAGCCCCGACGGCGGCCTCGTCAGCGCGAGCAACGGCCTCTCCGTAGACACGGGGCCGGCCGACTGCGTCGGCAAACCCGACATCGTGTTCGTCTGCGGCGGCATCAACGTGCAGCGCGAAACCACGGCCACGCATCTGGCCACGCTGCGTCGCTTCGCGCGCGAAGGCGTGGCGCTCGGCAGCCTGTGCACCGGCACCTATGCGCTCGCGAAAGCCGGCTTGCTTGCGGGCTACGCATGTGCGATTCACTGGGAAAACATGTCGGCGCTCAAGGAAGAGTTTCCGGACACGCGCTTTTTGAAAGAGCTGTTCGTGATCGACCGCGATCGCGTGACCTGCACGGGCGGCGTCGCGCCGCTCGACATGATGTTGAACCTCATCGCCTCGCGCATCGGCACGGCGCGCGTGACGCAGATTGCCGAACAGTTCATCGTGGAGCACGTGCGCGATACGAGCGCGCAGCAGCGCATGCCGCTCGTGGCGCGTCTTGGCTCAGCGAACAAGTCGCTGTTCGAAGTGATTTCGCTGATGGAGAACAACATCGAAGAGCCGCTCTCGCGCGAAGAACTCGCGCGGCTCGCGAACATGTCGCAACGGCAATTGCAGCGCCTTTTCCGCGAGCATCTGGGCATGACGCCGACGCACTACTACCTCACGCTGCGTCTGCGTCGTGCACGCGAGTTGCTGCTGCAGACCGACATGTCGATCATGCACATCACCATGGCCTGCGGCTTCCAGTCCGCGTGCCATTTCAGCAAGAGCTATCGCGATGCGTTCGGTACGGCGCCCACGCGCGAGCGCCGCAAGCAGGTGGCGCCGCTTGCCGAAGTGGTGGGCGCTCCGGGCGCTCCGGGCACTGTGCCGGCGCCAGCGGCAGCCTCAGCGCACCACGCGTTTCTGTCCGCCTGAAGTTCCCTGATACGTTCGCCGAGACGTTCGCTGATATCCCGCACGTTCACGCGAACCGCGCCGTCACCTGAACCGCGCGGCGCAGCGCGGTCTGCATGAGCGCGCCGCCCGGCATCTTCTCGAAGTCGATAGCTTCCACCGCGTTGCGCACGATCAGCCCGAGTTCCGTGCTGCCCTGCATGATGAGGCGCCGGCTGAAGAACAGCGTGTCGGCATCCACGTCGCGCGCCGCGAGCCGGATGAAGTCGGGGCCGCTCGCTGCGACGATCAGGTCCGGGGCTCGTGCCTCCCCACGCCAGAGTTCGAAACGATCCGCGCCCACGGTGAGGCGCACGGTGAGGCCGATGTCCGTCACGTTCAATTCGTAGAGATACCCGGCCAGCAACGCACGCGTATCGGTGTCGAGCACGGGCAGCACGTGGCGATTGAGCGCCACACAGAGTGCATACGCGAGCGGCGTAGCGGGCAGACGGGCCGCGCAGTAGCGCAGCAGGGGCACAGGGCTCGGTAGTTTCATGCGCGGACTCCGGTCGTGCCTGCTGCGGCGGATGGATCGCCGGTTGGCGTGACACTCGTGAGGTCTGCGATGCCTGCATTAGCGGCCGCCTTTTCAGCCAGGCCCGGCTCCCCGAACCAGAACCCGTTGCAGGACGGTGCGTCGTGCTGCGCGCAGGCCTCGCGATACGCATCCCGCGGCGTGAGTTCGCCGTCGCACACCGCCTTGAAGATATCGAGCACCGCCACCGTGCGATTCGCCTGCGGGCTGATGCGCAGTACCGATACGCCTTCGCTCGCCAGACCGTGTGTGTGGCCGGCCAGGTTCACCACCTGCGCCGTCTGCGTCTGAATGCCGTTGATCGTGACGAACGGTTTGCCATCCTGAGCGAAAGCGGTCATGCCTTCGGGGTCGTCGATACAGCGGCGTTCGCAATGATCCTTCTGCAAATGGTGATGACGCGCGGTGAAGCAGCGTGCCGAAAAGGCGAGCGGCGCACGGCCGTAAGCGAAGTACTCGATCTCGCAGGGCGGCTCGCTCGCGGCGCCGTTCGCCTCCGTAATGCCGCCGCGAATTTCCGCCAACGTGGCACGCGAGCAATCCACGGGCGTCACCCAGCGCCGTGCGCCCAGACTCACGAGCCATTCGAGCATCTGCGCGCTGTAGCAGTTGAGGTGCGGCCCCGCCACGAAAGGCATGCGTCGCGCGACGAGCGCGAGCGCCGACATGTCGTTCACTTCCGGCATGAACTCGCCGTTCTCGGCGAGCTTGCGCGCCTGGCGCAGGTCCGCTTCGGTTTCGGCGAGTGCCAGTGCGGAGAGCACGACCTCTTTGCCGGCCGACGCCAGTTCGCGCGCAATCGCGACCCAATCCGAAAAGCGCAGTTCGTGACGGCGCGAGCACACCACCTCGCCGACGTAGACGACATCTGCCGCGGAAGCCGCCACGTCGGCATAGAACGCCATGACGTGGTTGCGAGGCCAGTAATAAAGAATGGGACCGAGCGCGAGCTTCATGAGGCTTACTTCCATGGACGTGAATAGGCGCCGAGCGTGTCCTGCTGCCCCTCGGCAAGCGAGCCGAGCGCGGCGTGCCATGTCGCCGCGCGCCGCGCCGCGACACCTTCGCGCGTGAGCGCATCGAGCGCTTCGCGCCACACTCGTGTGACAGCTGCGGTGTAGGCAGAACCGCGCTGGCGGCCTTCGATCTTCACCGCCGCCACGCCCATGCGCGCAAGCTCGGGCAAGAGTTCGAGCGCATTGAGGCTCGCGGGCTCTTCCATCGCGTAGTAGCGCTTGCCGGCCACTTCGAAGCGCCCCTTGCAGATGGTCGGATAGCTGGCCTTGTCGTCCTCGCGATAGCTGTCCACGAGCACGCCGCCGAGGCGCGCATCGAGCCGCTTTTGCGTGCCCTCCTGGCGCTCGACCCACTGCACGTGGCGCGCCGGCGAGCACACGCCGTTGAGATTCGGCGATTCGCCCGTGGCGTGCCCCGAGAGCATGCAGCGCCCCTCCACCATCACGCACAGGCTGCCGAACGCGAACACCTCGATCTCCACCGACGTCTGCCGCACCGTCTGTTCGACCTGTTCGAGCGAAAGCACACGCGGCAGCACCGCGCGCTGAATGCCGAACTCGCGCTGCAAAAAGTTGATGCCTTCGTGGTTCGTCACCGACCCTTGCACCGAAAGATGCAGACGCAGCTCAGGATGCTGCCGCGCCGCATACGCCATCACCACCGGGTCGGCCACGATGGCCGCATCCACGCCCACGCGTGCGGCCAGATCGATGGCGGCAGTCCAGCGCGAGAGGTCGTGGCCATGTGCGTAGGTATTGATCGCGAGCAAGACTTTGCGATTCGCGCGATGCGCGTAGTCGACGCCTTGCGCGAGCGTCGCTTCGTCGAAGTTGAGACCGGGAAAAGCGCGTGCGTTGGTGTCGTTGCGCAGGCCGACGTAGACGCAATCGGCACCGCCATCCACGGCAGTGCGCAGTGCAGGCAGATTGCCTGCGGGACAGACCAGTTCGGGAATCCTGATGGGCGGGTGTAGCGCGGCAGACGTGGAAGCAGAAGCAGATAGCGATGCCTGCGCCTCAGCGGCAGGCGGGACGATCGTGCGCATGGGCAACGGCGATCCTCGAAAAATGGATGGGCAATCATGCCACGCCCCCTCTGGCACGCATTGCGGCGAACTGACGCGTGCGCTAAGGTTGGAATGTTGTTTTCCCGATTGCGGCAAATAACGTCGTAATCGGTTGCGTCGACGGATTGCAGCAACCCCGTGCCACCGCATCATGTGGCAACCCGTGCGGCAACTGATGTGCCGACTGATGTGGCAACGCACCGCTCCTGGTTGCCGCAGCGCCGTCGCTATAGTGTCCGGCTTTCCAACCACCTCACTGCGCACCGTTCAGGTCCCTCTATGGCAACTATCGAATCCGAGTTTCAGATCGCGCCGCAAAAGTTCTCGACCGACGTGCTGCTCGAAAAGTACGCCAAAGGCGACGAGCGCACCGCCGACGACATCTACCGCCGCGTCGCGCGCGGTGTCGCGGCGGCCGAGCCGCAGGAACTGCGCGCCGAGATAGAGGCCCGCTTCGTCGACAACCTGCGTCACGGCGCGCTGGGCGCCGGCCGCATCATGAGCGCCGCGGGCAGCGGCATTGCGGCCACGCTCATCAACTGCTTCGTACAGCCGGTGGGCGACTGCATTCAGGGCCTGGACGACCGCGGCCTTCCCGGCATTTATGTTGCACTGCTCCAGGCCGCTGAAACAATGCGGCGCGGCGGCGGGGTCGGCTACAACTTTTCGGCCATTCGCCCGCGCGGCGCCTACGTGCATTCCACGGGTTCGAGTGCATCAGGACCGTGCAGCTACATCGACGTGTTCGACGCCTCGTGCCGCACGGTGGAAAGCGCGGGCTCGCGCCGCGGCGCACAGATGGCCGTGCTCGACTGCGATCACCCCGACCTGCTCGAATTCATCGAAGCGAAACATTCGAAGGGCCGCTGGAACAACTTCAACATTTCCGTGGCCGTGACGGATGCGTTCATGCAGGCCGTTGAAGCCGATCTGCCCTGGCAACTCGTGCACCGCGCCGAACCGTCACCGGCACTGCGCGCCGCGGGCGACCTGCACCAACGCGAAGACGGCCTGTGGGTCTACGCGGAAAAGAGCGCGCGGGCGATCTGGGACATGATCATGCGCTCCACCTACGACGTGGCCGAGCCCGGCGTCGTGTTCATCTCGCGCATGAACGAGGACAACAACCTGCGCGCCATCGAAACGATCCGCGCCACCAACCCGTGCGGCGAGCAACCGCTGCCCGCCTACGGCTGCTGCAACCTCGGGCCGCTCAATCTCACGCGCTTCGTGCTGGACCCGTTCGCGAAGCTGCAAGGCGGCGAAAGCACGTTCGACTGGGACGGGCTCATTGCGCGCACGCGCACGCAGGTGCGCTTTCTCGACGACGTGCTCGACATCACGCTGTGGCCGCTGCCCGAGCAGCGCGCGGAAGCGGACGCGAAACGCCGCATCGGCATCGGCTTCACAGGGCTGGGCGACACGCTCGTGATGCTGGGTCTGCGCTACAACTCGCCCGAAGGCCGCGAGTTCGCCACGCGCGTGGCGCGCGTGATGCGCGACTCGGCGTATCGCGCCTCCGTGGAACTCGCCCGCGAACGCGGCGCGTTCCCGCTCTTCAACGCCGAGCAGTACCTGGCCGAAGGCACCTTTGCCTCGCGCCTGCCCGACGACATCAAGGACGCCATTCGCCGCGACGGCATCCGCAACAGCCACCTGCTTTCCATCGCGCCCACGGGCACGGTGAGCCTCGCGTTCGCGGACAACGCGTCCAACGGCATCGAGCCCGCGTTCTCGTGGACCTATCAGCGCACCAAGGTCATGGCCGACGGCAGCAAGCAGAGCTTCGCCGTGGAAGACTACGCGTACCGCGTGTACCGCGAGCTGGGCGGCGACATGGACGCCCTGCCCGACTACTTCGTGAGCGCGCTGGAAATGTCGGCGCACGACCACCTGCAAATGATGGCCGCGGTGCAACCCTACGTGGACACGTCCATTTCGAAGACGGTCAACGTGCCCGCCGATTACCCGTTCAACGACTTCGAAAGCCTCTACTTCGACGCGTGGCAAAGCGGCCTCAAGGGGCTCGCCACCTATCGCCCGAACGAAACGCTGGGCGCCGTGCTCCACACGACCGAGCCCGAAGACACGCTCGCCGAAGCCGACTTCGACCCGCTGCGTATCGCCATCGATCATCGCCCCAAGGGCGAACTGCCGGCCATCATCGAGAAAGTCGAATACCTCACGCAGTTGGGCAAGAAGTCGCTCTACGTGGCCGTCTCATTCATGGAAGTGACGGGTCGCGTGGGCGGCGAGGAAGTCACCATCGAACGGCCCATCGAGTTCTTCATTCCCGTGGGCCAGCGCGACGAGTCGCAGCAGTGGATTACCGCGACCATGCGTTCGCTCTCGCTCGCCGCGCGGGGCGGGTTCGTGGCGCGCAACCTGCAGGACATGCGCAAGGTTTCGTGGGATCGCGGCCAGGTGCGGCTGGGCGAAACGCAGCGGCTGGACGGTCGCCGCATTCCGCTCTGGCACGACTCCGAAGTGGCGGCGCTCGCTTACGCGATCCAGCAGATCCTGCACCGGCGCGGCTTTCTGGATGCCGAAGGCAACCAGGTGCCATCGCGTCTGCTCGCAAGGCTGCCGCGCGGCGCAATGGCGGGTCACGGCACGACGATGCATGCCGGGGACTTCGATACAGCAGCCCCTAGCGACGCCGGCGCCGCCGACGAAGCAACGGCAGCCAGCGTCAACACGCCCGAACCGCGCACGATGTTCGGCCGCAAGTGCGGATCGTGCGGCGCAAACGCCGTGATCCGCAAGGACGGTTGCGACTTCTGCACGGCGTGCGGGGAGATTGGGTCGTGTGGGTGAAGTAACGGAGCGGGTGCGTCGGTGGGCCTGGTTGGCCATGAGACGCACCCGCGCTCCATCACCTCACTTCAGCGCGCCACCACGACAGGCTTGTTGTGCTCTCGCCGGAGTCGCGCCGGCAGCGCAACCATGATGATGTAGATCCGCACCAGCAAGCCCGCAAACCAGAGCGAAACGGGCATGCCCATGACCGCGAGAAAAAACAGCACGCCAGGCGTTCCAAAGCTGGCTGTCAACACGCGCTGCACGATGAGATAAAGCGGCGCGATGCAGGCCACAACCAGCGCAAAAAGTCTCGGAAAAGGCGACTTTTCCGTACTCAGTCGCTCGAACTGCTGCATGCCGGCCTCCATGCCATACTGGAACTCGGCCGCCTGTTCCTCGAACGCTTTCCCGATAAATGCCGTGTGCTCAACGACGCGCAGCACATTCTTTCTCGACATGTATAGCCAGTAACCCGTTATCGCGATTCCTCCGAGCAAGCCCGGCCACCTGACCTGCGGGGGAAGCGGCGCAAAAAGGAACAGAAAAAAGTAGCCGAAAACGCCGAAGAAAAAGTAAAGAACAAAGAAGCCAATACATTGCGTGAGCCCGAACACCCACAACAGGTTCGATCCTCTTGCACGCGTGAGCAACACGCCCAGCGCGGCAAGCGATACGACCATAACGACTACCGCAATTCGCCAAGGCCATTCAGACACGGCCAGATCATCGGCGTAAGCCGCATACGACACACCGGCAGCCAGCAGCGGAAACAATACGCAAACCCATGCCGCCTTTTTCGCGGCGTCCCGGACCGGGTCGCTGAGGCCGGAAGAAGACTGCCTGATCGTGCGTGCTCTTGACATTGTTATGTGATTCCAGGTGGTGAACTCAGGGCATATACATCAGAGGGTATGAACCGTAGTCCTTAGGCATGGACTTTCCGAGATACTCGGCACCGTCTTTCAGAGATTGGCCAAGGGAGCGTAACCAGGATGTGACGCGCTCGGTGGTGTGCGTTTTCTTGTCGACCCAGTCCAGCCCATACCCAACAGCGGCTGCGACGAAAATAGTCCCGACCACGATGGCCGCGACGGGAACCGCGACAGTTCCCGCGACCAGCGCCACGACCGTACCGACGAGTACCGAAGCGATCGCGGCGCCGAGCCCGGCCTTGACGAGATCGATGCCAATCTTGCCTAACAGGTCGGCGAAATCCTTCTTGCGCTTTCCATCGGGGCCAGTCTGCTCATAGTCATGCAGCCACTCCGCGGTATCGAGCGCTATCGTAAATATCAAAGCGATCAGCCCTGCTTTTTTGAATGCGCCCTTGCTTCCTTCCCACGCTGCGGCGGCGCCCGACTCCACCGTACCGGCACCGCCGGCAATAGTGAACACCTTTTCGTTCTTCACTCCATAGCGCGCAGCAGTGATTAGCTTTCTCAACCGCGGGTTACCAGTAAAAACCACGTACAGTCTTTCACCGACATTTTTGTGAACTACCTTGGTAAGGCGAAATTTTTCTGACCAAAGCTCGCCGATCCATTCTTTGTTGTCGTTAAGAAAGGCCGTGGCACCGGCCAGCTGAGCGATCAACCAGTTACGAGTAGTAATTTTGTTGGTATCGAGCGCAGTCTCGTCGGAACCACCCGATGCTAGCGCGTCGAGGACATCTTGTGGGATTGATTCCTTGTTGACCTGAAGAACATGCGCTTCCTGCAGAGGCTCAACTGTCGTGCTCTGCGCCAGTTTGATCGGCAACGGACATGCCATGGCATCACGCGACAGCGTAGGCGAAAGCAGCGGATCGGACCTGACTCCCCAACGTAAGTAATCAGGAACAGCGGGCTCCGGAAACTGGATCATTGACCGATTACCCGTCGCAGCCACCGGCGCGGAAGAAGATGTTGGGGGAAGATGCGTTGCCGTATTTTCCCTGACCGCGATGATAATGGGCTCCGGCTTGGCCTTTGGATCGGAACCGACATTCGATACGCCGAACTGCTTCATCGAATAACGATACAGAATCTTGCCACCACGCTTGAGCAGCAGTTCTCCCTTGAAATCCCGGCTAATCCAGACGTGATAGCGCTGACCATCGGAAAACTGCCCTTGCTTGGCACGCTTCTTCTTTGCAACGTCGTAAATCCAATCGTCGGTTGCTTCGACAACGTAAGTGGCGCCGCTATTGATGTGTATATCGAAAATCACATCCCGATGTTTGCGAAGTAACACCGTCGTCTCCGTATCAGCCCAGCAATCCACCGGCTCACCGGGCAAGTCGATACAGACTGTGTGCTGCATCAAAGCGCTGTCGCCCATATTTATTCTCCGCTTCTTTTGACCTGGTTAGCTACCAACCTTCCAAAGCTGATACCGTTCAATTCGCCCTTGCCTTCGCCATCAAGCACGACATTGTGTGTTGTGCCATCTTCGGCCATCAGCTTGATCGGCTCGCCGGGCGGCACATTGCCTTCGGCATCGACATACTTGAGGCGCATATCGGCCTTTTTCCCCTGCAGATTGTTTGCCTCGTGCATGCTGGTCGGTCCCGCAAACAAGTGCTGGGCTCCCTTGATATCAACCTTGCCCGGCGCATGTATCTCGATATTGCCGTCCTTGACGCGAATATACGCGCCACCCGACGTCAGCAATATTTCCTGCTTCGCCGCCGCCTCGATACCTTCCGTCGCAGACAATACCTTTACGGTCTTCTGGGCGGTCACTTCGATGTTGTCGGAATGCGCTCGAATCTCCACTTTTCCTTTGGCCGTGAACAACTTCATGCCGGCGTTCTGGACAAATAGACTGAGCTTTTCTGCCACGCTGGCAACCAGCGATTTACCGGTAGCAATATGCGCACTTTGTCCACTAACAAAATTGACTTGCGCGTTAGCGGCAAGATGAACGGATTGCTGTGTGGATAACGCGATTCCCGCAGGACTACCGAAGAGCATGATCGGTTCCTTGAATGCATTCGCGTTGCCGGCCCCGCCACTGCCCGTCTTTGCGCCAGCCGACCCACCGGAGACGCTGCTCTGCACAGCGTCTGCGAATGACTTGAGCGAGTCGTATCCGCTCTTGAGACTTTCGGCTTGATGCGTGGTACTGGCGTCCGACATCGATTCCAGCACGCTCTCCGAATTCAGCAGTTGCGAGACGGAGTCCCGTGCATCCAGCTGTTGAGCGGTCACCGGATGTGTGGTGATATACACCCCCTGGCCGGCACGCACTGCGCCGTAGGCGTCAGACTTCAGGTCGAAACCGCTACCTAGATAGGCGCCCCTGTTGTTGTCAGTCTGGTCGATGAGATAACCCAAATGCAGCAGCGCATTGGTGCTCGACGAATAGAGCTGAACCCGGTTCTGCCCCGTCGAGTCGTCCATCACCATCTGGTTGTAGCCGCTTCCCTGATATTCCTTTGATTTGTAGCCGGACAACAGACCGTTGGTGTGCCAATGCGGTTGCGTCGCGCCGTTATAGACCCTTCCGGTCACCAGAGGCCTGTCGCAATCGCCGTCCACCCAGTCGATCAAGACCTCCTCACCGACTCTCGGCACATGCACGCCCCCGTATCCACCGCCCGTATCGGACATCGCGACGCGCACCCAGCATGACGCTTTCTCGTCACCCTCATTGAGTCGATCCCAGTGGAAGCGCACCTTGATACGATTCAACGAATCTGTGTAGACCTCTTCGTTGGGAGGGCCAGCAACGATCGCAGTCTGCATGTGCATATCCGGCTTGCGATGCTCGAATGGACTGCGATAGGGCACGGCCCTGCGTTGCGCTTCGATCTCGACGAGAAAGAATCCTTCGCTGCCGTCAGAGTGGCTGACCGTCTGGCCTGTCTGACGAGCTTTGGCTCCTGCCAGCACGCCTTTGAGGCCATGCGGAAAATCGGCGGCCTGGGTGGATACCGGTAGATTGTTCTCGATGAACCACGCCGCCTCGACTATAGCGAACTGCCTTTGCGGATCGTTATCTCGCTCGTGATCGGGATGGTTCAGCAATTCAAACCACCGTCCGGCATCTGCCGCTCGCACGCCACCGCAGCCATAGAACCGTTTCGCACGAGACTCCCATTCCTCCACGCGGATTCTTGAAAGCGATTCCCCACGGTCCTGCGGACCATAGGTATAGGCTCCCGTGTACTCGTACACCTCTGCTTGTGCGGGCAGATCGCCCTGATCTGGGACCGTGGGCACGCTTACGCCCTTCGGATGGGAAAACGAACCCGGAGCCTTGTAATCGAAAGTTCGCGTCGAAAGGGATGTGCTTTGCAGCGTACGCGTGCCGGACCACTGCACCAGGGCATTCGCCTCAACACTCGTACCGGCGCGATAGAACTCGACGGTCTGTGGCGAAAGTGGCTCGAGCCGGTAAATATCGTCGACGACGACGAGCGTGTGAGACTTCCCGTCGTCTGCCTGCTCGAAATACGAAAACAACCCTTCGCTTTCCATGAGCCGGTGGACGAAATTCCAGTCGTCGTCGTATTGGACGCAAAAAGAACGGGAAGGCAGCGATCTGCTCAGCTCGAACCGGAAGGCACCTCGTGCCTGCGGATGCATATTGAAGACATCGCTCAGAATGGCATCGACCGGTTTTTCCTGCCAGATACGCGCGTCCTTGCGAAAGCGCAGGAAGTGCATCCACGACGCGAAGCCGATCTGAAAGGTTGTCAATCCACTATCGGACCCCAGGCGCCGAACGGTGTGAACATAACCTTGATGAGGCAAATATGATTTATCGCCCTGCTGAATCCAGAGCGTCACCGACTGCGCAATCAATGTCTTCAGTTCGATGGCTTCGGATGTCGAAACGACATCCACGGTCCAATCGAAATGGCGACCAATTCGCGAATGCCCCGTAGCCCGTTGAGGTAACAGCAGGTTACTGCTGATCGGATTATCCAGTTTGAGCAGGCGGTCATGCTGCAAAAATCCGGCGTGCATCCCCCTTATTAAGTCTTGAGCACCCATACCGCCTCTTCTGGTCGTTACGCTCCCGCGCGTGCGAGCGATTTTACGAAACCTCCGAGGAATCAGCCAGTCAACCGAGGTAAAAAAAACGTTTTCGGTAATTAGTTCTGATGTGGTTATCTATTTAATCAGAAGTGGGAATTTTTTCTGAGTGCGGAATGTGCGTTCGCACAACGAAAGCGCTGGCTGTGACACATTGAGCGAAGAGCGCTCGGCATCGCGCCTCGAGCAACAACACAAGTACGCGAGCCGCTCCGGAAAGCGGCTCGCGTGAACATCCATACCGCGACACCCCGCTAGCGGAGCGACGGCAAAACCAGGCGGCCGTATGTCCCCCTCAAGCCGCCTTCAACAACCCATGCGGGTCGATCACGAACTTGCGTGGCGCCCCGCCATCGAACTGCCGGTAGCCTTCGGGCGCCTCGTCCAGCGACACCACGGTCACGTTGACGATATCCGCGATCGGCAGGCGGTCCCACAGAATGGCCTGCATGAGATTGCGGTTGTACTTCATCACGGGCGTCTGGCCGGTATGGAATGAATGCGACTTCGCCCAGCCAAGGCCAAAGCGGATGCTCAGGCTCCCGCGTTTCGCCGCCGGATCCACGGCGCCGGGGTCGTCCGTCACGTAAAGGCCCGGAATGCCGATGGACCCGGCCACGCGCGTAATGTCCATGAGCGAATTGAGCACCGTGGCGGGCGCCTCTTCGTGGTGGCCGTGCGAACCGTGCCCGCGGGCCTCGAAGCCCACACAGTCCACCGCGCAATCCACTTCGGGCGTGCCGAGTATCTGCGCGATCTGTTCGCCGAGCGACGCGTCACGCGAAAGGTCCACCGTTTCGAAGCCCATCTTGCGAGCGTGCTCGAGACGCTCCGCATTCATGTCGCCGACGATCGTGCATGCCGCGCCGAGGAGGCGCGCCGAGGCCGCCGCCGCCATGCCCACGGGCCCCGCGCCCGCGATGTAGGCCGTGGCGCCCGGCTTCACGCCGGCCATCACGGCGCCGTGGTAGCCGGTGGGCAGAATGTCTGAGAGGCAGGTGAGATCGCGGATCTTCGCCATCGCCTGATCACGGTCGGGGAACTTGAGCAGGTTGAAGTCGGCGTACGGCACGAGCACGTACTCAGCCTGGCCGCCAATCCAGCCGCCCATGTCGACGTAGCCATAAGCGCCGCCCGCGCGCGACGGATTCACGTTCAGGCACACACCCGTGTGCTGTTCCTTGCAGGTGGGGCAGCGCCCGCAGGCCACGTTGAACGGCACTGAAACGAGATCGCCCACGCGCAGCGTTTCCACGTCGCGGCCCACCTCGATCACTTCGCCCGTAATTTCGTGCCCGAGCACGAGGCCCGTGGGCGCGGTGGTGCGTCCGCGCACCATGTGCTGGTCCGAGCCGCAGATGTTGGTGGACACCACTTTCAGGATCACGCCGTGGCCAATGGCCCGGCCGCGGGGATCGACCATCTTCGGGTAGTCGATGGACTGCACTTCGACCTTGCCCGGCCCGGTATACACGACACCGCGATTGCTGCTCATCGTTCTGTCTCCATGTTCGTCTGATGACGTCGTCGTTCGCGGCGGCACGCGCGCGCCTGCCGCTCTCACTGCTATCAGCAGCGTAGTCGCGATGGGCCCGTGCCGATTGTGCAAAAACCGACACGGGTTTGGCCGCCGCCGACACGCGTGTTTCGGTGCGTTTTTTATTGATTGAACGTTCAATAAAAAATAGCTACGATGCGACTTCCTTTAGATGTACCTTCCCGTTCGCCATGCCCAAAGTCGGAATGCGCGAAGTGCGTCGCGCGCAGCTGATCGACGCCACCCTGCTCACCATCGACGAAGCCGGCCTTGCCGGCACCACGCTCGCGTCCGTGGCGCAGCGCGCCAACATCTCGACGGGCATCGTGAGCCACTATTTCGGCGACAAGGACGGTCTGCTCGAAGCCACGATGCGCCACATCCTGCGCGACCTGTGGGCGGCCACGCGGCGCCGTCGCATCGCGGCGAAGCCGCAGGCGCGTGCGCGTCTGCGTGCGGTCGTGGCCGCCAATTTCGACGTGAGCCAGGTGAGCGGCCCTGTCATGAAAACGTGGCTCGCCTTCTGGTCGCAGAGCATGCACGAGCCCGCGCTGCGCCGTTTGCAGCACGTCAACACACGCAGGCTCTATTCGAATCTCTGCGCGGAATTCGCCAAGGCGCTGCCGCGTAGCGCGGCACGGCGCGCGGCAAGCGGCCTCGCCGCGATGATCGACGGGCTCTGGCTGCGCGGCGCGCTCTCGGGCGACCCGTTCGACACGCGCGCGGCGCTGCGCCTCGCCAACGACTACATCGACATGCTGCTCGAAGCGAGCGCATAGCCCATAGCCCTGAGCACCTGGCTTCCTTCACGGAGAAACACGATGCCTTCCTACGGCCTGCAACGTCTCTACATCGGCGGCGAATATGTCGATGCCACCAGCGGCGAAACCTTCGATACGTTCGATCCCGCCACGGGCGAAAAACTCGCCACGGTCCAGCAGGCCAGTGCCGCGGACATCGACCGCGCCGTGGAATCTGCGCGCGAAGGCCAGCGCACGTGGGCCGCGCTCACCGCGATGCAGCGTTCGCGCATCCTGCGCCGTGCCGTCGAATTGCTGCGCGAGCGCAACGACGTGCTCGCGGAACTCGAAATGCACGACACGGGCAAGCCGATTGCCGAAACGCGCGCGGTGGACATCGTGACCGGCGCCGACGTGATCGAGTACTACGCCGGTCTCGCCCCCGCGATCGAAGGCGAGCAGATTCCGCTGCGCGCAGAGTCGTTCGTCTACACGCGGCGCGAGCCGCTCGGCGTGACGGCGGGCATTGGCGCATGGAACTATCCGATCCAGATTGCGTGCTGGAAGTCGGCGCCTGCGCTCGCCGCGGGCAACGCGATGATCTTCAAGCCGAGCGAGGTGACGCCGCTTTCGGCCTCGAAACTCGCGGAGATCTATATCGAAGCCGGCGTGCCGCCTGGCGTGTTCAACGTCGTGCAGGGCGACGGACGCGTGGGGGCATTGCTTACCGCGCATGAAGGCATCGCGAAGGTGTCGTTCACGGGCGGCGTCGAAACGGGCAAGAAAGTGATGTCGATGGCGGGCGCGTCGTCGCTCAAGGAAGTGACGATGGAACTGGGCGGCAAATCGCCGCTCATCGTGTTCGACGACGCCGATCTGGACCGCGCCGCGGACATCGCCGTCACCGCCAACTTCTTCAGCGCGGGCCAGGTCTGCACGAACGGCACGCGCGTATTCGTGCACGCCGCGGTGCAGTCCGCGTTCGAAGCGCGCGTGCTCGAACGCGTGAAACGCATTCGCGTCGGCAAGCCGTCGGATCCGCAGACCAACTTCGGTCCACTCGCGAGCGCGGCACAACTCGACAAGGTGCTCGGCTATATCGATAGCGGCAAGCGCGAAGGCGCACGGCTCGTGGCGGGCGGCACGCGCCTTGTTGACGGCCACTTCGCGTCGGGCCAGTACGTCGCCCCTACCGTGTTCGCCGACTGCCGCGACGACATGCGCATCGTGCGCGAAGAAATCTTCGGGCCCGTGATGAGCCTGCTCACGTTCAGGGACGAAGAAGAGACGATCACCCGCGCCAACGCCACGCACTACGGCCTTGCGGCCGGCGTGGTGACAGAGAGCCTGGCCCGCGCGCATCGCGTGATTCACCGGCTGGAAGCGGGCATCTGCTGGATCAACACGTGGGGCGAGTCGCCCGCTGAAATGCCGGTGGGCGGCTACAAGCAGTCGGGCGTGGGCCGCGAAAATGGCATCGCGACGCTTGGGCATTACACGCGCATCAAGTCGGTCCAGGTGGAACTGGGCCGCTATCAGCCGGTGTTCTGACGCACTGCACAGACAGGGCACAACGCGAACAACGGCACAGGCAGGCGCACGGCTCAAAACAGGGAGCACAGCATGGCAGCGAAGGAATACGACTACATCGTGATCGGCGCGGGCTCCGCGGGCAACGTGCTCGCCACGCGTCTCACCGAAGACGCGGACGTCACGGTACTGCTGCTTGAAGCCGGCGGCCCCGACTACCGCTTCGACTTCCGCACGCAGATGCCGGCCGCGCTCGCGTATCCGCTGCAAGGCCGCCGCTACAACTGGGCCTACGAGACCGACCCGGAGCCGCACATGAACAACCGCCGCATGGAGTGCGGGCGTGGCAAGGGCCTGGGCGGTTCGTCGCTGATCAACGGCATGTGCTATATCCGCGGCAACGCACTCGACTACGACGGCTGGGCCGAACGAAAAGGCCTTGAAAACTGGGCTTATCTGGACTGCCTGCCGTACTTTCGCAAGGCGGAAACACGCGACGTCGGCGCCAACGACTATCACGGCGGCGACGGTCCCGTGCACGTGACCACGAGCAAGCCCGGCGCGAATCCGCTCTTCGAGGCGATGGTGGAAGCCGGTGTGCAGGCAGGCTACCCGCGCACGGAAGACCTCAACGGTTATCGCCAGGAAGGCTTCGGCCCGATGGACCGCACGGTGACGCCGAAGGGCCGCCGCGCCAGCACGGCGCGCGGCTATCTGGACCGTGCCCGCGCGCGCCCCAACCTCACCATCGTCACGCACGCGCTCACGGACCGCATCCTGTTCTCGGGCAAGCGCGCCGTGGGTGTGGATTATCTGCAAGGCAACACGACGGTCACGGCGCACGCGCGTCGTGAAGTGCTGCTCTCGAGCGGCGCCATCGCCTCGCCGCAGATCCTGCAACGCTCGGGCGTGGGTCCCGGCGCGTGGCTAAGCGAAGCGGGTGTGCCCGTCGTGCTCGATTTGCCCGGCGTAGGCCAGAACCTGCAGGACCATCTCGAGATGTACATGCAGTACGCCTGCAAGGAACCTGTCTCGCTGTACCCTGCCCTGCTGCTGCACAACCAGCCGGCTATCGGCATCGAATGGCTGCTGCGCGGCACGGGCATCGGCGCGAGCAATCATTTCGAGGCAGGCGGCTTCATTCGCACCCGCGACGACGACCCGTGGCCGAATATTCAGTACCACTTCCTGCCCGTCGCGATCAACTACAACGGCACCAACGCGATCCGCATGCACGGCTTCCAGGCGCACGTGGGCTCCATGCGTTCGCCCAGCCGCGGCCGCGTGAAGCTGCGTTCGCGCGACCCGCGCGAGCATCCGTCCATCCTCTTCAACTACATGGCCGAGGCGCTGGACTGGCGCGAGTTTCGCGACGCCATCCGCATCACGCGCGAAATCATGCGGCAGCCCGCACTGGACCGCTATCGCGGCGAGGAACTGAATCCGGGCGCACAACTCACGACCGACGCCGAGCTCGATGCGTTCGTACGCGGCCGCGCAGAAACCGCCTACCACCCGTCGTGCTCGTGCGCGATGGGCTACGACGACATGGCGGTGGTGGACAGCGAGGGACGCGTGCATGGCATCGAAGGGCTGCGCGTCGTGGATGCCTCCATCATGCCGCGCATCACCACAGGCAACCTCAACGCGCCCACCATCATGCTCGCCGAGAAGATTGCCGACCGCATTCGCGGCCGCGCGCCGCTCGCGCGTGTGGAGACGCCCTATTACGTCGCCAACGGCGCACCCGCACGCGGCAAGCCGTTGCGTATCGATGGAGCCAGCGACGATGGAACCAGCGACGCCCCATCGCCGGGCACGGCGGGCGCGCACGACGCCGCGTTGCACACGCACTGAGCGCGAAACGCGACGCGCGCGGGGAACGCATCACGCGAAGTACATGGCGAACCCGTTCCATTGCCATGCCGCATCCGTTCTATGTGTGCGAATAATGGCCGCGTCTACTGAATGCCAGGTGGGCCGCAGCACACGTATCTGAACGGACGGCAGCGAAAGCGGTCCGCGCGTGGCGTGCCCTTCCATTCATTCGCTCAGGGGACGCCATGCCGACCGTCGCTGCATCTTCAGCCTCATCCGCCTCCCGTCGCGCCACTGCGGCGGCCCGTCTCGAGCGTCTGCCGTTTTCGGGCTACCACCGCACGCTCTTCATCATCATCGCGATTGCGTTCTTCTTCGATTCGGTCGATTTGGGCACGATGACCTTCGTGCTCGGCTCGATCAAGACGGAGTTCCATCTGTCGACGGCGGCGGCCGGGCTCGTGGCGAGCGCGAGCTTCTTCGGCATGGTGCTGGGCGCCGCGGTCGCGGGACTGCTCGCGGACCGCTTCGGGCGCCGCCCCGTGTTTCAGTGGAGCATGGTGCTGTGGGGCGCGGCATCGTACCTGTGCTCAACGGTGCAGTCGGTAGAGGCGCTGATCGTCTACCGCGTCTTGCTCGGCATCGGCATGGGCATGGAATTCCCCATCGCGCAGACGCTGCTCTCGGAGTTCGTGCCCGCCTCGTCGCGCGGCCGGCTGATCGCGCTGATGGACGGCTTCTGGCCGCTCGGTTTCATTGCGGCGGGATGCGTTTCGTACGTGGTGCTGCCGCATTTCGGCTGGCGCACGGTGTTCGCGCTGCTCGCCATTCCTGCGGTCTTCGTGCTGATCGTGCGCCGCGTGGTGCCGGAATCGCCACGCTGGCTCGAACATCGCGGCCGTCTGGGCGAAGCGGATGCGGTACTGGCTCGGGTCGAGACCAAGGTCATGCGGTCGAAGGGTCTGACGTCACTGCCGGCGCCCTTGCTGGTTGCATCGAGCGTGGATACGGATGCCGCAGTCAACCGCCGCGGCGCCTTCCGCGAAATCTGGAGCGCCGCGTACCGGCAGCGCACCGTCATGGTGTGGCTGCTCTGGTTCTTCGCATTGCTGGGCTTTTACGGCCTCACCTCGTGGCTCGGCGCACTGATGCAGCAAGCGGGGTTCGCGGTGACGAAGTCGGTGCTCTATACCGTGCTGATCTCGCTCGGCGGCATTCCCGGCTTTCTGTGTGCGGCCTGGCTCGTCGAACGCTGGGGACGCAAACCCACCACCATCGCCTCGCTCACGGGCGGCGCCGTGATGGCCTACGTCTATGGACAAACGGCCTTGCACGCGGGCAGCGAAACGCTGCTGATCTGCACGGGACTCGCCATGCAGTTTTTCCTCTTCGGCATGTGGGCCGCGCTCTACACCTACACGCCGGAGCTATACGGCACGGGCGCGCGGGCAACCGGCTCGGGTTTCGCGTCGGCCATTGGACGCATCGGCTCGCTGATCGGCCCGTATGTGGTGGGCGTCGTGTTACCCATGTTCGGCCAGGGCGGTGTGTTCACGCTGGGCGCACTGTCGTTCGCCGTGGCAGCGCTCGCCGTGTGGGTGATGGGCATTGAAACGAAGGGGCTCGTGCTCGAAACGCTGGCATCGCAAACCCAGCCCGGCGACACGGTGGCCTGGCAAGGCGCGGCGGACGAGGTTCGTTGAGCGGCGGCTAGCCGGTGTTGTTGGCGGTTAGTGCTGGCGTAGTGTGGGCATTCAGGCGCCGCCCGTTTGCCTTCACGGTGCCTTCACGGTGCTTCACGGCCCGATGGCAGGGTTCTCGCCTTCGCGAGGCCCTACGTCCGGCGTAAAGATGCCGTTGTTCGCCTGACGGCGCTCGGACTCGCGCATCAGCGCCTGCGAAAGCAGCCAGTGTGCTTCGCCGTTGCTCGAATCGATGGTCAACGCATTGCCGGCGTTATGCCACACGCAGGTCCAGCGCCCCTGCGCCTCGCACCCGCGCGCGCTGGCGAGCATCGAATCGCGCTGCTGCTCGCGGTCCATCAGGTCGCCGCGCATACGCAGCGCTTCCGCGTTGTTCGGGTCTTCGGCCAGCACGTTCATGAGCGCCGCGCGCGCCGAACCCAGATTGTTCTTGTCCAGATTGATGCGCGCGCTCTGCAGACTCGCGGCAACGCGCGAACGGACTTCGTCGCTGCGACGCTGGGCCACCGTCGCCTCGCGTATGCGTCGCGCGGTGTCGGCATCGACGCGGCTCGTCGTGCGCGATTTCTGCATCGCCATACGCGCAGGCTGCGGGGGCGTGCTGACGCTGGGTGCGCTTGCATACGCCGTCGTGGATGAGGGCGCATTGGCCATGCCCGTCTCGCTCGCCGTATTGGGCGTGTTCGCGATGCTGGGCGCCGGCGCTTGTGCCGTGTCTGGTTGCGTCGGCGCGGCCTGCACGTTCGTGTTCGGCTGCATCGGCGGGACAGGTTGCGCGGGCGTGCTGCCTTGATTCGCGACGCCCGCTTGATACCCCGGGTTTCCTTGATAGGTTTGATTCGCCTGATTCGCCTGGTAGGCCTGATCGACCTGTGCGCCGCCGTTGCCGGCGCCTTGCCCCGAATCGGCCACGGCACCGCTTGCCACTTGCGGCGGCAGATCGGGCGAATCGCTCTTACGCGTGAAAAACGCATGCGCGGTGAAGAGCAGCGCCGCGGCGACGAGCACAGGTATGGCGTAGTGGCTGACCTTTGCGTGCCAGCGCGTATCGACCCAGCGCCTTGGCTCCGTATCGCCGAAATAGTCCCGATGCTCGAGTCCGCCTGCACCGGATCCGCTGCCGTAGAGCGCAAAGCGCCCGCCGCTCTCGTCGAGTGGCGGGCGCCATGTCGGCTCTGCTGGACCGCGGGCGCCAGACGACGCAGGCGACGCCGGCCCGCGTGCGCCGGCCGCGGCACGCGCGTCGTGAGGCGCGCGCGTATCAGTATCGGACTGATGGTCGAGCTGATTCGCGCCGCAATGAGGGCAGAACGCAAACGGTGACGCCAATTTGGCATTGCAATGTGCGCACCGCAGCGGAACGTATTGATCCGAGCCGATTTCGCGAGGCATGGGCAGTCTTGCTGGTTCCAGAGAGACGTCGAAAAACTGATCCGACCCGTTGTCAGGTGGAGCGGCGTTGCGCCGGAACGGCCATGGCGAAAGGACGAGAACGAATATGAAAGACGCCTGGCCGGGCGCAATTGCCACATGCAATATGAGCCAGTTTGCGCTGAAGATCAATCGCGAACCTGGAACAAAACGTGACGGCGGGCCTTGTGTGCGAAGCCGCACAGACGCATGTTGCGGCACACGCGCGACATTGCGTGCGCCGCATGCACCGAACCTACGATTCGCGCGCGCCGTCGATCTGAATGCCGAGTTCGGCCGCCATCTGTGCGACCGCAGTCTGCAATCGCGCCAGTTCGCTCGCCATATGCCTGTGTTCCGCCTTCAGCGTTTCGAACTCGGTGCGTGAGACGCTATCCTCGCCACCGGTCGCCGCTTGCGGCATATCCTGGCTCACCTCTCCGCACAGCAGATGCGCCCAGCGGTTCTCGCGCTCGCCTGGCGTGCGTGCGAGCTTCACCACACGCGGCGGCTGGCCTGCTGCGAGTTCGTCGAGAAACGCTTCGACAGACGACGTATCCGCGAAACCATGCAGCCGTGCCGAGTTCAACCGCAACTCGGCTGCGGTCTGCGGCCCGCGCAATATCAACGTGGCGAGCAAAGCTACGCTCTGGCTCGATACGCCGAGCGCGCGATTCATGTTGTGCTCGAAGCGCGGCACGCGGCTGCCGCTGCTTTCGAACACGAGGCTCGGGTGCTTCAGGCTTTCGATCGCTTCCAGCACCTCGGCCTCGGTCGCGTTCATCACGGGCGAGCGCGCGGTCTTCTGGTTGCAGCCGGACGTGAGCGCGTTGAGCGAGAGCGGATAGGTGTCGGGCACCGTGTGCTGCTTTTCCACCAGCACGCCCAACACGCGTGCTTCGAGTGGCGTGAGTTGACGGCTGGACGGACGTTCGATGGATTCGTTGCTCGTGTTCATGGATGACGGTAAGGCTTGACGCCAAAAGCAGCAGCGCGCGGTGAAGACCCGACGACAGAGTTCGTCCGCGCGCGGTGCCTCACGGAATCAGCCACAACGCCGCGGCATAGATCACGAGCGAAACGGCAAACGTGACCGCCGTGTAGCCCATCACGCGCTGGATGCGAATGCCCGCAATCGCGACCACGGGCACCGCCCAGAACGGCTGCAGCATGTTCGAAACGTTCTCTGCCATCGCCACGCCCATCGCCGTGTGCGCGACGCTCGCATGCAGCGCCAGCGCCGCGGGCAGCACGAACGGACCTTGCACGGCCCAGTGTCCGCCTGCACTCGGGATGAGCAGCGTAATGATAAGCGAGCTGAGGTAGCTCCACAGCGCGAGCGTCGTGGGCGTCGCAACCGCGACGAAGGTTTTCGCGATCGCGGGTGCGAGCCCCGTGCCCGTCATGATGCCCATGATGCCGCCATAGACCGGATACTGAAGCAGCATGGAACCGGTCTGACGCGCGGCGCGGCGAATCGCGTCCGCATAGGCAATGGGCGTGCGTTGCAGCGCGAGACCCGCGAGCAGGAAGATCAGGATCGTCGTGTTGATGTCGAGTTCGAAGCCCTTCGCATGCCACGTCATCGCGAGGTAGCCGATGCCGAGTGCGAGCAGCAGCAGCGTGCCGAGCATCGAGCGCTCCATGCGCGCCGCCACCGACGATGTGCCCGCGGCACGCGCATGCGGGTCGCCATTATCGTCGGCGGCATTCGCGCCGGCCTCGCGCGACTCGCTAAACGCGACCACGTGCTCCGCCTTCGGATGCATGCGGATGAAGATCGCTGTCATCACGACGACCACGAGCACCGTCGGGACGAACACGAACGGCGCGAAGACGGTATCGGTGAGCGGCACGACATGTCCGGTCGCTTTCTCCACGAGGTTGAGCGCATTGCCGTGCGATGCCTGCGACAACGCAATGGAGCTCGACAGCCCGCTGTTGCACACGGACCATGCCGAGTAGCTGCCGGCCACGAGCCACGCGAAATCCACCTTCACGCGACGCGCGATTTCGCGCGACAGCAACGCGCCCACGATGAGCCCGAGTCCCCAGTTGAGCCACGCCGCCACGCCAACCACCGGAAACACGAGCAGCGCCGCCCGCGTGGGCGACGTGACCCGCGACGCGAGCGCACGCAAGCCACGCTGCACGATGGGCGCATCCGCGATGGCGTAGCCCGTCGCGAGAATCAGGATCATCTGCAGCGCGAAGCCGAGAATGTGGAACGTGCCGTCATACCAGGAGGTCAGGATGACGGGCAGCGTGCCGTGCGGCGCGAGCAACGCGGCAAGCACGATCACGACGAAGGTGAGGCCGAGCGAAAGGACGAACGGGTCGGGCATGACCTGCTCGAATACATAAACGAGGCCTGCCACAACGCCGCGGCCGCGCGGTTTTTCTGGCCGGTTCTCTGTTACGCCCGGGATTCCCGTTGTGCCGGCGGGATGAACGACGCCCGCCATGCCGGCGTGCGAGCCGGTATCTGTCTTCTCCATGACTTCGATCCGTGTGGTTATGTGGTGCTGAAGGGGTACTGAAAAGCTCGCTCGATGCATCGAAGCGACGACGTGCAAATGTTCTAATTGCGAACGATGCGTCCACTGAACGAACCCCGGAGCATACTCGTCTCATCGGAAATTTGCGCGCAGCCATGCAGGCGGCATGGCTTTCAATATGCCCACAGCCGCGTTGCGATTTGCTGGAACGAAGCGCAACGCGTGCGCGCGTGGCACCACGCGCAAGGCCGTCCACGCGCGCGAGCACGCGCCTGCGCCGCCGCAGACGCTGGGCTAGAATCGCCTCAGGCTTCGCCCCCTTCTTGTTTCGCGCTTGCATGCCGAGCGCACCCCTCGCCGATATCGCGCTGAAGCCCGCATTCGCTGCTGACTCACCGACACGGCGGTTTCAGTTCCCCCACACCGGCTCACAACGGCGCACGTCGTGGTTCGGCCGGCACTCACCGGAAAAGGAGATGGCAGATGAGACAATCAATGAGGCAATCAGTGTGGCAGCGCGCGGTCGCGACCGTGGCGGGCCTCGCCTGCGCGACCGCCATGGCGGCGGCTCACGCGGCTCCCGTGTCACTCACGGTGCCGCTCACAGGCGACCAGCAGGTGCCGCCTGTGCAGACCTCGGGCAACGGCAGCGCGGCGCTGACGTACGACGCGGATACACACGTCGTGACGTGGAAAGTGACGTACAGCGGTCTTTCAAGCGACGCCACGATGGCGCACTTCCACGCGCCCGCCGCGGCTGGCAAGAATGCGCCGCCCGTCATCTGGCTCACGAAAAAAGGCTCGACGACGATATCGAGTCCCATCAGCGGCGAGGCCACGTTGACACCTGAGCAGGCCAGGCAATTCCTCGCCGGCGACATGTACATCAACGTGCACACGAAGGACCATCCTTCGGGGGAAATTCGCGGCCAGGTGCAGCCACCGAAGTGAACCTCGCGCTCAATACCCCGCGATAGCACGCAAAGACGGCAGCCCGGCTTCGGCCGGGCATGATCGCGTGCCCTGTTCTCTCGTGCAGTTCGCCGCGGGCTACCCGGCGCTCCCCCTTCTCTTTGGCCGAATACCGCACCGTCAGGCGTTTCACATCCAGCGCGCGAATGACGTCCATGTTCCTGTTGAACACCGGATCGGCCGATTCGTCGAATACCCCCGCTTATAGCGCGTCATGACGCGCCATAAGGTGCCTTAGGGTGCCTTAAGGTGTCATAAGGCGCTGCCCATGCGCCGCCCCTCTGCCCGCGCCGCGCATTTCGCCTCTCCCGCTCACGCTTGATACACGTCAACACCGCGCCTTGGCCGGCACGTCATTCTGCATTGGCCAATGAGCGGTCCATGCGTTGGGCGGGATATCTGACGCGAGGCGCGACTCCGTCGCGTAACGGTGCCCCGCCTTTTCCTTCGCAGCCGCGAACGCATGTCTGGAGGTCTCTATGTCGAACATCTCTGCCCGCGTACTCGCCGCGCTGCTTCTGTCATGCGCGTTCGCGAACACCTACGCCCTGGCGCAAACGACACAAGCGGTGCCAGCGGCACCCACGCCGGTCGAGCGTAACGGCGTGACGTACATCACGGGAGGCATCGGCGAGGACGAAGTCCGCGCGTTCCGCGAAGTCGCGCCGAAGTACAACCTGCGCGTCACGCTCGCGTCGAAGGCTGGCCACTATCTTTCCGACATCAACGTGAGCATTGCTTCCGGCAAACGGGTGGTACTCGCCGTACACACGGAAGGCCCCTTTCTGTTTGCCCGCGTGCCGCCGGGAAGCTATCGGATCACGGCGCGTGACCGGCACGTAACGATCACGAAACAGGTGGTGGTGCCACGCCAGGGCGGCATCGACGTGCACTTTTACTGGGACGACCCCGACCGCCACGACGTCATGCTGATTTGCCAGCGCTGCCCGACACCGGCACCGAAGTGATCGTCGCACCGTTGCGGATTCGTCCTGTGGATGTTGCAGATTAGATAGTCATGCCAACCATTTTGGCCGTGCCGTCGTGCTCACGCGAGTGCACCGGCGCGCGGTCGTGAACTACCGAAGGAGGCTGGTGATGGAAATGAAGCTTCGTTATGCGTCAGTTGCGTTGATCGCACTTTCGGTGGCGGCCTGCACGCAGCCGCCCACCAAAGAGCAAGGCGGCATGCTGATCGGTGGAGCATTGGGCGGCGTGCTCGGCTCGCAGGTTGGCGGAGGAACCGGCAAGACCGTCGCGACCATCGTCGGCGTGCTGGCGGGCGCCGCGGTTGGCGGTGCCGTGGGACGGTCGATGGACGAAACCGACCGGCTCAAAACGGCGCAGACACTCGAAGGTGTTCGGACCGGTGTCCCCTCTACCTGGCGCAATCCGGACACCGGCAATCAATACACGGTCGTGCCCACGCGCACGTTCGATGCATCGACCGGGCCATGCCGGGAATTCACGGTTGATTCGGTCGTAGGCGGCAAACGCGACAAAGTTTATGGAACAGCGTGCCGTCAATCCGATGGCAGCTGGCGGGTGACCCAATAGGCGACGCGCTAGAGCACGCTCGCGAGTAGCGTCACCCCGCCCGCGGCGACAGCCAGCAGAACGATGGCGAGCCAGAGCGGTGCGCGCCGCGGCTCGCGAACATGCGCGGGCAATGACTTGCGCCCGTCGAGCATGGGGCGCAAGAGATTCTGTCCCCACACGAAGGCATAGAGCGCGACGGCGCAGACGTGCAGCGCAATGGCCACAGCAAGCGCGTCCCACAGTATCGAATGCAGGGCCGCGATGGTGTTGGAGACAACGGCCGGCACGACTTCGGAGAGCGGGCCTTCGTCGGCGACATCGTTGTAGACGTAGAGCCCCGTCAACGTCTCGGCGGCCAGCAGCGCGAGCAGCAGCAACACCATCCAGCCGCCCGCGGGGTTGTGGCCCGCCTGCACATCGGGCTCGCGGCGCGCCACTGAACGCAGATGCCGGAGCGCCGCGGCGGGCGCCGCCACGAAGCTGGTGAACCGCGCGGTCTGGCTTCCCAGAAGGCCCCACAGCAGGCGAAACACCACCAGCACGAGCAGCGCCTCGCCGATGCGCACGTGCCAGTCGATCCAGTTGAGGCGGACGGTCACATAGGCCGCCGCCACGAGCGCCACTGTCAGCCAGTGAAAGAGACGGACGGGCCAGTCCCAGATCAATACGGTGCGGGACGAAGACGCCGCAGCAGGCGAGGCAGCCGACGCATCACGGTGGTCAGGCGCCATGCGGGGCTCCGTGCGGAATACGCTGCGTCGCGAAACCGCTTCGCGCCCCGGGGTTCGCCGCACAGTTCGCCACGCCGTTCGCCACCCGCGACGGCACGCGGCACCCGTATGGGACATGGCGCCCCAACGCCGGCACGCACGCGCTTCGTCGCGCGCCGGAGGTCATTGCGCCGCGGTGCTCGGAGCCGCGGCCGGCTGCTCCGCTTCAGAAGGCGGCTGTTGCGCGGCCGGTTGTTCCGCCGTTGCCGGCTCCTCCGGCTCCTCTTTGGCAGCCGCTTGCTGTGCCGGGCCGTGATTCTGCCCCTGCCTTTGCTTCTGCCGCTCGAGCGCCCGCGTGGCGCGCGTGACGTGCGAGGCTTCCACGCCCGGCCCCGGCGAGGCCGTACCGTCCAGCTCGTAGCGCGGCCCGCCCACGGCCACGTGCTCGTGATAGCGCGGATGATTCACGTGCAGCTTCAGCACGAGCGAAATGAGGGCCTTGTCGAGTTCGGGATGTTGGGCGCAGAGATCGTCGAGCACGCCGATCTTGAGCGGGAGCCAGTCGCGAAACGCAGGATGCTGCTCCCCGAAGCGCTTGCGCACGGCCCGCAATTGCTGATCCCGCTCGATACGCGCAGCCAGCACCGGGTCTGCGGGACGCCGGGGCGCGCCGCGATCCTTCGGTTTCTGTCCCCGCGAGCCCGGCCCCGGGTTCGGATTCGGACCGCGCGGCCCTTTGGCGGCGCTGTCGGGCTTCGGGCCGCCCCGACGCGGATGCGGCGGCTTGCCGGGCTGGCCCGCCCGCCCCTGCGGCCCGCCCGGTCGCGCGTTCTGCACGCTGGGCTTTTTCGTATCGGCTGGCCTCGGCTGGCGAGGCGCTTCGGCCGCAGCGTGTGTGGCCTGCCCCTCGTCCTGCCGTTCGGGGTTCGACGCGAGCGCCTTCTTGATTTCCTGCAGGCCTTCGCGAAAGCTCAGTGCGCGGCGCGGTTGGGTTGCGGTTTTCACGAAATCTCTCTGATCCAATAATCGCCGATATGATAACCAATCGCGTGCGTTGCTCGCTGACGCGCGTATTGCCCGTTTCGGCAAGCCGCGCCGCGTTCGCGAATACCCGAGCCCCATGGAGGCAAACGGAACGTATGGCAACCGGCACGGCAGACGATACTCCGCCCCTCGGCGAACGCCGCGTCCCATGGGTTCCGCGTTCGGATGAACCCGACGGCAGGCCTCACCGCACCTTCGCCTTCAGCGCCGACGGCGCGCATTTCCTGCTCGATGGCGAGCCATTCCAGATTCGCAGCGGCGAATTGCACCCGGCACGCATTCCCGTCGAATATTGGCAGCACCGCATTCGCATGGTCCGCGCGATGGGAATGAACTGTATCGCGCTTTACGTGATGTGGAATTATCACGAGACACAGCCCGGCGTGTTCGATTTCGAAACCGGTAATCGCGACATCGAAGCGTTCATTCGACTGTGTCAGCGCGAGCGCATGTGGGTGCTGCTGCGCCCCGGCCCATATGTCTGCGCCGAGTGGGACCTGGGCGGCCTGCCGTGGTGGCTCCTGCGCTACCCCGACATCGTGCTGAGAACCGGGTCGGCTGGCGACGCACGCTACATGGCTGCCGTGGCACGCTACGTCGCCGAACTGGCCGCGCGCGTGAAGCCGCTCATGATTGCGGCGGGCGGGCCCATCCTCATGGTCCAGATCGAGAACGAGTTCGGCTCTTACGCGCACAACCCGCCGTACCTCGAAGAAATCCGCGCGCTCTGGCTGCAAGGCGGAATCACGGGTCCGTTCTATACCGAAGACGGCCTGATGCAGCTCCAGCAAAATCGCAGCCACGTAGAGGGCGGCGCCATCGCGCTCAGCAACGGCGACGCGGCGCAGATCGCGGCGGCACGCGCGGCGTTTCCCGGCGTGCCTGTCATGGCCGGCGAGGTGTATCCCGGCTGGCTCACGCACTGGGGCGACGCGGCATTCCAGGGCACGGCTGTCGATATCGGCGAGAAGCTCGACGCATTCATGCGCGAGCGGCTCTCGTTCAACCTCTACGTGATCCACGGCGGCACCAGCTTCGCCTTCTACGCCGGCGCCAATATCGACGACCGCACGGGCGCCTACCAGCCCGACATCACCAGCTACGACTACGCGGCACCTATCAACGAGCAAGGCGCGGCCACGCCGAAGTACGCGCAGTATCGCGAGATCATCGCGCGCTACCTGCCCTCGCCGTTACCCGAGGTGCCGCCGCCGCTTCCCACGATCGAGCGGCTGGGCCGCGCCGCGCTGATGCCCGCGGCCTGCGCGTCGATCTGGGACAACCTGCCCGATGCATTGCCTGCAGGCGACACCATCGATCCGCAGCCGTTCGAGATGGATGGCCAGGCGTTCGGCTTCGCGCTCTATCGCACGACGTTGCCCGCCGAAGCGATGCAGGCGGATAGCCGGCTGGAAACAGGCGGCGTCCACGATTACGCCACCGTATTCGTGGACGGCGAGTATGTGGGCGGCATCTCGCGAGCCCGCATGCCCGCGCACTCCGCGAAGCGATACGGCGTGGTGAACGAGACAGACGCCCCGCTTATGCTGCTGGCGACCGCGGGTACGCAAAACGCCACGCGGCAGGCGCAGCGCTCATCGACGCAGCTCGACATCCTCGTTGAAGGCATGGGCCGCGTGAACTACGGTCACGCGATGGTGGATCGCAAGGGGATGCCCGGGCCCGTCACGCTTCGGTATGCCAACGGTAAGGGCGAAACCCTGAGAGGCTGGGAGGTCTTTCTATTGCCCATGGACGATGCGTTCATCGCGGCCTTGCGTCCCGTCTGCACCCATCCCCACCGGCCCGGTGTGTTCTTTAAGGCGACGTTGATGCTCGACGAGATCGGCGACACGTATCTCGACATGCGCCACTGGACCAAGGGCGTGGTGTGGGTCAACGGACACAACCTGGGCCGCTATTGGCATATCGGACCGCAAACGCGGCTCTATTGTCCGGCCCCGTGGCTCGTGCGCGGCGCAAACAACGTGCTGATCTTCGATCTTCATCAGACAGAGGCGAGGCCGGTCGAGCTCGTGCGCACGCTTTCTTAGCGCGCTTTCGTAGCGCAACTTGCCGCGCCTTACAGCGCGCCTACCGGACGACGAACTCGACTGTCAGCACCTCGAAAGGCTCGAGCTCGAACGAGAGCGGGCGGTCGGCATCCACGATGGCCGCCATCGATCGTGTGTGGGAACAGCCCCATGGTGGCTCGTGCAGTTCGAAACGCGTTGCGGCGTCGTCGGGCAAGGCCAACGCTTCGCGCAGATCCAGCACGAAGCGCTGCATACGGCGATCAGGATTGCGTAGCGTCACGACAGCGCGCTGCGGGGACCACGCCGCCCAGCCATAGACTTCGAGCGCGTCGGGCACGCCGCCAATCCAGTGCGAATCGCGCAAGACCTCTGCATTGCCGCGCGCCCATCGGGCGGCTTGCGCGAGCACGTCCCAGTCGCGCCCGGCAAGCAGCGACGGCGTGAGGTAAAGCTCCTGCAATTGCGTGCCGCTCGCGAAAAACGAGCGCACCTCGTGCACGAATGCCTCGCCCTGCGGGGCATCGAGCCCTCTGCAATGCTGCGCGCAGATGATCCCGTGCAACATCAGCGAGTTGAGCGGAAAGAGCGGACTGCGCACAACGACGTGCTGATAGGTCTGCGCGTCCCGATACGTGATCCAGCGCTCCCGGTCGCAGCCTTCGCCCGCGAAGCCGTGGTCCGCGCCGCCGCGCCAGATGGTGTCGGCGAAGCGCAACCAGAACGGCGAGGGATGCGTGCCGGTGGTCAGATTGATGAAGGTCTCGGGCTTCGCCGCGCGAATGTCTTCGATCAAATGAATCGCCGCGTCCCAGTCGCTGTCGAAGCGGCTGCCCGGCACGACGCGATCCGCATTGCCCGTGCCGTCGAACTTGAAGTGATTGACGCCATGCTCGCCGAGCAGCGCCATCGCTACCGCGTAGAAACGCGCGTAGTAATTCGACCCCGATAGCGCAAAGCCGTGATCGACCACCTCGTACCCGCTCGCGGCGCCCCGCTCCACGCGAGCATCGCGCGGCGCGCAGTAGCCGCCCCAGGGCGAGAGCCACACGCCAGGCGCCGCACCGAAGCGCGCGGCGGCATCGCGTAGCGGCACGAAACCTTGCGGAAAATCGCGGCTGAAATGCCAGCTACCGCTCAGGTCATCCCAACCGTCGTCGAACATGAAGGAATCGATGTGGACGCCGCGCTTCGCATGCAGTTCGCGCCCCACCGTTTCAATCCGCTCTACCGCCTGCCCTGCCGTGTACGGCGTCAGGTAGCCGATGTCGTACCAGCTGTTGTAGTGGAGAAACGGACGGGACGGATGCGCCCGCTCGCGTTCGACGTACGTCGCGAAATCACGTCGCATCTGCCCGCGGCGCGCCACGCCGGCAACGGCGCTGTACTCGACGGTCTTGCTCTTGCCGAGCGGCAGCGCACGCGAAACCGTGAGCATCACCGCGCCGTTGCGCACGCGATTTTGCGCGCGCGGCAGTTCGATGCCGAGATAGACGTCACCGGCAATGACGGGCACGCCGTCGAGCCCCTCGCCGGCTTCAGCAGCATCGACCCCATCGATGGCATCGACGCAAAGCATGGCGACGTCCACCACGTGCTCGTCCTGCTTCTCCGCCGTCAGCCACACGCGTTCGCGCAGATACGGTGAACCCTCGCGTTGCTCGATACACCAGCGAATGAGAAAGCGTGCCGCGTCATCGGTGAAAGAAGCCACGACGCGTTTGCCGGCGATTCGCGTGGCGAGGCACGAGGCCGATGCATCCGCTTCAAGCGCCTCTTCGTGCGGCGGCGCGAGCAGCATGAGGTCTCGCATGTGGAGCACGCGACCATCGGCGAGCGTGAGCGCGAACGGCATGCTCACGGACAGCGTGCGTGCATGCAAGCGGTCGGTGAGCACGAAGTCGCACAAGCGCCTACCCGTCACACGCCAACCCATCGCAATCGCGGCGTTGCCGAACGTCTGCCGCTCGCTCTCGGCTTGAAACGCCGGCGTGCCAGCCCATGAAGACGACGGGGACGAGGTGGCGTTCGGTGGCATGGCGTAAGCATCCTCCAGGGCATTGAGGCGTGGCGTAAGACCGCCTGCCGATGATATCGCCCAAGGCCGCCTGAAGTGAGGCTTGCAGCGGATCGCCGGGGTAAATCGTGCGATCCGTGTGCCTCATGCCATCAATGCCGCGTCCGACTCACCTCGCCGCCTTGCCCCTGCGACGGCGTCACGGCGCAGTAAGCCGGTTGCGCAGCCTGTGCTCCGGGCGCGATCGCGCAGTAAGCGGGTTTCGCTTCCACGCTCGGTGTCACCGCGCAATACGCTGCCTGCGCCTCGGCGCCCGGCGCAATCGCACAGTACGCCGGTTGTGCCTGGGCACCCGGTGTCACCGCGCAATACGCGGCAGCCTGCGCCTGTGCCCCAGCGCCAAACGTGCGCTCCATCAGCGCGCCGGTAGCGGACGCGAGTTCGAACAGGCGCGCCTCATCGTCCGCGCCATCGATTCCCACATACGGGTTGTGATGCAGCACGAACCCGAAGATGCGCTCGCAGTCGTCGGCATAGCGCCTCGTGTCCAGAATGTGCGCGTGCCAGAACTGATCCACTTCCTCGTTCGGCACGATCGCCGTGTCCGGGTGCTGCGCCGCGAGCTTCAGGAACTGTCGGTAGCCCGCCTCGGCACGCGCCACTGTTTCGGGCGTCCACTGCCCGTCGCGCCGGTGCAGCAGCTTGGCCTTCATCCGCGCGAAGTCGAGTGCGTCGATCGCGAGCCACATCCGTGCTACGTCTGTCTCTTGCTCATGCATGGTCCCACTCCTTTCGTCAGTAAGACGCGCCTCGGTTTTCGCTTCAGGCGCGCCGGGATTGCAGCGGCCGCACCTCGGCGCGGTCGCGATCCTGCCAGCGTTTGAGGAACAACGTCATTTCGCTCGCGGGAATGGGGCGGCTGTAGAAGTAGCCCTGCACTTCATCGCAGCCTTCCTTGCGCAGGAATTCGACGTGCGCCTCGGTCTCCACGCCTTCGGCCACCACCTCGAGGCCAAGGCCGTGACCAAGCGCGATTACCGCGCTCGTGATCTGCGCGTCGCTCCTGCTTGCGGGTATGTCGTGAATGAACGAGCGGTCGATCTTGACCGTATCGATCGGAAAGCGGTTCAGGTAGGCCAGAGACGAGTAGCCGGTGCCGAAGTCGTCGATAGAGAGGCGCACGCCGGTGCGCTTGAGGTTGGAGAGCCACGCCGCGGCCTGCTCCGCGTGGCGCATCACCATGCTTTCGGTGAGTTCGAGTTCGAGCATTTCGCCCGGCAATTGCGCGTCTGAAAGCGCCGCCATGATCTCGCGATGCAGCTCCTTGTCCGCGAACTGGCGCGCCGAGAGGTTGACCGCGACGCGTACCGGCGCGAGGCCGCTGGCGAGCCACGTGGCGTTCTGCCGGCATGCTTCGCGCAGCACCCACGCGCCGATCTGCACGATCGCGCCCGTCTGCTCGGCGAGCGGAATGAAGGCCATCGGCGCCACGAGTCCGAGCGTGGGATGACGCCAGCGCACGAGCGCTTCAACGCCCGTGCAGCGGTTGGTGCCCAACGAAATGCGCGGCTGGTAATAAAGCACCAGTTCGCCGTTTTCCACCGCGCGGCGCAGGTGCGATTCCATTTCGATGCGCTGCTGCAAAGACGTGCTCATCTGTCGCGCGTACAGCTGCCAGGTGTTGCGGCCCTGCTCTTTCGCGCCGTACATGGCGATGTCGGCGTGCTTGAGCAGCGTTTGCACATCGTCGCCGTCGCCCGGATACGAAGCGATGCCGATACTTGCTGTCACCGCGAGTTGCCGCCCGCTCACGGCGAAGGGCCGTTCGAGCGTGGCGTGAATGGCATCGACCGTGCACCGGATGTCGAACGGTGTGCCGGGCGGCTCTTCCACCAGCATGACGAACTCGTCGCCGCCCAGGCGCGCGATGTCGCCAGGTGCGGCGACCTGCCCGCGCAGACGCTCGGCCACCGCACGCAACAGCAGGTCGCCGGCGTTGTGGCCGAGCAGATCGTTGACGTCCTTGAACTCGTCGAGGTCGATGAACAGCACGTGAAAAGCGGTCCCGTCGTGACGGGCACGCGCGAGCACTTCTTCCAGGCGCTCGCGGAACATCAGGCGGTTCGGCAGTCCGGTGAGGACATCATGCGTGGCGAGAAAACGCAGCGTGTCTTCGGCCTGGCGGCGCTGCAGGAAATGGCTCGTCTGGATCACCACGGAAGCCGCCATGGTCAGCGCATTCGACTCGGCGGGCCGCCGTTCGCGCGCATAGAATTCCGCCACGCCAAGCATGGTGGTGCCCGCGCGGATGCCGAAGGCGAACACCGTCGTCATGCCGCCAGCGGCGAGCCACGCCGCATGCGGCAGCCGCGAAAGCGCCTTCCTGCCGGAGCGCCAGCACGGCTGTCCGCCCTCCCAGGCGCTCTGCCACCGCAAGCCCGCGGGACGCGACAACAGCCACTGCCCGGCTTGCGCCTCGCGTACATGCAAAGCGACTGAAAGCGCGTGCGCTTGCCCCGAGGTGTCCGGCCAGAACGCAGCAGCGTCCCACTCCATGCCCTCGGCCAGGGTATCGACGATCTGCTGGATGATCACGGCTTCACTCGCGGCGGTGGCGAGCATCAACGAAATCGCGTGCTCCAGTTGCCGCGCGCGCTCGGCGAGCTTGCGCGGCGTGATTTCGAGCGCGGTGCCGCGCAGCGCGCGCCGTTCCTGCACCCCGCAAGGCCGGCCGATCAGTTGCAGCCAGCCACGCCGGCCGCGCACGGACCGGTAGCGGCATTCGAGTTCGAAGGGCTCGCCCGTGCGCAGCGTTTTTCTCGCATGCACGACGAGTGCGGCGCGATCGTGCGGGTCGATTGCCGCAAGCAGATCGTCGACGCCCGCGCTGCCGCCGCGCCAACCGATGAGCCGCGCCATTTCGGTGGACAGATGAACGGCCGCGCCGTCAGTATCGACCCGCCAGTCGCCAAGATGGGCGATGCGCTGCGCCTCGGCGCGCGCCATTTCGCTCTCGCGCAGCGTGCCCGTGATGCGTTCGGCGAGCCTCACGGCACGCACGCGCGACGTAGCGAGCGAATACGCGAGGCCAGCCAGCAGCAGACTGATGACGACGCCCGCCAGCGCAGCAAACCGCGGCAGCATCCACTGCGTACCGGCGAGCGCGACGGGATCGGCCGTGACGACGAGCAGCCAGCGGCGGCCGCCAAAAGGTTGCACGACGCTCGTGGACCATTCGTGGTCGATTGCCTCCGGGTTCACACCCGGAATCGGGTTCGTTGCTGAAACCGTCGCGGCGGAAGCCCCAACACTCGTCTCGCCGCGCGCACCTGCATTGGCGCTGTCGAACAGCAGCGTGGCGCTGGACGGCAGCACGGCGGGTTCGTCGAGCCGGCCCGCTTCATAGATGCGCAGACGTATGGCCGCCGACGTGTTGGCCGCCAGCAACCCCGCCATCAGATCGTTGAGCCGGATGCCCGCGCCCACGGAGCCGATGTAGGCGCGCCGCCGCTCAGGCACGGTGTCGTGCGGCATGCCGCGGCGGTACACGGGCAAACGCAATGCAATGCCGATGTGCGGATGCGTACTCTGCGCGAAGATCAGACGCCCACTGCTGACGGGCTCCCCGGTATCACGCCCCCGCGCCAACGCCGCGAGTCGCCCCGGTTCGACGCCGAGATCGAGCCCCACCGACGGCAGATTGGCCTGCAGCGGCTCGACATAGGTCAGCACGAAATACGCGGGACGCCGCCCTGGCGGACGAATCGCAAAATCCATATGAGCTGCGCGCAGCATGGGGTCGATCCGCTGCCCGGCGATGAACTCCGCTGCATCTTCGTCGGGAATGTAGGCGGCGTAATTGAGCGTCTGAAAACCGGGGTAGCGGTCCGGCAAATTCAGGCCATTGACGAAATCACGAAATTCAGTGCGTGAAATATCGTCGCTTGCGCTAAATAGGGCCTGCATCGTAACAAGCACGTCGGAATACAAGCGAACACGCGTACTGATTTTCTGCTGGATATCCGCGGTGTCGGCACTGAAACGCAAATGCGCCTCCCGCTGAATCAGATCGACGCTGATCAGATAAACCACTGCTGTAATGCCAAGGCCGGCGAGCAGCATCCCGATAGAAAGACCCACCGCACCGGCTCGTTGAAGCGGACTAAAGTAACGACCCCATAATTCGCGCACGTCGGCTCCCGCTCTTTCAGCACGAACGGTCGCTTCGCGGCGCGAAGCTGCTTTTCCGCAAGGCGCTTGCGCGGCCATGCGGGAATAGCGCTGAAACAACCGTATGAAATTCCGGCGGAAATGCCTGGATGGGGGTGTGTGCGTATCAGAAGCTGACCGCGGTCCGTCTATCTACTTTCTATTCAGCATGACGGCGACGCGGGCGGATAAAACTCCTGGAGTTCATGAAGCCGCGATCACGAAGCGTAACGGAAAATCATCGATTTACCACTTATCGAGAACCCGTATCAAGAAACGCTTAAAGCGGCCGTAAGGCGAGCGCCCTTTCGTTGGAGGGAGTTTATAACGCGCAGAAGACCCAGCATCATTTGATGTAAATCATAAAACACGGGTTGTATGCGTTATGCCCTGCAATGTCGATTATCCCCTGCGCCGCGTATGGTTTATTCGCATCATTCTTTTTAAGCGGTCGTTAAACGCGGCGGGTTTTGCAGCAACATTTTCCGATTGATTCAAGCCCCGATTATGGACCGCCGCCCTCTGCAGTATTCAACGCATGGCTCATAGGGTCCGGCCTTGCTTCAGCTGCTCCAATGCAAGATGTTGCAGCAACATGATGGTCTTGCCGTCTACGATGCGGCCCCGCTCCACGTGCTCCAGTGCCGTGCGCAGCGGCATTTCCAGCACCTCCACGTCCTCGCCTTCCTGTTCAAGGCCGCCGCCTTCGCTCACGCGCATCGAGGCGTCGTACTCGCCCACGTAGAAGTGCAGCTTTTCCGTCACGGAGCCCGGGCTCATGAACGCTTCAAAAACTTTGCGGATATTGCGGACGCGGTAGCCGGTCTCTTCCTCCGCCTCGGCGCGAATGCGCTCTTCCGGCGTGGCGCTATCGAGCAGACCGGCCGCCGCCTCGATCAGCATGCCGTCATGGCCGCTCACGAATGCGGGCATCCTGAACTGGCGCGTCAGCACGATATTGCCGGTGGCAGGGTTGTGCAGCAGGATCGTCGCGCCGTTGCCGCGATCGTATGTTTCGCGGCTCTGGCGCTGCCATCTACCGTCGCGGCGAAGGAAGTCGAACGTGATTTTCTTCAGCACGTACCAGTCATTCGACAACACGGTGGTCTCGACAATGCGAACCCGGTCATTGCCTGCTCTATCGTTCATCGACGTCATGAGTGCCCCCATTCGACAGCGGATGAGTCTCATGGTAACGTGCAGTTTCGTGCAATATCAAGAAATTTCGTGCATTGCATTATTGTGCCGGCACTTCGCTGCACATCCTTCCGGTTCATCTCATGCTGACGAGTCAACGCAAGAAAGCCATTCTCGACGCGCTCAAACGCGACGGCCAGGTTGTGGCAGGCGAGTTGAGCGCCGCCTTTGGCGTGTCGGAAGACACGGTGCGCCGCGACCTGCGTGAACTGGCCGCTGAAGGGCTGCTCCAGCGTGTGCACGGTGGCGCGCTGCCCGCCTCGCCGGCAACGGCACCGTTTGCCCAGCGCGAGGAAATGGAGTCCGCCGCCAAGCGCCGTATTGCAAAACGCGCCGTGCAGATGATCGCGCCGCGCCAGGTCGTGATCGTGGACGGCGGCACCACGTCCGCGCTGCTGGTCCGTAGTCTTCCCGCAGACCTGGAAGCGACGGTGGTCACGCACAGCCCGAGCGTGGCCGTGGCGTTGGTGGAGCATCCGTCAGTGGAGGTGATCCTGATCGGCGGGCGGCTCTACAAGCATTCGATCGTGAGCGTAGGCGCCGCCGCGGCCGAAGCGATATCGCAGATACAGGCGGACATTTACTTCATGGGCGTGACCGGCGTTCATCCCACCGCCGGACTCACCACCGGAGACTTCGAAGAGGCGGCGATCAAGCGCGCGCTCGCCGCGCGGGCGGCGGAAACGGTCGTACTCGCGTCCGCGGCGAAGCTCAATGCGGCTTCGCCCTACCGGATTGGCGAAATCGGTCTTGCGCAATCGGTCATTGTCGAGGCCGCTACCGACGCGAAGCTCACCGAGCCGATCGAACAGGCCGGCGTGACGGTGATACGCGCCTGACGTCGTCCGGCAGCAGGGGTCGTGCCGCGCGTCGCGGTTAGAAGAAGCGGCTGAAAAGAACCGCGAGGCGGCAAATACCCGTGCACGGCGGCGTCGACCCCCAGCAGGCGCTCAACCCGACGTCTTCAACGTAAGCGTGGCAGCCAGCCCGCCCCCGTCGGAACGATTGCGCAGCGCAAGCGTGGCATCCAGCGCCAACGTGAGCTGCCGCGCAATGGCGAGCCCGAGGCCCGTGCCGCCCGTATGGCGATTGCGCGAGCTTTCCACGCGATAGAACGGCTCGAACACCTGCTCGAGCAGCGCCTCCGGAATACCCGGACCGCGGTCGAGCACCGTGATGCTCACGGCACCCTCCGCGCTTCGCGCCACATCGATCGATGCCGAGCCGCCGAATTTCAGCGCGTTATCGACGAGGTTGCCGATAATGCGCCGCAGCGCCTCCGGACGCGCCACGACCGCTACCGGCAAACGTCGTTCGAGCACGACCGCTTGTCCGGCATCCACGTAGTCGCAGACCAGACTGTCGAGCAACGCATCCAGATCGATACGCCGCGCCGTCTCCGTCGCGCCATGCAGCGTGCGCGCGTAGACCACGCCCTCTTTCACGAGGCTCTCCATTTCGAGCAGGTCCTGGCGCATCTTCGCGGCCTGCTCGCTCTCGTCCATCACGTCCACGCGCAGACGCAGGCGCGTAATCGGCGTCTGCAAATCGTGCGAGATGGCGGCAAGAATCTGCATGCGCTCCGCGGTGTACGTGGCGATGCGTTTTTGCATCGCGTTGAACGCGCGCGCCGCGCGCGCCACTTCCGAGGGACCGTCCTCGGGCACGGGCACGGCCTTGAGGTCGGGGCCGAGCGCGTCGGCCGCCTCCGCCAGCTGCGCGAGCGGACGCGCCGCGTGCCGCACGGCAAACCAGCAACCCGCGCCCAGCACCGCGAACTCCAGCACGAGCACCGCCGGCAGCCACTGCGACAGCGGCGTGCCGTACATGGGATGAAGGTCGATGGTCAACGGGCTGCCGTCGCTCAACCGGAGATGGACCTGCAGGTGTTCGGACTCGCCCGGCAACGCATTGGCCGTGACGTGATACGACTTGCCGATGCCCGCGGTAATGGTCTGCTCGACGCGCGCCGAAAGACGCGCATTCACGGGCGCACCGCTCACGCCCGGGCCCAGCACGAACTGGTAGCTGCGGCGCGCGAGGCGAGGCAGCCATTGCTCGCGTTCTTCGGGCGAAAGATGGTCGAGCAGCGCGACGGAGCTGGCCACCTCGCGCTCGATGTAACCCATCATCATGTTCGTGGTGGACTCGTCGCGCTCGGTCATGGTGAGCCAGAACGAGAGCCCCTGCGCCAGTGCGAGACCCACGCAGAGAATCAGCGCGACGCGCGCGAACAGCGTGCGAGGCCAGTGCAACAAGCGGTCGAACATCATGGCGCCCGATCTCATGAGCGCACTTCGACCACGGTCACCGCCGCGGAGAACACGTAGCCTTCGCTGCGCAGTGTCTTGATGTAGCGCGGCTCGCGCGCCTCGTCGCGCAGACGCTGGCGCAGCCGGCTCACGAGCAGGTCGATGGAACGGTCGAACGCATTGGCCTCGCGGCCCTGCGTGAGATTGAGCAACTGGTCGCGCGTCAGCACGCGCTGCGCATGGTCCAGAAACACGCGCAGCAGACGGTACTCGCCGCCGCTCAGCGCCACCATCGTGCCTTCCGCGTCGAGCAGATGGCGCGCCGTGGTGTCGAGCCGCCAGTCGCCGAACGCGAGCATTTCGGCGGCCTCGGTCACCTGCATGCCTGGCGGCAGCATGCGCGTGCGGCGCAGCACGGAGCGGATGCGCGCGAGCAGTTCGCGCACCGCAAACGGCTTGGGCAGATAGTCGTCGGCGCCCATTTCGAGGCCGATAATCCGGTCCGTTTCCTCGTTGCGCGCGGTCAGCATCAGCACCGGCACCGTACGGAATTTGCCCGCCCGCAGTTCGCGGCACAGCGTAAGCCCGTCCTCGCCCGGCATCATGAGATCGAGCACGATCAGATCCGGCACGCCGTATTCGAGCGCGGCGCGCATTTCGCGTCCGTTCGCGGCGAGCGACACGCGCATGGCGTTCTTCTCGAGGTAGGTGCCAACGAGTTCGCGAATACCGCGGTCGTCGTCCACGATCAGGATGTGGTCGGGCTTTTCGGTCATGGCGTTGTCCTCATGTCCGGCTGTCTGTGTTTTGTTCGCGCTTGCGTTCGCGCGCGGCGCTCTGCATGCTCGGCGCCAGCAGCGAACAGTACACCGGATGCGCAACTTCCGTCGCAAAGCCCCCGGCCACAAAGAGGATCATCGCCATGACGCGTTTCATGCGTCCTCCACCACCGAAAGGCTCGAACCATCGGCGACCGAATATTCGAACGCATACGGATCCACGCCTTCCAGGCACCCCAGATTGACGCGCCAGCGCCGCGGATCGAGCCGCGTCTGATGGAACGGATAAATGCCGCAATGCCGGCAGAAGTAATGCTTCGCGACGCCCGTGTTGAATTCGTAGCGCGTGAGCGCGTCTTCGCCTTGCAGAATCGTCAGCCGATCGGCGTCGAACGGCGGGCTCATCAGCGCGCCCCTGCGGCGGCACAGGCTGCAATTGCAGCGTACCGCCGGCGTAATGGCGGCCCGCACCTCGAATTTCACGGCGCCGCAGTGGCAGGCGCCCTTGTAGAGACGGTCGTTCATGTCGTGCTCCGCGTGGGTGGATAGGTCAATGAGTCAGGCAACGCGTGCTTTATAACGCAACCGCCACGCAAGCACCGGGGCGTTTTGTATCGCACTGTATCTGCGCCCTACACGGACACAAGACATTGCATTCAAGGCCGCCGCGCGACACAAGCGCGATACGCGCAAGCGGTCCAATGGCGCCATGTCATCAACCTGAACGCCGACCATGCACGCCCCACTCGAACCGCTGTTCGCCCTGCTCGCCGGGCTCTTCACCATCGCGTCGCCCTGCGTACTGCCCGTGATGCCCATTCTGCTCGGCACCGCTGTCGAGCGGCCGGCGGGCGCACGGCCGCTCTTCGTAATCGCAGGCTTCGTGCTTAGCTTCGCGTCGTTCGCGCTGCTGCTGGGTGCCGTTTCCAGCACGGTCCACATCGCGCAGCAGGCGCTGCGCGATACCGCCATCGCCTTGCTCGCACTGTTCGGATTCCTGCGGTTGTGGCCTCGCCCGTTCGAATGGCTGATGGCTCGCATGACGTGGCTGCAGAACGTGGGCAACCCCCACCACGCGGCGAGCGAAGCCGGCAGCAGCAACGCCAGCGGCTTCGTGCTCGGCATGTCGCTCGGTGCGGTATGGACGCCCTGCGCCGGCCCCGTGCTCGCCTCCATTCTGGTGCTGGTCGTGAAAGCTCAGAACCTTCAGTGGTCGGCATTACTGCTCACGCTCTACGCCGCAGGCGCCGCCATTCCGATGCTCGGCATTCTCTATGGCGGGCAGTACGCGCTGCGCCAGTCGCGAGCGATCGCGCGTCACGCGCAGCGTCTGCAGCAAGTATTCGGCGTGCTCGTGATCCTCACCGCCGCCGCCATCTATTTCCAGTACGACACCCTCGTCGTGGCTTATCTCTCCAGCTTCTTCCCTTCGTTGAAAGGACTCTGACATGCTCAACCGGATCAAAACTCTCACCGCCGCGGCCGTGCTCGCGACCCTTCCCCTGCTCGGCCATGCCGCCGCGGCCGCACCCACCGCGCCCGAATTCACAGGCCTCGACAAATGGCTCAACAGCCCGCCGCTCACGTTGCAGCAGTTGCGCGGCAAGGTCGTGCTGGTGGACTTCTGGACCTACACCTGCATCAACTGCATTCACACGCTGCCCTATCAGGCTGTTGAAATAGCTTCCGCCATGGTCATCGGACCGGGAGCGGTAAACGTTGAAACAAGGAAGCGGACAACACTGAGACCGAAGCGATGCGCGGAGCGGACGGCTACACCGAGACGATGTTTACGATGGCAAGGCTGGATGACTTCGTGCCGGCCAATCACCCGCTGCGCCCGGTTCGCATTTGGCTGAACGACGCACTCAAGCGCATGGACCCGGTGTTCGCTCGGATGTACGAGAGCGACGCGAAGGGTGGCCGCCCGAGCATTGCCCCGGAGAAATTGATTCGCGCGTTGCTGTTGCAGGTGCTGTATTCGATTCGAAGCGAACGCATGCTGATGGAGCAAATCTCCTACAACATGCTGTTTCGCTGGTTCGTCGGCCTTTCGATGGACGATGCGGTGTGGGACCACTCGACCTTTAGCAAGAACCGTGACCGGCTGCTCGAGCACGACGTCATCGTTGAACTGTTCAACGAGACGGTTGAGGCGGCGCACGCGCGCGGTTATCTGTCGGGCGAGCATTTCAGCGTGGACGGCACGCTGATTCAGGCGTGGGCCGGGCACAAGAGCTTCGTGCGCAAGAACAAATCGGATGACGATACGCCGCCTGATGGCGGTGCGCGTGAGCGCGAGAACTGGCACGGTGAGAAGCGTAGCAACGAGACGCACCAATCGAGCACGGACAGCCAGGCGAAGCTGTTTCGCAAGAGCCAGCGCACTGGTGCGCTGCTTTGCTACATCGGGCATCTGCTTACGGATAACCGGCATGGCCTGGTGGTGAACGCGCAAGTGACACAGGCCAGCGGTACGGCCGAACGCGACGCTGCGGCTCAAATGCTCGCGGATGCAGCGCAGGTAGCCGGCGTCCCCGTTACGGTTGGCGCCGACAAAAATTACGACACGGCAGGCTTCGTGGCGAGTTGCCGTGCCAACCGTGTGACGCCGCACGTGGCGCAAAACGACGGCCGCGTGGGTGGCTCGGCGATTGACGGTCGAACGACACGCTGGGCTGGCTATGCCATCAGCCAGCGCAAACGCAAATGCATCGAACAGGTCTTCGGGTGGGGCAAAACGGTCGGCCGGATTCGTCAGGCGATGTATCGTGGCCGCGAACGGGTTGAGCAGTTGTTCCTCCTGACTCAGGCGGCCTACAACCTCACGCGCATGCGTACGCTCGCAGACAGAGCGGTTTAGAAGCGCAAACCGGCGAGGAGATGACATTGGCTCCGCCTGAATTGAGGAAGCCCTGTATCAAATCGACACGAACCAAACCGATGCGCCGGCTAATTGGAAAGGAATGCTGCGCATCGGTGAGGTGTATTTCAACAGCCTGCTATGTGAAGCAGTGGAACGAGAAGTACCGCAATCAGGGCCTCGCCGTGATCGGTGTGCACACGCCCGAGTATCCGTTCGAGCGCGACACGGGCAACGTGAAGACCGCGATTGCGCGCTTCGGCATTTCGTATCCGGTCGCCCAGGACAACGAGTACGCCACCTGGAACGCCTGGGGCAACCAGTACTGGCCGGCGTTCTATCTGCTCGATCGCAAAGGGCGCATCGTCTATTCGCATTTCGGTGAAGGGAACTACGCGCAGACCGAAGCCGCGATCCAGCACGCGCTGGCGGAAAAGGATTGAGCAGGCGTCCGGGGCACGCAGCCCGGGGCACGCAAGCCCGGGGGGGCATGGCGCCACTTATGACTGCGACGCAAGACTGTTTGTCCATGGCGGGTGTTCGAACTTCGCGGCCATGCGCCTAGATTGAGCACCCATCGGAGCCGCACTCCGATCAGCTTTTCCGAATCCTCATCATTGGAGAACTCATCATGGCAACGCAGCAAAAAGTGGTCGTCGTGACCGGCGCATCGCAAGGCATCGGCTCGGAAATCGTCAAGGCGTTCCGCCAGCTCGACTATCGCGTGGTCGCAACCGCCCGCTCGATCCAACCGACGGACGATCCCAACCTCGCCGCCGTGCAAGGCGACATCGCCGACCCGCAAACGGCGCGCCGCGTGGTGGCCGAAGCGCTGGCCCGGTTCGGCCGCATCGATACGCTCGTGAACAACGCAGGCGTGTTCGTCGCGAAGCCCTTCACGCAATACACGGCGGAAGATTACGCGTCGGTGATGGGTGTGAACGTGGCCGGCTTCTTTCACATCACGCAGCTCGCCGTGGCGGAAATGGAAAAGCAGGGCAGCGGTCACGTGGTGAGCATCACGACGAGCCTCGTGGACCATGCCGTTCAAGGCGTGCCCTCGGTGCTGGCGTCGCTCACGAAGGGCGGCATCAACGCCGCCACGAAGTCGCTCGCCATCGAGTACGCGAAGAAAGGCATTCGCGCCAACGCGGTGTCGCCGGGCATCATCAAGTCGCCGATGCATGCGCCCGAAACGCACGAAGCGTTCGGTGCGCTGCACCCGATGGGCCACATGGGCGAGATGCGCGACATCGTCGACGCGGTGCTGTTCCTCGACGCCGCGCCGTTCGTGACGGGCGAGATCCTGCACGTGGACGGCGGCCAGAGCGCAGGCCACTGAGCCCTTTTCAGCGCCTTTGCAGCATCCCAGCGCGCCGCCGTGCGCGGCGCCTGTGGTTACCTCACCTGTGGTTGCCACATTTGTTCCTACACTTCAGGAGCCCGACATGCCCATCGTCACCATCCAGGTTACGCGCGAAGGCACGAAGCCCGGCCGCGAATCCGTCACCGCGGAAGAAAAAGCCCGCCTGATCCACGGCGTGAGTCACCTGCTGCTCGACGTGCTGAACAAGCCGCTCGAATCCACCTTCGTCGTGATCGAGGAAGTCGATACCGCGAACTGGGGCTGGGGCGGTTTGCCCGTGCAAGCGTATCGCAGGCAGCGTGCCGCGCAGCAGCCGTGACGCGTGCCGGTCCGCATCGTGCGCACCGTCGCCCTCTCGCGTTCGGCCTGATATTCTTGCCCGCACGCACGCCGTGGGAGAGTCGATGCAACGTCAATTCGAAGACCTGCTGCTCGGCAGCATCGAGCTGTTCTGTCTTGCAGCGGAACTGGAGAGCTTCACGTTAGCGGCGACGGCGGCAAGCGTCACGCCTGCCGCCGTGAGCCGGTCGGTGGCGCGGCTGGAGTCGCGCCTCGGCGTGCGGCTCTTCGTGCGCACGACGCGACAGATCCGCCTCACGGACGCGGGACGCCGCTACTTCGAACAATGCCGCGAAGCGCTGGCCCGTCTCGCCGAAGCCGAACGCGAAGTGACGGGCGAGCAGAGCTCGCCTGCCGGCGTGCTGCGCATCAGCATGCCGACGCCTTACGGCCACTACCGCGTGCTGCCGCTGCTCGCCGAATTCCGCGCGCGCTTTCCGGGCGTGACCGTGGAAACGCATCTGAGCAACCGCAACATCGATTTCGCCGACGAAGGTTTCGACCTCGCCATTCGCGGCCGCGCGCCCGACGACTCCGGCCTGATCGCCCGCAAGCTCGAAGACGCGGAACTCGTGGTGGTGGCGTCGCCCGCCTATCTGAAACGCGCAGGCCAACCCGCTACGCCCGACGATCTCGTCCATCACGAATGCATCCAGTACGCGCTGCCCAGCACGGGCCGCAACCTTCCGTGGCTCTTCAGGCGTCAAGACGAAAGCGAAGCCGCGGAGACAATGACGCGCGGCGGCTACAGCACAGCCGGCGACGTGCTCGCGGGCGTCACGCTGGCGCGCCACGGCGCCGGGCTTTTCCAGACTTATCGATTCGTGGCGGCAGAGGGCCTGGCAGACGGCACGCTGCGCGAGGTGCTCAAGGACTACGGCGGCTGCTCGCGGCCGTTCGTGCTGCTCTACCCGCACGCGCGGCATCTCTCGTCGCGCGTGCGGTGTTTCGTGGACTTTCTGATGGAAAAGCTGCGCGCGTAGCGAAGCATGGCAGCTCACAGTCGATGGATCAGGTCACCGGCGCGGGGTTGAACAGCACCAGTGCATTGGCGAGCTTCCACTGCTCGGCCCACGTCTTCTTCCGGCCGCTCGCCACGTCGAGCATGAAGTGGAACAGTTCCCAGCCGAGGTCTTCGATGCTCGCCGCGCCCGTGGCGATGCGGCCCGCGTCGATGTCCATCAGATCGTGCCAGCGTCGCGCCAGGTCGCTGCGCGTGGCCACCTTGACCACCGGCACGGCGGCAAGGCCGTAAGGCGTGCCGCGGCCGGTCGTGAATACGTGCAGGTTCATGCCCGCGGCCAGTTGCAGCGTGCCGCAGACGAAGTCGCTCGCGGGCGTGGCCGCGTAGATCAAGCCCTTCTGGCGAACCTTTTCGCCGGGCGACAGCACGCCGGCAATCGGCGCGCTGCCCGACTTCGCGATGGAGCCCATCGCCTTTTCGACAATGTTCGACAAGCCGCCCTTCTTGTTGCCCGGCGTGGTGTTGGCGCTGCGGTCCACCTGCCCGCGTTGCAGGTAGCTGTCGTACCAGGCCATTTCGCGGACGATGGCCTGCGCCACGTCGGCATTCGCGGCCCGCGCCGTGAGTTGCGCGATGCCGTCGCGCACTTCGGTCACCTCGGAGAACATCACCGTAGCGCCCGCGCGCACCAGCAGGTCGGCTGCGAAGCCCAGTGCCGGATTCGCCGTGAGGCCGGAAAACGCGTCGCTGCCGCCGCATTGCATGCCGACCACGAGTTCCGATGCCGGCACCGTTTCGCGCCGCCGCGCATTGAGCCGTTCCAGATGCGCGACGGCCGTCCGCATGATGGAGTCGATCATCGACTGGAAGCCCACGTGCGCGGGCTCCTGCAGACAGACCACCGAACCGTTCGCGTCCTGCGCCGCACCGTCGCCTTCGCCGTTCGCAGATGAGGCCGCGATGGGAATCGTGCCCCGCGGCATCAGGCGCTCGGGCTGAAGCTTCTCGCAGCCAAGGCTCACCATCATCACTTCGCCGCCGAAGTTCGGGTTCAGGCTGATGTTGCGCAGCGTGCGGATGGGCACCACGGCGTCGGGCGCGTCGATGGCCACGCCGCAGCCATAGGTGTGTTCGAGCCCCACGACGTCGTCCACGTTCGGGTAGCGCGGCAGCAGTTCGGCCTTGATCCGCTGCACCGCGTGTTCGACCACACCGGAAACGCACTGCACCGTGGTCGTGATCGCGAGCACGTTGCGCGTGCCCACCGAGCCATCGGCGTTGCGATAGCCCTCGAAGGTGTAGCCCTCGAGCGGCGGCAGCGCCTCGACTCGGGTAGCGATGGGAAGGTCCGTGAGACCGGGCGGCTCAGGCATGCGCATGGTGCGTTCGTTGACCCAGCTGCCGGCCGCGAGGTCGGTGAGCGCGTAGCCGATCACCGTGTTGTAGCGCAGCACCGGGTCGCCCGCCGCCAGGTCCACGAGCGCCACCTTGTGCCCTTGCGGCACGGCTTCGCGCAACGCGAGGCCGTCGGGGAAGACCGCGCCTTGCGGCAGACCGCCGTCGTCCACCACGACGCCCACGTTGTCGTTCGGATGCACACGGATGTAGCGCCCCGCGAGGTTCAACCGCTGATTCATTGCTGCAAGCTCCCGGCTCAAGTTGTTTGTCATCTTACAACATCGCCGGCAAGATTTGGGACGTTCGTGACGCTTGTGCGACCGCGCTACCACGTCCCGTCGCCCCCCGGCCTGCCGACGGAAAACGGGGACACGAGCGGCTCTACGGCGTCATAAGGCCAAAGCGGACCCGGGCAATGGATCAGGGTAAGCACCAGGTGTCCCGCCCCCATGCCGCGCGGCTAGACTTGCCAACGTTGTTTTACAACATGGGCTGGCTTTCGAAGTCGTCCGATAACCGCTTCACGACCTGCCACTGATTCATGGCAGACGGCCGCGACGGACCGAGACGCCGAGACCCCATGAGCACCAGGCGGCCCCACCGCCTTTCCGGAGACAGACGTGACCCACCCAGACCGTCATGCAGCAGGCGGCCGGCACGACAGCATGTGCCGGCAGGCCGGCAGGCCGACACGCCGGTCGCGGCGGGCCCGGTCACGGCGAGCACGCCAGGCCCCGTCTACGCGTTCAACGTCAACGCATGCTCGCCAACGTGCTGATCGCGGGCACGACGTGGAACACGTCGATCGTCGATACACGCTGACGCCCCTTTTTTTCAAGCCGCATCAATCAAGCCGCAACCACTCAGGAAAGAGTCATCTCATGAAAGCAGTCAAGGGCATGCGCTGGTGGATGATCAGCCTCGTTACCGTGGGGCTCATCGTCAACTATCTCGCGCGCAATACGTTGTCGGTCTCCGCAGCGACCATCATGGAACAGCTGCACGTGACCACCCAGCAGTACTCGTATGTCGTGGTGGCCTGGCAGGTGTGCTACGCGCTTGTGCAGCCGGTGGCGGGCTACGTGCTCGATGCGCTCGGCACCAAGATCGGCTTCGCGATTTTCGCGGCGGCGTGGTCACTCGCCTGTGCGGCCACGGCGCTCGCCACGGGCTGGCAGAGCCTCGCGCTCTTTCGCGGCATTCTCGGCGTGGCCGAAGCGGCCGGCATTCCGGGCGGCGTGAAGGCGTCGTCGGAATGGTTTCCGGCGAAGGAACGGTCGGTCGCGATCGGCTGGTTCAACATCGGCTCGTCGGTGGGCGCGCTGCTCGCGCCGCCGCTTGTCGTATGGGCGATTTTGCGCGGCAGCTGGGAATGGGCGTTCGTGATCGTCGGCGTGCTGGGACTCGTGTGGACGGTGCTCTGGCTCGCGTTCTACAAGCATCCGAAGCAGCAGAAGCGCCTCTCAGCAGCCGAACGAGATTACATCGTCTCCGGCCAGGAAGATCAGGGCACGTCGAACGGCACCGCGAAAAAAGCGAGCTGGAAAGAGATCGTGGTCTCGCGCAATTTCTGGTCCATTGCGATTCCGCGCTTTCTTTCCGAGCCGGCATGGCAGACCTTCAACGCCTGGATTCCGCTCTACATGGCCACCGAGCGGCACATGAACCTCAAGGAGATCGCGCTGTTCGCGTGGCTGCCGTTCCTCGCCGCCGACGTGGGCTGCGTGCTGGGCGGCTACCTGAGTCCGCTCTTCCACAAGTACTGCAACGTGTCGCTCTTCGCCTCGCGCAAGATGGTGATGGTGTTCGGCTCGCTGTGCATGATCGGACCGGCCTGCATCGGGCTGGCAGTGAGCCCGTACACGGCGATTGCGCTCTTCTGCGTGGGCGGGTTCGCGCACCAGACGCTCTCCGGCGCGCTCTACTCGATTACGTCCGACATGTTCGACCGCAACGAAGTGGCCACGGCAACGGGTCTGGGCGGCATGAGCGGTTACCTGGGCGCGACGCTCTTCACGCTGCTGTTCGGCTTCCTCGTGACGCGCATCGGCTACAACCCGCTCTTCGTGCTGCTGGCACTGTTCGACATCGTGGGCGCGCTCGTGCTGTGCTTCGTGGCGAAGGAACGCCGCGAAACGGCGATGCCCGTCGGCCAGCTTCAGACCTCGGTCTGAACGGTCTAAAAGATCTAGGCCGCCTGCCAGGCCCAGCTTCCCTCCACATCGATCACCGTCTTCACCGAGTTCGCGAGGAAGCATTCCTCGTGAGCCCGGTGGTGCAGATGGGCAAGCGCTTCGTCCGTGGGAGCTTTGGCACCGTGAAAAACGACGTGCGGCTTGAGCACCACGCGTGTTACCACTTCCTTGCCCGCCTCGTTCTTCGCCATCGTGCCTTCGGCTTCGTCACGGTACGAGGTGACTGCGTAGCCCTCGCCCGCGGCAATCGAAAGGAACCAGAGCATGTGGCAGCTCGAGAGCGCGGCCACGTAGGCTTCTTCCGGATCGACGCCCGCCGGGTCGGAGAACGGCACGCGCACCACGTGCGGCGAACTCGATGCGCTCACCACAGCGCCGCCGTCGAACGTCCAGTGATGCGCGCGGCTGTAGCGGTTGTCTGTGAATACGCTACCGTTGCCGTTCCATTCGATTGTGGCCGTGTGCGTGTGCGTTGCCATGCATGCTCCTTTTCTTCTGGTCGACGAAAAAGTTTGCGGGCCGGCTGCTGCGAGCAGCGGCCCACGATTCAGATCGGCGTCAGCAGCGCCTCGCCTGCGAAGTGCCGCGCCGCGTTGGCGATGAAATTGCGCACTGATGCCGCGATGGCCTCCGGCGAGCGGCCGCCCACGTGCGGCGTCAGCACCACGTTCTTCAGATGCAGCAGCGCGGCAGGCGGCTGCGGTTCGCCTTCGTAGACGTCGAGCCCCGCGCCTGCGAGGCTGCCCTGCTCCAGCGCTTCGGCCAGCGCCGCCGTATTCACGACGCTGCCGCGCGACACGTTGACGAGATAGCCTTGCGGCCCGAGCGCCTGCATCACGGCGGCGTCGATCATGTGCTTCGTCGCGGCGCCGCCCGGCGTGGCCACCACGAGAAAATCGCTCCATTGCGCAAGCGCGAGCACGCTGTCGAAGTAGCGATACGGCACGCCCTCGCGCGGCTGGCGGTTGTGATAGCCGACTTCGATAGCGAAGCCCTCGGCGCGGCGCGCCACCTTGCGCCCGATATTGCCGAGCCCCACGATGCCGAGCCGTTTGCCCGAGACCGAAGGCGTGAGCGGCAGCGCATCGCGCCATACGCCGGCGCGACACGCGGCGTCGAGTTGAACGACGTCGCGCACGGTAACCAGCAGCAGCGCGAACGCGTGATCGGCCACGCAGTCGTCGTTGGTGCCTGCGCCGTTGACGAGCGTGATGCCGCGCGCGCGGGCATGGTCCAGCGCGATGTTCTCGTAGCCCGCGCCCAGCGCGCTCACGAATTCGAGCGCGGGCATGCGGTCGATCTCAGCGGCGGTGAGGCCCGTGGTGCCATTGGTCAGCACCGCGCGCACGTGGGCCCCGTGCGATTCGATGGCCTGATTGCGCTGTGCATCGTCGGGTGCGTAGAGAACGTCGAGTGGAACGGGAGCGTGTGTGTCGAACGCGGCGGTGATTTCCGCGAGACTGGCTTCGGGGAGGGTAATGAGAACCAGCAGGGAAGGTTTCATGACCTGTTTGCGGGTTGGCCTGGGGTTAGTGCAGGGTGGGCACGGAGTTGGCACCGGGTTGGCGCAAGGTTGGTACGCAATGAACCCGGCGGCACGGGATTGAACGGCAACGAAACAACAGGGAAGCGACAGAGCAACACCAGAGAAGCGGCGAAAGAACGGCAAACAGGCGCCAGTTTAACAAGCCTTTGCCCGCCCCAAACGCAACAGGCTTTCGCGCCTCACGACGCGAAAGCCTGCATGCGGTAATGCGCTTCAATCAAACCGGTGGAGGCCGCGAACGGCTCAACCGGCCCGGGTCACACAAAGCTCAAGACCCGGAACTCAGAACGGCCACCAGCCCTTGCCGCCGCCCGAGCCTTCGTGGCTATCGTCACCGTCGCCATGCTGGCGCGGGAACTGGAACGAATCGAACAGGTCGCCCAGCGCCGGCGCGTTGACCGGCACGTACGGATGCGCGGCCATCTGGACCGGGTTCGGCAGGTTGTCGCGGCTGCGGTCCGTGATCGGCTTCAGGTGCCAGTTACGCTCGATAAACTTCACGATGGACACGTGATCCGAGTACTGGTGCACCACACGGCCGCCGCGCGAGTACGGCGACACGACGATGAGCGGAATGCGCGGACCGTCGCCGAAGAAGTCGACCGGCTGGATGTAGCCCGAATCGTAGTAGCCGCCGCCTTCGTCCGTGGTGATGAAGATCGCCGTGGAGGCCCACAGCGCCGGGTTGCGCTGCACCGCGTCCACGAGCTTGTGCACGAAGGCTTCATACAGGCCGAACTTCGACGACTCCGGGTGCCCGTCCAGCAGACCGCCCGGCTTCACGAACGAGACCGCCGGCAGCGTGCCGTTGGTGATGTCCGAGTAGAGGTCGCTCGTGTCCTGCAGGTGCGCCTTGACGACCGCGGGGTTCGTCATGATCGCCTTCTCGTACAGGAACGGGTTGCAGATATTGCAGTACACGCTCGTCGACGGCGAACTCACGAACGTATTCCACCCTTCGCCGTAGTACTTCCACGAGATGCTCTTCTCGAGCAGCGTGTCGCCGATGGTGCGCACGGGCGACGGCGGAATCGTGAAGGTGCTCGTATTGACCGTGCCGTCCCCGTTGTAGCCCGGGTTGTAGTTGTTCAGCAGGTAATACGTGTTCGGCGCGCACTTCGCATCCGGCTTGTACGAGAGGCTGCTCAGGTAGTGACGCAGCGTGCCCACGCCCGGTTGATGCAGGTCCGAACAGTTGCTGTAGCTGCCGCCCGAGTAGCCGTCCTGCGTGTACCAGTTGTTGGTGCCCGCCATCGGCAGCGGGTTCTCGATCTCGTTGACGGGCGGTTTGGCCGGGTTGCCGTTGCTGTCCGTGTAGTAGATCGCGTCGGCCGTGCCGATCATGATGCTGTTCGCGCCCGTGCCGCCCATCACCGGCTGGTGATAGTTGTCGCTGATCGTGAACTCGCGTGCGAGATGCGTGAAGTACGGCATGTCGCCCGTCGTCGTGTTGTAGTAGCCGAGCGCCGTGGAGCCTTCATGCGTGGTCTGGTCCGTGAACGGCGTGGGCTGGGCCTTGCCGTTCGCGCCCGCGCCCACCGACGTCTCCACCCAGGCGAACAGGTCCATCTTGCAGCCGCTCGGATTGTCGGGCGTGGCGTACGCCGTGCTGCAGTCCGCCTGCTGCCAGTTTTGGTAGAAGCGGTGCACCGGGCTGTTGATGTACTGATCGTAGTCGGGGCCCACGCGCGAGATCTGGTACGGGCCGTTCGGCAGGTTGAACGTGTTGGCGCCGAAGCGCGTGTCGGGCACGTCCTTGGGCAGGCCGCTCGCGCCCGTGGTGAGCTTCACGACGTCTTGCGGCTCGAGCACGCTGCCTTCCGCGGCCTGCGCGGCGGCGAGCGTCGCGAACGGCGGCGGGTTGGTGTCGCTCGGCGCGCTCGTGGTGCCGCCCGTGTTCGGTGCGGGCAGCACGGAATACGGCTGCTTGCCGCCGGGCGCCATCTCGAACAGGTTCGGGTTGGTGGCGCTCGCCGTGTATTGCGCGGCGGCGCTGAAATTCGGACCCGGCTGACCGTCGGCCGTGATGATGCCCTTCGTGAGCAGGTTCGAAACGGTCTGGCCGGCGCGCGGCTGATACGCGCCGAACACGTGATCGAACGTGCGGTTTTCACCGACGATCACGATGACGTGCTTGATGGGCGAAGCCGTCTTCAGCGACGGATCCTGGGCCGCGGCGTTCTGCTGGCTTTCCGCAACGGCGGGCCATACGGCAGACGCCACTGCGAGCGAAACAGCGGCGCATAACAGCGAACCTCGTAACAACGGGCTGCCGACTACCTGGGCAAATCGACTCATTAACGCCTCCATGACGTGATGCGTAAAAGCACGGGTGATGTGGCGTGTGGAATGGGGATGGCCGCGTCTTCGCGTGGAGGCGCAACCTTGTTATCAAGTCTTACGGCGGTAAGAAAGATAAAGATGCGCGGTGAAGATCTCGGGACGGCCGTGTGTCGGATGCGTGTACCGCTGCTGACGGAAGGCTTGCCGTGCGCTTACGTTTCGCGCTGTTGCGTCAGGTGGGCAGATGCATGAGCATGCACAGGTCCGCCCGCACGGCGGCCCGGTCTGAGAATCTCTGCGAATCGTTCAAGGGAGAGACGAAGCGATGTTTTCACACGTGTTCATCGGCATCACGGACTTCGGACGCGCGTTCGCGTTCTACACCGCGCTCATGGACGAGCTGGGCCACGTGCTCAAGTTCAGGGAAGACGACGTGCCATGGGCGGGATGGATGGCAACGGACGCACCACGCCCGCTGCTATTGATCGGCCAGCCCTGGAACGGACTCGCGGCGAGCCCGGGCAACGGGCCGATGACGGCGTTTCTCGCGCCCACGCGTTCGATGGTGGACCGCGTGCATGCCGCGGCGCTCGCGCACGGCGGCACCTGCGAAGGACCGCCTGGGCTCAGGCCGCAATACCACGCGCACTATTACGGCGCGTACTTTCGCGACCCGGACGGCAACAAGCTCTGTGTGTGCTGTCATGAAGACGAGCGGCCCTGAGCGGGAGCGACCCGAAGCGGAGCCACGCTGAGCACCGCCCGGCACGCTCACAAGGTCACTGCTCGCACTGCACGTCCTGCTTGCGCACCACGATGATCGCGGGATACGTGCCGTGCTCCAGTTCCACGCGCGCCACCACGGACATCGTCGTGTTGTCGATGTCGTCGTAGACGCTCACGCGTTCGCGCCGCAGGTTCGTAACGCCGGTGCAGCCCGACGTGCGGCCTTCGTCCGAGACGCGGCACTGAAGCGGGTTGTCCGCGAGGTAGCGGTATTTGTCGCGGTCCGGCGTGGCGAGGTACTCGCGCATGCTGGCCGCCGCCCCGCCGATACCGCTCACCACGCCAATGGCGCAAGGCGGCTGCGACGCGTCGCTGCTGCTGGCGGTCTGGGCTTGGGTTTGAGCTTGCCCCGGCGCACTGGCGGCGATGGCGATAACGGTGGCGGCCGCGCAGACGATGGCCCGGGAAGCGGATGCAGCGAAAACGTTCATGGTGCGAGAGCGATGGCGGTGGCCGGGTCGAAGTGCTGGATTGTAATGGCATCGTCGCGCTTCAGAACACGAGCCGGGCAGCGCACGCGGCGAGCGCCCCATCGCGACTTCAACCCTCAAACCACCGTCACATACTGCGGCCCCGGCGGCGCCACGCGCTGCGGCGGCGCCGCGAAGGCGTCGCGCATGCGCCGCACTTCGTCGATCGGGCTCAAGCCGAAAAGACGCTTGAATTCGCGGCTGAACTGCGACGCGCTCTCGTAACCCACGCGCGCCGCAGCGGCGCTCACATTGAGCCCGTCCTGCGCCATCAGCAAACGCGCGTGATGCAGCCGCGTGGTCTTCACGTACTGCATCGGCGAAGTCGACGTGACCTGCTTGAACTGCGCGTGAAACACGGCGAGGCTCATGCCCGCTTCGCGCGCGAGCGTCTCTACGTCGAGGTCGCCCCGATAGTCGGTGTGAATGCGCCGCAGCGCCTTCGCGATGCGCCCGAAGTGATGCTGATGCGTGAGCGCGGCGCGAATCGCGTCGCCCTGCTCGCCCGTGAGCACGCGATAGCAGATCTCGCGCACGATGGACGGCCCGAGAATGCGCGCGTCGAACGGCGACACGAGCGACTCCAGCAGACGCAGCACCGCGTCGCTGAGCGGCCGGTCGAGCGGCGTGGCGTAGATGCCGCGCGGCTCGCTGTGCACGGCGCCGCGCGTGTCGTTAAGCGCCATCAGCAACTCGGCCACGAGCGTCAGGTCCACGCGAATCGAAATGGCGAGCAACGGCTCGGCCGCGCTCGCCTCGGTCTCGCACTCGAAGGGCAGCGGCACGGAAAGCACGAGGTACTGCTGCGCGTCGTAGACGAACGACTGCTCGGCGAGAAAGCCGCGCTTGCGGCCCTGGCAGACGATCACGATGCACGGCTCGTACATCACGGGCTGACGCGGATGCGGTCGGTTCGCGCGCATGAACTTCACGCCTTCGAGCGTGGACTGGGTCATGCCCTCGGCGGGTGCGAGCGTGGCGAGCAGTTCGACCATGCGCCGCTGGGCCGGGCCGGCGCCCGCGGCAACCTGTGCGACGGCGGTGCCCGGCGCGGCGGGTCGAAGCGAGGTCTCACGCGAGGCCTCAAGCGCGGCGTCAGGCTGCGCCTCAAGCGGATATAAGGGAACGGTAGTCATGACGGATGTATGACGGTTCGAGAGAATCAGGCTCGAAATCTAGCACCAAACCTGGCGTCCCGCTTGCCGCCAGGAGAATCAGGCAAATGTTCCGTAGCTTCAGGTATTCCCTGGGTGGGGCCCGATGCCTAGCATGTGAACCCTGACGTCATACCTTTTTGCAGGAGCGAACATGCCGACTACCTATGCATACGCAGCACGCAGCGCCGACACCCCTCTCACACCGTTCGAATTCCAGCGCCGCGCGCTGCGCGAACTCGACGTGCAGATCGAGGTGATGTACTGCGGCGTGTGCCATTCGGACCTGCACCAGGCGCGCAACGAATGGAAGAACTCGATCTATCCGGTGGTGCCGGGCCACGAAATCGTGGGCCGCGTCACCCACGTGGGGCGCGGCGTCACGCGTTTCAAGGCAGGCGACCTCGTGGGCGTGGGCTGTCTCGTCGATTCGTGCCGCACCTGCCCGAGCTGTGCCGAAGGGCTCGAACAGTATTGCGAGAACGGTTTCGTCGGCACCTATAACGGCGTGGACCGCGTGAGCGGCGAGATCACCTACGGCGGCTACTCGACCAACCTCGTGGTGGACGAAGCCTTCGTGCTGCGCGTGCCCGACAACCTCGACCCCGCCGCCACCGCGCCGCTGCTGTGCGCGGGCATCACCACCTACTCGCCGCTGCGCCAGTGGGGCGCGGGGCCCGGCAAGAAAGTGGGCATCGTGGGCCTTGGCGGTCTGGGCCACATGGGCGTGAAGCTCGCCCGCGCAATGGGCGCGCACGTGGTGCTCTTCACCACCTCGCGTTCCAAGGTGGAGGACGCGAAGCGTCTGGGCGCACACGAAGTGGTGATCTCGAAGAGCCTCGATGAAATGCAGGCGCACGCGAACAGCTTCGATTTCATCCTCAACACCGTGGCCGCGCAGCACGACCTCAATCCGTTCATCGAGTTGCTCAAGCGCGACGGCACGATGACGCTGGTGGGCGCGCCCGAGCACGATCATCCGTCGCCGCAGGTCTTCGGGCTCATCATGAAGCGGCGGCGCCTCGCGGGTTCGCTGATCGGCGGCATCGCCGAAACGCAGGAAATGCTCGATTTCTGCGGCCAGCACGGCATCACGTCGGACATCGAACTGATTCCGATGCAGAAAATCAACGATGCCTATGAACGGATGTTGAAGAGCGACGTGAAGTATCGCTTCGTGGTGGATATCGACTCGCTGCGGCAGTAACGCGGTCAGGACCTTCAGGACTTACCCGCCCTTCGCTGCGCTGAAGGGCATCACGCTCCCCCTGACCCGCCGGGTCGCGCCGGGTTACATCTTCCCGGCCGGCCCCTGCCTCGCAACGCAGCCGGTACCGCTCGCATTCATCGCCCTCGGGTGAGTAGAAGAAGGCTTCCGGCTGCGAGTCCCCCTCGCCCGCCACACGTGCGCCGCCATGCGTCCGACCGCATGACCGGCGCGCCGAAGCCCCGCTGAAGTCCGTATGTCGCGGCGGTTCGCGCTGTTTTTCGCTGTTTTGCTTACACCCGGCTTCGTCCGGATGACTCTCTTTCGCACAGGAGATTGCCCGTGTTCGACCGAATTCAGGCGATGCGCACCTTCATTCGCATCGTCGATACCAACAGCTTCACCAAGGCCGCCGAATCGCTCGAGATTCCCCGCGCGAGCGCGACGACCATCGTGCAGAACCTCGAAGCGCTGCTCGGCACGCAACTGCTCGTGCGCACCACGCGACGCCTGAGCCTCACTGCCGAAGGCGCGGCTTACTACGAGCGCTGCGCGCAGATTCTCGCCGACATCGACGAAATGGAAGCGAGCCTGCGCAACAGCACCGACGCGCTGAGCGGCCGCCTGCGCGTCGAGATGCCGGGCGTGGTGGCCAATGCGATCGTGCTGCCCGCGCTCGCCGACTTCCACGCACGGTATCCGAATCTCGACGTGGCCGTGGGTGTGACGTTGCGCAACGTAGACCTCGTGGGCGAGGCCGTGGACTGCAGCATCCAGTTCGGCGAATTGCCGGACTCGGGGCTTGCGGCACGCCGTCTCGGCGCGCTCGAACACGTGACGTGCGCGAGTCCGGCCTACGTCGAGCGCTACGGCATGCCGGCCAGCCTCGACGACCTCGCACAGCACGTTGCCGTGAATTGCCTCGCGCCCGTTGCGTCGCGTCCGGATGCGCTCGACTTCGAAGTGGACGGCGCCGCCGCCACCGTGAAGATGAACGGCTTCGTGCGCGTGGGCGACGAGCAGGCGTACCTCACGTGCGGGCTGCAAGGCTACGGGCTGATCCAGCCTGCGCGGCTCACGGCGCAGCCTTACCTCGATACGGGACAGCTAGTGGAAGTGCTGCCGCAATGGAAGCCGCTGCCCATGCCGGTTTCGGCGGTGTTCGTGAAGAGCCGGCGCGTGTCGCCGCGCGTGCGCGCCTTCGTGGACTGGCTTGCCGAACTGTTCGAGGGTCACAGCCTGATGGACAGCCTGATGGACAGCGACCTCTCGCACGTGCATCAACTGCTGCGGGGGTTGCAGCCGGCTTGATTGTCGGGCGCGGGGGCATTCGCATCGACAACAGCCAGGCGCGTGCGCTGGGCGCGGGCGCGTGCCTCGCCCGCCACGCGCGCGAGCGCCTTCGCGCTCATGCGCGCGGCCACGTCGCGTACGTAATCGTGGTGGCGCGCTTCGAGCGGCGCCCGAAGGCGCTCCGCCAACAGATAGCGGATCAACGCGATGCGCCGATGACCGAGCGCGATGCTCTGCTCGAGCAGCGCGAGTGCTGCGTCGGGGTCGCCCGCTTCGCAGGCGAGTCTGACAAGACGCGACGTTTCCGGGCGCGGCATGACGGGGGTCCGCTCGCGTGGGGTTCAGACGGCGGCCGCGGCAGGTTCGATGCACGAGGCGTGCGCAGACGCGCCCGCTGGCACGCCTACCGCGTCGGTCACGCCGCGCGCCTGCGGTTGCCCCGCTCGCGTCGCCGTCCGCGCACACCGCGCCTCGTAATCGGCGCGCGTCCAGTCGAGTTCCACGCCGATGCGCCGCGTGCCCTCGCGAATCCTGGGCTTGTGCAACGCGAGCGTGAGCGCGGCCAGCGCGGGCCACTCGCGAAACGACAACTCCGCGAGGTCCAGCGCGAGCGTTTCGAGCAGGCGCGTATGCGGCCGCGTGTCGAGGAACTGCACGACGCGCGCGCAGTAACGCTCGTAGTCGATCATCGCTCCTGCCGCTGCTTCGCTCTCGCACGGTTCGCCCGCGTAGACGAGGCTCGCGTCGATCACCACGGGCTGCGGCTTGCCATGCTCGTGCGCGTGAATGCCAACGTGTGCCGCGACCACGAGTTCGTCGATGAACACGCGCCAGCCGCGGCCCGTCTCGCGCGGTAGGTCGGATGGCAGGTCGGACGACAGGCGCTTCACAGCAAGAGCGGCGCCGCGGCGTCGAGCATGATGCGGCAGAAGTAATCGGCGAAGCTGCGTCGCACGATCACCTCGAACGTATCGGCCGCCGTGGGCACGAGCACGATGGACGCCTTGAAGTAGTGGCTCTGCGCGCACTGCCCCGGCGCGAAGAGGCGCGGATGCAGGTCGAGCGGACAGCCCCGCGCGATCACGTCGCGCACCTTCTCGCCCGCCAGTTCGATCACGGTGTAGCCGCTGCCCACGTCCACGGCGGACGCGAACTGGCCCGCAAGCGCCGCGGCGAGCCGCTTTTCCAGCACCGCGGCCTGCGCTTCGCGCGAACGCACGAGCCATTCGTCGGGCCCGAGCCAGAGCACTTCGGCGCCCTCGCCCTGCGCCACCGTGTTGGGCGTTGTGGGCAGACGGCAGCCCAGCACGCTGGCCACGGCGCTTGCGAATGCAGGGTCGTCGGCGTCGCCGCGCAGGTTCACGAGGTCGATGAACGGCCGCTCCGTGAAGCGGAATTTCTTCTGCACGTTGGCGTGCTGCGCGCGCAGAACATCGGCCGCGCCGACGAGCGGCGATTCCTGCCACGGCCCGCGTGCGGCACCCGATGCACCGCCTGCGTCGCTCGCACTTTTAGCCGCGGTATTGCTTCGTGCCTCATTCCACATTTTGACGGGCTCCTTCGGTGTCGTAGAAAACCGGGCTCGCAATCTTCGCCCCGATCTGCCGGCCGTCCGCCAGCGGAATGTTGACCTTCTCGCCCATGCGCGACAGGCCGCCCCTGATCACGGCAAGCGCAATGGAGCGCTTCAGGATAGGGCTGTAGTAGCTCGACGTGACGTGCCCCAGCATCGGCGCCGTATCGCCCTGCACCGGTCCCGCCGTGATCTGGCTGCCCTCGGGAATCACGAACTGCGCGTCGTCGGAAAGCAGGCCGACGAACTGCTTGCGGCCATCCTTGGCGGTGTCAGAACGCGTGAGCGAACGCTTGCCGAGGAAGTCTTTCGACTTCGCCACGAGCCCGCCCATGCCCAGGTCGTACGGCGTGACGGAGCCGTCCGTGTCCTGGCCCACGATGATGTAGCCCTTCTCCGCCCGCAGCACGTGCATGGTTTCCGTGCCGTACGGCGTGATGTCGAACTCGGCGCCCGCGGCCATCAGTGCTTCCCACACCGAGCGGCCCAGGTTCGCGGGCACGTTGACCTCGTACGCGAGTTCGCCCGAGAAGCTGATGCGCATCACGCGCGCCGCCACGCCCGCCACCGTGCCTTCGCGGTACGTCATGAACGGGAACGCGGCGTTCGCGAAGTCGATGTCGCCGCACACCTTCTGCAACACCTGGCGGCTCTTCGGGCCCACCACGGCGAAGGTCGCCCAGTGGTCCGTGACGGAGGCGAGCCGCACCTTCATGTCGGGCCACTCGGTTTGCAGCCAGCGTTCGAGCCACGTGAGCACGCGTGCGGCGCCGCCCGTCGTCGTGGTCATGACGTAGTGCTGGTCCGCAAGGCGCACGGTCACGCCGTCGTCGAACACCATGCCGTTCTCGTCGAGCATCAGGCCATAGCGGCATTTGCCCACTTCGAGCTTGCTCCACGGGTTCGTGTAGACCCAATTGAGAAGCTTCGCGGCATCGGGACCCTGAATGTCGATCTTGCCGAGCGTGGAGGCGTCGAGAATCCCCACGCTCTGGCGCACCGCGAGGCTCTCGCGCGCCACGGCCGCATGCAGGTCTTCGCCGGGCTTCGGGTAGTACCACGGGCGCTTCCAATTGCCCACGTCCTCGAACGCAGCGCCATGCTCCACGTGCCACTCGTGAATGCAGGTCTTGCGGATGGGGTCGAGCAGATCGCCCAGCTCGCGGCCCGCCACGAGGCCGAAGGTGACCGGCGTGTAGTTGGGCCGGAACGTGGTGGTGCCCGTTTCGGGAATCGACTTGCCGAGCGCGCCGGCCAGAATCGCCATGCCGTTGATGTTGCCGAGCTTGCCCTGGTCCGTGCCGAAGCCCATCGACGTATAGCGCTTCACGTGCTCCACGGACTCGAAGCCTTCGCGCGCAGCGAGCAGGATGTCGGCCGCGGTCACGTCGTTCTGGAAATCGACGAACTGCTTGGCGCCGCGCGAAGCCTGCTCGCGGCTACCCACGAGCCAGAGCGGTTCGAGCGGCTGGCTTGCGACGTCGGCCGCAACCGGCGCCTGCGGACGCGGCGCATCGAAGCCGGCCGCCTTCGCGGCTTCCACGCCAGCATCCACGGCAAGACGCAGCGCGCTCGCAAGGCGAAACTCGCCCGCGGCTGCGCCCACGCTGCATTCCGGCTGCACGGCCTTGCCCGGCACGAAGCACGCCTTCTCGTCGCTCCAGTGCGCCTTGCCGCCCGACTGCGCGAAGAGGTGCAGCACCGGGCTGAAGCCGCCCGACATCGCGACGAGGTCGCAGGGCATGTCGGTCTGTTGCGTGCTCACCTGGCCACTCACCTGGCCCCCCCCCTGGCCGTTGGCATACGACGCCACCTGCACCGAACTCACCTTGAACTTGCCGTGCGCCGCCGTGACCACCGCCTGGTTGAGCACCTTCACGCCCTGACGGCGCGCCGCCGCCGCCAATGCGCCATTGCCCTGCGCACGCGAATCCACCACCGTCACCTTCGCGCCGCACGCCTTGAGGTCGAGCGCGCACTGGTAGCCGTCGTCGTTGTTGGTGAACACCACGGCCTCGCGGCCCGGCAGCACGCCATAGCGATGGATGTAGCCCGATACCGCCGAAGCCATCATCACCCCCGGCAGGTCGTTGTTGCCGAACACGATGGGCCGCTCGTGCGCGCCTGTCGCGAGAATCACGCGCTTCGCGCGGATCTTCCAGAGCAGTTCGCGCGAACCCTTGCGCATCGAGACCGGCAGATGGTCGGTCAGGCGCTGCGCCACCGTCACGAGGTTGTGGTCCTGATAACCAAACGCGGTGCTGCGCGTGAGAATCTTCACGTCGGGCATGTGGGCGAGTTCGGCTTCCACTTTCTCGACCCACTGCATGGCGGGCCGTCCGTCGATTTCCGCGCGGCCCGCCAGCAGGCTGCCGCCCAGTTCGCGCTGGTCGTCCACGAGGATCACGCGCGCCCCGGCCTTCCCGGCCGCATGAGCAGCCGCCAGGCCCGTGGGGCCGCCGCCCACCACGAGCACGTCGCAGTGCGCGAAGCACTTGTCGTAGCGGTCGGCGTCGGGCGTGTCGGGCGCCTTGCCCAGACCCGCGGCTTCGCGAATCTTCTCCTCGTACTTCGGCCACCATTTGCGCGGCCACATGAAGGTCTTGTAGTAGAAGCCCGCGGGCAGGAAGCGCGAGAACTTCTGGTTCACGGCGAGGCGGTCGTGCTCGAGGCTAGGCTCCGCGTTCACGCTCGTGGCCACGAGCCCCTGATACAACTCCACTTCCGTGGCACGCGCGTTGGGCACCGTGTAGGCACCGCGCTCCAGCTGCACGACGGCATTCGGTTCCTCGACGCCCGCCGTGACGATGCCGCGCGGCCGGTGGTACTTGAAGCTGCGCGCGACGAAATGCACGCCGTTGGCGAGCAGCGCCGAGGCGAGCGTGTCGCCCTGGTAGCCCTGATACGTGCGGCCGTTGAAGGTGAAGGTGAGCGGAATGGCGCGATTGATGCGCCCGCCCGTGCCGAGGCGATCTTTCTGGCTCATTGGCTGTTGCCCCCGTTTGCGGTGTTGCCCGTCGTGTTTGCCTCGCTCTGCGCGGCGCTCGCGCCCGACGCCGAGGCCGCCGGCTTGCCGAACTTCTCGAAGCCGAGGAACTGGTACGTCACGGTGTCGCGCGTCGCGATGAACCAGCGCCGGCAGCCCTGCGTATGCACCCATTGCTCGCGGTGCACGCCGCGCGGGTTCTTGCGCATGAACACGTAGTCGCCCCATTCGCGGTCGGACAGTTTTTCAGGTTCGGCTGGGCGCGCGATATCGGCTTCGCCGCCGCAGTTGAATTCGCTTTCGGCGCGCGGTCCGCACCACGGGCATTCGATCAGCAGCATGGGTTTCTCCCGTCAGAAGCGGTGGCTTGTTTAGTGAGCGACGGCGGCAGCGCCGTGCTCGTCGATCAGATGGCCCGTGTAGAAGCGGTCCAGCGCGAACGGCGCGTTGAGCGGATGCGGCTCGTCGCGTGCAATGGTGTGGGCAAACACCCAGCCCGAGCCCGGCGTGGCCTTGAAGCCGCCCGTGCCCCAGCCGCAGTTGAAGTAGAGGCCCTTCACGTCGGTCTTGCTGATGATGGGGCAGGCGTCCGGCGACACGTCCACGATGCCGCCCCACTGCCGGTTCATGCGCACGCGCGAGAACACCGGGAACATCTCCACGATGGCCTCCAGCGTGCCTTCGATCACCTGATAGCTGCCGCGCTGGCCGAAGCCCGAGTACTGGTCGATGCCGGCGCCGATCACGAGGTCGCCCTTGTCGGACTGGCTGATGTACGCGTGCACCGCGTTCGACATCACCACCGTGTTGACCACGGGCTTGATGGGCTCGGACACGAGCGCCTGCAACGGATGGCTTTCCAGCGGCAGCCGCACGCCGGCCATGTCCGCAAGCGTCGTCGTATTGCCCGCCGCCACCACCGCGACCTTCTTCGCCTTGATGAAGCCCTTCACCGTGTCCACGCCGACGACGGCGCCGCCCTCGCGGCGAATGCCCGTGACCTGGCAGTTCTGGATGATGTCCACGCCGGCCTGGTCCGCGCCGCGCGCGAAGCCCCAGGCCACCGCGTCGTGCCGCGCCACGCCGCCGCGCCGCTGGATGGATGCGCCCAGCACGGGATAGCGCGCGTTGAGGTTGATGGTGGGCTCGATTTCCTTGATCTGCGCAGGCGTGAGGAACTCGGCGTCCACACCGTTGAGGCGGTTCGCGTTCACGCGGCGCTGCGTGTCGCGCACGTCCTGCAACGTGTGCGCGAGGTTCATCACGCCGCGCTGGCTGAACATCACGTTGTAGTTGAGGTCCTGCGCGAGCCCTTCCCAGAGCTGCATCGCTTTTTCGTAGAGCGCCGCGGACTCGTCCCACAGATAGTTGGAACGCACGATCGTGGTGTTGCGCGCCGTGTTGCCGCCGCCTATCCAGCCCTTTTCGAGCACGGCCACGTTGCGCACGCCGTGCTCCTTCGCGAGGTAGTACGCGGTGGCGAGGCCGTGGCCCCCGCCGCCCACGATCACGACGTCGTATTCGCGCTTAGGCTCGGGGCTGCGCCACTGGCGCTCCCAGTTCTCGTGATACGACAGGCCGTTGCGGAACAGGCTGAATATCGAATAGCGGCTCATCTCTGCCTCTCGGGTTAGCACTCGATGACGTTCACGGCCAAACCGCCGCGCGACGTCTCCTTGTATTTCGTCTTCATGTCGGCGCCGGTTTCGCGCATGGTCTTGATCACGCTGTCGAGCGACACGTAATGCTGGCCATCGCCCTTGAGCGCCATGCGCGAAGCGTTGAGCGCCTTGATGGCGCCCATCGCGTTGCGTTCGATGCAGGGAATCTGCACGAGCCCGCCCACCGGGTCGCAGGTCATGCCCAGGTTGTGTTCCATGCCGATTTCGGCGGCGTTTTCCACCTGGGTCGCCGTGCCGCCCATCACCGCGGCGAGCGCGGCGGCGGCCATCGAGCAGGCCACGCCCACCTCGCCCTGGCAGCCCACTTCGGCGCCGGAGATGGAGGCGGTTTCCTTGTAGATGATGCCGATGGCCGCAGCCGTCAGAAGGAAGTCGACGATGCCGGCTTCGTTCGAACCGGGCACGAACTTCACGTAGTAATGGAGCACGGCGGGAATCACGCCGGCCGCGCCGTTGGTGGGCGCCGTGACGACGCGCCCGCCCGCGGCGTTCTCTTCGTTGACGGCCATCGCGTAGAGATTGACCCAGTCGAGCATGGAAAGCGGATCGCGCAGCGACTCTTCGGAGCGCGCGCGCAGCTGCGCCGAGAGTTCGGCGGCGCGCCGCTTCACCTTCATGGGGCCGGGCAGTTCGCCGTTCACCTTGCAGCCGCGCTCCACGCAGGCCGCCATCGTGCGCCAGATGGCCGCGAGGCCCTCGCGCACTTCGCGGGCCACGTCGGCGTCGTCCTTGCCCGACGCCGCGCGCAGCGCGCATTCGTTGCGAAACGCGACCTGCGCGACGGAAAGACCGCTTTCGCGGCACACGCGCATCAGGTCTTCGCCCGTGCGAAACGGGTACGGCACCTCGCCGGCCGCACGCACGCCGTTCACGCGGTCGCCGTCGCGGTTCACCACGAAGCCGCCGCCCACGGAGTAATACTCTTTCTCCACGAGCAGCTGGCCGTTCTCGTCGAAGGCCTGAAAGCGCATGCCGTTGGGGTGGACGACACTCGTGCCGCCCATCAGGCGCCGGTAGAACGCGATGTGCTCCTTCTCGTCGAAGCGCACGGTCTGCTTGCCGAGCAGCGCGAGCGCGCGGTCGCCGCGGATCTGCGCGAGACGCGGCTCGATCATGTCGGGATCGATCGAGTCGGGCAGATGCCCTTCGAGGCCGAGCAGCACGGCCTTGTCGGTGCCGTGCCCTTTGCCGGTGGCGCCGAGCGAACCGTAGAGCTCCACCTTCACGCGGCGCACGAAGGCGAGCAGGTTCGCGTCCTCGATGTGCGAGGCAAAGCGGCACGCGGCGATCATCGGGCCGACCGTGTGCGAGCTGGACGGGCCGATGCCGATCTTGAACAGATCGAAGACGCTGACGTTCATGGTGCGCGGGCTTCCGTTCGGGTGGGTGGGATGCCGGTGCCGCAGCGTTTTATACGGACTTCGCGTGCGGTTCACCAGCGTGCCGCCAGTACACCAAAGCGTAAAATCCGGCGATAGAACAAAAACGGCATGGAAATGGGACGCCACCGCCAGCGGCCCCGCAAGACGGGGGATCCGTTCGCTTCTGCGAAGATTGGCGACGGAAAAACGCAAGCCGGGCGCGTGGGGATGGGCGACGCTAGGGTCGGTTCAGTCGCGAACCCCGCCTCGCTCGTGCGCCGCACCATGCCGTCTGCCGAGACAACGCCTGCAAGCGTTCGTGCCCACGCAAACCTGGGTGCCGAACCGCCTGCCCCTACCTGCGCAGCCGACCATGAACACCGCTGAACCGCTTCCGCTCTACTCCGTCGACAGCGCACCGAAGGAACGCATCCGCTTTGCCATCGTGCTGCTGCCGAACTTCACGCTGACGGCGTTCTCCGGTTTCGTGGACATGCTGCGGCTTTCCGCCGACGAAGGCGACTACAGCAAGCCGGTGCGCTGCTCGTGGAGCGTGGTGGGCGACACGCTCGCGCCCGTGCGTGCAAGCTGCGGCATCCAGATCACGCCATGGCAGACCTTCGCCGAGGCCGAACCGTTCGACTACCTCGTGGTGGTGGGCGGCCTGCTCCATTCGGGACCGCAGGCCAACGAGGAAACGCTGCAGTTCATCCGCAGCGCGGCACGCACGAACGCGACGCTCGTGGGCATCTGCACGGGCGTGTTCGCGCTGATGCGCGCGGGCGTGCTGGAGGACCATCGCATCTGCGTGAGCTGGTTTCACTACTGGGACTTCGTGGAGCGCTTTCCGGCGGTGAACGCGGATAGCCTCGTCGCGGACCGCCTGTTCGTGATCGACCGGCGACGCATCACCTGCTCGGGCGGCCGAGCCTCCATCGACGTGGCCGCCGCCATTCTGCTGCGCCACTTCGAGCACGCCACGGTGCAAAAGGCGCTGCGCATCCTGCTGGTGGGCGAGATGCAGAAGGGCAACGCGCCGCAGCCGCATCCACCGGGACTCGCGCCCGCCACGCACCCGAAGGTGAAGCGCGCCATCCTCGTGATGGAACAGCACGTGGGCCGCACGCTGCCGCTCGAAGAGCTGGCGTGCAAGCTCGACCTCTCGCCGCGCCAGCTGGAGCGGCTCTTCAAGGCGGAAACGGGACGCAGCCCGCAGGCGTTCGCCAAGCAGGTGCGCCTGCGCACCGCGGCCTGGCTGCTCACGAGTTCGGACCGTACCGTGGCCGACATCGCATCGAGCTGCGGCTTTTCCGATGCCTCGCACCTGGGGCGCGAGTTTCGCAAGCAGTTCGGCGTGCCGCCCGTCGCGTTTCGCGAGCAGCGCGCGGGCACGCCGGACGCGGGCGCCGCGGCGCTCGACGAGACGTTTCCCGGGCGGGTCGACGTTTATTGATCGTTGTTGACCGAGCGGGCGGTGGGCTGCGTTTCTCGCCACGTTTCTCGCCACGTTTCCCGCCACGTTTTCGGACTGCGCTTCGGACTGCGCTTCTCGCCACGACTGCGCTTCTCGCCACGACCGCGCTTCGGACCGCGCTTTGGACCGCGCTTCGGACCACGCTTCTAGTCACGTCAGACCACATTCGGACTGCGGCGTACCGCAACCAGCCCGCCTGGCTTCAAGACGAGCGCACGATTTGTCGCCTACTCGCCGCCTACCTGCCGCCTCAGATCATGGATCGCGCCACGCGGCACGCCGCCAGGTCCCACGCGGCGCAGCCGACGCTCTTGAGCATGACCGGCTGCCCGCCCTGCACGACGGCGCATGCGCCTGACGCACCGGCCGACTGGATCGCGTCGGCGAGACTCGACACGCTTGTCCAGTCCACGCCCGCCTGGATATAGTCGCCCGCCTCGTGCGCGGCGCCGGCGAGGTCGTCCACGTAACGCACGCTGCCCAGCACGGTACGCGCGCCGATCTCGACGGCGTCGGCGGTGAAGGCCCCCACGCCGATCACAAGCCGCGCGGCGCGCGGTGCTTCGTCGTAGACGGCCGTCTTGCTCGTGGTCGCCGTTATCACGAGGTCCACCGACTCGGGCACACCTGCCTCCAGGAGCGGCACGAGGCCGCCCGGCACGTGGGCCGCATGGGCCTCGCAGAACGCCGCGGCGCGTGCCGGCGAACTGCCCTGCACGCGCACCTTCGCCGCCGGAAAGAGTTCGCCGATCGCCTCGACGTGATTGAGCGCCTGCGTGCCCGTGCCGATCACGAGCACGTCGCGCGGCGCGGCGCGGGCAAAGAGCCGGATGCCCAGCATCGAGACCGCCGCCGTGCGGCGCCCCGTCACCGTGGGACCGTCGAGCATGAAGAGCGGCACGCCGCTGTCCGCATCGCACGCCGTCACCTGGCCGTGAATGGTCGGCCAGCCGCGCGCGCGGTTGCCGGGGCACACGTTGACGAGCTTGTGAATCGCGATGTCCGGCGCCGTGGCCGGCATGGAGAGCATCACGCCGCCGCTGTTGAGCGGCACGACGAGACGCTCGGGGCTCGCGATGCGCCCGTGCGCGTAGTCGACGGCGGCAATCTGGATCGCCTCGACGAGAGCCGCGTAAGGCAGGCGCCGGGCGGTCTCGGCCGCATCGAAAGCCGGTGGCGTGTGACTGGCGGTCATGGTGGTTTCCTGGTTCATGTGGTCGTCTATGTGACAGTAAGGCAGCGGCGCCAGGCGGCACTTCGCCTGCCCTTGTTCTGTACTGGCCCGGAATGTAGACCAGCTTGGAGCCTGCATCAACCTGTCAGGGCGACGGCCGGCAGTTTCGACCGCAGCGTGCGGCGATGAGGGAAACCAACGTGCGTGGTGATGCGGATGCTGCCTGTGTTGATGTCGGGCATGTCGGGCAGCGCATTTTGCGGGTGGGATGAGAGATGGGGCGAGCGTCAGAGGAGCCGCTGAAGGCGGCATTGAAGTCGGTGTCAGGCGACACGCCGGAATGCGCGCCGGTTTCGGATTGCCGATCCCCGGGATATCGGGCGATCGAAACCGGCGTTTCGAATAACACGGCTTGATTCAGCCGGGGGGCCTCAGCCAATCAAATCTCAGCCGGCCACACCTCGCCGGCCGCGCAACCGTCATCCCTCGCCCGGCAAAGAAACGCGTCATCTGGTCGAACCGCAAATACGCGTCGGCCTGATGCGGCGCCACGCCCGACGGGTTGTGGAACCACACGCCCTGCGCATCGCGCCCGTGCAGCAGCACGAGATGCCCGCCCTGCCTTGCGTTGGGCCGCTCCGGGTAGCGAATCTCCGGGCTGACCGAGGCGATGGCAAGCGTGTTCTCGTCGATGCGCGCCGCCAGATCCGCCAGCTGCACGGTGCCCAGCACCTCCACGCGCAGGCCGAATGCGCGCTCCACCCACGTGCCGAAGGGTCGATAGATCAGCCCGTCGACGCCACCGTCGTCGCGCAGACGGTAGACGTCGTGACGCAGTGCTTCGTCGAGCAGATGCGCACGCGAACCATGCGCGATGGCCCAATAGTCGAGCAGCGATTCCAGGCACGTGAGCCCGCACAGGCGTTTGGCCCAGAAGCGGTAGCGCTCGGGGTCGGTAAAGCCGCTGCGCGTCCAGGCGGGATCGGCGCAAGGGTCGGCGCCGTCTTCGACGATCGCCCGCACCCACTCGGGGCTGCCCCACTGCGCGTAGTACGGCACGCGCACATGGCGATAGACGTTCTTGTTCATGTCGTTTGTCTCGAATCTCGAGGAGGGCAAGGCAGGCGCTCGCAGCAACGCCCTCCACTCCCATCAAAGTCCTTCAAAGCCCCTCAACGCCCATCCACACGCCCAAGCGCCGCGGCCACGCGCTCGCGCAACGTGGGCAGCACCTCGGCGTCGAACCACGGATTGCGCTTGAACCACGCGACGTTGCGCGGCGACGGATGCGGCAACGGCATCACCTTCGGGCCGAACTCGCGCCAGCGTAGCAGCGTGTCCGTGAGCGTGGGGCCGAAGGCGTCGCCCAGACCGAAACGCTGCGCGTACTGACCGACGAGCAAGGTCAGCTTCACGTCGCGCAATTGGGCGAGCAGCGCGTCGTGCCAGCGCGCGGCGCATTCGGGACGCGGCGGCAGATCGCCGCTCGCGCCCCGCCCCGGAAAGCAGAAACCCATGGGCACGATCGCGAACTTCGTGGCGTCGTAGAACGTGGCGTCGTCCACACCGAGCCAGGCGCGCAGCCGCGTGCCGCTTGCGTCGCTCCAGGGCACGCCGGACGCATGCACGCGCGCGCCGGGCGCCTGGCCGATCAACAGGATGCGCGCCTCGGCCGCCGCAGCCAGCACCGGACGCGGCGCGTGCGGCAGCACAGGCGCGCAGATCGTGCACGCGCGGATCTCGCGCAGCAACGTATCGAGCGAGCGGGACGGCGGGGACTTCTTCTTGGCGGTCATGGCGTCATGGGGTCAGGCGGGACGGACGCAACGGTGAACGCCACGCCGGCGGATGGCAAGGCGCCCCCGGCATTACAGCATGCTCCGCGGCCGTTGCATCGTGCCGTCGAAGAAGCGTTGCAGCCGGAACGCCGAGAGATCGAGGGAAGGCTGACCGTCGCTAATCCACTCGGCCACCAGCCGCCCCACGATGGGCCCCATCGCGAAACCGTGTCCACAGAAGCCCGTGGCGATGACGAGGCCGGGCGTTTGCGGTGGCGCGTCGATGACGGGAATGCCGTCGGGCAGCACATCGATCAAACCGGCCCATGCCTCAACCACCTGCGCGCCGGCCAGCGCAGGGAACAACGCGCGCAGCTTCGCGAGCGCACGCGGCGCGTGCCGCGCATTCGGCTGCGGCTGCGGATCGCGCGGATGGATCACGCGTTCGCCCGCCTTCACCACGCCGGGCAAACGCTCGTAGAGATCGCGTGCGAACGCGCCGTTCAGGTGAAAACGAAATGCCTCGTGCCGCGCCCAAAGCTCCGGCAAAAACCATTTGAGCGCACGCAGATGGCCGAGCGTGATGTCGACGTCCACCTGCATGTCGTCGGCCAGATTGATGGCGCCGTTGGCGCGCTGACGGATGCCGAGGCCGTGACCCCAGAACGTGGACGCCGACACGGCGGGCAGTGCGTTGGTTCGCATGCAGGTACCGCGCACGGCTTGCTGCGGGAGTTCCAGGCCGAGCGTGGCAAGCAGGCGCCAGCTCGTCGCGCCGGCCGCGCAGACGAAGTGGCGCGTGCGGATCGTGCCGCGCTCCGTCACCACGCCAGCGACGGCGCCCGCCTCGCGCTCCACGGCCACCACGCCGCAGCCTTCGATGAACCGCGCGCCCGCTTCCACCGCGCGTGCGGCGAACGCGGGCGCCGCGCGACGCGGCTCGGCCTGACCGTCGGTCGGCGTGTAGAGGCCGCCGTGTGCGGGGCCGTGCATCCCGCTCACATAGCGGTCGATCTCTTTGCGCGAGAGCACGCGCGTGTCGAGTCCGTACTGGCGGGCGACCTCCGTCCATTGCTGGAACGAGGCCCAGTCTTCGTCATTGCCCGCGACATAGAGGCAGCCGCCCTGGCGCCATTCGAGGTCGAAGCCGAGTTCCGCTTCCAGCTGTTCCCAGAGGCGGATGCCCGCCATCATGAGCGGCACCTCGGCTGCCTCGCGGCCCTGTTGACGCACGAAGCCCCACGCGCGCGTGGACTGCTGGCCCGCGATACGCGACTTGTCGAGCACCACGGCCTTGAGCCCGCGCCGCGCGAGATAGTACGCAGCGGCGCAGCCCATGATGCCCGCACCGGCGATGACGACGTCGGCGTGAGTGGGAAACGGTTCGTTGGAAGGCGAGAGGTTGGCGTGCAGCGGATAGGTGGTCGTCATGGGCGAAGGGGGACGAATAAGCGCAACGTCTTGCGGTCGGACCGTGCATCTTCGCAGGCCCGTCGCCGCATGGCAAATGCGCAGAGTCCCTCTCGCGGCACTACGTCGAGCCTTCTATGCCGCCGTGCATGTCACCTTCGCCGCCCTCGCGGCCCGCCGATCAATGATGCTCGAAGAGCGAATGCGGAACGACGTAGTGCGGCAGTACGCCAGGCTGCCCAGACTGGGACACGCTCGACACGCCCGGGCCATAGCCCGTTGTTTCATTCGACGTCTGAGCCGACGCCATGTTGGCCGCGGGGCCGTTCGCCGCGTTGTACGCGGGGTACTTCGTCTTGTCCTGATGCAGCGTGCCGTTCTGTTCGGCCTGGGCAATCTGTGCCTTCACGTCGCTGCGCATGAGCGGGCCGGTAGTGCCGGTAGTGCCGGTCTGAGCGAAGGACGCGACCGGAGCAATAAGCGCGACGGCGACCGCCAGCGTTGAAATAAAGGTCTTCATGGTGCTCTCCTTGTACCTGCTTCGTGTTTCCGCCCGGCCGATCCGGGCGAAGATGCCTCACGATGCACAAGGTCAGAATAGCCAGTACACCTTAACGGAGCCTTAGCCCTGGCACACCAAAAAGAACGCCAAAAAAACGAAGAGCAATGTGTTGCCCGATGTGGACACTGAGGTGGACACTCAGGTGCCCCCCCAGCGCCACACAGGCACAGGGTCAGGTCGTCGTGACCGGTTCGACCGCCCGCAGGCCGCTCAATTTGACCGACAGTCCGCCTTGCGGCGAAACGTTGCCAAGCGAGAGCGTTGCGTGATGGCGGCCCGCAATGCGCGACACGATGGCAAGGCCCAGTCCGCTGCCCTGCCCCATGGCATGCTCGCCGCGATAGAAGCGGTCCAGCACGCGGCCGCGCTCGCTCTCGGGAATGCCGGGACCGGTATCGGCCACTTCCAGCGTCAGCTTGCCGCCGTCGCGCGTCAACATCACGTCGACTCGCCCGCCTGGGGGCGTATAGCGGATTGCGTTATCCACGAGATTGGAGAGCAGCACCCCGAGCGAATTCGGCTCGGCGAGCGCCATGCAGGCATCGTCGTCTGCGGCGGCGCCGTTGCGCGACACGACGAGCCCCAGATCGATCGATTTCACTTCGGCAAGCAGCGAGAAGTCACCCACCGTCTGCTCGCAGAGCCGCCTCAAGCTCACGGCCTTCATCGGCGCCGGCTGTTGGGCATCTTCGCGCGCGAGCGTGAGCAGTTGATGCACGAGGTGGATGATGCGATTGAGCCGCCCTTCCACGCGTTCGATGGTGGCCGCGTCGCCCTTCAGCGTGCCGTCGCGCACGGCGCCCTGAAGCTGCAGCTTGAGCGCCGTGAGCGGCGAGCGAAGTTCGTGGGCGGCGTCTGCGACGAAGGTGCGCTGCGCCTGCAAAGCAACGTTGAGCCGGTGCAGCAGGTCGTTGACCGCTTCCACGAGCGGCCGGATCTCGACCGGCACGTCGCGCCCGTCGAGTTGCAGCGGTTGAAGCGAATCGATGGAACGCGTGGCGAGCGCGCGCGAGAGCCGGCCGATGGGCGCGAGTCCGCGTGCTACTGCAAACAGCACGAGCGCAATGGTGGGCGGGATCAGCACGCCGAGCGGCCAGAGCGTGCGCAACGCGAGCCGCAAGGCGAGGTCTTCGCGCACGTCGATGGGCTGCGCGACCTGCACGAAGCGCCCCGGCTGCTGCACGCCGAACACACGCCAGTGGTGCTCGGCGTGCTCGACGGTTCGCAGCCCTTCGGGATAGCGCGCGAGCGCCGGCGCGGACGACGAGCGGTAGACGAGTTGGCCCGCAGCGTCCCAGATGCCGATCACGATGCGTTCGTCGCCGATATTGCCGAACGCGGGGCCGCCGCTACGGTTTGTGCTACCGGCAGCGAGATTCGACGGCAGCGAGATCGCCACCACGCGAAGTTCGTAGTCGAAAAGCTCGCTGGCCTCGTGCTTCGCGCTATGGAAGATGCCGGCGCCCGCGGCGAGCGCCGCGACGGCAAGACCGAAGATGAGCCAGCCCAGCAGCCAGCGACGGATGGACCTCATTCGCAGCGCTTCAGCCGGTAGCCCACGCCGCGCACGGTCACGATCTGATCGGCGCCGATCTTGCGGCGCAAGCTGTGCACGTGCACTTCGATCGTATTGCTGCCCACTTCCTCACCCCATCCATAAAGTTTCTCTTCCAGTTCGGCGCGCGTGAACACGCGCGAAGGCTCTTCGATCAGCACCTGCAGCAGCGCAAATTCACGCGGCACGAGGGCCACGGGTTCGCCGTTCCTCGTCGCCTCGTGCGAGGCGGGATCGAGCGCGAGTTCGCCATGCGTGTACACGGGCTGCTTCTGCCCCGTGCGGCGCCTCAGCAGCGCGCGCACGCGGGCGGCCAGTTCGTCGAGATCGAACGGCTTGATGAGATAGTCGTCGGCACCGGCGTCGAGGCCGCGAATGCGGTCGTCCACGGCGTCGCGCGCGGTGAGGATGATGACGGGCGCCGCGCCCCCGTGATTGCGGTAGCCGCGCAGCACGTCGATGCCGTCCTTCTTCGGCAGCCCCAGATCGAGCAGCACCAGATCATAGACGCCGTTGCCGAGCGACAGCTCGGCCGCGCGGCCGTCCTGCGCCCAGTCGATGGCGTAGCCCGCCCGGCGCATCGCTTCCAGCACCGGCTCGGCAATCATGTCGTCGTCTTCGACCAGCAAAAGCCGCATTCCCTTCCCCCTCCCTTTGCGCTGCGGACCAGCAAACACCCATTGTGGCGAGCCGCAGCTTAACGCTTCCTGATGAATTGCTTAAATGCCCGAACTCCGGGCACGCTATTTCATCAGAGGATTAAATGCCTGTTCAGTTAATCGGTTACTTCGTAAAAATGCACGCTTCGTGCAGCATGCGATTCCATCAGCGAAAAATTCCATGCCTCGAAACACTTCATTACACGTTTTTTGCAATTTATGCGTTTAGAATAACGCCCGATCCGGCGCCGTTTAACACGGGGGTACGCGCGCCGGCACGTGAAGACGGCACGCCGCCTGCTGGGCGCACCGCACCTTCGCGTAATCGCTGCTTCGTACTGCGTAGCCGGTCGGCTCGCGGGGCGGGCGCTGCCGAGACAGGCGCCCTTGAGCCGCATGACGTCCATCACCCCGATATAACCTCAATCGACGGACATCCACGCAGTATGGCCAACGTTTCACAATCACCCGACTCGCTTGCGGTCGCGGAACGTGTGCGCGAACTGATGAGCCGCCATGGCATCGGCAAGCGCCATCAAACCACCGAGTTGTGCCGCATTCTCGATCTGAGTTTTTCGCAGGGGCACCGCAAGCTGCGCGGCAATAGTCCCTGGACGCTTTCGCAAATCAAGAAAGTCGCCGAGGCATTCGGCGAGCCGGCGGCGCAGTTGTTCGGCGCGCAGTCGCTCGACCCCGGCATGGTGGGCGCGGTCGCCCACGAGGCCGTGTTCGCCGTGGCCGCCATCGAAATGCCTTGCACGGCGTGGGTGGGCGCGCCCATCGAGCCCGGCAGCCGGCCCGAATTCATCGCGTACTCGAAGCAGGGCCAGTGGCGCGTGGTGCGCCACGACGGCGCGCTCTACCAGAACGCGCACGAGGTTCACAAGATCGAGATCTACCCGCGCCGGCCCGAGAACGACCGGCCGCTCATCGCCGTGGTGGACGACGACCGCACCTCCGCGGACAACCTGCGCGATTACCTCGAACACAACGGCTTTGCGGCGCTCGCGCTGTACGGCCTCACGGCGTTTTCCGAGGCGCTGCAAAGCCAGGTCTTCGACGGCGTGGTGATCGACTGGCTGTTCGGCACGCAGACGTCCGCCGAGGCGATTCGTGCGGTGCGCGCCTCCGAAAACCCCGACGCGCCGATCCTGGTGCTCACGGGCGAACTGCTGACGGGCAAGGCGAGCGAATCGGAGATCGGCGAAATCATTCGCGCCTACGACGTGGCCTGCCACGAGAAGCCCGCGCGCATGGCGATCATCGCGGCGGACCTCTCGAAGCGGCTCAATCGCGGCTGAGGCTGGGCCTTCTGCGCGTCTGGTTCAGCGCTGCGCTTCGGTCAGACCGGAGCGCGGCCGCGAGCGGCCGGCGGCCAGCGCCCGCTGAAGCGCGGCCCGCAGTACGTCGTAATGGACGGGCTTGGTGAGGCTGTCGAAGAACGCTGCCGGGAACGTCTGCCCACCGCCGTCAGGGCCGCTCGCATCGAGGTCGGACATGTACGCGCTCACAGCAATCACGCGCGGCAGGCCGCCCGGGTAACCGCCCGTGCCGACGCGCATGTCGAGATCGGCCATCAGCGAATAGCCGTCCCGGCCAGGCATGTGCAGATCGAGCAGCATCACGTCGCAACGCTCGCTGTCGAGCCAGGCCAGGGCTTCTTCGACATCGGCCGCCGCGTGCACGCTGTAACCCATGTGCGCCACCATCTCGCAGAGCGATTCGCGTACGAGCGGGTTGTCGTCCACTACCAGCACCTGCGGCGGCGCGGCGCTGCGCGCATCCGTCGCGGCATGCGCGGCGGGGTTGCCCGGCACGGACCGCACCGGCACGGTCACCGTGAAGGTCGTGCCCTCGCCCAGGCGGCTGTCGGTCTCGATCGTGCCGCCGAACAAATCCACCAGCCCCTTCACGATGGCGAGCCCCATGCCCGCGCCTTCGAAGCGCCGCGAGCGCGAGGCGTCGAGCTGCGTGAACTCCCTGAAAATCTGCGGAATCTGCGCGTGCGGCACGCCAGGCCCCGTATCACGGACCACGATGGAGAGCAGGTCCGGCAACATCACGAACTCGAGATGAACCGAGCCACGCTCCGTGTAGCGGATCGCGTTGGTGACAAGGTTGTTCGCAATCTGCCGGATGCGATGCGGGTCCGACACCACACGCCCGCCGCCGCGTTCGGCACGCGCCGCGCGCTCGAACACGAGGCCCTTCGCACGGGCGGCGGCTTCATGCTGATCGGCAATGGAAGCGAGCAGTTCGCGCGGATCGAACTCTTCGTCGCGCAACTCCAGCTTGCCGGCGCCGAGCCGCGCGTAGTCGGTCAGGTCCTTCATCTGCGTTTCGAGCTGCCGCGCCGCGATTTCGAGCCGGCGGATCACCTTGCCATCCGCCTCCGAATGTGGCGTGAGCCCAAGCAGTTCGATCGACGACACGATGGCGTGCAGCGGCGTACGCAATTCGTGGCTGATCATGCCGAGAAACGCGTCTTTCGCGAGGCTCGCCTCGCGCGCCGCACGGCTTGCGTCGTGCTCGGCGGCGAGCAACGCCTTTTGCTGGTTGATGAGCCGCGTGCGCCGGAACCCGTTGAACACGAGCAACGCGGTGGCCGCCGCCGAAAGCAGCAGCAAACCGACACCTGCGGCAAACAGCATGCGGCGCTTCGCAAGAAAGTCGCGGCTCATTGCCTCGCGGTCTTCCACGTCGGCAAAGCGCCGGCTGAGCGCGAGTTCGTTGACGGTGTTCCAATGGCTGTGCAGCGCCGCGAAAACCTTGCCGGCGAGGTCGGGATTGGCTTCGAGCGCCGCGATTTGCGGATCGATTTCGGCCACGAGCGCATCGAGCGCCGCAAGCTCCGCTTGCTGGCGCCGCTGCAAGTCCGGCTGCGACGCGAGGTTGCGCGTGGACCCGGCCAGCACATGCAGCTTCGACTGCAGCACCGCGTAACGCAGTTGCAGCTTCGCGTAATCGCGATTGGCGCCGAAGCGGTACTGCAGCAGCTGGTTCTCCAGCCGGGCGTAGGCGATCTGCAACTGCGCGGCGTCCCAGTAATAGCCGTCGTAAGCGCCCGTGATGCGCTGCGTGGCGCGCGAATCGATCAGGTTCGCGTACAGCAGATAGCCCACCGCCGCGACCGGTGGCGCAATCGCCACGAGCCACACGAGGACGAGAACGAAGCGGCGTAACGGACGGCGCATCACTTGACGACGATCGACTTGATCTGCCACGCGAACTTCGAATCGCCGCCGGGGCCGCCCAGTTCGGACGGGAACGTGTCGCGCGGATAGATCAGAAAGAGCGGCCCGAAGTCGCTCATCTTCAGGCGCTGGCCGTTCATGCTGTAGGCGAGCACGACGCCGTAGCGACCGGCATCGGCCATGGGCACGACGCAGGTGTAGTCGTCGAAGGTATGGATTTCGAGTTGCGTGCCATTCGCGCCCACCGTCTTCAGCACGTCGGAGAGCAACGGGCCCGTGAACGTGGAGCGCGGCGTCCAGGTGGTGGACGTCGTGATGGCATGCACGGGCAGCGCGAGCAGTTGCGCTTCGCTGAAGTGATAGACGGTATGCGTTGCGTCGTTCGTGTTGGCGATCTTGCCTTTCACGTCGAGCGACAGCGTGGCCGCAAGCGCGTGCGAAGCGATCAACGATGCCGCGCACACGAGCGCGGCCCCCACTCCCCCTAGCCTGCGCGACCGCCCCGCCCTACGCGAGGCCGAAGCCTGGTCTTCGTGCATTTCTTTCATGCCCCGTTATTCGTCCGCTTTGATCTGGCGCTGCGTTTGCCGCGCCGCCCTTGAGCCGGGGAGCGTGTTCACGCAGGCCCATGCATAATATCGTCAAATTCCAACCTGGCACGACGCCGTGCCCGCAGCCGCCGGGTCTCGCGCTCCGTCACGACATGAACAAGCCGATTCTTCCGCTCACGTACGAACAGCTCGGTCAGTGGATCGAGTCGCTGCAACCGGCGCTGCGCGCAGAAAACTTCGCGGTGATCGTGGGCATTCTGCGGGGCGGCGCGCCGCTCGCACTGATGGCCTCGCATGTGACCGGCGCGCCGGTGGCGTTCCTGCGCTACGACCGCTCCACGCGCGCAGTCACGTGGGACTCCACACTGCCGCTGCCCGAACCGGGTTCGCGCGTGCTGCTGTGCGAAGACATCGCGGGTTTGGGTTTCACGCTGACCGACTGCATCGCGTTCCTGCGCGAGCACGGCCTCACGGTGCGCACCTTGACAGGCGCCTACGACGACCTGAGCCGCCTGCGCCCCGACTATTCGATCGACGCCGACAGCTTCTTCACGCTCTTTCCGCAGGAACGCCAGAGCTACACCCAGCGCTACCGTTCCAGCTGGTCGCGCGAAGGCGCACAAACAGACGCACTGATCGCGACCGACCGCGAATACGCCACCTACGCCATCGACCTGGACGGCATCGTGCCGCCCGACACGCCGCTTGCCGCCGAAGATGATTTCGACGCCACGCTGGAGGAGCGCGAGGCGCTGCAGCCGTTCCGCAAGTTTTCGGGCGTAGAGATCGGACGCGTGCGGGCGGTCGTGACCGACCGTGCTGAAGCCGAGCGGGCGCGCGTGCAGAAGTGGCTCGAACGCCAGGGCTTCAACGGCGTGGAACTCATCATGCGCGAGGCCGGCCCGCACGACGCATCGCCGTCGGCGCAGGCCGCGCGCAAGGCCGAAGCCGCGCAGCGCTGCGGCGTGACGTACTTCGTGGAAGACGACCCGCTCGAAGCCATCCTGATCGCCCAGCAGGCCCCGCTGCTCCACGTGGTCTGGTGGAACGCGCACACGCAGAGCGGCACGCTGATCGGGGCGTCGGCCTGGCGCTAGGCGCTAGGCGCTTAGCGCCGGCCAGGCGGCTGGCGGCTAGCGCAAGCGAGCGCCGCTTCAACCGCTTCATTCAACCGCTTCATTCAACCGCTTCATTCCGCCGCTTCATTCAGGCACGCGCAATTGCCGCGCAGCGCGCTGCGATGCCACGAGAATCAGCTTCATGGTGGCCCGCGTCGCACCGACAAAGAGCTTGCGGGCAACACGCTCGTCGAGCGTTTCAAAATCGATTTCCGTGAAGATCACGCAAGGCGCGGCCTGCCCCTTGAAGCGATAGATCGACTCCAGCAGCACGTCGCCCTCGCGGTATTCGGGGTTGCCGAACAGGTCGTACTTGCCCGTGAAACTGCGCAGCCGGTGCGGGCCGAGATGGTCGAGCGCCGTGAGCGCCGAGCCCTCGCGGCCGCGAAACGACAGCACCACGATGTCCTGCCGGCGAAAGCCGAGCCCGAGCGCCTGCGTGATGGCGCGCTTGGTGGCGTCGCCGATGCCTTCGGTCGCTTGCGGGCCGTCGTGATGTTCGTAGGTGGAGACCGCGACGTCGGACCCGTCGAACGGGCTGCCGGCCACAAGGCGCGCGGCGTCGTGCGACACCGGCCCCGCCACCTCGCGCACGTAGTCGAGGATGTCGCGCGGACTGCGGTAATTCGTCGATTCCCGCAGCACGGTCCAGCCATCGAGCGTCACGCTCTCGCGCATATAGAGGTTCTGCAGCGGGTCTTCGAGCCACCACCACGCGGCACCCGGCCGCAACAGCCGTTCGAGCGCCGCCACCCAGGGCTGCATGAAGTCCTGGCCTTCGTCGACGATCAACACGTCGAACTGCCAGCGCGCGTCGATGGGCGTCTGGGCGAAGGTCTGTTCGAGCTGGTCGAAGACGTCGGAGCGGCCGAAATCCGGCGCGCGTCCCGCGTCGCGTGCAATCCAGTCGCACAGCTGGTGATAGTTGGCCACCTTCACGCCGGGAGGCGCCACGCGCGCGATATGGTCGGCGAGCGGCCGGTTGAAGCACACGTAAAGCACGCGTTGATCGCGCGCCACCGCGTCTTTCATCACCTGCACCGCAAGCTGCGTCTTGCCCGAGCCCGCCGTGCCGATCACGCGCAGCCGGAACGGCGAGAATTCGAGCCGCCGCGCCCAGGTGGCAAGGCCGCCCGCGAGGCGCGTGACGAGCGTGCCGGCCGCGCCCACGAGCGCGCTCGCGTCGGGCGTGAGCGCAAGTTCGTCGGCGAGAAAATGGTGAATCTTCGCGGCGCATGGCAGACGCGGCTCGTCGGCAGGCAGCGCTTCGCGCACGATGGCGGCGAGCCGGTCCTTGCGCGTGGCATCGACGATACGCGCCGGGTTCACGCCGGCAATGGCCGCGTTCCTCACGACGTGATCCGGGCAGTACAGCAGCTCTTCGATGAAATACGTGCCGGCCCCGAACGCCGCGGTAAAGCGCCGATGCAGCCCTTCGATGGTGCGCGCGAGCGCGATGGCCACATTGCGCTCAGTCTGCAGATGGACCTTCACGAGGCCCTTCGGCGTCTCGCGCAGGAAGCCCGTTTTCTGCTCGACGATCATCACGCGGCCCGCCGGACTCACGATCACGAAGTCCGCCTCGCCGAATACCGAGAAGTTCTGGTTGAGCCGCGTCCAGTGCACGCCGTGGTAGACGGTGTAGTCGGCCGGCAGCGCTTCTTCTAGCAGCGTAAGCGTTTCGCGCTCGCGCGCGGCCGCGCCGGTGGCGGCCAGATGCTTCCAGTCGTCGGGGACAATGCGGGCCATGCGGCGCCTCGTCGTGGTCGGTTGGGTGGGTTGCGGGCAGTGGGGTGACTGGCGGAATTGCGGCTGCCGGTATTTTACGCACGCGGCCCCGCACCGCATCCCGCGGCCGTTTGCCGAAGCGCGCGAACCACGCGACGAACGACGGCGGACGATGGCAAACAGCGGCAAGCAGCGGCAAGCCTGCCGGAAGCCGCCTTGCGGATCGTGTATCGTTACTGGTTCATCGCGCGCGCCGTGCGTGCGCAATCTGTCTGCAAGCCTATTGAAGGAGAACCGGCCGGATGATCACGATCTGGGGACGCGCCAACTCGGCGAACGTGCAGAAACTTTTGTGGTGCTGCGACGAACTCGTGCTGCCGTACGACCGCATCGATGCGGGCATGCAGTTCGGCCGCACCCACGACGCCGACTATCTCGCGCTGAATCCGAACGCCCGCGTGCCGACGCTCGTGGACGGCGAGTTCGTGCTGTGGGAATCGAACTCGATCCTGCGCTACCTCGTGATGCAATACGGCGCCTCCAGCCAGCTCTATCCGGCCGATCCGAAGGTGCGCGCGAGCATCGACCGCTGGCTCGACTGGTCGCTTTCCACGCTCGCGCCCACGGAGCGCCCGCTTTTCATGGCGCTCGTGCGCACGCCGCCGGAAAAGCGTGACGCCGCCGCGATCGAGGCCGACCGGCAGGCGGCCGCGGCGCTCTGGACGATCGTCGATCGCCATCTGCAAGGCCGCTTCTTTCTGGAGAACGACAAGTTCACGCTGGCCGACATCGTGATCGGCACGTTCGCGAAGCGCTGGTTCGATCTGGAAGGCATCGAGCGGCCGTCGCTGCCGAATCTCGAACGCTGGTATTCGCGGCTTGCCACCCGCCAGGGCTTCAAGAAGTACATCGATCTGCCGCTGACCTGACGCCGCACGGGCTCACACCGATCTCCACGACATGACGTTGAACATCGCCGCGATGCTCGACGCGGCCCACCGGCACTTCGCCGCCGGTCGCCTCGACGAGGCGCGCCGCCTGCTGGAAGAAGCCGTCGATCAGGCGCCCGACCACGGCGAGGCACTGGAAGGTCTTGCTCACGTTGCCGCCCGGCAAGGCGACTACGCGCGCGCCGCGGACTGCGCCACGCGCTTGCTGCAAAGCCGCGCCGAAGGAGCGGTTTCGCACGAGCAGTATTTTTGGGCCGCGCAGCTCTGCCAGCTCGCGCAGCGGCACGGCGAGGCGATCGGCCTCTTCGAGCGCTGTCTTGCGCGGGCTCCCGATCATCCGGCGCTGCTGCATGGACTCGCGATGTCGCTCGTACAGAACGGCGAGCACGAACGTGCGCTGGCAACCCTCGACCGCCTGAGCGCGCGCCATCCGCAGCTCCACGAAGCGCATTACAACCGGGGCAAGCTCCTCGGCACGCTGGGCCGCTACGACGACGAAATGGCAGCCTACCGGCGCGCCATCGCCATCAAGCCGAACTTCACGCCGGCCTACGTGAACCTGGGCGTCGCGCTGCGCGATCTGCACCGCTTCGACGAAGCCCTCGCCCAGTTTCGCCAGGCGCTCGCTATCGACCCCAACGACGTGGGCGCCCGTACGAATCGCGCGCAGACCAACCTGCTGCTCGGCGAGTTCGAGCACGGCTGGCGCGAATACGAATGGCGCTGGCGCGACGGCACCGACACGCACGGCTTTCCCGACGCCACCTTGTGGAAAGGCCCGAAAGCGCAGCCCCCGGCGGGCCAAACGCTGTTCGTGCATCACGAACAGGGCCTCGGCGACACGCTGCAATTCGTCCGCTACGTCGACCTGCTGGCCGACGCCGGCGCGCGTGTCGTGCTGCGCGCTCAGGACACGTTGCTGCCGCTCCTGCGCGACTACCCGGGAACCGTGGCGGTCATCGGCGAACACGATCCGGTGCCGGCGTTCGACTGGCACTGTCCGTTGCTGAGCCTGCCCTTCGCGTTCGGCACGCGTGCCACCGGCATTCCGGCGAAGACGCCGTACCTTGCGGCCGACGCCGCCCGGCTCGCGCAATGGCACGACGTCATGGCCGCAGCAGGCGAGCGGCCGCGCGTGGGCATTGCATGGTCGGGCAGCCGCACGCACGTGAACGACGCGAACCGTTCGATGCGCTTAGCCCAGCTCGCGCCGCTCTTCGATGCGCCGATGTGCTTCGTCTCGCTGCAGAAAGACGTGCGCGACGAAGATCGGGCGTGCCTTGCCGAAACGCCGGCACTGCTCGACGTTTCGCACCGGCTCGACACGTACGCCGACACGGCAGCGCTTGTGGCCCAGCTCGACCTCGTCATCAGCGTGGATACGTCGGTTGCCCATCTCGCCGGGGCGCTCGGCAAACCCGTATGGATCGCGCTGCCGTTCACGCCCGACTGGCGCTGGCAACTCGGGCGCACGGACAGCCCGTGGTATGGCGAAGCCCGATTGTTCCGCCAGCCCGCGCGAGGCGACTGGGCTTCGGTGGTAGCGAACCTGCGGGCCGCGCTCGACGGTTTCACGCCCGCGAGCGCAGCCCGCGCAGCCTGAGCGGACGCGGCGCCGACAAGCCGCGCCGCCCGGCGCGCCTACAACGCCAGCCAATGCCAGCCGACGCCCGCCCGTATAATCGCCGCATGAAGATCGCAAAATCCTCGCCCGTCGACCGGAAACCGGCTGCTCGCCCAGCCGGTCATGCGCATGACCACGACGGCGGCCAGCACGACTCGCACACAGCAGGCGGTTCCCCAGGCGCTTCGCATGCCGGGACGCCCGCCTCGCAGGAAGAAGCGCTCGCCCTCGCCGATGCCTACTGCCGCGAGCGCGGCGAGAAGCTCACGCCGATTCGCCGCAAGGTGCTCGAACTGCTGCTCGCATCGGGCCGCGCCACCAAGGCGTATTCGCTGCTCGACGAAATGCGCGCGATCCATCCCGGCTCCGCGCCGCCCACGGTTTATCGCGCACTCGACTTCCTGCTCTCCGCGGGGCTCGTGCACCGGATCGAATCGATCAATGCGTTCACGGTCTGCCACGATCTCACGCAGTGCCGGCATGGCGTGCTCGTGGTGTGCCAGCAATGCGGCAACGTAACCGAACTGCATCAGCCCACGCTGCGCGCAGCGCTCGTGGCGCAGATCGAAGAAGCGGGCTACCGGCTCGCGAGCGACGACATCGAACTCAAGGGTGTCTGCGCCAACTGCCAGGCGGCCGAACGCGCGGCCAAAGACGCGCCGGGCGCAAAAACGGTGAAGGCGGCGAAAGCGGAAGCGTAGGCCTACGCGCTGGAATGTTCCGCTGCGGTTGCCTGTCTTTGAATGAGGCGCAGTGGTGGGGCGCGATTAGTCAGTGGGCAGATCTGCGGCGGACGCCGGCGCCTTCGCGGCTTTCACAACCTTCACAGCCTTCACGCGCTGGATCCCCTTCGACGTATTCAGCAGCACGGCAGCACGAATCAGTGCCTTCAGCGCTTCCGCGTCGATTGCGTCGCCCTCGTGAAAATCGATGGCGCGCCGCGTATTTCCTTCGAGACTCGCGTTGAAGAGACCCGCCGGGTCGTCCAGCGATGCGCCTTTTGCGAACGTCATCTTCACGGCGCTCTTGTAGGTCTCGCCCGTACAGATCAGCCCGCCGTGCGACCAAACCGGCACGCCGCGCCACTTCCACTCTTCGACCACGTCCGGGTCGGCTTCCCTGACAAGCGCTCGTAGCCGCGCCAGCATCTCGCCGCGCCAGTCGCCCAGTTGCTGGATTTTTTCGTCGATGAGTGTGGAGGCAGAGGGGCCTTCCGGCGGTTCGCTCTTTTTCACGTTCTGCGTGTTGGGCATGTTCCCGACCCGGCTAAACCTGCCGGCTAAACCCGCGCGTCGATCGATTCGCGCAGCAGCGCGATGAGCTTGTCGGGCTGGGCCGGCTTGGTCATGAAGTGCTGGAACCCTTCGCCGATGCTGCGCAGCCGCCAGCTTTCGCCGGTGTGGCCGGTCAGCGCGATCGCGACGGAAGGCGTGTGATCGCAGCGTATTTCATGGTCGCGCAGGCGTTGAATGAGGTAAAACCCGTCCATGGCGGGAAGGTCGAGGTCGCATACCACGGCGTCGGGCAGCAGCCGAAGCGCCGCCTCCACGCCTTCTTCCGCGTCGGCTACCGCGACAACGCGCGCGCCCTCCGACTCCAGCAACGTTGTCAGCGACTCCCGGCTTTGCGGGTCGTCTTCGACAAGTACGATCGTTGCCTGATCGAGTCCTTGTAGTTCCTTCATGTACCTTGATGCAAAAAGACAGATTCAGGGGCCGCACACAAGGACGATTCCCCTGCACGGCATGCCGTCGCATCGTGCCGGCCGTTGGCGTTGGCTGACGGGCGCACGCGGATACGACGCCTTTGGATACCCGGCTTTGGATACCCGCATTGCAGCGATGTTCCAGGGGACGGATGCAAAATACGTTCCAGTTTTCGGCACCGACTGGCGCCAGGCTCACGCTACGTCGCGGTGCGGACGATAGCGCCGCAAAAAGACAGCCTTGTGAAAGGCGTTGCGGCCCCATCGACGATGCTTCGAGCGCTGTCTGAAATCATGGCCGAAGGTCTGTTCGCCGTCGTGGCCTGGCCCGGCGCCCGGGGATTGGCCGGCGATCGCACTGGCTTTTCGGCCGATGTCAGCCGCGCGCCGTGCGGCGCTATCATGGCGGACCCTTCCCTCCTTTTTCCGGACACGACGATGCAGGAACTCGACGCCGCCACTCTCGAAGCGCTCCGCCACGTCACCACGGCAACGCTCACCACGCAGTTGTTCAAGCGCGGACTGCGCAACACCTTCATGCAGGGCGTGAGTCCGCTCGCCGCGCATACGGGGCCGAACCTCGTCGGTCCGGCCTTCACGCTGCGCAACATTCCGTCGCGCGAAGACATCGACGTGCTCGAACTGTTCGCCGACCCGGAGTACGCGCAGCGCAAGTGCGTGGAGACGGCGCCCGCAGGCCACGTGCTGGTGCAGGATTGCCGCGGCGAGCGCGCCAGCGCTTCGTTCGGCTCCATCCTCACGCTGCGGCTCAAAGTGCGCGGCGTGGCAGGCATGGTGTCGGACGGTCCCGTGCGCGACAGCGCCACGATCGCCGAGCTTGGCCTGCCCGTGTTCTGCGCCGGCGCCAGCGCGCCGCCGAACCTGATCCGTCATCACGCGGTGGACTTCAACGTGCCGATCGGCTGCGGCGGCGTCGCGGTGTTTCCGGGCGACGTGATCGTAGGCGACGCGGACGGCGTCGTCGTGATTCCGCGTGGCATCGCCGCCGAGGTCGCCGCGGCCGCGGCGGAACAGGAACGGCTCGAAACGTTCCTCACCGAACGCATTCGCGAGGGCGCCACGCTGCCCGGCACGTATCCACCCAACGACGTGACGAAGGCCGCCTACGAGGCGTGGAAAAAGACGCACTGAAAGGGCGGGAACCCTCGGCCCTGCGCTTCAGTCCTGCGGCCCGACGCCATGCAGGAGCAGTGCTACGGCATGCCGGGCGATGGCCTGCGCACTAACCTGGCGACGCGCGGGCAGATCGCGCCATTGCTTCGACGTGGCAAACGGCAGCACCGTCAGCCCGAGCAGCGTCAGGAATACGAGCGAGGGTTCGAGTGCGCGGTTGAGCCGCCCTTCCCGTTGCCAGCGCCGGATCGCGACGAGCGCCGCCTTGCGGTTTGCGTTGCCGAAGCGTTCGTGCATGCGCTGGCGCAGCACGCCGCCTTCGCTGATCACCTCGCGCACCCAGAGTGGCGGGAACCAAGGGTTCTCATCGGCGACTTTGACGAACAGCAGCGCGAGGTCGGTGAGCGCCGCGACCGGATCGTCGGGATGGTTGCGGAACGGCTCGCCGAACTGCGCGCGAAGCGGCACGAAGCACTCGTCGATCAGCACGTCGATCAGCTGGTCGCGCGTGTTGAAGTAGTAATGGACCATCGCCGGCGTCACGCCGGCCTCGCGGGCAATGGCGCCCAGCGTGGTTTCGAGGATGCCCTGCCGCGCGAACAGCCCAAGCGCCACTTCGAGCAGTTTCTCGCGCTGCTGCGGCCCCCGGGCGCTGCCCGACGGCCGGCCCGGGCGGCGCGGCGGGTCGTTGTCTCCCAACTTCTCGCCTCGCGCGGCCAGGGCCTGGGCGCCATCGCCCCCATCGCCCCCATCGCGGGCATTGGCCCCCACGGTCGCACGCGGCGCGCGGTTTCTGACGTGCAGCGCGGCTCGCGCGCTTCCTGCTCGATCCTGTTTCGGTTCTGACATGCTGAATCTGGAATGGCGGCGCATGGTGCTGCGGGCGCCGGTTCGGTTCATCGCGCCCGGCACGTCGACACGGACACGGCGCGCCCGGCGAATTTACGCAGGGTAACAGAGTCCCGTTTGACGTAGGCGCTCATCCGCAATATATTAATTTTCGTGTTAATTAATTCAACGTCAGGCACTTCCCATGGAACTACAAACCTCCGCGCAAGGCGAAGGGCACCGTGAAGGGGCTGGCGGCATCGGTTCGCAGCCGCAGACACCAACGCAAGCACAGGGGCATCCGCCCATCCGTTTGCTGTTTCCCGCGCTCCTGCTCGTCATGCTGCTCGCCGCACTCGACCAGACCATCGTCTCCACGGCGCTGCCCACCATCGTCGGGGAACTGGGCGGGCTCGACCAGCTTTCGTGGGTCGTCACCGCCTACCTGCTCACGTCCACCATCGTCGTGCCGCTCTACGGCAAGCTGGGCGATCTGTTCGGCCGCAAGGTCGTGTTGCAGGCGGCCATCGCGCTGTTCCTCGCCGGCTCGGTGCTCTGCGGCATCGCGCAGAACATGCCGCAGCTGATCGTGCTGCGCGCGCTGCAAGGTCTCGGCGGCGGCGGGCTGCTCGTCATCACCATGGCCGCGATTGGGGACGTGGTGCCGCCCGCCGAACGCGGCCGCTACCAGGGCCTCTTCGGCGGCGTGTTCGGCCTCGCGACGGTGGTCGGTCCGCTGCTGGGCGGCTTTCTCGTCGAGCATCTGTCGTGGCGGTGGATCTTCTACATCAACGTGCCGCTCGGTGCGGTCGCACTCGTCGTGATCGGCGCCGTGTTCAAGCCGCGCACCGCGCACGTGAAGCACCAGATCGACTACATGGGCGCCGCGTTTCTGGCCGGCGCGCTCACCTGCATTATTCTCTTCACGAGCGAAGGCGGTTCGGTGCTGCCATGGTCGTCGGCGCAACTGTGGCTCACGCTCGTGCTGGGCCTCGTGTGCGTGGCGGGCTTCATCCACGAGCAAAAGCACGCGGCCGAACCCATCATGCCGCTCGAACTCTTTCGCGAACGCACGTTCTTGCTGGCGAGCCTGATCGGCTTTGTCGTGGGTGTATCGATGTTCGGCTGCGTCACGTTCCTGCCGCTCTACCTGCAGGTCGTGAAGGGCTCCACGCCATCCGAGGCCGGCGTGCAAATGCTGCCCATGATGGGCGGCCTGCTCGTCATGTCGATCGTGGTGGGACGGCTGATCAGCCGTATCGGACGCTACCGGATCTTTCCGATTGTGGGGTCACTGCTCGTGGGCGTCGCGATGGTGCTGCTCTCCACGTTGAAAATCGAAACGCCGATCCGCGTGATGTACCTCTACATGGGCCTGCTCGGCTGCGGCCTCGGCATGATCATGCAGGTGCTCATTCTCGCCGTGCAGAACACGGTGGCGTTCCGGCACCTCGGCGTGGCCACGTCGGGCGCCACGCTGTTCCGCTCGATTGGCGGCTCCGTTGGCGTGGCGGCATTCGGCGCGGTGTTCTCGCACGGCCTCGAAGCGCGGCTCGACAAGATTCTGCCGCCCGACACGGGCCTGCCGCAGGGGCTCACGCCCACCGCGATCCAGCATCTGCCCGCGGCGCTCCACGACGACTATCTCCAGGCGTTCGCGGGCGCCCTGCACACGGTCTATGTCGTGGCCGCCGTGGTCGTGGTGCTGGCGTTCGCGCTCTCCTGGCTGCTTCAGGACGTACCGCTGCGCGAACATCACTGACGTGTATGCGGGGCCGGGTGGCACGCGCTGTCCGGCCTGTCGACAATCCTGCGGAATAAGCGGTACTTCGGCCCTCTGCTCTCTTCTTTGATCCACCGCCCGCGCTGCTAGTCTGGTTGCCTACCCGATCCTCGATTCCCGCTGCCGGCGCACAACGCGCCAACAGCGAACTGACGGCAAGCTTTCGGCCACCATGACGTCCAACGCACTCAACTTTTCCGGCGGTCCCGGCGCCCTGCCCGAGTCCGTTCTCGAACAGACGCGCGAGGCCATCGTCGCGCTACCCGAGACGGGGCTCTCGGTGCTCGGCATGAGCCATCGTTCGGCCTGGTTCAAGGCGCTCGTGGACGAAGCCGAACAGAACCTGCGCGCCCTGCTCGGACTCACCGACGACTACGCCGTGACGTTCCAGCAAGGCGGCAGCAGCCTGCAGTTCGCCATGATCCCGATGAACTTCGCGCGCGGCGCAGGCTCGCCGCCCGAGTACGTGACCTCCGGATACTGGAGCGGCCGCGCGACGCAGGAAGCCGCCAAGGTGACGGCCCGCCGCGTGGCCTGGGACGGTCGCGCAACGGGCTACCGGCAACTGCCGGCGCTCGATGCGCTCGACGTCGCGCAAGACGCCGCGTACCTGCACTACGTTTCCAACGAAACCGTGGAAGGCCTGCAGTTCCCTGTCTTCGACAACACGCCGCCCGCCCCGCTGATCGCGGACATGTCGTCGGACTTTCTGTCGCAGCCCATGGCCTGCAACCGCTACGCGATGATCTACGCACACGCGCAGAAGAATCTGGGGCCCGCGGGCGTGACGGTCGCCGTCATCCACCGGTCGCTGCTCGAGCGCATTCCCGACGGGCTGCCCGCCATTCTTGACTTTCGCACGCACGTCGCCCACGGCTCCAACTACAACACGCCGCCCGTGTTCGCCATTTACGTGCTCACGCTCGTCACGCGCTGGCTGCGCGACGAGATCGGCGGACTGGCCGCCATGCAGCGCATCAACGAACGCAAGGCGGCGCGTCTGTACGGCACGCTCGACGCGCTCGGCGACGCCGTGAGCATCCACGCGCACACACCGTGGCGCTCGCAGATGAACGTGGCCTTCACGTTCGGCGACCGCCGGCTCGACGAGGCATTCGCAGCGGCGGCGCGCGAACAGGGCATCGTGGGACTGGAAGGACATCGCTCGCTGGGCGGGCTGCGCGCCTCGCTCTACAACGCGGTGACGGAACAGGCTGTCGATACCCTCTGCGAGGCGCTGACCGAGTTCGCGCTGCAACGCGCATGAGCATGAACGCCACGCCGAACGAAGAACGAAGCGCCATGAGCCATGCCGCACCCGCCTCGTCATGCACTCACGCTGCATCCGCGACTGTGCCGACAACGAACGCCGACGACAACGCCCTCACCGACCTCGCCCGCGCCCTCGACGCCGCGCCGCTCGACATGGACCTGCATCGCGCCATCCTTGCCGCCATGCGCGAAGCCGGCGACGAAAGCGGCTTCCTCGCGCACCGCATCGCCGTGGTGACGGCCGAAACCATCGCGGCGGGCGCACCCGATCTTGCGGCGATTCCGCTCTACAACCTCGCAACAACGTTCTACCTGCGCGGCGAGCCCGCGCGCGCGAAGCACTGGTACGCGCACGCGCTCGCCGTGAATCCGAACCTGGCGATCGCACACCAGAACCTCGCAGCGATCTACGACGAAGAAGGCCGCGCTGCGGACGCGCAACGACACCGCTCGCGCGCCTACAGCCTGCAACGCGTGTTCGTGGAGCCCGTGGAGCGCCCGCAACGCCAGTTGCTGATCCTGTGCTCGGGCCATGCGTCGGGGAACGTGCCCTTCGATACGCTGCTCGACCCGCAAACCGCCTCGCGCATCAAGTACGCCATCGACTATGCCGACGACGCCGAAGACACGCAGTTGCCCCCGTTCGATCTCGTCTTCAACGCAATCGGCGAGGCCGATATCGCCACGCCGCTCACGGCGCGCATCGAACGCTTCGCGGCGCGCTGCGGCAAGCCGCTCCTGAACCGTCCCGGCGCGGTCGCGAACACACAGCGCCACCGCATGCCGGCGCTGTTCGAAGCACTCGACGACGTCGTGACGGCGGCCTGCATCCGGCTCGACAGCGTGCCGCCGTCGCCCAACGTGCTCGAATGCTGCCTTGCCGTCGGCACGCTCGCGTTCCCGCTGCTGATGCGCCCGCTCGCCACGCACGGCGGCGACGGCCTGACCTTGCACGCGTCGATGGAGACGCTCTGGCCCGCGCTCGAAGCGCTCGCCGCGCCCTGCTATCTCACCGCGTTCCACGACGTACGCAGCGCCGACGGCTACTTCCGTAAGTACCGCATGGTGTTCGTCGACGGCGAGCCGTTCCCCTACCACCTCGCCATCGCGCCGCACTGGATGGTCCACTACTACACGGCCGAAATGGATGCGGCGTGGAAGATCGCCGAAGAGCGGCGCTTCCTCGAAGACCCGGCCGCGACGCTCGGCGAACGCGCGATGCGGGCAATTGCCGCCATCGCGCAACGGCTCGACCTCGACTATGGCGGCATCGACTTCACGCTGCTGCCCGACGGCCGCGTCTTCGTGTTCGAAGCGAATGCCACGATGCTCGTGCACCGCGAACCGATGGACGGGCCGCTCGCGCACAAGAACGCGTTCGTGCAACGCATTGTCGATGCGTTCGAGCGGATGCAGATGGCGCGGCTTTCGGGTGACGCGCCGGGCTCGCCTCGGCCGACGTAGCGCAAAGTAGCGCAAAGCGCCGACAAGAGCCTGTCTTGCCACCGTGCCAAACGGTACCAAAGCGCACCAGGGAACCCATTTTGTCCGCTTCAACGCGCCGCCGAATGCAGGTAAGGTGACGGCAGAACGCGCGGCGCGGCGCCGTGCCTTGCCTTGCCACATCGCCCGCCGCATACACGGCGGCCACACAGCGAAGCAGCCATGAGCGAACTCTCCCCTTCCGTTTCTCCTCACGGCGACGCCACCTTGCGCGACGCCACCGAGCAGGATCTGCCCACCATCGCGGCCATCTATGCGCATCACGTGCAGCACAGCGTGGCATCGTTCGAGGAAACGCCGCCCTCCGTCGATGAATTTCGCGCCCGCCTCGCCAACGTGCGCGCCCTGGGCCTGCCGTGGATGGTGGCCGAGATCGACGGCAAGGTGGCCGGCTACTGCTACGCGACGCCCTACCGCCCGCGCCCCGCATACCGGCACACGGTGGAAGACTCGATCTACATCGACGACACCTTTCGCGGACGCGGCCTGGGCCGCGTGCTGCTGGCCGCGCTGATTGAGCGCTGCGAACAGGGGCCGTGGCGCCAGATGGTCGCGGTGATCGCCGACGGCGGACGCGGCGGATCGCTCTCGCTGCATCGCAGCCTTGGGTTCGAGTTGATCGGCACACTGAAGTCGGTGGGCTTCAAACAGGGCCGATGGCTCGATACGACCTTGATGCAGCGCGTGCTCGGCAAAGGCGATGCGGTGCCGCCCGGCGCGTGATGTGGCGTTAAGCGTGGTCGAGCGTGGTCGAGCGCGGTTGAGCGTGGTTGAGTGCGGCGGCTCGCCAGCGATGTCCGCTGTACTCAAACGACACTCATGCGGCACTCATGCGGCACTCATGCGGCACTCATGCGGCACTCGAGCAGCGCTCAGCCCGCGTTCGAACGCTGCCCTTGGGAAGCCCATGCGCCACGCAGCCCCGGCGTCTCGCCAGACGCCGCCGCGTTAGAATTCCGGCATGCCGAACACGCCCTCTCCCGCCGCGCCGTCCAACGCGCCGTCCGATCCGCCGCGCAACGAGTACACCGTCGACGAACTCGCACGCGTGGCCGACACCACCGTGCGCAACGTGCGCGCCTATCAGGACCGCGGCCTGCTCTCGCCGCCGGAAAAACGCGGGCGCGTGGGCGTCTACGACGACACGCACGTCTCGCGGCTCAAGCTCATCAATCACCTGCTCGCGCGCGGCTACACGCTCGCCAACATTCAAGACCTCATCAAGGCCATCGACGAAGGCCACGACCTGCGCTCCATCCTCGGCCTCGAAAGCGCCATTGGCAGCCGCTGGTCGCATGAAAGGCCCTGGAAGTATTCGCTCGTCGAACTCGGCAGGATGTTCGGCAGCAAAGCCTCACCCACCGTACTCGCGAAGGCGCTCGAACTCGGGCTGCTGGAACGCGACGGCCTCTCGTTCGTGGCGAAGAGCCCTGCGGCGCTCAACGCCGGCGCCGCCATGGCGCACGAAGGCATTCCTGCAGCGGACCTGCTCGACGCCGTGCGCGCCGCCCGCCCGCATTTCGGCGCGGTGGCAAAGGCGATGGTCGATCTCGTCGTGCGACAGCTGGACCGTTACGAGAGCGGCGACCTGCCGCCGCCCGCGGACGTCCCCGCGCTCGTGGAGGCGATCTGGCGCATCCGGCCGCTCGGCATGGTGCTCGTGGAAACCGAAATGAACCGCGCGCTCGAAGAGGCGTCTGGCGATTACCTCGGCGCGCGCGTGGCCGCGATCATGGAAAAGCTGGGGCACGGCGAGGCGGGCACGGCAGACGACAAGGCCGCCGCGACGAAACGGCCAACGGCGAAAAAAGCCGCATCTCACGCAGCGGCCTCCGGAACCACGGGCCGCGGCTCCGCTGACAAGCCGGCGAGGAGCAGCACGACCAAGGTCGGACGTGGCCGCACGTAGCGATTCGAGCGATCGGGTCGCCTGAGGCCGAGCGTTTCGTTCGCAGGCGCCGCGGTCCCCTCGCTTACCCCCATCCACGGGCGCTCTATACGCGCCCAAGGCGTCCCGCCATCTACGGCCCCGCGCGGCCGCACACCGCCCTCAGCGCAGGCACCCCCATAGAGTCCCCTTTCTAACCCGCTCCTTGCGCCTTCCGTTTTCAGCCTCTATCGTTACATCCACTGATGTAACAGTTGACACTGAATAAAAAGGAGACGGATCGGATGAACGCGCGCACCCTGCCCGCCGAAAGCGCCGCGCCCGCGGAGATCGACGTCGCGATCATCGGCTCGGGCTTTGCCGGGCTCGGCATGGCCATCCGCCTGCGCGAAGCGGGATTCACCGACTTCGCTATCGCCGAAAAAGCCGCCTCCGTAGGCGGCACCTGGCGCGACAACCACTACCCGGGCTGCGCCTGCGACGTGCAATCGCACGTCTACTCGTTCTCGTTCGCGCCGAATCCGCGCTGGACGCGCATGTTCGCGCCGCAGCCCGAAATCCGCGCGTACCTCGAAGACTGCGCGCAGCGTTTCGGCGTGACGCGCCATATCCGCTTCGGCCACGAGCTTGCGAACGCCACTTACGACGAAGCCACCCACCGCTGGCACCTGCGCTTCGTCAACGGCCAGCAATGGTCCGCGCGTGTGCTGATCTCGGGCATGGGCGGTCTCTCGCGCGCGGCGCTGCCCGACCTGCCAGGCCTCGAACGCTTCGCCGGCAAGACATTTCACTCGCAGCAGTGGGACCACACGTACGACCTCGCGGGCAAGCGCATTGCCGTGATCGGCACCGGCGCGAGCGCCATTCAGTTCGTGCCGCAGATCGCGCCGCGCGTCGCGCATCTCGATCTCTTTCAACGCACGCCGCCGTGGATCATGCCGAAGCCCGATCGCGCCGTGCGCCCGTTCGAGCAGTGGCTGTTCCGCCGTCTGCCCTTCACGCAGAAGCTCATGCGCGCGGGGCTCTACTGCATGCTCGAATCGCGCGCGCTCGGCTTCGCGATTCATCCGAAGCTCATGAAAACCGTGCAGAAGATCGCGCTGCGCCATCTGCGCCACCAGGTGCCGGACCCACAGCTGCGTGCGGTCTTGACACCCAACTACACGATTGGCTGCAAGCGCGTGCTGATTTCGAACGACTACTACCCCGCGCTTTCGCGCGAGAACGTGAAGGTGGTGACGAGCGGCATCCAGCGTATCGAGGCCGACGCGGTGGTCACGCTCGACGGCGTGCGGCACCCCGCCGACTGCCTCATTTTCGGCACGGGCTTCCAGGTGGCGGACCCGTTTCCGCGCGGCGCGATCATCGGACGCAACGGCATCGACATCGTGGACACCTGGCGCGACGGCGCGCACGCGTACCTCGGCACGACACTGCCTGGTTATCCGAATTTCTTCATGATCGTCGGACCGAACACGGGGCTGGGCCACAACTCGATGGTGTTCATGATCGAGTCGCAGGTCGAATACATCGTGCAGGCGCTGCGCACGATGAAGCGCGAGTTCGCCGACGCCATCGAGGTGCGCCCGCACGTGGAGCGCGCCTACAACGAGCGCATCCAGCAGAAACTGGGCCGCACCATCTGGTCGACGGGCGGCTGCAAGAGCTGGTATCTCGATCCGCGCACGGGCAAGAACACGACGCTGTGGCCCGGCTTCGCCTACCGGTTCCGCCAGGCCACGGCGACCTTCGACATGGCCGACTACTTCGCCTGGACCCAGCCGCCGGCCGTGCGTCCAGCCACACCGGCCGCAGTCACCGCACGCGCTGAAAACGGCAGCGGCAGCAGCACGCGCAACGTCGCAACTACGCCATGAGGCAATCAAAGGCCGCGAAGCACCTCTCATAACGACAAGGCAATGCAAAGCAAAGCAACACCAGGCAACACCAGGGAGAACAGGAGAACCACGATGAAGCATTTCACCGACCGGGTTGCCGCCATCACGGGCGCGGGTTCGGGCATGGGCCGCTCGCTCGCGCTGGCGCTCGCCCGCGAAGGCTGCCACCTCGCACTCGCCGATCGCAATGCCGCCACGCTCACCGAAACGGCCAGGCTCGCGCGCGCCGCGGCACCCGACAGGATCGGCGCGCCGCTCACCGTCACGACCTGCGTGCTCGACGTCGCGGACCGCGCCGCCATGTACGCCTGGGCTGACGCAACCGTCGCCGCTCACGGCCGCGTGAACCTCGTGTTCAACAACGCGGGCGTGGCGCTCTCCAGCACCATCGAAGGCATGGAATACGCCGACCTCGAATGGATCGTCGGCATCAACTTCTGGGGCGTGGTGCATGGCACGAAGGCGTTTCTCCCGCATCTGAAAGCGGCGGGAGAAGGTCATATCGTCAATACGTCGAGCGTGTTCGGCCTCTTTGCGCAGCCCGGCATGAGCGGCTACAACGCGACGAAATACGCAGTGCGCGGCTTCACCGAAGCGTTGCGCGAAGAACTCGATCTGATGGGCTGCGGCGTGTCCGCCACCTGCGTGCACCCCGGTGGCATTCGTACCAACATCGCGCAGGCCAGCCGCATCGCGAAGAACATGGTCGGCTTCATGATCGAGGACGAACAACAAGGCAAAGACGACTTCGAGAAGTTCTTCATCACGAGCGCCGACGATGCGGCCCGCACGATTCTCGCCGGCGTACGCCGCAACCGTCGGCGCATCTTGATCGGGCGCGATGCGCGCGCCGCCGACTGGCTCGCGCGCAGTCTGCCCGCCGCGTACCAGGCGCTCGTCGTGTGGCAGACGCGCCGCATGCGGCGCATCGCGCAACGCCGTGCGCGCGCTCATGCCGTGGAGCACGAAGCATGAACGACGCACGCGCCCCCATGCAAACATCCACGCAATCTTCCGCGAAACCGACGCAACCCCGAGGAGAGATGGCCATGATGCCCGTGCGCCGCGACCTGCGTTTCGCCCTACCGCCCGAGCGCGCCTGCACGTGGCACGCGAAGGGGCCGTACGTGACGCACTTTTTCAACGCGCTCTCGCTGCTCTTTCCAGCGGGCGAGCGCTTTTTCATGGACTCGGTGCGCCACTATCGCGACCGTATCGACGACCCGGTGCTCAAGCAGCAGGTGCTCGGCTTCATCGGTCAGGAAGCCATGCATACGCGCGAACACATCGAATACAACGATCTGCTCGACGCCGCAGGCCTGCCCGCGCACAAGCTCGACCGTCGCCTCTGGTGGATGCTGGACCTGTTCCGCAAGACGCTGCCGCAGTCGTTCCAGCTTGCCATCACGGTGGCGCTCGAACACTACACGGCGATGCTCGCCAATATGCTGTTGTCCGACGCCACGCGCATCGAGGGCTCCGAGCCCGGCTACACGCGCATGTGGACGTGGCATGCGCTCGAAGAAACGGAGCACAAGGCCGTTTCGTTCGACGTCTGGAATACGGTGATGAAGCCCGGCGTGGGCCGCTATCTGCTACGCACGGGCACCATGCTCGCGACCACGGTGCTGTTCTGGCTCATCGTGTTCGACTACCACGTGCGGTTGCTGATCGCCGACCGCAAGCGCGGCGGACATCTGCGCGGCCTGTGGCAGACCGTGAAGTTCCTGTATGGCCCGCGCCACGGCGTGTTTCCGGGCATTGCAGGCGAGTGGCTCAGCTTCTTCCGGCCGGGCTTTCACCCCTGGGACCACGACAATCGCGAGCATCTTGCCCGCATCGATTCGCTCGTCGCCGCGGTGGACGCTGCGAATGCGACTAACCCCGAAGCCGTGCGCAAGGCGACACGTCGGCGCGTGCAGGCTGCGGCCTGAGCGTGATGACGGCCTGCGCGGCTGCCGTTCTCAATGCAACGGCAACGCGCGCCGTGCCGCCTATCGTTCGGCCGGGCGGCCCATCGTGCTGCCTGCTTTCAGCGCGGCGGCAAAGGCAACGGCGCAAGCCGCCGGAATAACGTCGGGTAGTCGATGACGATCCCGTCCTCGTCCACGGTGAGGTTCGCCGTGAAGTCGCGAAAGATGCCTTCGTAGCGATACTCGCGGTTCAGTTCGACGCACGAGTAGGCCTGCCCGGCGCGCGTCACCTGCAGGTCGGGCGTGGAAATGTAGGCCACTGAAATGGGCTGACGCTCGCCCTGCGCGAGTTGCAGGCGGCGGATGGGCAGCGTGTTCGTGAACGGCGTGGCGGCAATGTCGATATCGATGCAGCCTTCGATGCCGCCCAGCCACTGACCGTGCCCGTCGTGCCAGTTGCCGGCGCCGTCGCCGAGCAGTTCCAGTTCGCCGCCACCCGCGATCTTGAGGTACGCGCGCAGGGTGCGCCACTGCAGATCGCAGCGCACCTGGTAGAAGAGCCCATACGGCTTGCTGTAGCGCTGCCCCACCACCACGCTCTCCACGTAGAAGCCGTCGTCGCGCGCGTCGAACGTCAGATGCTCGATGCCGTCGCCTTCCGCCGATGCCCATCGCACTTCGCGCATGTTCCTCTCCTGTTCGTGCTGTTCGTGCCGTCTGTGCTGTTCGTGATGCCGGAGACACAACGTCGCCGTCCGTCAACGCGTTGCCTCCTGCCTCCGGCAGCCGCGCTCCATCGTAACGCCATTGCCGCATTCGGCGCGCTGCGCTTCCGAAGCGCCGTTCGACGCGCCGGCCCCGCACTTCCCGTACCTGTTCCCGCCGTCGCCGCATGGTGCGGCGCGGTGTATTGACGCACTTTGCCGCACACCCGCGCGCAGGCTTCGTCGTGACGTGAAACAAAAAATTGATGCACCTCAACGATTTAGCCGCGTTTTCAGGATCTGCGTCATTGACGCCTGCGACGTGTTGGCACACCCCGCGTCGCAGCAAAGCCAGACGCATTGGCCTACGCTTACGCCGTCTGCCGAGGGGTCGTTCGACAACAGTCCGGCAGCACTTCAGTAGCAATTGAGCAGCATGAACTGACCAGCAACAAGCGCACCGGCATGAGCCGGCGCATCAAGTCAATCTGGCATCGGCATATGAACACCGCACTCTCGGCTTTCGATCTGGCCCGCATCCAGTTCGCCTTCACTGTCTCGTTTCACATCGTCTTCCCCGCGCTCAGCATCGGGCTCGCGAGCTTCATCGCCGTGCTCGAAGGCATGTGGCTCAAAACCGGCAAGGCGTACTACAAGGACCTTTGCCTCTTCTGGTCGAAGATCTTTGCAGTCGCCTTCGGCATGGGCGTCGTCTCCGGCGTCGTGATGAGCTACCAGTTCGGCACCAACTGGTCCGGCTTCTCGTCGTTCGCCGGTCCCGTCACGGGGCCGCTCCTCATGTACGAGGTCATGACCGCGTTCTTTCTGGAAGCCGGCTTCCTCGGCATCATGCTGTTCGGCTGGAACCGCGTGAGCCCGCGCGCGCACTATGGCGCCACGCTGATGGTCGCCATCGGCACGCTGATCTCCACGTTCTGGATTCTCGCCTCCAACAGCTGGATGCAGACGCCGCAGGGCTTCGAGATCGTGGACGGCCACGTCGTGCCCACCGACTGGTTCAAGATCATCTTCAATCCGTCGTTCCCGTACCGGCTCGCGCACATGGCGATTGCGGCGTTCATCGTCGCGGCGCTCGTCGTGGCGGCAACGGGTGCATGGCATCTGCTCAAGGGTCGCCGCGACAAGGCGGTGACGAAGATGTTCTCGATGGCGCTCGGCCTGCTGCTCGTACTCGCCCCGCTGCAAGCCGTGGTGGGCGACCAGCACGGGCTCAATACGCGCGAGTATCAGCCGGCCAAGATCGCGGCCATCGAAGGTCTGTGGGATACCGAACAAGGCGGCACTGCGCTCAACCTGTTCGGCATTCCCGACATGAAGGCCGAAACCACGCGCTACGCCGTGTCGATTCCGCATCTGGGCAGCCTGATCCTCACGCACAGCTGGGACGGCGAGATTCGCGGCCTCAAGAGCTTCCCGCCGCAAGACCGCCCCGATTCGACGGTGGTGTTCTGGAGTTTCCGCGTGATGGTGGGCTTAGGCATCGCGATGATCGCGCTGGCCGTGGCGGCGTGGGTGCTGCAACGGCGCGGCCGGCTGCATGAGGCGCGCTGGTTCCACAAGCTCTGCATCGCGATGGGACCGAGCGGCTTTGTCACGCTGCTCGCGGGTTGGGTCACCACTGAAGCAGGCCGCCAGCCGTGGGTGGTATACGGCGTGATGCGCACCTCGCAGGCAGTGTCGCCGCTCACGGCGCAGCAGGTGAGCGTCTCGCTGATGGCCTTCGTGGTGGTCTACTTCCTCGTGTTCGGCACGGGCATCTACTACCTGCTCAAGCTGATGCGCTCCGGCCCCGCGCTGCCCGGCACCACGCCCAACGGCGTACCCGACCACGAACCGGCTCACACGGCACGCCGCCCGCTTTCGGCCGCGGACGGGCTGATCGACGCCTGAGGGCCACTGCGCACGCCTGAGCGCCGCAACGAAAACTATCGGATCACCCCACGAGGACACAATGGACGTCACGACAATCTGGGCCGCCATCATCGCGCTCGGCCTTTTCATGTACGTGGTGCTGGACGGCTTCGATCTCGGCATCGGCATCATCTTTCCGTTCTTCCCGGACGAAGGCGAACGCGACCTCATGATGAACACGGTCGCGCCCGTCTGGGACGGCAACGAGACCTGGCTCGTGCTGGGCGGCGCGGGCCTCTTCGCGGTGTTCCCGGTGGTCTACTCGACCGTGCTCTCCGCGCTGTATCTGCCGCTCATCTTCATGCTGGCGTGCCTGATTTTCCGCGGCGTGTCGTTCGAGATTCGCGCGAAGGCCAACCGGACGAAGCATCTCTGGGACCTCGCGTTCATCGGCGGTTCGGCGGGCGCGGCATTCTTCCAGGGCATTGCGCTGGGTGCGTTTCTGCAAGGCATTCCCATGGACGACGGCCGCTTCGCCGGCGACCCGTTCGGCTGGCTCTCGCCGTTCAGCCTGCTCACGGGGCTCGGCCTTGTCGTGACCTACGCGCTGCTCGGCTGCTGCTGGCTCGTGGCGAAAACCGAAGGCGACCTGCAACGGCGGCTGCATCGCGTGGTGTGGCCGCTCACGGTGGTGCTGCTTGCGTTCATCGGGCTCGTGAGCCTGTGCACGCCGCTCCAGGACCCGAACATTGCCGCCCGCTGGTTCGACTCCGGCCTCTTCTGGCGGCTGCTGCCGGTGCCGTTCCTCGTGGCCGCGTGCGCGTTCTTCATGCGCCGCGCCGTGAAGCGGCGCGAGCACGTCACGCCGTTCGTGCTCGCGCTCGGGCTCGTGCTGCTCGGCTACGTGGGGCTGCTCGTGAGCCTCTGGCCGTACGCCATTCCGCAGAGCCTGACCGTATGGCAGGCGGCGGCGCCGCGCTCGAGCCAGATGTTCACGCTGGCGGGCACGGTGGTCATTCTGCCGATCATCATCGGCTACACGACGATGGGCTACTGGGTCTTTCGCGGCAAGGTGCGCCATGGCGACCAACATCACTATCACTGAGCAGGCGGCGGGAACGGGCGGCGGGTCGGGTGTGCGGAGTGTGTCGGACATGTCGGGCATCCCGGCCGTCGCGGGCACGAGAGGCATCGCCAGCGTCGCCACCGACACGACGCGCAATGCCGCAGTCTCCGGCGCGGCTGCCCATGCGGCTGCCGCACGGACACCTTCCGTCGGGTCGCCGAGCCACCTGCCCGGCTGGTTCTGGTTCGTCGCGCTGTGGTGCGGTGGCGTGGGCGCCGCCATGGGGCTCGGGTTCGCCTTCAAGGTGCTGATGAACCTCACGCTCTTCGCCGTGAAGTGAGCGCCTGACCTGCCACTCGCTGACCACTTGCCGGCCACGTGCCTGCCACTCGCTGACCACTTGCCGGCCACTCGCCGCCTCTCTGGCTGGCGCTTCAAAAATTCCTCCCGCTTTCCGTCTTCGAAACAGGCTCCGGCGTAAGCGCCGCCGGGGCCTCGCTGCAGTGCGGACGCGAAGGCCCGTGGCCACGCCACGAACCACGCGCTGCGTCGCAGACAGGCCATAGAGCGCCGGTGCAGGGAACACGGCGCGCGGGGGGACCAATCTTTCATTCGCCGAAACCGTTGCAATCGTTCGCGAGCCGTGCGAACAATCACGCATCGCGCGAGAGGCAAGCGCGAGACGAAGCCGGCAAGGCACGGCGGGACATTGCAGCGTTCGCTGCAACATTCGCCGCCGCCATCGACGGAGAGCCGGCAGACGCCGCCGCACGGGGAGCGGCGCGCCTGCCGGCTGACGATGGACCGGCCGCGAGGCGCGACGAATGCAACGGATGCGGGGAACGGATGTCGAGAGGGATGGACAAGCGCGATGCAAACGAAGCGGCGCAGCGGGCACAACGTACCGGCAGCGGCAGCGGCGCAATCAACCGGCAGGGCCGGCACGCGGAGACACCATGAAGTTTCTTGTGGCCGACGACCATGAACTCATCCGCCAGGGCGTGAAGGGCCTGCTGCGCGGGCTCGACGCGGACGCACAATTCGACGAGGCCGACAGCTGGGAGACCCTCGTGGCCGCCGCGCGGCCCGATGCCGACCACGATCTGGCCATCGTCGATCTGCACATGCCGGGCATGAGCGGCGCGGCGTCGCTGGCGACGCTGCTCGCGGGCAATCCGGCGCTGCCGGTGGTGGTGCTCTCGGCGGAAGAGTCGCCCGACGAAATGCGCGCCGTGCTCGCCGCGGGCGCGCTCGGCTTCGTGCCGAAGCGGCAGCCGGCCAGCGTGATGCTGAAGGCGATCGAACTGGTGCTGTCGGGCGGCGCCTATGTGCCGATGGAGGCGCTGAGCCTGCTCGGCGCACGCGACGGCGCTCAACGCGAAGCAGCGCCGTCCGCACCCTTCTACGAAGACTCCGGCGCAACGCGATCCGCCGGCAGCGCCGCGTCTACCGCCGCTTCTACTACCGATACACCCGCCCCGACCTCGCTCCTGCAACCCCACCAGCGCCATCTGCTCGAAAACCTGTCGCCTCGGCAGCAGGACATCATGCGGCTCGTCCATCGCGGCTGGACCAACAAGATGATTGCGCGCGAGCTAGGCGTAGCCGAGGGAACCGTGAAGGTGCACCTCTCCGTGATTTTTCGCGCGCTCGGCGTGCACAACCGCTCCACGGCGATCGCCGTGATCAATGGATGGCTGGAGGCGGGCAAGACACTGTGAGCGTCGCGCTTGCCGTGTCCGTCTCCTGGTGCTGCTGGTGCTGCTGGTGCTGCCGCTCCTCGCGCTCCTGCCATAGCGTCTGCAGCGTGCGGCGCAGCCGCGCCGGCGTCACCGGCTTGTGCAGCACGGGAATGCCTTGCGCCGCGAGCGCATGCAGGTCCGACGACGCCATGTCCCCCGTAATCAGCAGCGTCACCGGGTCCACCACGCCCGCGCGATGCAGCGCGTCGCGCACCGCCGCGAGCGCCTGCGCGCCGGTGCGATGGTCGGCCAACTGGTAGTCGCAGAGCACCGCGTCCGGCGCGAAGCCGGCTTCGATCTGTCGCGCGGCCTCATGTTCGTTGCGCACGCCGCGCACCTCGCAGCCCCAGCGCGCAAGCAGGCTTTCCAGCCCGGCCAGAATGGCGGGCTCGTCGTCGATGCACAGCACGCGCCGGCCTTCGGGCGCCGCGCCCGCAGTCACCGTATCGTCGAGGCTCGTCACGATGCGGCTTGCGTCGCCATTGGGCACCGCGAAGCGGAACACCGTTCCCCGCTGCGGCGCCGAGCGCAATTGCAGTTCGCTGCCCAGCAGGTCGATCAACCGCTTCACCGTGGGTAGCCCAAGGCCATGCCCCTGGCGCGCGTCGCGTGCCGGATTCGCCACCTGGTAGAACTCGTCGAAGATGCGCTGCTGCTCTTCTGCCGCGATGCCGATGCCCGAGTCCCGCACCTCGATATAGCCGCCGTCCGGCCGTCCCCCGCGGCGAAAACCCATCCAGATGGCGCCCTCCTCCGTGTAGCGGATCGCGTTCGAGAGCAGGTTGCCGAGCACGCGCTCCAGCAGCACCGGGTCGTCGTAGAGCACGGCCTGCGTCGGCGCGATGCGCAGCGCGAGCCCCTTCGCCGCCGCCTGCGGCCAATACTGATTGCCCACGCGCTCGAACAGCTCCGCGAGCCGGAAGTGCAGCCGGATTACCTGCGTCACGCCGCTTTCGAGGCGCGCGAGGTCGAGCACCTGGTTGAACAGCTGGTTCAACGCCTCGACGTTGTGGACGATGTGGCGCGCGGTCCGCTCGCGCTGCGCCGCGGCATCGGGAATCGCGTCGGGGTTAGGGTTGGCGCTGGTGTCGGCCTGGGCGGCATCGCCCGTGCCAGAGCCCGCTTCGGTACCCGCATCGATACCCGCTTCACCGCCCTTGCCCCCACCCGCGCCGGGGCCCGCGGCGGCGCCGGGATCGTTCAATGACGCCGCCAGCAACCCGATGGCATGCAGCGGTTGGCGCAGGTCGTGGCTTGCCGCCGCGAAGAAGCGCGTCTTGGCGAGGCTCGCCTCTTCGACCAGCAGCTTTTGCTGCGCGAGCGTCTCGGCGAGCTGCTGCTGATCGACGCGCGCTTCCACCACGCGACGGAACAGCCGTCGGTAGCTCGCCGCGTAGACGTTGATCGCGCAGAAGAAAAACGCCAACACGATGGCGAGAATCGTGCGATCGAACGTGTGCGCGCTGAAGTGAAGCGCGATGGAAGGCAGCAGCAGGAACGGAATCGATGTCGAGAAGTTGAGGAAGTCGAAGCCGTTCGACATGAACACACCCGCCGCCAGCGTGACCAGCATGACGGTGTGCAGCACCGGCAGATCGGCCTGAGTACTATGAAACGCGAACCAGATGGACAGCCCCGGGGCGCTGTAGATGAACACGCCGCGCAGCGCGTGCAGCACGATCCAGCTGCGCGCGCTCAGCGCCCCTGCCGCGTACCGGTGCCACAGCCACAGCGCGAGCCCGGCCACGTTCGCGACGCTGTAGAACGCCATCCATGCCGTGAAGAGATGCGAGTACGACGCCGACCAGTGCGGACGCTCGGACCAGTAGATCGCCACGAGCGTGCCGAGCGAAAACCAGTGGGTGAAAAAGGCGATGGGGTCCTGCGCGTAGAGCACGCGGACCTGATCTTCGTCGATGGCCTGCTGGACGGGGTTGGCCCGCATCGCGCGGTCTCCTTGCCGGATAGAGGGTGCGGCTGCTTTGGCTTTGCTGGGCTTTGGCTTTGCTGGGCTGTGGCCCGCTGGCGCCCGGCTGCATTCGATTGCGTTCGGCTGCATTCACGTGCGCCGTTGGGCTGCGTCGGCAACGGTTGGCGCCGCCCTTTCAGCGGGCGCCGTTCCTGCGCCTGACGGTTTACCCGCGCAGTTTACCCACCAGCTATCACTTAATCCATATAGGCGAACGGGGGGCCAAAAACCATACTGCGTGCAACTTTCCGCGCGCCCCGCTTTCCCCGCGAACCTCGCGGACGCCCGCAGCACGGGCCTCCCCGCCGGCTTCCCACGTTTGTCGCGCGCAAGCCATTCCCCGATGGAGACCGCCATGAACGCCCTGACCACCGCGGCAAGCAGCCGGCCGACGCCAACGCCCACCCCCACTGCGTCCCGCCTTCCCGACGACGCCATCCTGCCCGACCTCTGGCGCCGCCGCACCGCGCTTTCCGACGACGAAATGGTCTCGATGTACGACCTCGTGCGCCGCACGCTGCGCAGCTACCACCCGCACGAGCTCTACGCGCTGGGCGAAGACAAGGACGAACTCGTGTCCCAGTTCATCTACGCGCGGGTGCTGCGTCTCGCGCCCGGCCGCGAAGACACCGAAGCCTGCGCGGGCAGCGCGCCCTCCAACGGCTACGCGCTGTGCGCCTACTTTCGCCGCTACCTGATCGACTGCCTGCGCAGCGCGAGCCACCAGCGCAACGTTTCGATGGAGGAAGACGGCATCCTGCTCGACGTGGAGCGCCGCACTCACAGCATCGACGACCCGGTGCGCAGCGTGCTGCTCGACTACGGGCTCGACGAGTGCAGCGTGCGCGCCGCGGCCCGCACGTTCATTGCGAGCCTCGACGAACCGGAGCGCATCGTGCTGGCCGGCAGTCTCGGCTGGTGCTCCGAATACAAGGGTGGCCTCGCCGCGGTGGCCGCGGCGCACGGCGTGCCCTCGTATCACTACCGCGCCGTGAAACTCGGCGTCACCACGAAGAAGACGGGCAACGCCGCCGATTTTTCCACGACGAAAATCGGCCAGTGGCTCACGCAGGTGCTTCACATCGAGATCGAGCCGGACAATCGCGCGGCGATTCTGGTCGTGCTCAACCTGCTCGCGGCCGAATCGCGGGAATCACGGGATACGCAGGAGCCGCGCAATTCGCTCAATTCACGCGATGAACGTGGTGGACGCGATGAACGCGATGAATTCGCCAATCGCGAAGAAAGTGCCGAGCCCGAACTCAACGAAGCCGCCGCATGATCGGACGCGCAGGCGTGCGCGGGTGCCGGGATCGCGACGGCACCGCACCCGCGAAAGACCGCCTGCGCCGCGGCCCGGCTTTTCTTTCCGCCCACACCGTCTACGATGAATACGCGCAATACGCGTCCCGCCGTTTTCGCCGTCCGCTTGATTCCCGCCATTCCCGCAACGCACAACACGTTCCGGGCGCGTCATGGGCTTCGTCCGTGGCCGCCCGGTCAACAACACGAGGTGACCGCATGGCCATGAATCGTCTGTCGAGTGCAATCGACGCGCTCAAGCCGCACTACGAAGTCGTCGTGATCGGGTCGGGCTACGGCGGCGCCATCGCCGCAAGCCGCATGGCGCGCGCGAAGCGCAGCGTCTGCGTGCTTGAGCGGGGACGCGAGTTCATGGCCGGCGAGTTCCCGGCCACGCCGCTCGAAGGGCTCACGCAGGTGCAGTACAACACGGCGGCTGGGCAGATCGGTTCGCCGCTCGCGCTCATCGAAGTGCACGTGAATCCCGAGGTCAACGTGGTGGTGGGCTGCGGGCTGGGCGGCACATCGCTCATCAACGCGAATGTCGCGCTGCATCCCGAGCCGAGGCTCTGGGACGACCCGCGCTGGCCCGCCGCGCTGCGCGAAGACCGCCTCGGCGTGGCCGCGGGCTACGAGCGCGCCACGGCCATGCTGCAACCTTCGCCCGTGCCCGCCGACTTCGCCCGCCTGCCCAAGCTCGACGCGCTGCAGCAGTCGGCGACCGTGCTCGGCATGGAACAGTCGTTCTACCGGCCGCCCGTCACCGTGACGTTCACCACGGGCAAGAACGCAGCGGGTGTGGAACAGACGCGCTGCATCGGCTGCGGCGACTGCAACTCGGGTTGCAACCACGGCGCGAAGAACTCAACGCACATGAACTACCTGCCCGACGCCGTCGCGCACGGCGCGCAGATCTTCACGGGCGTCTGCGTGCATTCGGTGGCACGCGACGACGAGACGCAGCCCTGGCAGGTGCGCTATCAGCTCGTGGACCTGGGACGCGAAAGCTACGGCGCGCCCGACCTCTTCCTGACCGCCGACGTGGTGATCCTCGCCGCCGGCACGCTCGGCTCCACGGCGATCCTGCTGCGCTCGCAGGCCGCGGGCCTGCCGCTCTCGCCGCTGGTGGGCCGGCACTTCACGGGCAACGGCGACGTGCTCGCCTTCGCCTTCAATACGGACCACGAAATCAACGGCGTGGGCTGGGGCGCGCAGGCGCCCGGCGTGGTGCCACCCGTGGGGCCGACCATCGCCGGCATCATCGACCAACGCAACACGCCGGACGTGCGGGACGGCTACGTGATCGAGGAAGGGTCGCTCGCTGCGCCCATCGGCGAGGCGATGATGGGCGTGCTCGGCATCGCGTCCGCGGCCGAGGGCGTGCCGGTGGCGGACACGCTCGATGCAACCAACGCAACCGCCGACACTGCGCCCGAACTGCGCGCCGCCGCCCGCCTCGCGCAAAGCGTGCTGCGCGGGCCGTACCACGGTGCCATGCGCAACACGCAGACCTACCTCGTGATGGCTCACGACGACGAGAGCGGCGAAATCCGCGTGGAAGAGGGCCGCGCGCGCGTTGCCTGGCCCAACGCGGGCAAGCAGCCCGTCTACGCGGCCATCGAAAAAACGCTCGAAGCGGCCACGGCGGCGCTGGGCGGCGACTACGTGCGCAATCCGATCTCCACGGGCCTCTTCAACGACCGCACGGTCACCGTGCATCCGCTCGGCGGCTGCGCGATGGCCGACGACGCCGCGCACGGCGTGGTGGACGACGCGGGCTGCGTGTTCAGCGGCGCGAGCGGCGATGCGGTGCACGCAGGCCTCTACGTGATGGACGGCGCCACGATGCCGATGTCGCTCGGCGTGAATCCGCTGCTCACCATCTCCGCGCTCGCGGAGCGCAACTGCGCGAAGCTGGCCGCTGCGCACGGCTGGTCCATCGACTACGCCGCGGCGGGCGATGCCGCGCCGCCGCCTGCACCGCGCATCGGCCTGCGCTTCACGGAAACCATGGTGGGCACCTACACGCCCGCGGACGGCAGCGCGCCGTCGCCCATGAGCTTCACGCTCACGGTGATGTCCGACGATCTGGAGGCGATGCTCGCGAGCCCGCAGCACGAAGCGCGCATGGCCGGCACGCTCACCTGCCCGGCGCTTTCCGCACAGCCGCTCACCATCGCCGATGGCCGTTTCAACCTCTTCGTCACCGATGAAGAGAACGTGGACCGGCGCAACATGAACTACCACATGACGTTGGAGTCGGCGGAGGGCAGACGCTACGCATTCTTCGGGCAAAAGATCGTCACGCATTCGTCGCTGCTGGAGCTGTGGCCGCAGACCAATACGCTTTACGTGGAAGTGCGCGACTGGCCGGCTGCGTCCGCCGAACCCACGCCCGAGATCATCGGGAAGGCCACGCTCATCATCACGCCCGAAAACTTCCTCAAGCAGATGCGCACCATCGAAGTGACGAACGCGCCCGATCTCGAAACGCGGCTCGCCTGGACCCTGCGCTTCGGCCGCTTCTTCGCGGGCGTGCTGTTCACCGAATACGGCGGCGTGGCGGCGCCGTTGCAGTACGCGAGCAGTCTCGCGGGCGACCCCGCGCCGCAAACGCCGCGCGTGCGCCGCGTGCTGCGCGCGCCCGCGCCGCAACTCACGTTCTTTCCCACCGCAGACGGCAAGACGCTGCGCCTCACGCGCTATCAAGGCGACGCAAAGGAACAGAAGGGCCCGGTGCTGCTGATCCACGGCTCGGGCGTATCGAGCCGCATTTTCTCGACGGATCTGATCGCGACCAACCTCGTGGAGTATCTGTGCGCGGCGGGCTACGACGTGTGGCTCGTCGACCTGCGCGTGAGCATCGAATTGCCGGGCGCAGGCGACGCGACCACCGCCGACGCCATCGCCCGCGAGGACATTCCCGCCGCCGTTGCCAAGGTGCGCGAACTGACGGGCGCCGCGTCCATCCAGGTGGTCGCCCATTGCCTCGGCGCCCTGGCGTTCACCATGTCGATGCTCGCGGGGCTCGAAGGCGTGCGCTCGGCCGTGCTCTCGCAGGTGTCGGCGCATCCCGTGCCGGGGCTGCTGCAAAAGATCAAGGCGGGCCTGCACACGCCGCAGATCCTCCAGCACCTCGGCGTGGAAGACCTGAGCGCCTACACGCGCGAAGCGTCGTGGCCGGGCAACCTGCTCGACGAAGCGCTGCGCTTTTTCCCCGTGGGCCACGACGAGGGCTGCAACAACGCCGTCTGTCATCGCGCGACGTTTCTCTACGGCCTGCTCTACGAACACATGCAGCTCGACGAGCCATTGCACGCGCATCTCGACGAGCTGTTCGGCATTCACGACGTCACGCTCTTCAACCAGCTTGCCGCGATGGTGCGTGCGGGCCATCTCGTGGATGCCGATGGCGAGGACGTCTATCTGCCGCACCTCGATCGCCTGCAACTGCCGCTCACGTTCCTGCACGGCGCGGAAAACCGCTGCTACGTGCCGGCGAGCACCGAAACCACCTTCGGCATGCTCGTGGACCGCTTCGGGCCCGCGCAGTACGAGAGGCACGTGATTCCGGGCTACGGTCATATCGACTGCATGTTCGGCAAACATGCGGCCACGGACGTGTACCCGCTGATCCGCGGCCATCTCGACGCGCATTGAGGATGCAAGATGCACTGACGAAGCGCGGTACGGGCCATGTTGTCATCGTCGTGCAGGCGGCCGCGCGCTACACTGCGGCCACCTGCAACGACGACGAACAACAACCATGGAACAGATGACCTTTCGGGACTGCGTGACGGGCAGCTGGGCGAGCGCGCGCCAGGCCATTGCGCAGATGTCCACGCTTTTCGCCGCGTGTGCGGCGGTGCTCGCCGTCGCGGCGTTCGTCTCCCTGCCGCACATGCCCATGGACGCACCTGAGGCCGACCGCGCGATGCATATGGCAGGCCGCGCGTTGGCGTCGGTCGCCATGCTTGTCGTGCAGCTCGTGCTCTACGCCGTGCTGTCCATCAAGGTGCATCGCTTCGTGCTGCTCCGGGAAGGCGCCCAGCCGATGATTCCGCTCAACGGCAAGCCGCTCCTGCGGTATGTCGCGGTGGCCGTCGGCATGGGATTGGCCATCATCCTCGCGGCATTGCTGCTCACCCTGGTGCTGCGCCCGCAGCACGTGGGCGGCGCGGTCTTCCTCCTGATCGTGCTTTATCTGGCGTGGATCTACCTGATGGTGCGCCTGAGCCTCGTGTTTCCCGCCATCGCGCTGGGCGGCCCCATTGCGCTGCGCGCCACGTGGCATGACACCCGCGGGCATTTCTGGAGCCTGACCGGCGTGACGGGCGTCGCTGTCCTGCCCGTCATCGTGATCGGCAGCGTGCTGCTCGTGCTGATGTCGGCGGCCTTCTCGATGCCCGACGCGACGTGGCTGCGGCCCGTCGTCGCCATCGTGGAAGGCGTGATCAACGCGCTCTTCGTGGTGCTGACCGCGTCGTCGCTGTCGTGGCTTTATCGGCGGTATGCGGACGAGCTGCCGACGCCGGGCGCAGGAGAGGCCAGGCAAGAGCCCCATCCGTAAGAGCAGGCAAGCCCAGGGGCCTGGTCGCACTGAAAACAGGCCCTAAACGTGTCCCGCCAGATGAAACCGTGACGCGGGGTGCCACAACTGCACCGACGTCGCAATGTCCTGGCCCACCCAGGTGCGACGCCACAGCAAGAGGCACGGCTCGCCGATCTCCATCAGCAAATGCCGGCGCACGTGAGCATCGGGCTTTTGCGCGTAGATGCGAAATTCCGCGTGCTGGATGGGCGCAAGCCGCACCATATAGTGATTCGGCGTTTCCGCCGTGAAGTCCTGCTCGAGGTACTGCGGAAAGACGCACGGATTGACGTAGCGGTCCTCGTACTGAATCGGCTCGCCCTCCTCGCTATGTACGATGCGCGAGTGGAACACCGGTCCCGACGCAAGCCCCAGGGCGTCGCGGGCCAGGGCGTCGTCGCTGGCTTCCAGCGTCAGTACGCGAGCCGTATGCCGGTGCCCGCGTGCGGCGATTTCGTCGGCGATGTTGCGGATTTCGAGCACCGTGGATTCGTAGTGCCGCGGCGCGACGAAGGTGCCCGAGCCCTGCACGCGCGTCAGCACCCGCTCGGTCGTGAGTTCGCGCAGCGCGCGCGACACGGTCATGCGCGCTACGCCGAATTCCTTCACGAGTTCGGCTTCGGAAGGAATCAGGCCACCCGGCTTCCACACGCCTTCGGCGATGTTCTTCACGACATAGCGCTTGATCTGCTCGTAGGCCGGCACAGCTTGCCGCGACACCGCGGCGCGCGGGGACGGCGTACTGACGGAGCTTTCCTCGTTCGTATTCACATGGGCCTCATGGATGGCGGGCGGAGCGTCACGCAACGGGTCTTCGCATGCGGGCGCGGGCAGCGGCAGAACCGGACCGCTGCCGCTGCCCGCGAGTACGCGGCCCGGGCTCTGTTCAGCCGGCATGGGCAGCATGCGGGTCGTTGGCGGCCGGGTCTGACGGAGCGACGCCCGACGTAGCGACGCCCGACGTAGCCACACCATGCGCAGCAGCCTGGCCGGTCGCCGCCGCTTCAAGCGCCACCGTTTCCGAACCGCCCTCGACCTTGCCCGGCTGCGGCCAGGTGGGCGGCGCTTCGTCGGCGATCAGGTGGAACGCCACGGCGATGTCGTCGGCGAGCGGCCGGTCGTCGCAGTACGCCGGCACCTTCGCCCGCACGCGCTGCCACAGCGTTTCCGTGAGCGCGGCACGCGGCGCGTCGGTGGGCTGAAGGTCGCAGGCCTGCGCAGTTGCCAGCAGTTCGATTGCCACGATCCGGCCGGCATTTTCCACGACTTCGAGCGCCTTGAGCGCAGCCGGCGTCGCGTGGCAGAGGTGATCTTCCTGGAGCCCCGAGGTGATGCCGCCGTCCAGACTCGCAGGCGCGGCGAGCCGCCGGTTCTGGGCCACGAGCGACGCCGCCGTGTACTGCGCGATCATGAAGCCCGAACAGGTGCCGCCCGGCTGCGCGAGAAACGCGGGCAGACCGCTCACGAGCGGATTCACGAGCCGGTCCAGACGCCGCTCGGCCATGGCGGCCACCTGGGCAATGGCGGGCGCGAGGCTGTCCATGGCGAGCGCAATCGATGCGCCTACCGCATGCGCCTGCGAGTAGACCTTCGGCGCGTCGGGCGTGCCGGCCACGATGGGGTTGTCCGTGATCGACGCCAGTTCGCGGTCCACCACGTGCGCCGTTTCCGCCAGCACGTCGCGCGCGGCGCCATGCACGTGCGGAATGGTCCGCATGCTGAGCGGATCCTGCGTGCGTCGGCCCACGGCTGAGGCCAGCACACCGCTATCCGCAAGCGCCGTGCGCAGCCGCTCGCCCACGGCGTTGAGCCCGGGCGACAGCCGTAGCGCGAGCGATTCGGCGTCGAACGCCGCGAGTTGTCCGCGCAGGTTCTCGAAGCTCATCGCGGCGACGGCGTCCACCCAGTCGAGCAGCCGTTCCGCGCGCGCCACTGCAACGGCCGCAAGCCCCGTCACGCAGGGCGTGCCGTTCACGAGGCTCAGGCCTTCCTTCGCCTGCAGCACGAGCGGTTCGAGCGCGAGGCGCCGGTGCGCCTCTTTCGCGCTGATACGCTCGCCTTCCGGCGCGCAGCCTTCGCCATACATGCGCACATAGCCTTCGCCGATGCACGCGAGCGCAATGTGCGCCATATGGCTCAGATACCCGACCGACCCGAACGCGGGCACTTCGGGCAGGCAGTTCGCATCGAGCAGCGCGACGAGCCGTTCCACCACTTCGAGCCGCACGCCCGAATGGCCGTGCGCGAAGTTGTTGACGGCGGCGGCCATGATGGCGCGCGTCTGCACGGCGGAGAGCGGCGCACCTACGCCCACCGCGTGGCTCATGAGAATGTTGTGCGACAGCGCACGCTGCTCGCCGGGCGACACCACGACGTCGCAGAGCGCGCCCACGCCGGTGTTCACACCGTACGCGCGAATGTTGCGCTCGACGATGCGCTCCACGAGCAGGCGCGCCGCCGCGATGCGCTCGCGCGTGCTCGCCGAGAGTTGCAGCGCTTCGCCCGCGGCAACGGCAGCAATGTCGCGCCAGTCGAGCGGACGGTCGGAACGGATCACGGTCATGGCAAGCCTCGCGAAACTCAGTGGGCGGTACGGTGCTGGTGGCTCGACACGAACTGGCGGAAGCGCTCCGAGCGCAGTTCGCCGAACACCTGGTCGGGCGTGCCGTCGTCTTCCACGCAGCCCTGATGGAGAAACACCACGCGGTTCGAGACGTGCCGCGCAAAGCCCATTTCATGCGTGACGACGAGCATGGTGCGGCCTTCCTGCGCGAGCGCGCGCATCACGCGCAGCACTTCACCCACGAGTTCGGGGTCGAGCGCGGACGTGGGTTCGTCGAACAGCATGACCTTCGGATGCATGGCGAGCGCGCGGGCAATCGCCACGCGCTGCTGCTGCCCGCCCGAAAGATGCGCCGGATAGTGGCTACGTTTTTCCGCGAGCCCGACCTTCGCGAGCAGGGCTTCGGCTTCCTCGATCGCCTCGGCGCGCGGGCGCTTCAACACGCGCATCGGTCCTTCGATGCAGTTCTCGAGCACGGTCATGTGCGACCACAGGTTGAAGTTCTGGAACACCATGCCGAGCTGCGAGCGGATGCGATCCACCTGGCGCCGGTCGCCCGGCTGCAGCTTGCCGTCGCCGCGGCGCTTGAGCACGAGTTCTTCGCCGGCCACGGCGACGGAACCGTCGTCGGGCGTTTCGAGCAGATTGAGGCAGCGCAGGAACGTGCTCTTGCCCGAGCCGCTCGCGCCGAGAATCGAAATCACGTCGCCCTCGCGGGCGTCGAGCGAAATGCCTTTCAGCACGTGATGCTCGCCGAACGACTTGTGGATGTTTTTCGCCGACAGCGCGACGGGCGCGGGTGCGTTCATGACTGTCTCCGCAGCGGTGAAGCTGGATAAAGAGGAATGAGGGTATGTAAAGGTGTGTCCGGGTCAGGCCTCACTGCGCGCCGCTTTGCGCGCTCGCCGTGGGCGGCAGCGCCTGGGACTGAAGGGGCGCCGCGCGCAGATGACGCGACAGCCGCCATTCGAGCCACCCGAGCAGCCTCACGACGATGAAATTGAGCAGCAGATAGATGAGCGCCGCGCAAATGAACACCTCGGTCGTGCGATAGGTCTGCTGGATGATCTGCTGCGCGACGCCCGTCACTTCCCAAACCGTGACGAGGCTCGCCAGCGCCGTCGATTTCACGAGCAGCACGGCTTCCGTCGAATACGCGGGCAGGCACTGCCGCAGCGCAATCGGACCGATCACGCGAAAGAGCAGCGTGAAGCCCGACATGCCGCAGGCGTAGCCCGCTTCGATCTGGCCCACCGGCACGGCCATCAGGCCGCCGCGAATGATCTCGGCCGTGTAGCCCGCCGTGCAGAGCGCAAGCGAGAGCACCGCACAGGTGTACGGGTCGCGCAGCACGGGCCACACGAAGCTCTCGCGGATCACGCCGAACTGGCCGAGCCCGTAGTAGACGAGAAACATCTGGATCAAAAGCGGCGAGCCGCGAAACACGAGAATGTAGGCACGCGCGAAGCGGTTCGGCAGCCAGTGCGGCGACACGCGCATCGCCACGATCACGAACGAAAGCAGCCCGCCCAGCACGAGCGAGCACGCGAAGAGACTCAGCGTGGTGGGCACGGCCGCGAGCAGCTGGCGCGTGGTGTCGAAGAGAAAGTCGAAGTCGATGGGCATGGCGGCGGTTCCCGTCAGTTGCGTGCGAAGTTGCGGCGAAAACTCTTGCCCACCTGCGCTTCGGCCTTGTTGAAAATACGATTCGAAATGCCCGTCATGACGAGATAGAGCGCACCGCCCGCCACGAAGAACGTGAAGTACTGGTGCGTAGAGCCGGCCGCGACCTGGCTCGTGCGCAACAGCTCGGCGAGACCGGTGACGGAGATCAGCGCCGAGTCCTTGAGGCTCAGCTGCCACACGTTGCCGATGCCCGGCAGCGCGAAGCGCAGCACCTGCGGAATCAGGATGCGGCGAAACACGGTGAGCGGCGCCATGCCCATGGCGCGCGCCGCCTCCAGCTCGCCGCGCGAGACGGCGAGCACCGCGGCGCGATAGACCTCGGCCTGGTACGCGCCGGAGATCATGCCCACCGCGAGCGCGCCGATCACGAACGGCGGCACGCCGATGAAGCCCTCCGCGCCGAACCATTGCCCCACCGTGGTCACGAGCGTGGAACCGCCGAAGTAGAAGAGATAGATGACGAGCAGTTCGGGCACGCCGCGAAACACGGTGGTGTACACGTCGCCCAGCACGCGCGCCACGCGAAAGCGCGACAGCTTCGCGGCCGCGATGGCCGCGCCCGTCACGGCGCCCACGGCGAGCGCCGCGAGCGTCAACACCACGGTCATCAGCGCCGCCAGCAGCAGCACGCCGCCCCACCCTTGCGGGCCGAAGCCGAGCATCTCGATCAATTCCATTCGCCTGCTCCTCGCTCGATGCGAGTCATGAAGATGCGCGCATCGCACGAGGCGATGCGCGTGCCGCCAAAGACGGCGGGGTGCTGCTCAGGTCGTTACGCTTAGGTCGTTACGCTTAGGTCGCCACGCTTAGGTCGCCACGCTCAGGTCGCCAGGTTCAAGGCGTGACGTCCGTCTTGAACCACTTGGCGGCGAGTTTCTTCACCGTGCCGTCCGCGAGCGCCGCCGCGATGGCCGTGTCGAACTTCGCGCGCAGATCGGCGTCCTGCTTGCGGAACGCCAGACCCTCGCCCGGGCCCCAGATCGAGCCGCCAATCTTCGGCCCGGCCAGCACGATCGACGCGTTCTCCTTCTTGTCCATCAGCGCCGCGTAGTACGTGACGTCGTCGAACGAGGCGTCGATGCGGCCCGCCACGAGGTCGAGATCGCGCTCGGGCGACGTCTTGTAGACGCGGATGGTGGCGACGTCCTTGAAGCTGTCGTTGATGAACTTCGTGTAGACCGTACCCGACTGGATGCCGATGGTCTTGCCCTTCAGCTGCTTGCGCAGCGCGTCGACGGTGGGCTGGTCGGTCTTCGCTTCGCCGGTGAGCTTCACGACCGGCGCGCCGGCGGCGGCCTTCGGCAACACCTTCGTGTCCGTGACGGCGAACGTGGCGGGCGTGGCCGCATACGGACGCGAGAACGCGATGATCTTCTCGCGCTCGGGGGTAATGGAGATCGCGTCCATCAGCACGTCGAACTTGCCCGCCTGCAGGCCCGGGATCATGCCGTCCCAGTCCTGCGCGACCATGTTGCACTGGATCTTGATGCGCGTGCAGAGATTGGCCAGCAGTTCGGGCTCGAAGCCGCCCAGCTTGCCGCCGGGCAACGTCAGGTTCCAAGGGGCATAGCCGCCTTCCAGCGCGACCGTGACCGACTTCCATTCCTTCGCCTGCACGGGCGCGGCGAGCACCGCCGCTACGCCGAGCACGGCGCCCATCCTTGCCACCCACGTCATGCGCTTGACCATCACGTCGAATCTCCTTTTCTCTGAGGGAACATCATTCAGCGGCCGGGCGCCCACTTGATCAGGTTGAGTGCCGAGGTTTGAAAATTTGTATAGACAAGCTTGCACAGTCAAAAACAGTTGCGCAAGTGCATCGGCGTGGAAATGTGGCCGACCTCGGGTATGCCCTTATACTGGCGTGCCTTTCCGCGCCACACGGGGCGGGAACGACCGGCCAGCCGGACGCGTCGTGCTTCGAAAACGGCCGTTTACGTCCCTTGGGCGGTGCAAAAGCACGCCAGCACGGTGCGTTTTGTCTAGACAGGTTGACGTGAAAACGATGCTCGCTGGGTGGGCTTAGGCGGTGTGCGAGCGGCCCATGCGGGCACGCGAGCGCGTCGGCGCGGTGACGCGCTCGTGCGGGCCGGCACGGTGCCGTCGTGCCGAAGAAAAGGAAGGAGACCGGGCCGGCGCCCGATCAAACGTTCATGCCGCGCCCTTGCACGCGCGCGTAGAGGGCGTCCAGATCCATGCCGGCGATGTCCAGCCCGAAGCGCTCGTGCAGACATTCGCCAAGTTCGGCCGCGCTGCCGATGGCGTGGTCGGTGCCGCGTCCGTCGCTGGCGCGCTCGGTGAGCCGGTCGTTGAAGAGCGTGGCGCGGCCGTGCGGCATCACGCGACACACCATCAGGTTGTGGGTGAAGATGGATTCGGGCCAGGTGGAGGTGTACCAGTTCGCCACTTCGTAATCGATCCACTCGGCAGGCCGCAGATCGAAACGGTAGACCTTGATCCAGCTGCTATCGGCGGCGGATTGCCCGGTGTCTTGCGAAGTTTCCTGGGAGATTTCCCGCGAAGTTTCCTGGGAAATTTCCTGGCGAGGCGCCTGGATTTCGAAGTCGAATGCGCCGTCTGCGGCTTCGATGAGACGGCAGGCTTCCAGCGGCGTCTGCTGCACGCCGCCCGCCGCGAGACGCAGCGGCGCGGTCAAGGTGACGCCGCCGAAGCCGACGTCCGCGATCCAGGGTCCGTCGTCCAGATCGACGCGCAGCAGCATGTGCGAGCGCGCCGTTACAGCGTCCGGTCCGCGGCCCCAGAGCACGCGCGCGATCAGCGGCGTCACGCGAAAGCCTAGTTGCATGAGCACGTGCGCAAACAGCGTGTTGTGCTCGAAGCAGTACCCGCCGCGACGGCTCTCCACGAGCTTCTCCGCGATGGCGGGCAGCGTCAGCACGACACGGCGGCCCGCGAGCGGGTCGAGGTTCTCGAACGGAATGGCATGCGGATGCAGCCGATGCAGTTCCGTCAGCACGTCGAGCGTCGGCACGCGGGCGCCGCGGTAGCCGATGCGGGCGAAATATCGGTCGGGATCGAAGGGCATGGGCAGTGATCGCTCCGGGAGCGAAGGGTGACGGGCGGTGTTTCGTGGGGCGGCGAACCGTCGGGTCGGGTCCCGCTTGGGTCGGGTCCCGCTTGGGTCGTGCCCCGCTTGGGTCATATCTCGCTGGGTCGTGCCCAATCAACCGCCGCACGCGTCATGATAGGCCGGCCCGCCCGCTTGGGGCGCTTCGGGCTGAAACCCAAAACCCGCCCCTCACCACTCACTTCCCTCGCCGCTCACTGCGGCAGCACCTCACCCTTCGTTTCCGGCGCGAACGGAATGATGAAGAGACCCGCGACGAACACAATGGCCGTCAATGCAACCGGCACGCCGAGCGTGTGCATGTTGAGCACCGCGGCGCCCAGCAGAAAGTTCACGCCCGCCCCGACGAAGCGCCCAAACGACGTGCAGAACGCAAACGCCGTGGCACGCACGCGCGTCTCGAACTGCTCGGGCAGCCACAGGCTGAAGAGCGCGAAGTTGCCGCCGAAGAAGCCGAGCACGAAGAGCCAGGCGATGAACGGCGCGAGCCCGTTGGGCAGATAGAACGCCCAGCCGAAGCTGCCCGCAATCGCCACGGCCATGCCCGAGAAGTACACCGCGAGTGTGCGTTTGCGGCCGATACGCTCGGCCATGGGCGGCAGCGCAAGGCAACCGAGGATGGTGCCGATCGAAAGCAGCCCCGTGGCGAGCGACGCCGTCTTGATGGCATCGGCCTTCGCCATGCCCGACTTCAGCGCGAGCTGGATGACGGCGGAGGGCTCGTACACGGCGCCGGCCCACAGCCCGATGATCGCGATGGTCAGGAGCGCACAGGCCACCCACGTGCGGCGGCGGTAAGCCGGTCCAAGAATCTCGTGCAGCGGACGCGTGCGCACCACCTTGGCCTCGGCCTTCTGCCACTTCTCCGATTCCTTCACGCGCGTGAGGATGAGGATGGCGACCAGGACCGGCACCGCGCCCGTCAGGAACATCGCGCGCCAGCCGAAGTGCACGCCCACCGTGTAGTTCAGCGCGGCGGCAAGGAAGAAGCCCGCGTAGTAGCCGGTCTGCAGGTAGCCCGCGCCCATCTTGCGGCGGTCCTCCGGCCACGATTCCGCCACGTAGGTCCCGGCCAGCGCCCATTCGCCGCCAATACCCACGCCCGCGAGAAAGCGGTACACGCCCAGTTCCCAGACGCTATGGGACGTTGCCGCAAGCCCCGTGAAAATGGCGAACATGAAAATGGTGCCAGCCAGCACCTTGGTGCGGCCAAAGCGATCGGCGAGCGGCCCCCAGATGAACGAGAGCCCCCAGCCGACGAGGAAGAGCGCAAAGAGAATCGAGCCCGCCAGGCCGACGTTGCCCGGCGTGGCGGCATAGCCCGAGCGCGGCAGCAGTTCGGTGAGCGCGGGCGTGAGCACGAGCGCGTAGATGAACGAGTCCATCCCGTCGAGCGTCCAGCCCGCCCAGGCGCCCCAGAATCCCGCAATCTGCGAGCGGTTGAGCGGCGTGCGCGCCGCGCGTGGCGCGCCCTGCGCGCGGTCCGTGATTGAATTCGACATGCTCCTGTCTCCGGGGGATACGGTTGGAATGCAGTAGAAAAAAGGCCTCGGGGCAGTGCAACCCTGGGGCCGATCCTGACTGGAATTTGGTTGTTTTTATATATAATATGCAATCCCATGAATGACGCAACGAATGGTTTTCCCCTGGATCGCACCGCCACGCCTCGCCTTGGGGTCGCGGTCGCGCCTCGTGCCAGCACCTCGCGGGTGATTGCCGACGCGCTGCGCACGGCGATCGTCGACGGCACGCTCGCGCCCGGCGCCCCGCTGCGTCAGGACACGATCGCGCGCCACTTTTCGGTAAGCGCGATTCCCGTGCGCGAAGCGCTGCGCCAGTTGGAAAGCGAAGGCTGGGTCAACGTCGAGATGAACAAGGGCGCCACGGTCGCGCCGCTCTCGGCGGACGAGGCGCGCGAGATCTACGAGATCCGCTCGGCGCTCGAAAGCCTCGCGCTCGGGCTCGCCATTCCGCATCACACGCCCGAAACGCTGGCCCGCGCCCGCGCGCTGTGCGATGCCGCTGAAGGAGAGCCGGACCCGTCGCTCTACGTCACGCGCAACGAGGCGTTTCATATGAGCCTCTACGAACCGTCGGGCCGGCCGCGCCTCATCGAGATGATCGCCGCGCTGCACCGGCGCGGCGAACGCTATCTGCGGCTCAAGTTCGGGCTGCCCGAGTACAAGGGCGAATCCGACGCCGAGCACCGCGCCATAGTCGATGCCGTCGTGCGCAGCGACACGGCGGCGGCACAGTCGCTCGTGGCCGCGCATCTGCTCGGCACGGGCGAACTGATCCATCGTTTTCTTACCGACCGCGCGCGTGCCGATGCCGCCGCAGGAGTAGGAACACGGACACCCCGCGCGCGTGGCCGTCGCCCGCGCGCTCAAAACGGGAGTTGAACCTGCCGATGAAGCCCCCAGCCGAGATGCTCTCCCCGTTGCCGAGCCACGCCGCAGGCTCCGCTTCTCCGACCGCGGGCGCCGCGCGTTCGTGGACCACGCTGCGCGACGAAAAGGCCCGGCGCCTTGCCGCTGTCGCACCGTGGCTCGAAGACGGCGTGCTGCCGCGCGAACGTATCGTCGATGCGCTCGAACAGCTCGTGCGCCCAGGCGACCGCGTGGCGCTCGAAGGCGACAACCAGAAGCAGGCCGACTTCCTCTCGCGCTCGCTCGCGAAGGTGGACCCGGAACGCGTGCACGACGTGCACCTGCTCATTTCGAGCATCAGCCGCCCCGAGCATCTCGCGCTGTTCGAACGCGGCATTGCGCATCGCGTGGACTTCTCGTTCGCGGGGCCGCAGAGCCTGCGCGTGGCGCAACTGCTCGAAGACGGCCAGCTCGAAGTGGGCGCGATCCACACCTACGTGGAGCTGTACGCGCGCATGTTCGTGGACCTCACGCCGCAGGTGGCCCTGCTGTGTGCGGAAAAAGCCGACCGCCACGGCAACCTCTACACCGGCCCGAATACCGAAGACACGCCCACCATCGCCGAGGCCGCGGCGTTCCGGCATGGCATCGTGATCGTGCAGGTCAACGAGATCGTCGATACGCTGCCGCGCGTGGACATTCCGGGCTCGTGGGTGGACCTCGTCGTGCAAGCGGACCGCCCCTTCGCCGTGGAGCCGCTCTTCACGCGCGACCCGCGCCACATCGGCGACCTGCAGGTGCTCACGGCGATGATGGTGATCAAGGGCATCTACGCGCCCTACGGCATCAGTTCGCTCAATCACGGCATCGGCTTCGACACGGCCGCCATCGAACTCTTGCTGCCCACCTACGGCGAAAGCCTCGGGCTCAAGGGCAAGATCTGCCGCAATTGGACGCTCAACCCGCACCCCACGCTGATTCCCGCCATCGAATCGGGCTGGGTGGAGAGCGTGCATTGTTTCGGCAGCGAAGTGGGCATGGAGGCGTACATCGCCGCGCGTCCCGACGTCTTCTTCACGGGCAGCGACGGCAGCCTGCGGTCGAACCGCGTGCTGTGCCAGCTGGCGGGCCAGTACGGCGTGGATCTCTTCATCGGCTCCACACTGCAGATCGATGCCGACGCCAACTCGTCCACCGTGACGCGCGGGCGCCTGGCGGGCTTCGGCGGCGCGCCGAACATGGGCCACGACCCGCGCGGCCGGCGCCACGCGAGCGAAGCGTGGCTCAAGCTGCTGAAGGACCAGGGGCCGGTCTCGCGCGGACACAAGCTCGTCGTGCAACTGGCCGAGACGTGGAAGAAAGGCGGCGAGCCCACCTTCGTCGAAGAACTCGACGCGGTGGCCGTGGGCGAGAAAAGCGGTATGCCCGTGGCGCCCGTGATGATCTACGGCGACGACGTGAGCCACGTGGTGACCGAGGAAGGCATCGCGCATCTGCACAAGGCCGAAGGCGTCGAGGAACGGCGCGCCGCGCTCGCCGCGGTGGCGGGCGTCACGCCCATTGGCCTCACGGCAAAACGCGAGAAGACCGACGAGCTGCGCCGGCGCGGCGTCGTCGCTTTCCCCGAGGATCTCGGCATTCGCCGTGGCGATGCGAAGCGCTCGCTGCTGGCGGCGCGCAGCATCGACGACCTCGTGACCTGGTCGGGCGGGCTCTACGCGCCGCCGGCCCGCTTTCGCAGCTGGTGAGCGCGATGCCTCCTCAGTGCGCGACGCGGGATTCAGCGGCCCTTGGCTACGGCTGCGCGGAAACGTCCGGGACGGCAGTCGATGCCACGGCCGGCAACGAACTCGCCCGCGCGCAAGCGCTCGCCGCTGTGTCCCTGCCACGCGAAACCGACGCCCTGCTCGCGCGCCTTGCCGTCGAAGCGCTCGTGGACGAAGCACTGCTTACACCGAAGCCCGCGCTCGTGGACGCACGCGGCAGCGGCGCACATCGCGATCTGAATCTCGCCACGATGCTGCGTTCCGCGCACACGCTCGCGCCGACGTTCGCCGCGCTCGCACGCGCGGCGCTCGCGCACGGCGAGCCCTCGGCAGCGATGCGCACGGAACTCGCACGCATCGGACGCCACGGCGAAGCCGAGATGCTGCGCGCCACGGGCGGCAGCAACGCGCATCGCGGGGCGATCTGGATTGTGGGTCTGCTCGTGGCGGGCGCGGCAATCGACTCGCCTGGTGCTGCTGTTGCAAACGCAGCCGCCGTTGCCTCGCATGCGTGGCCGAACGCGGCGCCGGAAAGCTGTGCGTTCGCGGCAAGCGGCACCCCCCGCGATTTCAGCGACGTCGCGCGCTGTCTGGGCAGCGCCCCGGAGCATAAGCACGACGACCACCACGCCCACGCCGCCCGCATCGGCTCGCTCGCCGCGCAGATCGCCGCCTTCCCCGACCTTCACGCCGCCCCCACCCACAGCAACGGCGAGCGCGTGCGCGCCCGCTTCCAGGTAGGCGGCGCGCGGCGCGAGGCGCAAGACGGCTTTCCGCATGTGATCAAGATCGGCCTGCCCGCGCTCGGCACGGCACGCGCGCGCGGCATCGGCGAAACCGCGGCGCGGCTCGATACGCTGCTTGCCATCATGGCCTCGCTCGACGACACCTGCCTGCTGCATCGCGCGGGTCTGGCGGGACTCGAAGCCGGCCGCGGCGGCGCGCAGCGCGTGCTCGATCAGGGCGGCAGCGCCACGCCCGCGGGCCGCGCGGCGCTCGCCGTACTGGAGCGGCGCCTGCTCGACCTGAACGCCTCGCCGGGCGGCGCCGCGGACCTGCTCGCCGCCACCCTTTTCATCGACAGACTGGTTCGACACCGCGCTCGCGGAAGGACAAGCTCATGGAACAACTGACTTTCGACTACCCGGCGCACCGCTCATTGACGGCGCGTGCGCACGTGGGCGTGGTGGGCTCGGGCGACCTCGAAGTGCTGCTCTCGCCCGCCGGCGCGATGAGCGCGCACGTCGTGGTGCGCACGAGCGTGGACGGTTACGGCCACATCTGGAAAAGCGTGCTGGACCGCTTCTTCTCGCGCTACGACGGCGCCGCGAGCATCGAAATCAACGACTTTGGCGCCACGCCCGGCGTCGTCGCGCTGCGTCTCGCGGAAGCGGTGGAAGCCGCCGAGGCCACCGGGTCCGCAGAAAGCCACGACGAGGGAGGCCGCCCATGAGCGAAGCCGGCGTACAAACCGCAGCGGCTCAGGCACCGCTCCTGCGCGACAGCTTCATCGAGCTTTCGGCGCGCGAACGCGCGCGCGCCCTGCTCGACGCGGGCTCGTTCCGCGAACTGCTGGGTCCGTTCGACCACATCGAATCGCCGTGGCTACCGCTGCAAGGCGTCGTCTGCCAAGCGGACGACGGCGTCGTGATCGCGCGCGGCAGCATCGACGGCGAACCGGCCGTGGTCGCCGCCATCGAGTCCGCGTTTCAGGGCGGCAGCATCGGCGAAGTCTCGGGCAGCAAGATAGCCGCGGCGCTCGAACTCGCGCTGGCGGACTGCGAGCGCGGCCGCATCGTGCGTCCCGTCGTGCTGTTCGAGACGGGTGGCGTGCGGCTGCAGGAAGCGAACCTCGGGCTCGCCGTGATCTCGGAGATCCAGTCGGCCATCGTCGCGTTGCGCCGCTACGTGCCCGTGGTGGGCGTGATCGCGGGCATGGTGGGCTGTTTCGGCGGTATGTCGCTTGCGGCGGCGCTGTGCTCGTCGCTCGTCATCACGAAACAGGGGCGGCTCGGCATGAACGGCCCTGAAGTGATCGAACAGGAAGCCGGCATCGAAGAACTCGATTCGAGCGACCGCCGCCACGTGTGGCAATTGATCGGCGGCGCGCAGCGCGCGGCCACGGGTCTCGCGGATGTGCTCGTGGACGACGACGCCCACGCCATGCGCGACGCCGTGCGCGCGGCCTTCGCGCGCGGCCTCGATGGCACGCCGCGCAGCGCGCAGGTGGAAGCTTATCTGGCTCGCCTCGCGCAGATCGACCCCGCCACGGTGACGCCCGAATCCATGCGTGCGGTGTTTCGCGGTGGGGAATCTGCACGCGCTGGCGACCCTCCGGCTCAAACGCCCCAGGCGGCTCAGATAATCGAACCCGACACGCGCGGCGCGCACTGGTTTCGCGCGCTCGCGGGTGAGAGCGCGACGTCTGCGCCCGTCTGGAGCGCCGACGCGCCGCTCGGCGACGAACGCGCGCGCTTCATCGCCGTCGTCCCCGACGCCGGCAACCGCTTCCCGCGCGCCACGACCAACGTGGTCGGCCTCGAACAGGGCTGGCGCCTTGCCCAGGCCGTTCGCGAAGCGATTGCCGAAGACGCCGCGCGCGACGTGCGCCGGCCCATCGTCGCCGTGGTGGACGTGAAGAGCCAGGCGTACGGCTATCGCGAGGAAATGCTCGGCATTCACCTCGCGTGCGCCGCCGCCGTGGACGCCTACGCGTCGGCGCGCCAGGCCGGGCATCCCGTGGTCGCACTGATCGTCGGGCCGGCGATGTCGGGCGCGTTCCTCGCGCACGGCTACCAGGGCAACCGTATCGTCGCGCTCGACGCACCGGGCACCATGGTCCACGCCATGGGCAAGGAGGCCGCGGCGCGCGTCACGCGCCGCACCGTGGAAGCGCTCGATGCGCTCGGCGAGACCATCGTGCCGATGTCGTATTCGATGGCGTCGTTCGCGAAGCTCGGTCTGCTGGACCGGCTCATCGACGGCGTGGACGCCGACGCCCCCAACGACACGCAGATCGAACGCGTGCGCAGCGTGCTGGTGGAGATGGTGCGCGAGGTCCGCGGGGTCCGCGAGAGGGGCGCCGGTTCGCGCGATCTCTCGCATCGCTTGCAGTCGGAGACGGCGAAGAAGACGCGCGCCGCGTCCATCGAAGTGCGCCGGCGGCTGGCCGAACAGTGGAACGAGGCGTAATGCGCGCGTGCGCGCCACCGCCGTTTGCAGTCGCACAGGCGGGCGCGAAGGCCGGCGTCAGGCCTGCTGACGAATTCGCTGATGGAGTCGGCCATGCAAACGCCGACACTGCTCACGCGAAGGCAGCCGCTGACCTCACAACCGACCTCGCAACCGACGCACGCTGGCGCGCGCACGATCTGCTGCGCCTCGCGCGCCTGTCTGCCTATGAAAACGAGCCGCCTTGGGTGCGCGAGGCCTGGGCGCGCGCGCCGTTCGTCGTGGTGCGGCGAGCGCTTGCGGCAACGGGCTTCGTCGCTGTCGGCGTGCGCGGCAGCGCGCGTGCGCAGCGCTATGGCACGTGGGCCGAAACGGCGGACATCGAAGCGTCGATTGCCCCCGAAGACCTTCTCCACGTAGCGCCCGTGCCCACCCGCCGCGCGTTGCCCGCCATGCGCGCGCTCGTAGCGCTGCGCAGCGCAGCGTCGCCGCTCGCATCGTTCGTTTGGGGTCCTACCGGAAGCAGCGGTTTCGAACTCGCGACAGGCATGCCCTGCGTAACCGAAGCGAGCGACCTCGATCTGCTGGTCCGCACGCCCCAGCGGCTTGCGTGCGCCACCGCGCGCGACCTGCAAGCCGCCCTCGCGGAGTACGCCGCGCACGCGGGCCTGCGCATCGACGTGCAGCTCGAAACGCCCATGGGCGGCGTCGCGCTGGCCGAACTCGCCATGAGCAAACCACGCGTGCTCGTGCGCGATCCCGCGGGGGCACGGCTCGTGGCGGACCCGTGGGCGTTGCCAGCGGAGACAGCGTGATGCTCGCGCTGCTCTTTCCCGGCCAGGGCGCGCAAAGCGCAGGGTTTCTGCATCGTTTGCCGGAGCATGCGGCGGTGCGCGAAACGCTCGCCGAAGCATCCGATGTGCTGAACCAGGACGTGCTCGCCCTCGACACCGCCGACGCGCTGCACTCCACCGTAGCCGTGCAGATCGCGCTCATGGTGGGCGGCGTGGCCGTGTGGCGGGCGCTGGAACGCGAAGGGCTGCATGCGCAGATCTGCGCGGGGCTCTCGGTGGGCGCCTATCCTGCCGCGGTGAGCTGCGGCGCCGTCGCGTTCGCTGACGCATTGAAGATGGTGCGCCGTCGCGCCGAGCTGATGGAAGGCGCGTACCCGTCGGGCTACGGCCTCGCCGCCATTTCGGGTCTCAACGAAGCACAATGCGAGCGGCTTGCCGAAGCGCACGCGCGCGACGGTTATCCGCGCGTCTACGTCGGCAACGTCAATGCGCCGCGCCAGATCGTGATGGCGGGCGCGAACGCGGCGCTCGACACGTTCATCGAACGCGCACTCGCAGCGGGCGCGCGCAAGGCGACGCGCCTCGACGTGAGCGTGCCGTCGCATTGCGCGCTGCTGGCCCACGCCGCCGATGCACTCGACGCCTGGTCGCGCGACCTTCCCTTCCGCGCGCCGCAGCGCACCTACGTCGGCAATCGCGGCGGCAGGCCACTCTACACCGGCGAGGCGATTCGCACCGACCTCGCGAGCAACATGCGCTATACCGTGCGCTGGTTCGACGCGCTCACGGTCATGGTGGAAATGGGCGCGACGGTGCTCGCCGAAGCGCGCCCGGGCCAGGTGCTGACCGACATCGCGCGCGAGGCGTACCCCGACGTCACGGCGCTCGCGGCCTCCACGTTGCCGTTCGATCGCTTCGCCGCCACGTTGCGGCGGCGGCTCGGCACGGGCGGAGAATAGAGCTCCCCCGCCCGTAGTGCTGCGGACAGTTAGAGTGGCCAACATGACGGACATGAGGCGATAGACGTCATATCCCCGCGGCGCCTCGAGGCGCAAGATCAGTAACGCGTTATGGGGCATTGGAACCGCTGTTTCCGTGTTTGTGCCATCGCCCAACGGCACGCAACGCCGAACGGAGAATGATGGTGCAGCATTTAATGGCATCCTGTATGGCCTGCGACAAGCATTTCTAAGGAAGGCCTGTCGAAGAAACTGGGTTTCAGTAGAGCGACATGACGTGCTGGCGGCTGTTCCCAGTGTGGCAGGTTCGCGGCGTGTTGAAGCCGTTGCATCCGGCGATGCCTGGCCGTTGCGTGCGCATTACCAGATTGATTGGAAGTGGGCGCGCCTTGGTGTGATCAATGTTTCCGGACCCGGCGGGCCAGGAAAGCGGCACCATCCCGACAGCCCCTCGGAAGCGCGGGTCAAAACGGCGCATTGCCGCGGACGGACGCGGTATTCCGATTACCATCGCTGTGACGGGTATCAACCGGCACGACTCGATAGCGCTCCAGTCCACGCCCGCCGCCATTCCAGTGGTGCCAGCCCCAATGGCCAAACGCACACACGCCCCGGCAGGTTGCAGGCGGACTCGCGCTATGACTTCGCACGCTGTCGGCATTACCCGAAGCCACGCCACACCGGTATCGCCCATCGCCAGGAGGACGGCAGGGAACGCCTCGGACGGTATCGCTAGATGGTCGAGCCGATTCCGCCAGTTTGCTAGCCTCGACAAACTGCGCGTTCGCTTTAAGTGGGATCTCAATATTCATGTCGCGTTGCCGTCTCTTTCTGATGCCATTAGCCCTTCGCGCTTCGCGGACGAATTGTTAGCGACTCTTAACAGCATGCGCGGAGCATGGCATTTATCAGAAGTTACTGTCCTCTGAAAAAACGGCCAAGTCTATTGACCATTAGTGACAATATCCACGTGGCGTTTCTGCTACGTTTATCCGATTTGATAACGTGCGAATTGACCAGCTTCGCATCGTTCCTTTAAACCGGATAGGAATGCACGGAATGAATACTCCCGCAAAGCGTTTTACCGATGCGTGGCTCCGCCCGAGAGCACGTCTGACCCGGCATCTCACGTTGTGGACCGGCAGTGAGGACCACGACCTGATGTGCTCGACTTCAGGGCGCACGGCGGTTTCTGCAAGAACTACGTGGTCAATGTCACAGTCACTTCCGTGGACCACACGGCGACCACCCCTCAATGGGGCCGCGACGCGCTGGAAGCGCATCCACACGAGCCGCGACGAAGCGGCGTACGAACAGAGCATCGAGCCGTGCTTCGCTGGGGACTATCCCGGCGCGTTCACGATCAAGGCGGCGGCGTTCACGTTTGTTGGGCCCGATAACGTGCCCGCGCAGTTGCCTGTCCTGCCGAAAAGCAACCTCAAGGTCAACGACCGTCCTCCCCATACGAACTGACACGTCATGATCATCAGCCCACCCTTTCTGCCCGCATCGGGCCTGACGTCCACCGACGGCTCGAAGCCGGACCCGATGATGGATGCCGTCGACAAATTCGAACTGGCGCACGGCAT
>NZ_JARCHA010000012.1:0-147549 GCF_048957895.1 Paraburkholderia sp. A1RI_3L
CGTGGCGTCGATATCTGCGACCCAGACGATGTTGTCGCTCATTCAGATATCCGAATAGCGCGGCAGCAGGTCCTGATCGACCAGGCGGATTTCAATGCGGTTTGCGATCTCAACGTGTTCAGGATTGTCCACGGAGAACACGGAATCCGTGACGCTTACGATGATCGTGCCGGCCTGTCTGCTCCCGGCCTCGGGTACTGGAATCAGCGCGCGCGCTTCGGGAACGTCCTGCACGGTGAGGACCTTCGGCAGATAGAGCATCCACCCGGCGCCGGGCTTGTCATCAAACACCTGGTGCGAAAAATACTCCCGTGACGAGACAGACACATAGACCGGCGAGTAGGTCGATACGATTTCGCCGACGATCTCCGCCACGTCGGCGTAGCTTCGAAGGCCTGCGGCAGCTTCACGTGGACGTGGCAATGCCACCTCGATTTCCTCAGGAAGCGTCTTCGAATCGATGGCAAGTTTCAGCGTCGCACGGTCTGCCTCGCCAACATGACCGTTCCAGAAGCCGAACACTTTCGGTCGGCCCATCTTCGTTTCGTACCGCTGTGCCAATACGGCAAGAACGGCTGTCGACGGAATGCCCGGACCTTCGTACATCCGGTACAGGCGCGCTTCTTCCTCGGTGTCCGCCTTGAGATACCACTCCCCCAGCCGTTCGTCCTTCCGCGCCAGTGCATCAACGACAGGCCACAGTCGGACGAGATGGGCAGCGAAGTCCCCGGGCGGGGCGAAGTCGGTGGGGTTGCGAAACTGGGCAAGTATTTCCATGTGTGTCAGGGCAAGCGTGCCGGCGCCGTCGGTACCCGCGTACATGAGCGCGTCGAACAACGCGTAGAGCCGCAGGGGTAAGGTCGCCTGCAGCTGGCGTTGAGCGAGATAGTCGTCGATCGGGGGCACTGGAACCACCTAACCACGCATCACTGTGGTCGCTGCGCTTTCGGTAGCCGCTTTCAGGCATTCGAGGCACAGCGTGGGGCTCGGCGCAAGCGCAGTCGTTGCCGGCCCCGTTGCAACCCCGTGACTGCCCTTGCCTTCTCCGATGTCGTCGATGGTGGCGGTCGACTGCGAAGCGACAAGCACGGCGCCACACGCGGTGCGCATGCCCTCCACGGCGGTGTCCCGACCGTGGAGCCTGTGAGGGTGAAGCCTGCCCAGTGTGTCGGGAAGAATCGGGAATGTGCCCTTGCACTGCGGGCACGCCACCATGTGGCCGACGCCGGCGATTGCCCGTCCATTCACCGTGGCGCTGTCAGTGCCCTGGAGCACGCGTCCGCCGTGCGATGTCGTGTCGCCGACGAGGATCATGGCGCGTTTTCCCACCTCAATTTCCTGTTGGCCGCAGGGTCCGAAGCCTGTCACGACTGGCTAGACTTCGCCACCTCTCTAGCTTGGCAGCTGGTCTGCGTGTTCCTCATACGATTGCGTGTGAAATGTGTGGAGTGCGTCGCCGCTCGCCCTCAGCCTGGTCGAGTTCGTCGCTTTTATCCGCCCCCGTGGGTCAGGTTTCAGTGCAAATCGACGCCCTTGGCGGTAGTCGAACCCGTCTGGGGCATGGAGTGATCCGCAATCCTGGTTGTGCGTCACGTGCGACCCCACCTCCAAAAAAGTACCAGTTCACCTTCGCCGGTTTTGCGCTAGCATACTGTATAAATATACAGGTTTGTTGCCGTCCCCATGTCTGTCGCCCGCGTCCGCCCCGAAGAAATCCATCCGTCCCTGTGGCAGGCGTCCCAGCTCGCTCGCGGCCGCGGGCGCGTGGTGGATACGGGTTACGCGGCGCTCTCCGCCGAGCTTCCGGGCGGCGGCTGGCCACTCGGTGGCCTGATAGACCTGCTGGTTCAACAGTCGGGCATCGGCGAGATGCGGCTCCTGCGGCCCGCGCTCAGTGCGCTGGGCAACCGGCCCATCTCGCTGGTCCAGCCACCCCATCTGCCGAACGGCCTGGGGCTCGCCTATATCGGGCTGGGGCTGGAACGCTTCGTTTACGTCCGGGCCCAGAAGACAGCAGATGCACTCTGGTCGACGGAGCAGATACTGCGCAGTGGTAGCGCTGGCGCGCTCATCTTCTGGGCTCAGCGCGTTCCGTCGGGCTCGTTGCGCCGGCTCCACCTCGCGGCGCAGTCTTCAGAGACCCTGTTTGTCATGGTGCGGCCCGCGCTGACCGCACAGGATTCATCGCCAGCAGTCCTGCGACTGGCAATCCGGCCATCAGCCGACGGGCTCATGGTCGACATCCTGAAACGACGAGGGCCCCCACGCGCTGAGCCCCTGTCGGTTCCCCTTCAACCCACTCCAGTCCTGTTTTCACGTCATGCGCGTCTTCCTCGCCGTTCACCTGCCATTGCTTTCCCTCGAGGTGTTCCGGCCGACGTGGGCGCCTGAACCTGAACATGGCTTTGCGGTGCTGGAGAAAGACCGTGTCATCGCCGCGGACCGGGTAGCACGTGCCGCCGGCGTGCGTGACGGGATGCGACGCGGTGGCGTGCTCACGCTCTCCCCAGGGACGCTGACGTACCGGCGAGATACTGCCCGCGAGAATGCGGCCCAGCACGATGTCGCCACGGCGTTGATGACGTTCTCGCCAGACGTCGCCGTGCTGGACGAAGCGACCGTCGTGGTCGAGGTGGGAGCAAGCCTGCGACTGTTTGGTGGCGTGCTGTCGCTGTGCCGGCAGGTCAAGGCGACACTGGGCACGCTCGGACTGACAGCGTGCGCGTGCATGGCGCCTACCGGGCAAGGCGCATGGCTGCTCGCACGGTGCCGCAGCCGGCGTGTGATTCGGCTCGGCACGCTGGAGCGCGCGCTCACGCTGCTTCCAATGGTGACGGTGCCTGAGCTGCGTCCCTTCGTTGACTGGTTTGCCGGCCTCGGCTGCGAAACCATCGGAGACGTCCGTCGCCTGCCGCGCGCGGGCCTGCAGAAGCGATGTGGCGAGCATCTGCTCGACTCGCTCGACCGCGCGTTCGGTACGGCGCCAGAGCTCTTCGACTGGCTCGAATTACCTCCATCGTTCACGGCACATATCGAGCTGCCGGACCGCATAGACGATGCGGAAATGGCGATGTTTGCCGCGCACCGGCTGATTGTCCAGCTATGCGGCTGGCTGTGTGCAAAGCAGCTTGCCATCACCGCGTTCACCCTTTCGCTCGAACACGAACGTGGCCGCGAAGCCATTCCTCCGACGCAAATCGAGATCGCGCTGGGCGAACCGGCCTGGCGTGAGGACCATCTTGTCCGCCTGCACCGGGAGCGGCTTCACCGGGTCGAACTCGCGGCGCCCGTTATCGCGCTGAAACTGGATGCATCGAAGATTGAGCCGGCCGCACCGCCCACAGACAGCCTGTTTCCTGAGCCTGGTGGCTCACCTGAAGACCATGCACGGCTGGTGGAGCTGCTCGTGGCCCGACTCGGTGATGACAAGGTCCTGTGTCCAGCGCCGACAGCCGACCACCGGCCGGAGATTGCGAACCGCTGGGTTTCCGTCAGCCAGACCAGGCCGAAGGCGCAGCTGCCGCAGGGTCTGCCACGTCCAACGTGGATGCTCGAGACGCCGGTGCGTCTGCTCATGCGCCAGCACAAGCCCTTCTATGGTTCACCGTTAAAGCTCGTGTCACCCGGAGAGCGCATTGAGGCCGGCTGGTTCGATGGCCAGCTTGTTACCCGCGACTACTTTGTCGCCCAGGGCGACGACCAGAGCTGCTACTGGGTTTACCGGGAACGCGTGAGCAGCCGTCAGGCAGACGAAGAACCGCGCTGGTTTCTCCATGGCCTTTTCGGATGATGGGCGATGGACACGACCTTCGGCGCACTGCCGGCGTATGCCGAACTGTTCTGCTTTTCGAACTTCACGTTCCTGCGTGGCTCGTCACATGCTGAAGAACTCGCCGAACGTGCTGCCCAGCTGGGCTATTCCGGTCTCGCCGTCACCGATGAATGCTCACTGGCGGGCGTCGTGCGTGCCCATGTTGCGGCGAAGAACGCCGGCCTGCCTCTCGTTGTCGGCGCGTATTTCCAGCTGCGCAACGCCGACGGCACGTCCGCGTTCGGCCTGATACTGCTTGCCCAGAACCGCGCGGGGTACGGCAACCTGTCCGAGCTTGTGACGCTTGCCAGGATGCGCGCGCCGAAAGGCGAATACCGCCTCACGCCACAGGACCTGTCGCGGCCCGACCGCGAGCATGCCCATCTGCGCGGCATGCCGGACTGTCTCGCCATTCTCGTTCCGGACTTCCCCGCGAAGGAGGAGCAACTGGAAGCACAGCTCGAGTGGCTCGATGCGACGTTCCCTGGACGGGCGTGGACTGGCCTCGTCCTGCACCAGCGTGCAATGGACGACATTCACCGCGGCGCGGTCGAGTATGTCGCGGACCGGCGTGGAATTCCCGTGGTCGCCCTGGGCAACGTCGTGATGCACGTGCGTTCTCGCAAGCCCCTGCACGACACGATGACCGCCATCCGCGTCGGCCGCCCCGTGCACGAATGCGGCTACGACCTTGCGCCCAACGCCGAGGCGCATCTGAGGTCGCGGCTGCGGCTCGCGAACCTGTATCCCGGTTACGCGCTCAGCGAAACGACCAACATCCTCGCGCACTGCCGGTTCTCGCTGGATGAGCTTCGCTACGAGTACCCGGACGAGCTGGTACCGGGCGGCTTCACGCCTGCAGCGTACCTGCGGCAGGAGACCTATCTCGGCGCGCATCGCCGCTTTCCGGCCGGTATTCCTGCAGAGGTCCAGGCCCAGATTGAACATGAGCTCGAGCTCATTGCAGAGCTGCAATACGAACCGTACTTTCTTACGGTCTACGACATCGTGCGCTTCGCACGCAGCCAGCACATCCTGTGTCAGGGCCGCGGCTCTGCGGCCAACAGCGCCGTGTGCTTCTGTCTTGGTGTGACAGAGGTCGACCCCGCGCGCGGCAACATGCTCTTCGAGCGATTCATTTCGAAGGAGCGTGGCGAACCGCCTGACATCGACGTCGACTTCGAACACCAGCGGCGTGAGGAGGTCATCCAGTACATTTATGGAAAGTACGGTCGCGACCGTGCCGCGATAGCGGCAGCCGTTTCGACGTACCGCCCACGTGGTGCACTGCGTGAGACAGGCAAGGCGCTCGGCGTCGACCCGCAGATTGTCGACATGGTGGCGAAATCCCATCAATGGTTCGATGGCCGCCAGGACCTGCTCAGGCGCTTCACCGAATGCGGTCTCGACGCCGGGGCACCGCTCATCCAGGCGTGGGCGTCGCTTGCTTCGCAGCTGCTGGGTTTTCCGCGCCATCTGTCGCAGCATTCGGGCGGCTTTGTCATCAGCCGCGGGAAGCTGTCGCGGCTCGTGCCCATCGAGAATGCCGCGATGCCCGGGCGCAGTGCCATCCAGTGGGACAAGGACGACCTCGAGTCCCTCGGGCTGCTCAAAATCGACGTGCTCGCCCTCGGCATGCTATCGGCCATCCGGCGCACGCTTGACCTTGTCTCGGAGCAGCGCGGAGAAAGATTTGAGATGCAGGACATTCCTGCAGAAGACCCGCTCACCTACGAAATGATTTCCCGGGCCGATACGGTGGGTGTGTTCCAGATTGAATCGCGGGCGCAGATGAGCATGCTGCCGCGACTCAGGCCCCGGACGTTCTACGACCTAGTCATCGAGGTCGCCATTGTGCGGCCGGGTCCGATTCAGGGCGGCGCCGTCCATCCTTATCTGCAGCGTCGTCAGGGATTCGAGCCTGTCACCTATCCCAGCGAGGCACTGAAGGTCGCACTGTCCCGGACGCTGGGCGTGCCTATTTTCCAGGAGCAGGTGATGCAAATCGCGATGCTCGCAGCGGGCTTCAGCGCCGGTGAGGCAGACCAGCTACGACGTGCGATGGCGGCCTGGAAGCGCAAGGGAGGTCTGGAGAAATACTATGACCGCATCGTCAACGGGATGACGTCGCGGGGATACGACCAGGCATTTGCCGACGGCATCTTCCAGCAGATAAAAGGGTTCGGCGAGTACGGATTCCCGGAGAGCCATGCGGCCAGCTTTGCACTGCTCGTCTACGCCAGCGCCTGGCTCAAATGCCATGAGCCCGAAGCTTTCCTTGCGGCCATGCTGAACTCGCAGCCGATGGGATTCTATTCACCATCGCAGCTCGTGCAGGATGCGAAACGCCACGGAGTCGTAGTGCTGCCCGTCGACGTGACCATCAGCAGCTGGGATTCGGCGCTCGAGAGGAATGGTGATGCCGCACGCCCCGCTGTCCGGCTGGGGCTTTCACTGCTGCGTGGCATGCGCGATGGCGCCGCAGAGCGTATTGCCAACGCCCGGGCCGTACGCCGTTTTGAATCGGTGCGCGACATGGCACGGCGCGCCCAGCTTGACCGTCATGACCTTCAGGTGCTCGCTGCGGCCAACGCACTTCCGTCGCTCGCCGGCCATCGTCGCGAGGCATTGTGGCAAGCTGCGGCGGCAGTGCCCGACAGGGACATGCTGGCAACGGCTTCGCCTGAAGACGAAACGCCTGCCCTCCAGCAGCCGTCCGAGGCGGAGGACATTGTCGGCGATTACCGGTCCATGGGGCTCACACTTGGACGGCACCCGCTGGCTTTGCTGCGGGCACGTCTGAAGGCCAGCCGCCTGATGCCGGCTTCGACGCTGCACACCTACCGTAACGGCCGGCTTGCGCGGGCCTGCGGCATTGTGACGGTGAGGCAGCGTCCCGATACAGCGAAGGGCGTCATTTTCCTGACGATTGAAGACGAGACAGGAAACGTCAACGTCATCATCTGGCCGAAGGTACTGGAGCGGCAACGCAGGGAGGTACTGGGTTCATCCCTGCTCGGCGTACTGGGTGTGTGGCAGTGCGAGGGGGAAGTGAAACACCTTGTGGCGCACCGCCTCATTGATATGTCCCACCTGCTTGGCGAGCTGCCATCCATCAGCAGGGACTTTCACTGAATTGCCGCGCGGAGCTTCGTGCTTCACACTTGTCATCAGGGACTTTCCGGCCAGACCTGGAGGCGCATATGTGCTACTCGGCCCAGATTCAGGCGAGCTACCGCAAGTACGTCAGGATGTTCGGCGCACACATGAGCATCCGCGAATTCGCGCAGCTCTACTGGGAGCGGGCAGAAGGAAGCGGTGCCAAGATACCCAAAGCCATGGATGACGCGTTTGCCGAGCCCCTGTCGGAAGGCGAGCGGGAAATCAGGGCACTCATCGACAGATACAACGCCCAGCAGGTCGTAAAGCTCGAACAGGAACTGTTTAAACAACGGTCGCGACTGGCCACAGCCGAACGCACGCTTGAGACCAGGCCAACGAAGGCCGCTACTGAAAGCAGGCGCATTGCGACAGACCGGATTGAATGGACGCTTGGCAAGCTCGACGATATCCGGCGGACGACACCCAAAGCGCGTGACTCGCGCATCTTTCCGGGCCACTATGCTCCCGTTCTGATTGTCGAAAATGGCCAGCGCGTGGTGAAGCCCATGCGGTACCAGTGCCGCATCGCAGGTAAACCTGCCAGCTACGATGTCAAATATCCGGGAACCTACAACGCGAGACGCGACAATCTTGAAGGCTTCTGGAAGCCCCTGTTCGGATACTCGCACGCCATACTCGTCGTCAGTTCGTTCTATGAGAATGTGAGCCGCGCGAAAATGGAAGGACGCGCGCTCGCCGCAGGAGAGAAGGACGAGAACGTCGTCCTTCAGTTCGAGCCCAATCCGGCACATGACATGCTGGTGGCCTGCCTCTGGTCCCGATGGTCTGCTGAGGGACAACCCGACCTGCTTTCGTTCGCGGCCATTACCGATGAACCGCCGCCCGAGATTGCGGCCGCGGGTCACGACCGCTGCATCATTCCAATCAAGCCAGAGAACATCGACGCCTGGTTAAATCCCGACGCATCCGACCTTGCTACCCAGTACGCCATTCTCGACGACAGGGATAGACCGTATTACGAACACCGGCTGGCTGCATAAAGCTTTCTTTACCACTTCCCGATTGGCTGCGCCCTTGACAGGCACGCCTATGGGCAACACTAGCTCGCCGGCTCGATTCCCGGGAAGATGAACGGGAATTTTGACGAAACCAATAAGGATGCTACGGGTCGTTCTGGTGGTGATGCCACGCAATATGGCATAGTCCCACAATTCAACATGAATAAGGAGGTCTAATGGCCACGCTCGAAAGCATCCAGGCACGAATCGCCCGATTGCAGACACAGGCACAGGAGCTGGTTGCAAAGCAGTCAACAGTTGTTCTCGACAAAATCCGTGAACTGATGACGAAGCACGGGATAACGACTGCCGACATCGAAGCACATGTCGGCAAGCGACGTGGTCGCAAGCCGGGGACGCCGGTAACGACTTCGAAGCATGCCGCTGGCGCGGCGAAGTACCGCGACCCGAAGACTGGCGCGACATGGACCGGTCGCGGGCGAGCGCCGGCATGGATTGCTGCAGCGAAAGACCGCAATAAATTCCTGATTTCAGGCGAGTCCACCGAGGCCACGGTCCCGGCAAAGAAGGCAGCAAAAGCCGGAAACTATGTTCGCGGCCCGCAGCCTGCGATGTATCAAGACCCGAAGACCGGGGCCACCTGGAGTGGACGCGGTCGCGCGCCGGCGTGGATTGCTGGCGCCAGGGACCGGACGAAATTTCTGATTGAAAAGGCCGCAGCGCCCGCGACGAAGGGAAAGGCAAAACCCAAGGCCGTGTCTGCCAGTAGGACGGCGACGAAAAAGACCTCCGCCAAAAGGTTGGTCACCAAGAAGGTAATAGCGCCTGTCGGCAAAGCGCCTTCGAAGAAGGGCGTCGCGGCCAAAGCGCCTGTTGCCCGAAAGACGCGAGCAGCGAGGAATGCCGTAACGTCCGCAAAACGCGCTGACGCCGCGCAGTTCCCGCCAGCTGCTGAGACTGCCAGCGCGGCAGTGGCTTGATTTGCGGACGGGCACGTTTCCTGGCGAACTAGCGAATCGCCATTCGAACACCCCTTGGTCATAATCCGACGGCGACATGTCGTGAATTCATCCAAACGCGAGCTTGAGGAAAACGCAAAACCGGTCCGGGCTCTTTCCCCGCCGCTGTAACGTCCGTAGTCCATTTTTCAATGGACCATCGGTATCGAAGGGGACCTCTTGGTTTGGGTTAGGGGTGCGGACAAAATCATGGACTACTTTGGAGGTAGTCCATGTACTCGTACGAAGACTACTTTCAAGCGTTTCGGCTCTATCTGACGTTGGGGAAGCGCATCAAAGCGACCGTCAGGCAGTTTTGGGTTACCCGACATGCGATTCGAGCACATGGTCACACGTTTATCGCCTGGGGTGGCATTCCACGCCGCGGCATCTACGACAACATGAAGACTGCCGTCGACCGGATTCGTCCCGGCAACGTGCGCGAGGTCAGCGAGATGGTGAGCTACTACCTGTTTTGATGACGGGTTCTGTAACGTGGCCTCGGACTGGGGAGAAGGGGCAGGTCAGACTGGTTCGCATTCCGAACCTGCCAATCGCCTGCGCCCGCATTGTAGAACCGGGTGATCGCCGAGATCGTCACGATTCGACCTTTCACGGTTTTGATCAGCGTCGACTTGCCAGAAGGCGCCAGAGCGCATGCGACAGCGATTATTTTTTCCCTGCGCGAGACGATTTCGACCGCAACGCCGAAGTTTCAACTTCTCCTGCAAGCATCGCAATGGTGACCATCTCGAATTTTTTCAGCAGGACAGCCTCGGCTTCGAGAAGCGTCGCCGAAAGATGGGTATTCACAGCTTGTTCGACAAGACATTCCGGATGATCCTCCGAAACAAGATGCGAGAAAAGCGAAGGTTCGCCGACCGCACGGTAGACGTCCAGTAGCGTGATGTTTTCGAGAGGTTCGGCCAGCACCCAACCGCCTCCGTGCCCTTTCTCCGAAGTGACGTATCCAATATCGCGCAGACCGCTGAACAAACGCCTCACGACGACGGCGTTCGTGCACAGCATTTCACCGAGCGCTTCGGAGGTGAGCGGACCATCCGCATGCTTCATGTGAATCAACGCGTGCAAGACGCGAGACATGCGGCTATCGGTCTTCATCGTGGGCGCCCATCTCAAGAAACTTTTCAAGTTGCATAAGAGTTTAACATGGCGCTATCATGCAACTCACTACGTTACGTGATGATCTGGAGAGGGGACGTATGGACGAGCACTACGATGTCATCGTGATCGGAGGCAGCTTCGCCGGTCTTTCAGCCGCAATGCAGCTGGCGCGCGCGCGACGGCGTGTGCTTGTGCTCGATAGTAGAAGGCCACGCAATCGATTCGCATCACACGCTCATGGTTTTCTCGGGCAGGATGGCAAGGCGCCCGGCGAGATCATCGATGAGGCGACGGCGCAACTCTCGGCGTATCCGACGGCGCACGTCGAGACAGGCGAAGCACGCACGGCGGAGCGTGTTGATCATCGCTTCATCGTCACGCAAAGCAGTGGGAGCACCGCAAGCGCGGATCGATTGATCCTTGCGACGGGCGTTCGAGACGAACTGCCCGCGCTCCCCGGCCTGGATGAACGGTGGGGTATCAGCGCGCTGCATTGTCCGTATTGTCACGGTTACGAAGTCGCGGACAAACGGCTCGGCGTCCTGGCCACGCATTCACTATCGATTCATCAGGCGATGCTCGTTCCTGACTGGGGACCGACAACCTGGTTTACGCAAGGCATAGTCGAGCCATCGCCCGAAGAGACTGCGTTGCTCAAAGCCCGCAATGTGCGGATCGAACGGGCGCCAGTCGTGGAAGTGCTTGGCGACGTACCCAACATGACAGGGTTGCGTCTCGCCGACGGCCGCGCTATCGAAATCGATGCACTGTTTGTGGGGCCGCGCACCCAGATGGCAAGTCCGCTCGCAAAGCAGCTCGAATGCGAGTTCGACGAAGGTCCGATAGGTCCCTTTATCCGCGTGGACGACTGGAAGCAGACCACCGTTCCGGGAGTGTTTGCCGCTGGCGATGCGGCGAGCGCATGGTCCAACGCGACGTTCGCCTCGGCGGCCGGCGTTGCAGCGGGCGTTGCTGCGCATCGCTCGCTCATTATTGGCCTGTAACTGGCCGTGGAAGTGGTCGCGCCCAGGCAGCGGGCTTCAGCGCGTTGAGTGCACCGAACGGCTGTCCGCGAGGCTCGCATTTGTTCGAGGTTGCCGGGTGGCGGTCCGATCGATTATTCCGGCGCCATTCGTTCGTCCCATTGGCACGCAAAGAACATTGACGCTACAAGCGGAACGGCCGCTTCGCGTGGGGGATTCAGCCGGTCGATGCAACGATTTGGTTAAATCGCTCAGCCGGCGTGTCGAAGTTTAGTGTTTTTCGGGGACGTTCGTTGAACCGCCTGGCTACGGCATTCAGTCAGGCCTGCGAGTAGACGGAGAGATCAGTACGCTTAGGGAACCTCCGTTGCGCTGCAGCTCGCGGCTAATCGTGAAAAGAGCACGGGCCAGCCTCGCTGGCAATAGCCCGAATCGACCATCGCGCCCCCAAAGCAGCGAGAAATCTCCTCGCGCTCCGCAAGCGTCAAGGCCTGCGGCGCGCGGTGTCTTCGCCGCGGCTCAATGCCGCCGGCCTCCGCGAGTATCCGCTGTACCGAAGAGTGGCCCCGATCAAACAGTTTTGCAATCTGATGAATCGTTTCGCCTTTGCGCCAGCGCTCCCACATCAATGCCTTCTGGCGTTCGGAATAGTAGATCCCCGGCCTCTGTTTCATTGCAACACCTCCGCTGCTCACGTGGATTCCAGGTGTTGCATCGACCGATTGAATCCGCCGCCAATTTCGGCCATTCGACATCTCACTCTAGTTCGTCGACAATGTCGGACTGCTCTCCGCACGCGATCCGCTGTCGCTTCGCCTCATCGAAGCAGTAGAGCGACCAGCTCATGTCGCCGACGATTTTTCTTCAAAATTTATCTCAACCTCGCGGACCGGAGTCGGATACTTGAAATTGGCGAAGATAACACTGGGATGGCTCGCGCTCTGCCTGCCTGCGATTGGGCTTGCAAACGAGGTGTGTGCCGAGATTCCGGACGACGTTTCCCTGCGCCCCTACGTGATCGAGGACACCGAATTCAGGGCTCCAGGTGCTTTCCGGACCATTTATGCGGTGTCGGACGGTAAAGTCCTATGGGTGCGGTTCGATTCGCCGAAGCCGTGGCCGCGGCCGTATACAACTGGCTCGACAGGGGAAGATTTGCTGTTGGACTGGCACGAGTCGAAAGATTGCCTCACGGTCACGAGACGGGGCCATTACCTCAATGGAGGGCAAGAGCTTCTTTCCACTTTTCCGACTGAACTCTATCTCGGTCAAGGCGGCTATGTGACCCGCTTGGGGACAAATCCCTACGAGCCTCCAGCGCCAAATTGGCCCGTGCCGGGCATCCCGAAATAAATTTCAACGGACGAGCGATGAAAGGTGGCCAGACTTGCGGTGCATAGTTGTGTTGATCGCTCAGCGTTCCACTGGTGGCTCCGATGAGGCGGGGCAGACAGGGAAAAGCAATGGCGTTGGAATAGCAGACGGACTCAATGGAACGGCAGCGTTCAATGTCCCTGGCGGGTCGCTTTATGCCCTTTGCATGAAGTGCCACGCCCGCTGCGATCGCCAGGCTTGGTCGTCGGCGTTAGCCGCCAGTTTGAGACGTCCGACGTGGTGCTCAGAATCGTCGACCACGCGGTGCCCCTTCGCATTCGTTGGTTCACGCGAACGACGCGGACCAGACAGAGAGTGGCTCAGAGAGTTTTTGCTCCTGTTTGTGGAAGCCTTCGGCGCGGGTAATATCGCCCACGCCCGCATTGAAGTTTCTGAAATGAATTCATGTTGACTCTAGCCGATCCTAAAATTCTCCAAATTCCATTGATCGAAAACGGAGAGCGTTTGGTCCCGCTCGACGGTTTGAACGCGCGAATTATTGTCGATAACTCAAAGGAGAACACCGACGCCCTCGGCTACGAGCCTTGCTTTTACATACGCGAAACGGTGGGTTGCAAACTCGTCGAAGCCGTCCTTCAAACCCCAGATAACTATGCTTTCCTTATTAAGGAATCACTTCGCCCGCGGAACCTGCAGGCATTGTGGTTCGGTGACTATCTGCGCAGCATTTGGGACGCTAACCCCGCACTTCCGGAAGTCGAGGCTGTGGCGCTAGCTGCGCGGTTTGTCGCACCACCTTCCGTTGCAGGACACCCGACAGGCGGTGCGGTCGATCTTACGCTTTGTGATCTGCGAGGATATGAGTTTGACTTGGGATGCGCATACGACCAGGATGAAAAGACGTCGAATGGCGCATGCTTTTCTCATTTTGAGAGGATCTCACCTGAAGCATCCAAACATCGCCGGATACTTTTTGAGGCTTTGAGTTCCGTTGGATTCGTCAACTACCCGTTCGAGTGGTGGCATTGGTCCTATGGGGACCGTTATTGGGCTGCCGTCACGGAGCATCCGCACGCATTGTATGATGCTGTTGCCGACCGTTAGCAATATGGGCTCGCGCGCTCATCCGACGACCATCGGCCAAGAAGCGACGCACGACGACACGTTGAGCATCGTTGACAACCGTTCCTCATTTTGGGACGATATTTTCAGTCTCGGGGTACCGCTACCTCTTACGCTTGCTCTAACGTTCGGTATAAACGTTGGGCTGGCGAGGTACGTCCATGTCCCCCACCCAAGCCGCATGGCTCATTCTTGCTGCGAGCGTCGCCGCTGAATCACTCGGCACTGCAGCCCTCAACCTCTCCGCTGGCTTTACCCGCCTGCTTCCGTCGGTAGTGACCGTTACGTGTTATGTGGCAGCCGTCTTTCTGATGGCTGTCGCGACGAAAAGAATCGAAATGAGTTTGGCTTACGCAGCCTGGGCTGGAAGCAGCGCGGTGCTGACGGCAGTGATAGGTTTCGTCTGGTTTGGGGAATCGCTTAACGCCGTTAAGGCGATTGGATTGATTGCTGCGATATTTGGCATCGTTTTGCTGAACTTCAGCAGCAACGGTGCATAGCTAGCCAACGGCCGCTTCGGAGAAAGCTGGATGACCGCTCGGGGTCGGATTATGCCTTTTGCATTAGATGGGCGCCCGGCTTGATCGCCGCGCCAAGCCGTGGGGCAAGGTGCGGCCAAAACCGGTCACTCGGCAAGGCGGCGAAAATTGGCGACAATTTTCGTTCGACGTATCCTTGATGATCGATGTTCTGACACTCTTAGCCAACGACCCGATAAATCAGATGCAGTCACATCTCAGAATCGCCAGGCCTGTCAGCGACCTTTCGCGGGCAGAAAGCATGTATTGCGCAGCGCTTAGCCTCGTTGTGCTGGCAAAATTTCGAGACCATCAGGGGTTCGACGGGGTGATGCTCGGACGTTCCGGCATGGACTATCATTTCGAGTTCACACAGTGCCGCGAACATCCGGTAGCGCCAACACCGACACGTGAGGATTTGCTGGTGTTTTACGCCCCGGATCGAGTTGAGTGGCAGTCCACTTGCGATCGCCTCGCCCGGAGCGGATTTGTTTGCGTGACGTCGCTCAACCCTTATTGGGATGTGTCAGGCAGAACATTTGAGGATCACGACGGTTATCGAATCGTTTTGCAAAACTCGGCATGGTCCTCATGATGCATGCGTAAAGCAATTGGATGCCAACTCGATCGCTTTGCAGCAAGTCGCCGATCGCGTAAAAGGCAAACTCCGGCCATGAAGCGTCACTCACGAACTCTCAGCGGATGGCCGCTCCTCGAACCGAAGCTGACAATGGGCCGCGTCTCCGAACTCATTGTGGACGACGTGCGGATGGTTGCACGTGTTCGATGAGCGCACTTCGAAAGCTGGAGTGCCCTGCTTTTGATTTCACAGTTTTGGCTGTGTTTCCGGCATATGTCCGTTAGGTATCTGAACCAGGCGTTCGCATTGGACCAACTGGCTTGCGAGACAGCTCTGGTCAGTCGGTCCAGGAGGCATATTGTTTTTCAGGTCAGGACTCAAGTGCCCAGGTCTTGGCCATCGCGAGCGCGAAGTCACGATATGAACGTGGCATACGTCCCAGAAGTGTCGCGAGACGCTCGACATGCGTGGAGGAGGCAGCGGCACCATCCTGTTGGTAGCGGGCCATCATCAGCCGCATGTCGTATGCCAGCCATGCCGGGGCAGCCGCTTTGAGACGTGTCTCGAGGCGTTCGAGATCGTCGCCGCCATAACGGACCGGACGTCCCAGCGCTTCAGTCCAGATCGCGACCACAGTTTCTGCATCGATCACATCGGGCCCGACGAGTTCGTACGTCTCCCGCGGAAGCGGATCGGCGGCCCGCTCGCGGCGCAGCAACTCTCGGGCGGCCGCGTCGCCGATATCTCGAACATCGACCATCGAAATGCCTTTTGCGCCGATCGGCATGCCGTAGATGCCGTATGAAAGCAATGATTCTTTCAAGCGAGCGTCGTTCTGGATGAAATAGGCGGGGCGCAGCACGGTAGCGGGCAGGTCGAGACGTTCGATCATGCGTTCGACCGTGTATTTACCAGTGAAGTGCGGCACGTCGACGAAATCCTCTCCCTTGAAGACCGAGAGGTAGACCACGCCTTTCACGTCGGCCTCGCGCGCGATGCTCAGCGTCTGGAGCGCCTGGGTGAGCTCATCCGCAGCGTTCGGCGCCAGAAGGAACAGCGTGCTGACGCCGTTCATCGCCTGCCGGACGGAGTCGATGTCGGCGAGGTCGCCTTTGACTGCGGTGACACCATTGGGGAATGTCGCGCGCTCCGCTGCGCGGGTGAGTCCGCGTATCTCGGCCCCGCTGCTGCTCAGATGTTCGAGAACCTGCTTGCCGATAACGCCTGTGCTGCCTGTAACGAGGATTGCCATGATGATCTCCTGGAAATGGATGGGATGGGTTCGTCCACGAGGTGAACAATAGGCGTTTCATCGACGCGCGGAAAGTGACACCATTCAGATAGCTCGTCTCATAAATGGAACGATCATGGATCTGATTTCGCTTGCCGATTTCAATGCAGTGGCGGCGCACGGTGGGTTTGGCCCTGCGGGCAGGGCACTCGACCGGCCGAAGGCCACGTTGTCGCGCCGCGTCGCCGAACTGGAGGAAAGCCTTGGTGTCAGGTTGATCGAGCGGGGTTCACGCAGGCTTCGTCTCACCGAAGAGGGGCTCGCGCTCTACGAACGCACGCGTGGGCTCATAGCGGAAATTCAGGAGGCGGGGGAAGCGATCGCCTCGAACGCGCCTGTCGCGCGGGGACGATTGCGCATCAGTGCGCCTGTGGTGTTCGCGCACGTTGTGCTGAGCCGGATCGCCGTGCGCTTTGCGCTTGCCTGGCCCCAGGTCGAACTCGAAGTCATTGCGGAAGATCGTGCGGTCGATCCCGTCGACGAGGGGTATGACCTCGTCATCCGGATCGATCCGCCCCGTGACGAACCCCTTGCAGGCCGGCGCATCCTGGGCGATCAGCGGCTCCTCGTTGCCGCGCCTTCCCTGGCGATGCCCGCGACGGCTCCCGGTGCCGACTCATGGGCGGTGCCGGCGGTCATGTACGCGGCCTCGGCACCGGGTACGGTTTGGGAGGTTCGCGCGGAAGACGGCAGGACGAGAACGATCAAACCGATGCCCGTGTTACGCCTGTCGTCACTGCTGATGGCGCATGCCGCGGTGCTCGAAGGCGTGGGCGCAGCGGTTCTGCCGCGCCTGTTGGTCGATCGAGACATAGCGGAAAGACGACTCGTTTGCTGGGGAACGGTGGGCGCGCCCGTCGAGATCTGGGCGCTCTATCACTCGCGCCGCTTGCTGAGCGCGAAAGTTCGGGCATTCATGAACGTTCTGCGGGATTTGCAGCAGGATGAGGGGTAATGAGCAAGGGGGCGTGATCTGCGTGACCAACGGTATCGATTGATACAAGTTGCGCGCTGGACGAAGCCGGATCACTGCGCGGACGGGGAACCTACGCCACGTCATCGAGGACGCAACCCGAGCGTCGACCATGCGGCGCTCAAGCGCTTCAAGGCACTTTCACATGTGACGGACGAAGTCAATCCGACCCGCGTAGCGGCCTGAGTAATGGCAGTCCGACCACCGTGCATCGATGTTCGCTCGTTCGATGGCAGAACCAGCCTTTGCATCGGCTGCCTGCGGACGCGCGAAGAAATCCGGGCCTGAAAAGGATGACCGACCATCGGCGTCATCAGGTCCTTAATAACCGGCCACGGCGGCAGACAAGGGTCGGATGTGCGATGACGGGTCTGAAGCGATGAGCCGCCTTTCACCGAACGAGGACAGATGACCGAGAAGGGTCGAATTATGCCTTTTGCATTAGATGGGCGCCCGGCTTGATCGCCGCGCCACGCCGTGGGGCAAGGTGCGGCCAGTAGCGGCCGATCGACACACCGTCGGAGATCGCTGACAATTTGGCGAATTCTCAGCTTGGAAGCCAAGCGATGAAATGCCGGATATGTGAGCGAGCACTCGATCAGCCCGACGCCCCCTTGTCGATGAATTGTGGCGATGACTGCTGGGGGTTGCGTCGGCGAGATTGAGGCCGCTTTAGGCAATGCGGAATCGATCGAGCTGGTCCGAGAAGAACACGTTCGCGGATTTCGCCCGGGATTGACCACCAATCTCCCGTTCGAGGTGCCGTCGGCCAGACGCGGCCGTCCGTCTGGTTGCCGCAAAGCTCAGACTCTCAATTCAGTTAAACCGTATGACTTCTATCCGCGACCTTCCTCTCCGATGCCCTTGCTGCGGGTTCAAGACGCTCGGCGAGCGTGGCAGCTATGAAATCTGCGCCGTCTGCTTCTGGGAAGACGACGGGCAGGACGATGATGACGCGGACCGCGTGCTCGGCGGGCCTAATGGCCATTTGAGCCTTACGATGGGGCGAGCCAACTACCGAGCGTTTGGCGCTTCTCGCAGACAGGACCTACCGCACGTTCGACCACCATTACCTCACGAAATGCCAGATGTCGTGTAACCTCTTATTGCTCTAAAGTCGAGCAAAACTGCCAAAGAAAGGCGTTAGCGTCCGCCTTCTCAAGTTGCAAACGACGGCTCAGGGTCCGTTGATGCCGGGCGCGTCGGGCAGCAGTCGGCCAATTGCGGCCGGCCGTGCTTGCGATGCCGTGTGGATAATGGGACTATGCGGATAGTCGGCGGCGGCCATCGATGTTAAAGGCGGCATACGTCACTGAGTTGTGCTGACTTTTGTTGTTCGAATGGGACATAGGACATGGCGTCAAACAGGGACGAGTTTTCGCAACCTGTAAAGGATAGACTAGCGAAAAGGGCTGGATTTATGTGTTCGAACCCTGATTGTCGCGCAGTTACGTCAGGCCCGCATGATGACGGAGAACGTGCAATTAGTGTCGGGGTCGCTGCACATATTGCGGCCGCAGCAAGTGACGGGCCAAGGTATAACTCATATCAATCTTCCACTGAACGTGCTGACATAAGTAACGGGATTTGGTTGTGCCAAACTTGTTCGAAACTGATCGATAGCGATACCAAGCGGTTTCCCGAGGGGATTCTGCACCAGTGGGCTAGAGAACATGAGAAATTCGTTAAAGGCTTGGTTGGGCGTCCTGTTGCAGCGAATGCATCGTCTGGCCGTGTGGGAAAATTGAATGTATCCGCGATCTTTGTTAAATACCCGGGCGATGGAAAGTCCTGTATTCTTGATATCCGCGTAGACAATCACGGCGATGCGGAATTGATGATTAATTCTGTTGAGCTTGAGGTGCTGGAATGTTTTCAAAAGGCCCCGCTTGGGCACGCCTCATATTCCCATATTTATGACCTTGATATTAGCCATCTGCTGGAATTTGGTCAGAGGATTCGATGTGAGGTTGCGCAAGTTCTGGCTCCTGGAGAAACCGATAGATTTGCCATCGTGTTGTCGGCTCCGTCGCAATCGCAATTTACTCATTGGCGACTTGCGACTCACTTCGCTACCAATACTGTTGATGTTTTTGGACCAGAAATAGAACTATCCATTTCCCGCCCTACACAGGCACTTAATTCAATGGAAGAGATTAAGTCCCACTATAAGGAAAGGGGGGGGCAGCTTCTTCTGGAATACGTAAGCAATGGAGCGGAGGGGCCTTACTGTGGCAAGTTCGTGGCTGTAGAGCCTGCCCGGCACGGGGGCTTCAAGACATTTTTTGTTCTTGGATTAGCTATTTGCACATATTGCGGGCCCGAACCTTTATTTTCGGGGGACGCAGTGCTGGTTTTGCCGCAAGGCGGTTTGGCTAGAGCGATGTTGCGCAAAACCCCGACCGATTAAATTCGTTTCATTGATTTACCCCCTCTGGGAGAGCACGATGTTTGGCAAGCCAGTGATATCAGGTGGATGGCTGAGCAGTCATGAATGATTGAATCAATTCAGGGGATCCTGCGACAGAAGATTACTTGGTGCCCGTGCCTTTAGCCAGATTTTCCTCCAGCGAGCGTATGGTCTTGGGAATCGTCGGCGTCCCCTTTGGGTCGACGCGTGCCCTCCACCCATCCAGGCGCCCCGAGGCGGCATCGTCGGGCGATGGTCGGCCAGGATCGGACGTTCGGCATCGGCCACCAGATTGGTGACAATCGAAACGGGTCGGGCTCCGGTAGACTCCAACTCTTGGCCAACCTCGTCGCGATAGCATGGACACCCAGCTTTTCATCATCTGCGGACTTACATTCGTAATCCACGTCATCGCAACGCTGGCCTATGCGGTACGGATCGCAGGCGTTCGCACGCGACGGATCGCCGTGTCGTTCTCTCTGTTTGGGATCATCGCACTTGTCTCCCGAACGGCGAACTCGTTTCAAGGGCCGTTCATCGCCAAGCGCGTCGAGCTTGATATCGCTCAGCATCTGGAGGGTGGGCTGCTCAATGATTTTCGGCTCTTTCTGGTTACAGCCACTGCGGCAAGCATAGTCGGCGCGTTGCTGATCCCAACATTTCAGCGCTATTTCAGTCGCGCAGTCGAGCACTTCCAAGCCAATCGTTCGTTGCCGCGTCTTTTGCTTCACATTTTCAGTCGCGGAGGTATCAACTATATGCGTGACGGTGCACGCATCCCGTCACGCCAAAACATCTCTCAGCTAACGAGCGGTGCGGGTGTCTCTGGAAGGGTGATAGCTCTCAACGTATTCGCGATGGCCATCTGGACGGTTGGCGTTTTCGCGTCACTCTACGCGGGATACCTGAAGCCAGATTTACGCGTGACGTGCGCCAATCTATCGTCGGTCATTAATGGATTTGCGACTGTGGTTCTGGCGGTGGTAATCGACCCTCAGGTTTCTGTCATGACGGACGATGTAATCGAAGGCCGAATCTCCGAGAACAGCTTTAGGCGAGCTATCACTACCCTTGCCGGCGCACGTGTTCTCGGGACCGTGTGTGCACAAGTAATCCTCGTACCGGCCGCACTTCTCATCGTACGCGTCGCCGAGATAATCTAGACGATAGCACTGGCGTACCGTGCGTCGGAACGGCCGCTTCAGAGCAGCTCGGCTGTCCCTTCTGGGTCGAGTTATGCCTTTTGCATGAAGGGCCGCGCCCGTGCCGATCGCCGCACTCGGGCATGGGGCGGTGGTCGGCCAGAAGCGGCCGGTCGATGAATCGAGATGAATTGGCAACAATCGTCATCCAATCGCATTGTGAGTCGTCGCGTATGAACTTGGCCAGAACAGTGGTAGTTGGAAATTCGGGTTCGGGGAAAAGCTGGCTTTCGGAGCAGCTTGCAATCTCGCTCGGCGGTGCCTGGGTTGACCTTGACCTGCTCAACTGGGAGCCAGGCGGCTACAACCTGGCTAGGAAGCGAGAGGAAGTCATCTCAATGGCGCGTGTCGCGGCCGCCGAAGAGTGTTGGGTAATTGAAGGCATCTACGGCTGGATTGTTTCAGAGATTCTGCCGGCCGCGTCTGCACTTGTCTGGATAGATGTGGATGAGGCTGAATGTGTCGCGAACATCCACCAACGTGGAATGCGACGCGGCGCGGATGCGCAGTCGTTCGCAGAATTGCTGGGTTGGGCCGAGTCGTACCGCTCTCGTTCTGGATCGAGTTCGTATGGTGCGCACGAGGCGATATACAACGCGTTTGAGGGACCAAAAGCACGCCTGAAATCCAGAGTCCAGGTTACTGCCTTCGCTAGCAGCTTCGCCTGAGGATGCCACCTCAACCCAAGCGGACAGTGGCTCGATCGATGACGGACATTCGGTGGGGTGACGTGTAGCGCTCGGATGCCGGAGAGCTCGCGGACGCTGTCTATCGACCTATTGTGTTGAAAAACTCGTTGATGATCGATCTAGCGAGGTTTTCCGGGGTTCTCTTACGCTTGACCGATGCTCGCGAGCCGTCTGTACACCCATCTGAGAGAGGTCGATTTTTTGCGAGCCACCGCGTAACGGGCCCTACAATTTCAGCAAATTTGCCGGCTGTCAGCCGTCTACAGTGAGCAATACGACGGCCGATAGATTCGTATCTACGTTCACCGTCCGCAGCAAAGGCCGGCTACTTCTTGGTGACACGACAGTTGAGTTCCCAGAGAGCTGTCTTGTTTGAATCCCAGCGCAGTAGCGCATTAATCTCTCGATATGCTCCCCAACGCACGTCCACGTGTTCGCTTGATAGAACAAGCTCCTTGTCTGTGCAGTCCAGCCCGAAGCAATATTCGGGGATGACAAACATGTCAGTTGGCCAATGTCCGCGGTCGGTAAAGTGCTCAACGGGGATCGACGCCCGACTTTTTAGCGATTGAACCCTGCTGCGTGAGCCAACGCCGACTTCTTCCTGGCATTCCCTAACTGCCGCCTGAAACGGGGTTTCACCAACTTCTCCGCCGCCAGCGACACCCTGCCAATGTCCGTCGTCAGAACGTTTTAGGGCAGCGAACGTCACCTCGTGACTATCAACACGGTACGGGATGACAAGAACCTGAAATGGCGCACGCATCGAGTGAATCCGGTGAACCAAAGCTGCTTCGGATGGCAAAGCTTCGTTAGTTGGCCGCCGTTCGCGCCGACTGAGTCCGGGGCAACACGGCGGTTCCGCCTAGAAGCGTGCGCGCGAGCTTGCCATCGTGGCGTGCTAGCTCCGCGAAAACATTGTCCAGGTCGCCCATGGTCACCTTGCCGGGACTGCCTCGCATGATGCTCTGCTGCGCCAATCGGCGGACGAGCTCTTTCATGAATGCAGCGCTAACCCCTGTTGTCTTGGCCACGGCAGCCTCGGCAACATCGGTCGGGATTTCCATGGCACTTCCGTAAAGCTCAAGCAGCCTCAGGCGACATTCGTCGTCGGGAGCCGGTATCTCGATGGCTTGGTCGATACGGCCGGGACGACCTGCGATGGCATCTTCGATGTCGTCAGGGCGGTTGGTGGTGAGGATGAAGAAGAGCTGTGCCGATGGACTAAGTCCGTCCATTTCGTTGAGGAGGCGATTGAGCAATGCTTCCTCTTTCGCCTCCCTCATCTGCGTCCTGTCCCTGCCAATCAAATCCACATCCTCGATAACGATGATGCAGGGCTGGAGGAGCTTTGCGAGGTTGACATACTCGTCGAGTGCCGCGACCTGTCCGGCCGTGATCAGCAGCGTCGTGTGATGCTCCAGATTGGACGCAAGGTAGCGAATGATGTGTGTCTTTCCGGTACCAGGCGGCCCGTAAAGCAGGATTCCCTTCTGTTGGGAGTGGCCGAGCTTCGCAAGCGCTGGTCTGCTCTTCGCGAACTGGAAGATGTGGAGGTCAAGCGCTTCCATCGTGGCGGCGGAGAGAATCACCTCTTTGCGCGTGACCGTGTTAAGGCGATGCACAGTGACGCCCTTGGTCTGCCCGATATAGACCTCTTTGTCCTCAAACGAGAGCACTTTCCCCCGATAGAGTTTGGTTTTCGAAAGCGTCTGTTCGATGGTCTCGAACGTGCGAGTCACGAACGCCGCGCTATCCGGTGACGGCGGAAACGCAATCTCCACGTTGACGGTGCGAGGTCCTCTCGGAGGTTCGAAGCGTGTGAAAAGAACGGCTGCTCGAAGATTCGCCTGGTCGTGTACCAGCCAGAGGGCGTTATCCAACCCTTCGACCGGCTCATCTTCGCCGACGTCGATAGATTCATAGCGCACTGGCGTCAGAGCGAAGTCCGCTGGCGCCGAGCCTCGCGGTTCGACAAAGAGACCTGAAATGCGCGCAGGCATGAAGCTTTCGTGTGCTCGATTGATACCTAGAAGGCGCGTTTGATATGCCTTGAAGCATTCAAGTAACGCTGCCTGGACCTCCGTCCGAATATAGCTCGGAAACACTCGCAAAGCGGAGGAAAGCTCGGCAGTCGGAACGTCTCCAAAGTGCTCTTTGACGGCCTGCCAGGCATGCGTGTGTGGACTCTTATTCGTGGCTTGTTCTTCCTGCACGTTTCTGCTCCCGGAAACTCAATTTCGCTCCGACCTCGTTTGGCGGAGTAAGTGTATGGGGGAAAGCCAGGAATAAAATTCCAATTTGACGATGGGCCGTAGCAATCGCGTAGAAGCAGCGGCGCGCCCACGGCTTTGTGAAGAGGGTGGTGCGTTGGTGCGGGAGGAGGGAAAAATGCGTGCGCCCTTCGGCTTCTTCACAAGTTTTTATCGACGACTCAGTTGGGCCCCGTGCCATATTCGAGTTGTAACGAATGTTCCCTCGGCGAGCAGTGCGAGCACGCATGCGGTACGCGACGTGCCGACGACGCCGCGTCGATCGTCGCCAATCCGAGTTGATGCAATGGTCAAGTGAATGTCCGCGATCGAGAAAACTGAAGGTCCCTTGTGGGTCGACTCCGGTACTTCGTAGCCGGCGGCCGCGGTGTTTGCCGCGGCCGCTCTTCAGCGCCATCCGATTGGCAACGGGGTCGGGTGCCCCGTGCGTGGTGACACAACTATCGTCGCGACGGTGTCACTTTTATAACGATCTATGGCTGCCGGAGAGCCGAGCGCTACGGATAGCCCGGCCGGCGAACGGTACCCCTTCTCCCTGGTGGCACGTTGAGCGAATCGAAGATTCGCCCGGTGGGCGAGGAAACTCTAATTCAGTATATTTGGTGGTATGGACATCTACGAGAAGTGGACGACAGCGCCAGAAGACGGTTTCCGCTGGTGGCAGCAGACACACGCGACGGGTGCAAGCCGGCGGCCGTTCTCGGCACGCTCCATGGTCCAGCACTCCGCAATGTTTAGCCGCTTCAGCCGTCACCTCGTACTGCATGGAGCGACGGTGGCCAGCTTTGGGGCCGCTCACATCGAGTCGTTCCTTTCAGAACTGGCCGGCCGCAGCGCGCCCGGCACATCCACCGCCCTCCGCTACGTCAAGCTCCTTGACCGCCTGTGCAGGCACCTTGTCGACGAGGGCGTGCGCGCCGACAACCCAGCCAGCCAGTACGTGGTGCGAACGACGTGGCCGACCGGCGAGCCGGTTCCGGTCTTCCTTGATGAGGCCGAGGATCGGCGGCTGCAGAAGCACGTGCACGCCGTGGCACCTCCCGACGCGCGCGAGGTCCGCAATCGCGCAGTCGTAGCGCTGCTGCACGGCACCGGCATCACGTCGGCCGAGATCCGGTCCGTGCGCCGCGGCGATATCGCCGTCGAAGGTGCTCGGCCACACGTCGTCGTGAGGCAGCGCGGCGCACGCAAAGAGCGAAACATTCCGCTGCCTGCGTTTGCCATCGGAGCAATCGGGGCCTGGCTGTGCCGCGATGACGCGGCAGCGGACGATCTGCTCTTTCCGCTGAACGCCAGCACGGGCTCCTTCTGCGAAGAGACGTTGTGGCGCGCAGTCCGCGAAGCGCTCGGGGCGATTGGATTCAGCGGCCCGGACATGAGCCCGCGTGTGCTCCGCAATACCTATGTACGCCGGCTACTGCTTGCAGGCAGATCCCACCCGGACGTGAGTGCACTGCTCGGCCTGTCGAGCCAGCGCACCGTGGTGAGAATCCGGGCAACGATACCGCCGTCCGACGCGGCGACTTGACTTCGGGCAAGGCTCCGTAACCTGGAATGGCCGCCAGAACCCGGCGGTCAGTCCAGCAAAAGGAGCCCTGTATGCCCTACCGAAGTCCCTTCACACCGATCGTGTACCCGGACGAAACCGGCAGACCCAGCGTCATGGAATACCGCGTGGTCTTTACGGCGCGCGACCCGTGGCTCGCGATCCTGCAACTACGGCACACGAACACGGAATACACCAGTCCCGTTGCCTCAGCCGCGATTCGTGACGCCGTCCTCAACCGGGTACTCGACAATGATCTCCGTTCGCTTCCTCTGAACGCGTTGCGCCTGGTCGCTAGCGATGCGTCGGGCGATTTCGAGTACCGCCTCTCGCCGAACATCCACGACTATATCGCGCGGGGCAACCGTTACACGACTTCGCCTGAACCGGCGCGCGGAGGTAAGACGGTCGATCTCATCAGGATTGATCCCCGCCGACTGGTGGCCGGTAGTGCACGTGTCGACACGCTGCACGCTACTGCCGATCCGCCGTCGCCGGAGGTTCTGGCCGCTCTCGCATGACGGTCCGGCCGCCGGTCGCGATTCCGGCGCCGGCGGCCCGAACGCAGTGCGTTTTGAGCAGGATTCGTTCATTCCGGCGCGGGCATTGCGAGCCAGAATGTCCGGGTCATCCCAGTCTCATCAGTCCCATGACCACCTTCTCGCCAACCAACGTCCACCGGGCCAAAGGCCTCGAACGGCACCGCACGAAGGTAACGGGCGACTTCAGGTTCAAGGTCGACGACGACGGGCGGACCACAATGACCGATGAGGAGAAGCGGCTGCTTGACCTCTCGGAGCTGCGCGCCGATCTGCTGAAGCTTTTCGCGGACGCGGCGCGCGACTAGGTTCGCGACGGCAAGCCAGGCTGCACGCGCGACATCGGTTCGTCCGACGACGCGTGCGTGGGCGCCCGCGCAAGGCGGCCGCGGAGTGCCATGGCCGTTTCCGGAAGCCGTGGCTACGCCGGGGCTCGCGGCGGACTTGCCCGGTCGCGTGGCGAGCAGCAGACAGGCTCTCCCCGGTTTCCGTCCACGCTGAAAATGCAAAAAGCCCGCAATCTCCCTCAAGGGAGCGTTGCGGGCCTTTCTGCAGCGTATCCTCAGGCGGCATCCCCACGGATCGCACATGTCTAGCGTGCCGGCGTCATGGCTCAGGCCGCCATGGCAAAGAGATCCAGCTGCCCGGCGTCGACCGTCCCGTCAGGTTCGCCCGGGCAGCCGCATGTGCTGCCGCCACCGCGCACCGCCGGGCAGGCCACCGATGAACGCGGCGAAACCACGTTGGTGCACCGGCAGATCGATCGCTCCGCCGGTCGCGACAGCATCCGCGAGATACACAACGTAATCGACGGCATGCTCGCCGAACGTCTCGCGAAGTGCGCTCAGGGATTCAATTCCCGAGAGCATTTCGGCGAGAAAGTCAGCCCCACGCGCGCGACCTGCGAGGCCAGTGATAGCCGATATTGAGGCGTCGGCCTGGGCGCCCGCATCGGAGCCCACCTGGTCAACCGGCATGGCACCGGTTTCGCACAGACAACGCAGAACGTCGTCCATATAGTCACTTGCTGAATACGTCATCGTTGCTCCTTGAAAGCGATGACGCAGGTGCCCCGCTGGGGACACGCTGCCCCACCGGGAGATAGAAAGAAGAGAGAATGGATGCGCGCTCAGGGAGCGCTGTACAGCACGCCCTTCGCGGTCACATCACGCCAGTTCGCCGCATACGCGCTGGCCACTGCCGGCGCGCCGTGAATCACCACGACGTTTTCGGAGTTGAACCGTGCGGCCTGCTGCGAGTAGTTGAATGACCCGGTCTCCACCGTTGCGTTGTCGACCAGCAGGTACTTGCTGTGCTGCAGATCGAAGGCGTCGACCGTGCGCACCGGAATGCCGGCGTACACGAGGCTGTTCAGCGCCGCTCTTGCGCGGTGGCTGTGGTCGTCCGTGACGTTGTTGCGGTAATCCACTGTCACCGCGATGTCGATGCCGCGCCGATGCGCGGCGACAAGTGCGGCAACAACAGTACGCGACGTGAACGAGTAAGCCATCACGCGGATACTCGAGCGCGCCTCGCCGATCGTCTGAAGCACCAGCTGCTCCGCGCCACCATCGGGAGAGAACGCGACGTCGACGGACTCGGCGTGTGCCTGCGCCGCGATGAGGATGGCCGCTGACACGAGCACGGCCTGGGCGGCTGCGGCGGCGATCTGTCTGTTCATAAAGACTCCTTCGTTTGCTTACCGCCAAAGCCCCGCTCCTCGCGGAGACGGGGCCGGCTACGGAAACGCCTGCGGGGCTGTCAGTCGCAGGTCTTCGGGTGCGATACAGGAAACACGAGTACCCGCCCGTCGTTGCAGATGATGAAGTCGCCCTTCTCGCCTGCCGGCTCGTGGACGACGATGCTGGGCCTGAACCCTGCGGGCCGGACCTCGTGAACCGGGGTGGAACAGCCGCACAGGCCGGCGGAGCCGCCGGCCGCAATCAGCAGCATGAGGAAATTGGACATATGGATCGTTGGGTTGGAAAGCGTGCGTCCCGTGGGACGCACGCGTGTCAGAAGCAGCCTTGCTGGCCGCAGGGAACGGGCGGAGCCGAGACACCGAAGGTGAGCCACCTGCCGTCGAGCAGAACGTCGCGCAGCAGCGTGCCGTTCAGTACGTAGGTGTGCGTGGTCCCCATGCGGCGCCCGGCGGGCCGGATGTCTACTGTCACCGCCTGCACCCGGTCGTTGAAGATGTGTTGCGCTTTCATGGCATTCCTCTTTTGATGCGAGGAACGCCCCCGTGGGGATCGTTCCCCACGGGGTTAAAAGTTAGGTCTCACTCAGGCTGCAAGTGCGACTACGTCAATGACTGCGTCAGCCTGTTCAACCAGCTCGGGTGTCTGCGAGATGAAGAACTCCCGCTCGTATCCGCCCTGACGCAATACTTCGCGCTTCATCCGCATGAACTGCAACTTGCGCTCAGGATCGAGCGGGCCGTCCGATTCATCGCTGAAAAGCGTCTGGTAAGGCTGGCCGGCGTTACTGGCCATGTACAGCGCTATGCCGCGCGTCAGGCATTCGTTGACCCACACCTTCTGGCCACCCGACATCACCGACACAGCCTTGGTGCTGTCGTTGTCGCCGTCATGGACGAGGATCTCGAAGCCCTCACGCAGATCGCCGTTCGCAAGCTCACGCTGCGTGCGTATCTCGACCGTGAAGCGGGGGCCATAGCACGCGAGCAGCAGGTCGTTGACTGTCTGCGTAAGTGCCGGTCCGGCGTCGTCGATCGTCAGCGCCACGAGACCATCGTTGCCAAGGCCCCGGGCGAGCAGCTTCCACTGCGCGATCTCGTCAGACAGGCGTTCGGCCTGCGTGCGCGTTGCATCGAAACCGGCCAGTTCCGTCTTCATCGCGTCACGCTGTGTCTCGCGTGTTGCGTGCTGACGGATCAAGGTTTCAATGCGTCCATCGAGCGCCGCGGTGGCCTCGCGGTTCACGAGCAGTTGCCTGTCGAGTTCCGCGATCGCCGCCGTGACATCGTGCGCAGCCAGCCGCGAGACCTCACTGTCCATGTCGCGCAGTTGGCCCTGCAGTCGCGTCGTGTCCGCCTCCCGGCGTTGCGCAACCTGGGCCATCTGCACGCCGATGTCGGCAAGCTCGGTTCTTACCTGCGACAGCGCGACGGCTGCGGCGTCGAGCAGTGGCTTGCGGGCCGCAAGCTCGGTGGCTGCCTGCAACGCACGACGGCCGGACGCAAGCGCGTCCGTCGCCGCACGCAGTTCTTCGCGCTTGCTGGCAAGCTCGCCAACAACCGGACTGAGCCCATCGGCCAGGGCCTTCTTCGTGCGGTACTGCTCCCGAAGATCCCTGACGGCGACGCGCTGCTCGCCGGCCTGTTGCGCTGAAGACCGCGCCTGCGTGAGCAGGGGGCAGGTGGCATGCATGGCGTGACCCGCACAGGGCACCTGGCTGATGACCGAGGCCTGCTGCTCAAGGGTTTGCAGCAGCTCCGCCTTCGTCCTGCCTTGCGACTCCAGAGCCGTCAGCACCGCGCTGGCTTCGGTCAATGCCGTGTGCTTTGGCTCCAGCATTGCGATCGCGGTCTGAAGCGTCTGAATACGCGCCTCTTCCCTGCCGATCGCGAGTCTCGCCTCATCGCACTGTGCCTGCGCGCCTTCAATCCGCGCGCGTTGGGCAAGCGTTGCCTCGTGCGATACGCAGGTTTGGAGAAGCGCCGTGCGGCGACCATCAAGGCGGCGGGTGACCGCACCTGCGTCGACGACCACTGCGTCGAGCGACGCCTGTACCTCGGCTCGCCGTTTCGCCAGTTCACGCAGACGGGCCTCCACCGTTGCCGACTCGGCCTGCTTCGCTGCCAGCGTCGCGCGCTGTTGCCCGAGCGTCTGCGCTGTGGCCTGAAGGCCCTCGCGCTCGCGCCGTGCTGCCGCAATCGATTCAGCATCGGATGCGATCGCGCGCTCCGTCGCCTCCACCAGCTCGCGCCTGTGGGCAAGCGAGGCCAGCTCGCGCTGGATGCTGTCCAGTTTCCCGGCCAGCAGTCTGGCGACATCGGCCGCTTTGGCAGACAGTGCACGCAGGTGATCGATATGCAGCAGCTCGGCGAGCAACGACTTGATCTCGCCGGTGCTGTACGACGCAAACGGCCTCCGGTTCTGTGCCGAAAATGCGCTCGTGAAAAACGATTCGAGCGAACCGCATACCGACTCGACACAACGGTCGTACGTCTCCGCCTTGCCATCGGACCTCGTGCCGTCCGGCGCAATGTAGGGTTGCCAGGGGCCTGCCCGGTCGCGCCACGCGAGGAAATACTCCGCCTTGCCAGTCTTGCCCGGTTTGCGGAACGCGAAGGTGGAGCGGTAGCGTACGTTGGCGTGCTCCCACTCAAGGATCTTCTGCGCCTGGGCGCCAAAGAGATGGTCCCAGTACGAGAAGGCGTCAACGGAGAGCTTCGCCGCACGCGAGGGCATGATGCGGTAGGGATGCAGGTTGTCCATTAGCGTGGACTTGCCCGCGCCGTTCGGCCCGGTAAATGCGATAAGGCCCGTGGGCAGCGATTCGAGATCGAGCGTGACGCTTTCGCGTCGCATCCCGTCGCGAACGCCCAGGAAGCCTTCGAGCGTCAGGCCTAGCGGTCGCATGGCAGGCCCTCCAGCAGTGGCACGTCGTGGAGGTAATCGGACGGCAGCCACGGCACGTCATCGTCGTTGGGCAACGACGCGCCAATCACCGGATCGGCGACGGCTGTCACAGTCGCTGGCGCCGGCGGCACGATCGTGCCGTCAATGGCGCGCTCCAGCGCCGTGCAGGCCGCGCGAAACCGGGTGCCTGCGAGCGTGAGCAGCTGTTCCCAGCTGTCGCACGCCGTGAGCGCCTTCAGTTCCCGCGGGGACCACTGGCTCGCATATCCATTGCTGTGCGACCAGAGCAGATTCGTCATCTCGACGTCAGGGGCGACGACGCACTCGATCTCGCGAGCGTTGTCGTCATGCACCATCACGACAAAGCCATGGCGGACAGCGATGACCGATCCACGTGCAGGGCCGTAGGGTTGATGGAAAAGACCGGCCGTGAATCCGGCATGCTTCACGAGCAGTTGCTGGATCTCGCGCGACGGTGTGGTGGCAGTGAAATGCTGGACCCAGGCGGGACCGGCGGGGTAAAGGCCAAACATGGGCACACTCCATGGAAAAGGACGGAGTGCGCCCCCGTTGGGGATCGCTCCCCGTCAGGGTCAACAAGAAAATGGATGCAGCGGATGCTGCGGTCGATACGCCAGTGGCGCGGGTGAACCTTGTTCCGGCAGTGCGCTCGTTGTGAACGCATTGTCGGGACACGGCTGTGTCCAGAGCACGGGCGGGCCATACTGGCCCCGCCCGCGCCTGTGACGGCCATGAATCAGGCCGCGAAGAGATCGCCTTCGAGCCAGTCCGGCTCATCGGGATACGTGCCTGTCGTCGCGGCGGCCGCGTTGACGTCCGGTGCCGCACGCGCGACGAGCGAGAGCGGCGAACCCGACGGCACCTGATCGATGCGGGCAAGTACCGCCTCGGCGATTGCGGCGGCGTCTCCGCTCTGAAGCAGCTGCAGCCGTTCGAGCACCGGCGACGCGGAAACGCCCGTCAGTTCGCACCAGCGCGCGAGCTTTGCATCAACGGACGTTTCCAGACTGATGCCCTGGGCACGGCTGCGCACCACCGGAAGAATGCGAGGCTCGATCTTCAGGCCGGGGGAGTTCGCGAACATCGCCTCGATGGCAGCCCGATCCACCGACTGCCGGTGCTCTTCGTCAACCTCCCAGCGAACACGCACGAACGCATCGCCAGATTCGGCGGCCAGCCTGGCAAGCCGCTCCATGTCCGGAGGACCGTCAAAGTCGATGCAGACCATCCGTCGCGACGGCGTGGGCACGAGTCCGGCCGAAGCCGAGTCGGTCTTCACTTCCCATAGCAGGTATCCTTTCTCGTCCTGCTCGCCATAGTGGAAGCGGCCGATCGAACCCGGATAGGCAATGCGGCGGCCGCCCTGCTCCCACGACTGCGACTTGTGGATATGCCCGAGCATGAACGCAGAGCACTGCGCATCGAACAGCGCCGAGAGCGAGAACTCGTGATCGAATCCCGCCATCGTGACACCGTGCTCCGTCTCGCAGCCGACCACCGTGCCGTGTGAAATGCCCACGGTCGGGATTCCGGCCTCGCGCAGTTGCGAATTGTTCCGGCCCGAAGCCGCCAGATACGTCGCGAGCACGTCGCCCAGATCGGTCGCTGCCGCGAGCGCGCCAACGCTCGCTGCTAACTGCCCCTTGTTCACGGTCGGCAGACAGGTGAATACCGCTTCGGGCCGCTTCGCGATGACAGAGGCGAGCTCATTCTCGTCGAACAGGGGGCCGGTCGAGGCATGAAACCGACCGTCGATCAGCGCAACCTGCTGGATGCGGCTGGCGACGAACACCTCGAAAGTCGATCCCATGAGCCCGAAGATATCGAGGGTGCCCGGCGGCTCGTGCGAGAACGTGCCCTGCAGCATGATGACCGGCATGGCGGCCGCCAGGCGATGGATCCGCCTGGCGAGTGCGCAGAGCGCGGGCGAATGTGCATCGAGCCGGTGGTCGGTCGAGTCGCCCGAGACCACTGCAATGCGCGCACCGCGCGTGATCGCATCCTGCACGGCGAAGCCGAAGCAACGGTCGGCTTCGCCCAGCCGTTCGGGTGAGTAATGCAGGTCAGAAAACTGTGCGATCTTCAAGATGCACCTCCGTAAACGAAAGATGGCTACCCGATGGCAGCCACGATTGAGAGGACACCGCGCGAGGCGGCAATAGCAAAGGGGACACGGGGCGAATAGCGCCAGCCGGGCAAACAAGAGATGGCCGCACAAGGCGGGCGGTTTCGATGCGCTGTCGCACGTTCGAAAGCGTTCGAGCAAGGCAACCCTGCTTGCTGAAACACTCTCGCGTCGCGGTCTGAAAGAGAAAGGAGCGCCGACCCCCATGAGGGGTCGGCAAGGGTCAGCTGAGCCCGGCGGCCCGTACCGCGGCCTCGATTTCCGTGTCGAGCGCGGCGCGATCGGCGAGGGCCGCGACCAGACGCTGGTTCATGGCGTCCACGTCGGCCCCGCGCTTCGACCATCCGTTTCCGTACTGCGCGTGAGCGTAGATGCGGAATGCGCGCTGGCGATGCTCTGCGTTCAGCCCGAGGCGGGCCAGCAGGTCAGCCATGCGATCACGCTTCTCCCCAATCGTTTCAGGCGCGGATTGTCCGGGTTCGCAAAGATCGGCGTTCGCCGCGTTCAGCAACGTATTGCCGGTCTGCGGCTCGCTCCCCGGTACCTCCTCCAACGTCTGGCCGGTTGTGGTCGAGCGCAGCGGATGCACCGTCCCCGAGGCGAGATCTCCCGATCCTTCGAGTAGTTGCGCTGCATGCGTTGCTGCGGCAAGCGCTGGCGATTGATCCTCGGCCCCGTCCAGCAGGGCGCTGATGTCGATATCAGCATCGAGCACAGTGAGCATCTGTGCCTGACGGACTGCCTCGCCCTGCTCGTTGATACGCGTGATCTCAAATTCGCGCTTCGAGATGAAGAACCGCGTGCCAGTGAGACGGCCGCGCGCGAGCGCCACGGTCTGCATGGCCGAGTACGCTTTCTGCAGCACGTAGATCGAGTTGGTGGGAAGCTCGATGAGCCCCAGCCCCTTGATCTCGGGAACCGCGAAGACGAAACGCGCCGAGAGGTTGCATTGCCGTGCCTGGTACTGCGGGCACTGCTGCGGGTTGCACACACCATCGGGAATCGCATCGTCCTGCCGGAGCACCGTTGTGCGCGGCCCGAAGTTGCGCTGCGAGCGCTGCGCCCGCGGGTCGCGCTCCGGCTTTGCGTACAGCCTGCAGAAGCGCGTGCCGTCGACGCCGTACTCCGAGAAGAACCTGCGTCCGTTGGTGCCCCACGTCGCCATCTCGTTCGGGATGTTGGCCATCCAGTCGTTGAAGGCGAACGTGACGGGGAAGCGGTAGAGCTTCACGCCATCGCCGCGATCCTCGCCATATAGACGCAGGATCTCGTCGGCAATGTCCGGATTGTTGAAATCAGAGCGGCGGCAGGTGAAGTACGGCACGTTGCGCGGTGCAAGCGGGTTCTTCAAACGGCAACGGCGTTCGATCTCCTCGCCGATCCGCTCGAACGATTCGCCGTCGGCGACGAGCTGTTCGTACAGCCTGACGGCCTCTTCGTTCTGCCTTGCGGCGGACGTCAGAACCTTGATGCCGGGACGGATCCGTCCGATGACGGGGGCGCGCGGTACACGCTCCTCGACGATGCTGCGCACAGGCGCCGCACCCAGGGCGACGACAGCGTTCATGATGGTTTCCTCGCAAGAAAGAAGATCGCCGAGGTGCGCATCTCGCTGGATGACTGCTCCAGGCTCGATGCCGCCGACTCTCCACGACGGCTGGCGATATGGGAAAGGACAACGCGGCGCTCGCCGTCGGCAAGCATTGCGATGCGTGCGACCTCGCAGCGTTCGCGCCAGGCGGACGATGCGGTGTCGGCTTGTTCGCGCTCGCGATCGATCGTCTTGCTGATCGTCTCGGCGATACGCTGGTCAAGGCCATTGGGAAGAAGCATGGAAGCACCTCCAGACAGGGAATGAAAAAACGCAGGACGAAAAAAAACGCGCTCCCCGGTCATGAGGAACGCGTTGTGGATTCGGTTGAAGATGACCCATGCACCACGTCCCTTTCGGGGACGTGGTGCACAGGGAGCCGTGAGGCTCTCAGCGGGGAACGTAAGGTCGTTCCCGGCGCGACATGATCACGTCGCGCAGACAGCCCATTTCCGAAAACCGTGTTTTCGCCGCAGGATCACGGGTCAGTCCACTTCGATCGCTCTGCCCGGGTGGGTCTGGAGAGAGACACCCGAATCTCCGGGTTCGAACGATGTCGCGGCGCAAAGACATGCGGCCGGCGACGAGTATTACGACTGACGGAAGGGGGAGCAGGTGGCGAGCTGCCCAGCACAAGAAAGATTCCACACCGGTAGCCAACCGGTCGGAGCATGCCCAGGGGGCACGACTTGAGGCATGGGACGGACTCCGGGCTACGGAGTCGAGGTCGATGCGTCAGGAGACGCAGGAAGTAGAGCCAGTATCTCCAAAAACCTACCTGTGTACCTGGGAAATGGTGCGCGATTTTGGGTAGCTTTTGCCCGGAAGCGCCTGGCAAAACGCGAACAGAATGGGAAGTGAGAGAGACCACACCCGAAAATTCCTATGGCCGCCGTTCCAGAAACTGCGCCGCAGCCGGATGACCCGTCCGGTAACGTGGCGCCAGGCGGGGTGCCTGAAGCCCCCACCACGCTCACGCTCGTTCCGTCTGGCACGGGCCTCAAGCCCATCGAGCGGCTGACGAGCGACACGCGCTACGCGAAGATCATCCCCGACGCGGCGCAGATGACGCGCCTGAACTACAGCTCGCAGTTCGTGCGCACCTTCATCCGCTCGGACTACAACTTCTGCGCCACGAAGATTTCAGTCGCGCGCGACGGCAAACTGCGCGCTCTCGACCAGGCAATGCGTGAGACCAGCGAATGGTTCACCAAGGCCGATGCGTGGATCGAGCAGCTAGGTGCACGCGCCCTGCCCCGTCCGTTCGAAACGATCGACCTTGAGGTCAAGCGTCCGCTCACCGGGCGGCTCGTGCGATGTCTCACCCAGTACGAGCGTCTCTTTGCGCGAGCGTTTTCCGCGCGTGCAGCCCAGGTGCTGAGCGAAGAGCGGTGCACTGCGATGCTGGCGAACGCCGAGAAGAAGCTCAACCGCATCGTCCAGCTGTGCATTCCGGACAACGACCAGTACGAACCCGACGGCACGCGCCGCGAACCCTGAGTCTCCCATCGTTTGCCCCCGGCGTGACTGCGCCGCCGGGTGACTACGCTCGACCGTACACCGTGAAGGAGAGAGAACCCATGGATATTGATCTTCGCGAGATCCAGGCGCTGCATGCGCGCTATGCCCGCGAACCCGTCGTCATCGACCTCGAGCACCAGATCCGTGCGATTCCCGTGCCGCTCATGCTGTCTCACCAGACGGCAGGCCGCGTGTCGCTGCAAAGGCGTGCGTGGAATGCGCGCTGGAAAATTGGGCGTATCACGCTGATGGTGATTGGCGGCACCGTTGTGTGCGGAGCGTTCGGCATGGGTGCCGCGCGCCTGTGGCCATTGATCCATAGTACGGAGCGTGCCCACCCGGCCGCATCCGCCGCGAGGCCTGCCTCCGTCCAATCCGGAGGCCCAGCGGCTCCGTCTGCCCCGCCCGTCCCAGCGCAGCCCCTCACCTCGCAGAGTCTCGACAGCGCGACCCGCGGTACGCCCGGACTTGCCGCCGTCGATCCATCCGCCCTGCTACACGGCCATGTAAGTACGAGTGTCGCCGAACCCGTAATCACCCCGATCCCCACGGTGCCAGAGGAACAAAAGGCGATCGCACCCCCGATCCGCCAGCGCACCACCATCAGCGCATCAGCACCGGGCGTGGCCACCGGCGCGGCACAGGCCGCACCGGCCACGGCCGCGAGCGCCGCGTCGGCGACGGCCGGGTCTGTGTCCAGACCAGGCCGGCCTGTCCGCCACCTGGCGCGCCTTCATCCCAGCGCACCGAAGGACGTATCGCCCGCGACGGCCGACGGGCAGAAAGCCGCCCCGGCACCCGCACCGCGAAGCAGCGACGTTCAACTCTTCTGAAGGAATGGGCATCGTGAAGCCACAGAACACACTCAATGTCACGCTCCTCGCGTCCGGTTCGGCCATCGAGGGGAACCTGATTCTCGATCACGGTCTGAGCCTGTTCGGCCTCGTGGACGGTAACGTGATCACAAACGACGGGCTGCTGCACATCGGCGCCGGTGGACTCGTGAAAGGCCAGATCGAGGGAGAGCACGTGCGCGTGGACGGAACGGTAGAGGGCGACGTGCACGCGCGCGGCTCACTGGAAATCAACGGACGCGTGAAGGGCAACATCTTCTACTGCGGGACTATCCGCCTGGGAGAACGTGCATCGATCGACGGCCAGCTCAAGCGCGTCGCACGGGAGCTTGTGATCGAGAACGCGGCAGCCGCCGCGCCGGAAGCGCTGAACGTGCAGCAACTCCCCCGCACCGCCAGCCAGGTCTGATCATGCGATGCGCAGGCTGCAATACATCAACTTCACCGACATCGCATACGATTGACAAGGCGCGATGGAGCGCACGTTGATGGCCAGATAGCGTCTTTCATCCGCCCAACGATTAGATTTTTTCGCGATCCCGGGACCACCGTCCTGCCATCCAGCGATCCTGATGCGTACCGTTCCACACGTTCGTCGGTTGTGCGAACCTGCAGCACTTCAACTGCCCACGAACGCATGCCGCTACGGGGCCGGTCGTTCCGCCTTCCGCTTATTCACGCGCACCCGTAGTTTGTGACCGGACTGCCCTGCGCCGCTGAGCTCGCCAGAGCAAACGCCGTCTTCCGTGTACAGCGGCCGGCCAACGTTCGACCGTATCGTTGTGCCACGGCAATGGCTGCGGGGTTCTGCGGATCGCATCGCGCGGTTTCGGGAGGACGTTGAGATCGTGCATTTCAACAGCCTGAATGGTCAGAACCAGAGCGTGGACCAACCTTCAACCGCAGCCCCCTTCGGGTCACCCGCTACACGCGGTACCGGAAATACTGCTTGTCAACCCACTCGATATTGCGCCGCCCGTCACCGACCATCTCGTTCGGAACCCGCACCGCACCGAACGGTTCGAACCCGAGCTTCTGATAGAGCCGGTGCGCGACGAGCGCGTTGCCGTTGCTGCGCACGATGATGTCGCGGTAACGGGGCGCCGCCTCGTCGACGCAGCACCGCACCAGCGCTTCGCCGCCCCCGCGTGACCGCCAGTGCGGCGCGACCGCCAGTTCGGCGATCGACATCACCGGCCCGTCGCCGAGGGCCGCACGCAGCGATACCGGCAATTTGTGGTCATAGCCCCAATCAGCGGATAGCAGGAAACCGGCCAATGCTTCGTTAGCCACCCACAGGTGGCAGCGCGCGGCGTGTCCGGTGAACAGCCCGTAGATCCAGCCACGTTCGGCCGCCTCGTCAAGGTAGTGACCGGCGTATGGGCCCGTCGTAAAGGCGTCCATGTAAAGCCGGAGTACCTGCTGCTCCCACGCATGAAACAGGCCGATTCCGCCCGACCGAATCTCGCCAGTTGTCATCGCACCCTCCTACCAGTCGAGCTGATAGGCCGTACTCACCAGCAGCGACGAGCACATCGCGGCCAGTTTCACCAGCGGCAGGCCGGCCGGATCAAACCCGTAGTTCGGATAGAAATACTGGCCCAGCCCCTGCACCTGCCGCTCGACCACAATTACGCGGCGGTCGCGCGGCGCCGTCTCGATGATCCGTTCGACGATCTCCATCTTATTCTCGATGTGAATCGACAGGATGATGATGTCGCATGCGCCGTAGTCGTACGCCGCGCCATCCGCGTGGACCATCTCGATGGAGGCACGGCGATAGCGTGTGGGGTTCGATGCGCACAGGTAATCGACGAACCGCTCGCCCGTCCTGAGCGATTCCTCGCTGAGATCCAGCCCGACGATGCGGGCTCCGCTGAACGACTGCATGAACAGCAGCGACAGCGGCATCCCGCCGGAGCCGACCATCGCCACCGTCGACTCAGCAGACATGTTCGACAGGAATATCTCGGTTCGCGCGAGCAGTCGGTAAATCTCCGCGTAATACTCCTTGATGATCAGGAGCAGCCCTTCACTAGACGGCCCGGCGCGCAGCACATCGCTCATTTGCCGCTCGAAACGAACCTCGTTGTCGAGCGACAGCGCCTGAAAGCGCTCCATGTACTGACGCACCGTGGCGTCGCGCAGGAAACACTCGGTCTCGTAGGCATCGAGCACCGGGGAAAGCAGGTAGTTGCGGATCAGCAGCGTCTTCGCAAAACAGGCGCGCAGATCGTGCCGGTCGGGCGATACGAACATCTCGTCGATCCAGCGATGGATCTGGGTCTTCACGAAATCGATGCGATGCTGGGTATCGGTGGCCGCACGATGCGGCGCAAGCGGCAGGTTGGTCAGCATGTCGGTGTCGGTCCAATCTCGGGTTGAGGGGCGCCGGCGAACCGGCGTCAGATCCAGGCCTTCGGCAGTGCGGCAAGGCGTTCACGCGCTACTGGGCGGGTCTGGCCGAACGGCGGGTGTGCCTTTTTTTGCAACGCGTGCGCGAGCATGGTCGGCATCCGCGCAAGCAAGAACACCGGCGTAGCTAACACAGCGGGCACACCCAGTTCCAGCAGGATCGCCGCGGCAGCCGAATCGATGTTCGGCGGCAAGCCACGCATGTCTTGCATCGCACCGCATACAGCCCGGTACGCATCGAATGCCGCGCCGTCGGCACCAAGCCGCACCGCATGACGTTCGAGTGCGGCCGGCCGTGGATCACGCTCGAGCAGCGGATGACCGAAACCAGGAATCCGGTCGCCCGCCTGCACGCGCTGCGCGACCCGATCGCGAATCTCCTCAGTTGATCTCCCGACAAGGCTCGCGAAAAAACGCGTCGCGTCGCTGCAGGCGCCCACGTGCGCCGAGCCGCTGCCCGTCAGTCCCGCGACCAGGTTGAGGTCGATGCTGGCGTAAGTGCTCGCCGAGAAACGCGGCAGCGCGATGGTCGGCGCGACGAGGCCAAAGCCGCCGTGCAGCGATACCAGCAGGACGTCGAACAGGCGGGCCCGCGCGTCGCGCGATGCGTCGCCGCCCAGGCAGTCCAGCACCGCCGCGCTGAAACCGCGCGCGGCATCCGTTGGCCGCGGCCGTTCCCGCTCCGCGCCGTGCGCGTCGCTCCACACCGCCAGCAATCGCGGCAACCGGGCGACGATGCCCAAGCCGCTCGCCACCTCGTCACCCTGCCCGCTGCACGACAACGCGACGGGCCACGCCGGCGGCCCGGCAACCAACCCAGCCGAGATCGCGGCGATCAGGAACGCCTCGGGCCGATGCTGGCGGCGGGCCAATTGCGCACAGAGCAGGCGGTCCTCAGGCGGTCCGTCGTCGGCGAGCGCCTCCGCCATCGCGTGATCGAGTGCGCCCACATCGCCAGCGTCCGGCATCTGGCCCGTCAGCACGTGCAGGATCGCGGCAGCGAAATCGACGGAATCGATCAGTTGCAGCAGATCGACGCCACGCACGGTAAGCCGGTCGGGCGAAATCGAAACCGCATCGATTTCGCCTTCGTCGCGTGCGGCGCGCGGACGGACAACGTCCGGCGACGACAGATCGTGATCGGTCAGCATCGGCGATGCCCCACTTACTGCTGGGCCGGTTTCGCGATCAGCACCTCGAAGCCGATCGCGAGCATTCCCGATCCCTTCGATACAACGGCATGCTCGCCGACTCCGGCTTCGTGCAACTGCTCGAGCGACTCGGCGACCGTGAACTTGCCGTCGAGATGGACCGGATGAACGCCCGCGGCTGCACGCCGCTCGTTGAAGAACGCGAGCGCCTCCGGAGCCGGATCGCTGCACGGCTCGTGAATCAGCGCGAAGCCGCCGGGCGCCAGCATGCGGAAGATTTCCCGATACGCGCCGACAGGATCGGCCCAGTGATGCACGACCGAACGGCCGATCACCGCAACGAACGCCCCGTCGTCGAACGGCAACGCATGAACATCGCCTGCGCGGATTTCAATGCGACCTTCGAGCCCTTCCGAGCGCACGTTCTGTTTCGCGCGCTGAACCATGTCGTCGTAGTAATCGACGCCGACGAAATGCAGCGGCATGAGCGACGGAACGTGGGCCAGCTCGATCAGAGTACGCGCGGTACCCGTGCCGACATCGAGCAAGCGACCCGACGCGATGCGCCGCAGCGCGAGTTCGTGCTCGACTCGCTGCACGAGATTGCGGTTCCATTCGAGCGTGAATGCGTCGACGTAATGATCATAGGTATCGGCGTTGACTTCGGCAGGGGTGTTGGTACGCATGCAGGTCTCCAGTCATGAGGTCGAAGGGTACAGCGGTCGCGGAATCATCCGGTCACGGGACGCGCTCCGGCCCGTGGTACGGCAGGCGCGGCGCCGAGCCTGCGCATGAGCCGCAGGAAAATCGTCAGGTACACGGCCTGGCGCACGACGCTCACACCCGCGAGCAGCGCGAACAGCCGCGCGAGCACAAGGTGATGCGTGACACCGAGGTAGATGGCGCCCGGGGTGACGATCCAGGAAAAGAACAGTCCGAGTGCCATCGCCCGCGCGGGGCGTTCGAGGATCTGGAAGCAGCCCGTCACGAGGTTCGTCAGCAGATAGCTGAAGACGAATAGCGGCACGTAGTCGAGCAACGCAGTCGCCGCCGCGATCACGCCGGCGTCGGACGCGAGAAAGCTCAGCGCAAGCGAGCGCAGCAGGAGGAACGCGACGCTGATGGCGGCCGTGAATAGCACGCCGAGCAGCATCACAGACTGCAGCGCCGCGCGGGATGACGCCCTGCCGCGCACAAGATGGCCGATCCGGATCATGAACACCATGCTCAAGCCCTTGATGAGGATGAATCCGATCGTCATCAGTTCGAAGCCGATACCGTAGCCGCCGATCGCGCTCACGCCGTAGCGGGCGATCAGCGAATAGACGACCGTGTTCGCGAGAAAGGTCAGCGTCTCCAGCGCGGCCGACGGCACGAAGATATGTAGCAGCCGTCGCTGCGTCGCCCATTCCACGTTCGGACGCGGCAGCGCAACCTGCTCGCGGCGCAGCCGCTGGCGGATACACCGTACGCTCCAGCCGAGATACAGGCTCTTGGTGATCCACGAGGTCAGCGCGAGGCCGAAAAGCTGCAGCGACGGATGCTGCCCGAACAGCCCGAACACGAGCAGCGGATCAAGGATGTTGTTGACCACGCCGCATACGATGCTGATGCGTGCAGGCGACCTGGTGTCGCCGTACGTGCGCATCGCCGCGGAAAGCGCGGTGCTGAGCAGCGTGAGCGGAAAGCTGCCGATGACAAGCGCGTAATAGCTGAACATACGCTCGCCGTGGAAGTGGCCGCCGGAAATGAACGTCATCAACGGCGCCCGCGTGCCAACCAGCACCAGCACGACCGCTGTGCCGATCGCGCCCGCGAACACCAGGCTCTGCACGAACAGCCCGCCCTGATCTTCGCGGGGCGCCTTGGCGAACACTGCGACGAACGACTCCTCGAAGCTCTTGCCGAGCAGGAACAGGAAAGTCGCCACGCTGCCGTTGACGAGTGCGAGCAACGCCATGTCCTCGGCCGGCAGGTCACGGATCCAGCGATAGTCGAACAGCGTCATGCAGTAGCCGAAAATCGACGACAGCACCATTGGATAGAGCATCAGCCAGGTCCCGCGGACCTCGGTCACGAACTGCCGCATGCGGTGCGCCGTCGACTCAGGCGGCGAGGCGGACATGGCGGTCGCGGCAGGTACGACGGTGGCTCGATCATCAGACATGGGCGTGCCTCTCGTCGATCAGGCGCGGCAACTTCTGGCGTGCGGAGAAGCGCAATGCGTCGCGACCGAGCACATCGAGGCGACCCTCACCCTTGTCGATGCACTCGCGCACTTCTTCGATCTCGAGTAGCGCGTCGGTAAGCCGTGGCATGAGCGGCGCGAGTTCGTCGTCGTCCAGGTCCAGCGCGACCGTCAGGCAATCGCGCCCTTGCGCGTCGGCGTCCAACCGAAACTGGCAATCGAGCGGCCGCCCGGCGCACGCCACCAGCCGCTGCGCAAGAAGCTCGGTGCTGACCAGGTTGCCGGCGAACTTGAAGCGCTGATCCGCGCGGCCGTCCAGCACGACGACCGACCCCTCCTTGCCGCACGCGCAGCGCACCGACGGCCCGACGCGCACGCGATCGCCGATCCGGTAGCGCAGCATGGCGAGGCCCGGATTGGCGCGGCTCGTCACGAGGAGTTGCCCGTCTTCCTCCTCGAGGAAGAACCAGTCGTCGAGCACGTGGTAATGCCCTTGCGCGCACTGCGGCATGTGATAGGCGAGAAACCCCGTTTCGGTGGCGCCGTACAGCCCGAAGAAGGTGGCGTCGCGCCAGCGCCGCCGCACGATCGCGCGCTTGCGCTCGGAGAACGCCTCGCCGGTGTAGAGAATCTTCGTCACGTCGAGGCCGACACCGTGCGCATCGAGTAGCCGCAGGCATTGCAGCACGCTGGTCGGCGTGCCGAACAGGACGTTGGGACGGGCGCGTCCGATCAGATTCAGCATCGCGGGCAAATCGGTGCCGTACGCATCCAGCCGGCCGATCGGGAGTACGTTGGCGCCGATTGCTTCCAGCAGCCGGTTCACGCCGTCGTACAGCGTGGAAAAGCCGCCGGCGGTAAACAGGTTCGCCACCCGGTCCGTCGGCGCAATCGCCGTCCCCGCGAGCGCCTTGGCGAGCGCCCGGCCATAGGTCGTGTCGGGCCGATTGCGCGCAGGCGCGTTGAGCAGCAGCTTGACTTCGCCGCTCGTGCCTGACGTGGTATAGAACGTGGCCCCAGCGAGCGTGTTGCGATCGAGGCGGTCCAGAACACGCCGTCTCAGGTCGTCGGCCGTCTCGATCGAGACCAGTGCGCGAAAGGCCGCATAGCTGGCCACGCCAGCCGGCAGCAAATGCGCATAGCGGGCATCGTACGAAAGCGCCTCGCTCACGGCGGAGGGATCGAAGCGGGTCGTGCGCTCGGACATCGTGGGCTCCAGGTCGAGGCCGTGGTCAAGCGCTTTCGCGCAGGAGACGCAAGGAAATCTTTCCGGTGCTCGTGACCGGAAGGTCGTCAACGAACAGCACGTCCGCGATGCGCGGATACAGCGGAAACGCGGCGCGGTAGCGGCTCAGAATGCGTGCCTTGAAATCCACCTCCGCACCGGCCTGCGTCGGGCCGGGCACGACGAACACCGTCAAGGCGCCGGTCTGCGGATCGGCAAGGAAATAGCTCTTCTCGATGTCGTCGAATGCATCGAAGTGCTGGTGCAGCAGGCTGACGTTGATCAGCCGGCCATTGCACTTGACCGTCTCGTCGCGACGCCCGACCCAGAACACGACGCCGTCGTCGCGGCGGAACATCAGGTCGCCGGATTCCAGCGTCGTGAACCGCCGGAGGCTGCCGTCGGGCAGCAGATAGCCGTGCATCGCATATGGCGTGCGGTAAAGCAGATGACCGGGTTCGCCGGGTGCACACGGCCGGCCCTGCGCGTCGACGATGGACAGCTCGATGCGCGGATCGATCGGGCGGCCCGGTGCGAGGACGCCTTCAAAGCAGTACGAATCGACGCGCGGCAGGTCGTCCGGCTTGAGCGGCAGCGCGAAAATCCGCGGCCCGGATTCGGTCTGGCCGAAGTTGTTCCACACGCAAGCGCCGAGCGCGAGCAGGCGGCGCACCTGCGCCGCATAGATGCGGTCGGACGCATTGAGCACGACGATTCCGTCGAACCGCATGCCCGGCGTCGCCTCGGCCAGGTCGCACACGCGCTCGGCAATGCTGCGGATCAGCGGCACGAAGCGGATCCGGCCGCTGCTCAGGTAACCGAGCACCTCGTGCGCGGTCAACGAAGCCCGTTCCATCCAGACGGTCGCGCCGGCCAGCAGGCCGTTCATCATTGTCGAGAAACCGTACATGTAGTGCGTAGGGAACATGCACAGCACGCCATCGCCGGGCTGCACGCCCAGATACCGGCCGACTGCCCGCGCGTTTTCGACGAGTTGCGCTTCGTCGTAGACGACCAGCTTCGGCGCGCTCGTCGTGCCCGACGTCATGAAGACAATCTGCGCGCGCGGCGCGTCGGCCTCGGACCACGCGCGTGCGGCGGCCTCCGACCCGTCGGCGTCGGCCACTGCCGGGTCGAGCACGACGACCGGCAGCCCATCGCACGCAATCGACCGGGTCGCGACGACCGCGAGCGCATCGAGCCGGTACTGGCGCAGCGCAGCGGACAGCATCTTCGGGTCGCACAAGACGATCCGGCAGCCGAGCGTCGATGCGAGCAGCGTGAACAGGAAATAGTCGAACCCCGAGAAGCCGACCGCGATCAGGCAGCCGCGCCCAAGCAGGTGCGGCCCCAGCCTGCCGAGCGCGCGCCGCGCGGCCCTCAGCCGCGTGCGCAAGTCTTCCGCCGTCAGGCGCGCCCCATGCAACACGATTTGCCAGCGCGCGTCGCGGGCAAGCAGCGACGTGAACTTCATGCGGCTGCTCCTTCCAGCACGAGCGAGGCCGCGAGGCCGCCCATGCCGAACGAATTCTTGAGCACGCGCCGCGCATCGCTCGGCATCGCGGCGCGCACCACGTTGACGGGACATTCCTGCGCCTGCTCGTCGAGGTTGATGGTCGCCGGAATGAAGCGCTCTCGCAGCCCGATCGCCGTATTGAGAACTTCCATGGCGCCCGCTGTCGCGATCAGGTGACCGTGCTGCGACTTGTTGGCGGTGACCGGCATCCCGGGCTGCGTCGGGAAGATCGCGCGGATCGCCTCCGATTCGTGCTTGTCGTTGAGAACCGTCGACGTCCCGTGCGCGTTGACGTAGTCGATATCGGCCGGCGCGCATCCCGCATCGTCAAGCGCACGCTGCATAGCCAGCCGCATTTCGAGCGACTGCAGGTGCGGGATGACGATGTGCTCGGCGGCCATGCTGGCCCCATAGCCGGCAATGCGCACGAGCGGCGTATCGCCACGAGCGCGCACGGCCGATTCGCGCTCGAGCAGGAACAGCACCGCGCCTTCCGCGAGCACGAAGCCCGAGCGGCGCACGTCGAACGGCCGCGAACGGTGCCGTGGATCGAGGTTCAGGTCGGTCGAGATCACGTCGAGGGATTCCAGCCGCGCGAGATTGAGCGGATTGACCTTGCCGGACACACCGCCGACGATGGCGGCGTCGACACGCCCCTGTCGCAGCGCGAGCATGCCCATGCCGATTGCCTGCAGCGATGCGGAGCACAGGCCCACGTGCGCGAGCGCGCAGCCGCTGAAGGGAATGTGGCGATGAATCGCGCCGAATACGGAGGTCGCATCGCCGCTCACGAACTCGCTCATGCGCATGTGCGACACGAGCACGCGAATCAGCGCGTCGCGCGATTTGTCTCCATTGACCTTGTCGACGAGCTCGAGCGCACTCTGCACGTCGGTGGCCGGCACGTCCACGCCGACGAGGCAGCCGATACGCTCCGGTGTGTAATCGCGCACGACGAACGGCGCCTGCGCGAGCAGCCGCGCGGCGGCGAGATCGCCGTATAGCTGCTCGGTCCCAATCCGCCGCGCCGAAGGCCAGCGCACGCGCTCGTTGCCTTCGGCGGGAACCCCCGCGTGCTGGGTCGTATAGGTCGAGCAATCGAATTTCTCGATCCTGCGAATGCCCGAGCGGCCTTCGCGCAATGCAACATGAAGTTCTTCGTAGCTGCCGCCAAGCGGTGTAACGGCGCCGAATGCACTGATGACGATTGCGTCCGATTGCGGTTTCATTGCTCCACCCCGCCCAGCTTGCGTACCAGGATCGCGCCCAGTCCCGACGACACGCCGATGCCGTTGATGAGCACGGGTGCGCCGACTGGAATGGCCGGATCCGCGATGGCGAGGACCAGATCGATCAGGTTGTTCGCGCGCCCGGTATAGCCGACATGCGGCTTGTATGCATGCACGACGGCATTCGGCCATGCAAGCTGCACGGCATTACGCTCCGCCTTGCCCAGCGACGGCTCCCCGTTCTGGTACAGCACGACGTGCAGCACGCCAAGCGCGCTCTCGCCGGGAAAGCAGGCGAACAGCCTCGACCAGTCGGTGCTCGACACGGACGTATCGGGCTTGTACAGCGAACGGGCGTCGAGCACCTGCGCGCAGGGCGCGCGCCCTTCACGCGGCATGCGTTCGACGACCGCGCCTACGGCCCCGAACGCGGGAACGATGCCGACCGGGTGCGATACCGTGCGCAATAAGCCCATCTTCCCGAACGCCGCGACGTTGTCCGGCGATGTCATGTCGCCGACAGCCGCGATGACCGCGCGGTCTATCACGCCGCCCTCGATCTGGCGGTGCGCTTCCTCGAGTGCGCACAGGCTCGTCAGCGACATCCGTTGCAGCGGATAGCCTTCGCCGCGCAGCTCGAACAGTTTCGAGATCTGATACAGCGCATTGGTCGTCAGCAACCGCAGCATATCGAGCGGATTCAGATGCGCCTTCACCTCGCCGAAGTGGCCGCAGCTATCGACGCCGTAACGCTCGTGCAGCGGCGTGAGCACGGCCATGGTCGCGTCCTCGCCCTCCACGCCCGTGAAAACCGCAAAGCGCTGGCGCTCCTCGACCGTATAGGGCCGGCCGGCCGAAGCCGAGTCGAACGCTTCTGCGGCGACCTGCAGCGCAAGTCGCGAACTCGAATTCAGCAGGGAGCGATCCTCGCGCGCCATACGCTGCACGAGCGGAAACGGCAGATTGATGCGCGCGTAATCGCAGGGCTTCGCGGCCGGCGCGAGCGGCTCGCGCGCCGCAAAGTCGACGCCCCGCAACGACGCGATGTCGGGAAAGGCGGTTGTGGCAATGCCGAGGCCAGTGATGTACGACATGGCAAATCCCCATTCACGTGAGTCGAAACCCCATCGGCGCGAGATGCCGCGCCGCGCAGCAGGGCGTTCGTGCAAGGCTGCGTGAAGAGACGGACCGGATCAGTTGAACTGCGCGATGCGCTGCTCGATGTAGTTCACCGAGAAGTGCTCGTAGAGATCCTGCAAGCTGCATTTCTCGCGGTCGTTCCAGTTCATCAACTCGCATACCTGTTTCCAGCCGGCGTCGGTCCAGTCCGTGCCGGTGTGGCATTGCGGATCCAGCAGCATCCGGTTGAACGGCCACAGGTTTTCGAGGCTGATGCGGTTGTCCACCTTGTCCTTGAGCTCGTAGCACAGGTCGACGTAGTCGATCGAACTCATGTTGAGCTCACGGAACAGCGACGCGGAATCGGCCACCTGTTCGGGGCCGCTCAGATAGAGGATTTGCGCGACGATGTTTTTGATGTCTTCCTTCATGGTCCACTCTCCTTTATTCAGTGGGTCAACCACTGATGTTTTCGCCATTGCCGAGATCGACGACACATCCCGTCGTTGCGAGCGAGCCGTTGGCGAGCAGCACAACCGTGCGGGCAACCTGGTGCGGCTCGAGGATCTTGCGCATCGGAATCTGGCGGTAGAACGCCGCCGCGTCCTGCGACGCGAGAAAGCGCTCGAACAGGTCGGAGCGCACGAACCCCGGCGCGACCGCGTTGACCCGCACGCCGAAGCGCGCCATCTCGAGCGCCAGTGTTTTCGTGAAGCGCTCGATCGCCGCCTTCGAGGCGCCGTACGCGCCGTTGCCGGCTTTCGGCTTGCGCGCGGCGACCGACGAGATGTTGACGATCGCTCCGCGCCGGCGCGCCTGCATGCCTTCGCCGAATGCATGGCAAAACGCCATCGTGGCGCCGAGATTGATCCGAAACGCTTCCCAGTAGCGGGTGAACGGGCTGCCGATCAGCAGCGCATCGTCGTTCATGCCCGCATTGTTGACGAGCACGTCGACCTCGGACTCGGCATTGACGCGATCGGCGAAGGCCTGCACGGCCTCCCAGTCGCCGCCGTCGACGCGAAAGCCGCGCGCAGCGCCCGCGCAGGACCGCTCCAGTGCTTCGGCTTGCTCGCGATTCGTTCGATAGGTGAAGTAGACGGTGTGACCATCGGTAATCAGCGCGTCGACGATCGCGCGTCCGATCCCGCGGGTGCCGCCCGTCACAATGGCCAGTTTCGTCATGCGCCGCACTCCCAGCTGAGGATGCCTTCCATTACCCGTTGATCGTGCGCGTTGCGCAGCTCGACATGCGCCGTGGTTCGCTCCGCCTCCTGCTGCAAGTGCCGCAGGCGTGCGGTCAGACGCTCGCCTGGCCGCACCGGACAGAGGAAGCTGACCTTGCGAAGCGTGAGTGTTCGGTCCGGCCGGTTCGCGGCACCGCCGAGTGCGTCGAACAGCATCTCGATCACGAGGCTCAGGCTGAACGAACCCGGCAGCACCGGAAACTGCTCGAAATGCTCGTCGAAAAGCGGTGCAGTGGGTGCCACGTCGATCACGCCGAACTGTTCGCCGGCGATCGTGGCTGCCGGCGTGGCGATGGCGGGCATCATGGCCGTTCTCTCGAGGCAACCAGCCACGGATCTGGATCCGGCAGCGACGCGACGAAGATGGTGCCCGACGCCACGGCCGGATCCATGAAGGCATCGGCATCGCGCGCCGACACTTCGACACGGTATCCGTTGCCGTACCGTGCAACGGTGCCCGCGAGAGCAAGCCGCGGGTAACCTCGGACGCCGTTTAGCGTGAGCTCGCGTAGTTGCGCAGGCACCATCAGCGCTGGCTGTCCATGTGTCGCGCGCGCCGCCTTGACTGCGAACTGGTGCAATGCCTCGATGACGAGCAATGCGGGCCGCGTGCGGGACCAGTCGCGATATCGCTGCGGATCGGCATCTCCCGCGAAGCGCGCGGGGTCGGACTGATCGCGGATCACGCGACAAAGAGCAAGAAAGTCGGGCCGCGACATCTCGCTCCTTCTCTCAAACCTGAGCTGCGTCATTGTTATGCCTTGTTATGTCTGTGTTTCGGCGTCCCCCGCCACACCGACGCTCTCTCGTCGGCTGGCGGTCGCGTGGATCAACTGCTGTTCGGCTGCGAGTGTATCGATTCGTCATCGAAAGAAGCGGTGATGCGACCAATTGCAGAAACGCGCGACGAACCGCGCATGGAGCCGATGGAATGCAACGCGCTCGTGGTCGCCTGCGGGTCGCGACCGGCTCGCTGCACCGGGCGCGGGAGCGCCCGCGGACACCTGCCGTTCGTCGAGGAGGAATGCCGTTTGTCCGCCCGTTTCGCCGTTCGTCGCACGGCGCAATACGGGCGCGCGGTTCCCGCTAAGGTGGCGCCATCGATCGAATACCTTGGGGGGTGTCAGTGTTAGCGGCCAGCTTGAGTCATGTCACGAAAACCTATGGAACCGGCCCGCTCGCGGTCGCGGCGGCCGACGATGCGTCGCTCGATATTCTCGCGAACCGCTTCACGGTACTCTCGGGCCCGTCCGGCAGCGGCAAGACGACGTTGCTCAACCTGCTCGGCGGTATCGATCGCCCGACGCGCGGCGCCATCACGGTCGCGGGCCAGCGAATCGACGCGATGCGCGAGAATGCGCTGGCGGATTTTCGCGCGCGCCACGTCGGGTTCGTTTTCCAGTCGTTCAACCTGCTGCCCGTGTTCAGCGCGTTCGAGAATGTCGAATATCCGTTGACCCTGCTGGGTGTCGCTCGCGCGCGGCGACGCGATCGGGTGCTCGCGCTGCTCGATGCCGTCGGCATGGCCGACAAGGCGAATCGTCGCCCCGGGCAGTTGTCGGGTGGCCAGCAGCAGCGCGTCGCAATCGCGCGCGCGCTCGTCACCGAGCCGGCGCTCGTGCTGGCCGATGAGCCAACCGCCAACCTGGACACCGCGACGGGCGCGACCATCATCGCGCTGATGCGCACGATGCAGCGCGAGCGCGCGACATCGTTCGTATTTTCTTCGCACGACCCGCAGGTGATCGCCGCCGCGGACGACGTCGCGATGATTCGCGACGGGCGCGTCGTCGAAACCCGCTCCGCTGCCGCGCACGAGGAGGTCTGCCAATGAGCCTGTGGGTGCTCGCCTTGCGCAACCTGTTGCGCAATCGCCGCCGCTCCTCGACCACGCTGCTCGCGATGGTCGTCGGCCTTACCGCCATCCTGCTGTTCGGCGGTTATGCGCGCGACATCAATTACGGACTTCAGACCAGCTACGTGCGCCAGGGCGGCCATCTGCAGATCCAGCACCGCGACTATTTCCTGTACGGCAGCGGTGACCCGGTCTCATACGGTATCGCCGACTACCGCAAGATCATCGACACCGTGCTCGACGATACCGAGCTGGCACGCGAGGTGACAGTCGTGACGCCGGTGCTGACGATCAACGGCATCGCCGGCAACTTCGCGGCGGGCGTGTCGCGCACGGTTTCGGGCAGCGGAATCGTCGTGGCCGACCAGAACCGTATGCGACAGTGGAACGACTACGGCTTCGCGGACAGGGCGACGCCCCTCGCACTGACGGGCAGCGCCCCGAATGCCGCGGTGATCGGCACGGGCGTCGCGCGCGTGCTGCGCCTTTGCGACGCGCTGCGGGTCCCTGATTGCCGCGATCCGGTGACGTCCCCCCCGGCCGGCGCGACGAACCTGCCCGACGACATCGCGTCGCTCTCACGGGCCGAGACCGCTGCAAAGCCCGCGCGCAGCAGCGGGCTCGCCCATCTCGAACTGCTGACGTCGAACGCGTACGGCGCACCGAACGTCGCCGAACTGTCGGTGATCGCGGCGCAGAAACAAGGCGTCAAGCAGATCGACGACATGTTCGTGCAGGTGCATCTGCCGCAGGCACAGCAACTCGTCTACGGCAGCGGTACGAACGCGAAGGTGACTTCCATTGTCGTGCAACTGAAACACACATCCGATCTACCGGCCGCGCGAGCACGCATCGAGGCGCTGCTGCGCACCCGGCTTGCGGGCGAGCCGCTCGAGGTGCTCGGCTTCGCGACGTTGAATCCGCAGTACGGCCAGGTCACCGGCATGTTCGGCGCGATTTTCGGTTTCATCGCGGTGCTGATCGCCACAATCGTGCTGTTCACGGTCGGCAACACCATGAACATGGCCGTGATGGAGCGCACGCACGAGATCGGCACGCTGCGCGCACTCGGACTGCGCGGCGCCGGAATTCGCCGCCTGTTCGTCTGCGAAGGGTGCCTGCTCGGCATGTGCGGCGCGATTGCAGGCACGGGTCTCGCGCTCGCGGCTGGTGCCGTGATCAACCACGCCGGCCTGCACTGGACGCCGCCCGGACAAACCGATCCCGTCGCGCTATCGGTACGCGTGTGGGGCGAGTTCGGGATGATCGCGCGGTACGCGCTCGGCGTGACGGTAGTCGCGACGCTGTCGGCCTGGCTGCCCGCTCACCGTGCGGCCCGTCTGCCGATCGTCGCCGCGCTGCGTTTCGCCTGACCGGGAGCCTTCAACATGACATTCCCGATCCGGATCATGCGCATCGCCGCGCTGCTGCTCGCGATCGCCGCCACCTCGACCGCGGCGGCGGACCCGTCGGCGCAACAGCTACTCGCGCAAAGCGACGCTGTGCGCAACCCCGACAAGCCGTTCGGCCTGACCACGACCCTCCTCGAATTTCGCAACGGACAGCAGACGGACGCCGAGGTGTTGAAGATCTACTCGAAGGCGGACCCGGCGACCAGCCAGTTCCGCACGCTGGTGCAGTTCGTCGCCCCTGCCCGCGACGCAAACAAGCTGATGCTCAAGAACGGCAACGATCTATGGTTCTATGATCCGTCGAGCCAGGCCAGCGTGCGGATCTCGCCGCAGCAGCGCCTGCTCGGTCAGGCCGCGAACGGCGACGTCGTGACGGTCAACTGGGCAAACGACTACGATGCGTCGCTCGCGGGCGAGGAAAACGTGGCGGACGGCGAGCATCAGACCCGGCACTGCTACCGGCTGCACCTGACCGCGCGCGCGCCGGACGTCACCTACCACGCGATCGACCTGTGGATTGCGAGCGACACGAAACGGCCGGTCAAGGCGCGCTTCTTCGCGGCGAGCGGCAGCGTGCTGAAAATCGCGTACTACCGGCACTACCAGGATCAACTGGGTGCGGCGCGGCCGACGGAAACCGTCATCATCGACGGGCTCGATCCCGGTTGGGTCACGGTGATGCGCTATTCCGACTACGCGTGGCGCGACATTCCGGACGCGTGGCTGCAGCGCGCGTATCTGTCCCGCTTCAAGGCCAACTAGACGATGGCGCGATCACGGGTCACAGCGCTGGTCTGCGCGGCGGGCCTTGCCGCCGCGCACCCCGCCCTCGCGGCCGACGACGTGGACGGCGACGCTCTGCGGCTCGCCGACACGGCGACAGCGGCGCCCGTGACGCCGAGCAACTGGCGCGGCACGTTCGAAGCGGCCGTCGCAAACTACACGGCGGCGAACCAGACGGCGCCCGTCACGCTCAACGACAACGCGCGCGTGTCGAACACGCTCTCGTACGACGGCACGGCCGGCAACTGGCGGACGATCATTTCGAATCGCCTGGACGCGGGATGGCGCGCGGGCACGTCGCAGTACAACGCGGTCGACACGCTGAAGCAGGCCTACGTGAGCTGGCAGGCGGACCCAAACGCGATCGTCGATGTGGGTCGCGTGAACCTGCGCGAAGGCGTCGCGTCGGGCTTCAACCCCACGGACTTCTTCAAGGCCGGCGCGCTGCGCTCGGTCGTGTCGATCGACCCCGAAAGCCTGCGCGAGAACCGCCTCGGCAGCGTGATGGCGCGCGGGCAGCTGCTGTGGAACGGCGGCTCGATGACCGCCCTGGTATCGCCACGGCTCAACACGCATCCGAGCGACGCGACCTTCGATCCCGATCTTGGCGCGACGAACGCGCGCACCCGCTTCATGCTGAGCGGGTCACAACGCCTGTTCGGCAACTTGTCGCCGCAGTGGCTGCTGTACGGCGGCGAAGGCATCGCCCCGCAACTGGGCGTGAACGTCACCACGCTGATCGACGATGCGACGGTGGGATTCCTCGAATACGCGATCGGCCGCGGCAGCGGGGTCGCGGATCTCGCGCAGGCCACATCGTCCTGGAACTCGAAGCTCGCGACGGGGGTTACTCACACCTTCGCGAACAAACTGTCGTTGACGCTCGAGTACGACTACGACGGCGCCAGCGCGAGCGCCACCGCGTGGCGGGCGTTGCAGGACGACACGTCGCGATACTGGCGCTATCGCAACGCGGCGAGCATTGCACAGGAGCTGATGACGCGGCGCTCGCTGTTCGTGTATGCATCGATGCCCGACGTCTTCGTCCAGCATCTGGCACTGACCGCGATGGCGCGCTACAACCTCGACGACCACAGTTACTTCACGTGGCTCGAAGCGCGCTATCACTGGCCACGTACCGACTTTGCCCTGCAATGGCAGAGCAACCACGGCTCGGCGCGCAGCGTCTACGGCGCGCAGGCGCAAAGCGAGATCGTGCAGGCGATCGCAACTTTCTTCTTTTGAGGGAAGGCGGGGCAGCGTGGCCGCCCGCACGCATCATGCGGCAAGTGCCCGAGGCGACGCGTCGGGCACGGAACGCATCGTTGCGATACGTGGGTCGCAAACATGCAGGAACAGGCGGTACGACCATTGGGATCGCCGGAATCCGGATGAAACGCGGCGCATTCCCTCGCTCGCGAGCGTGCCTCGTTCAGCGCGACTCGAGCGCGGCTCCATCGTCTTCCTCCAACGCTGCGTTCGCGTGGCGAATGCAACGCATCACCACGTTGATCGCACGTCCGAGCGGCATACCGACGAGCCCGCCCCACACGGCAAACGACAGGACAACGAAGGTGCCGGTGGCTGCCCATGGCCGGGAGGCGGCGATCGCGTAATGAATGAACGTTTCGGCAAAAAACGTCAGGAGCAGCGTGACGAGCAGGCTTGCGTCGCCTGGCAAACGCACGAGCATGCCCTCCGGCCCGGTCCTGAATTGCAGGCGCCAGCGACGGGCGTGAAACCAGCCGCCCGCCGTGCCGATCAAAAGCATCACGAGGGCCGCTGCGTAGGCATCGGCACCGGCCCATGGAAACAGATGGCCAAGACTCGACAGGCCGAGACCAACAAACAGCACAGGAAAAAGAATCGGGCGTACCGGCCTGACTTCGCGCACGAAGCAGCGCTTCACGCCGATATAAACGAGCAAGCAGAACAGCACGTAAACGTAAGTCGGGAAATGGAGCATAGGGGTACCTGTTCCTGGAGGCATGAGCAGTGGTTATGCCCGACGACTATAGCGATCAGGCCTGCCGTGCGCTTCGCTTTGCGATGAACGGTGAAAATGGGCGACGAACCGCGTTTGCGTCCGACTAACGTCCGGGCGAGGCACCTGTGCAACGAACCCGAGGTGGGTGGCGGAGCGGCGAAGCCGATCAAAGGTGATGACGCTGCCCTGAATTACGCTAACATCTCCGCAATCCGCCCCCCGCTCGCTGCCATGCCAAGCAAGCCGCTCGCCATTCTGTCGTCTGCGCCCCACGCCAGCGCCGCGCATCGGGGGCGGTCGCTGCTATCCCTGTTCTGTTTCAACTCCGCGGTCGGGCTGATCTTCTGGGCAACACGCCGCAATGAAACGTTACTGCCCTATCTGGTCGTCGCGAATGGCATCGGGTTCAGCGCGTCGCTGCTCAGCGTGGCCGCGGACAGACTCGTACGCGGCAAGCTGGCGCTGGTGCCGAAGATTCTGATGGTCGCGCCAGCGAGTGTATTCATTGGTTTCGAGATCACGGCATCCACGGTCGGGCACGTTCCACATCTTATCGGACACGCCGGCCTGAAGATCTGGCTCGCCTACGGCTCGTCGTTCATTGTCGCGGGCGCGGCATGCGCGTTCGTGTCGGTGTTTGCGCAAGCCGCGCGCATGCGCACTTCGCTCGAGACACAGCGGCGCGAGGCCGCCGAGGCGCGCCAGGCCGAAACGGCTGCGCGGCTAGCGTTGCTTCAAGCCCAGATTGAGCCCCATTTCCTGTTCAACACGCTCGCGAACGTGCAGAGCCTGATAGAGCGTGATCCAAACCGCGCCACGACGATGCTGGGCAGCCTGAATCACTATTTGCGCGCGAGCCTCGGCCGCACGCGCAAGGCCACGGCCACGTTGGACGAAGAGCTGGAGCTCGTTGAAGCACTCCTGAAGATCGCGACGATCCGACTCGGCGAGGAACGCCTGCGCTATACGATTGACGTCCCCGGTGTGCTCAGGGCATTGCCACTCTCGCCGCTGCTGCTACAGCCTCTCGTCGAGAACGCACTGCTGCACGGCATCGAGCCGTCAGTAGACGGCGGCGAAGTGCTCATCCGCGGCACGCGCGACGGTGACCTGCTCGTCCTGAGCGTCACTGATACCGGTGTGGGGCTCAGCAACGGCGGCACGAAACTGCATGGTGGCGTGGGACTCGCGAACGTCCGTGCGCGGATGATAAGTCTCTATGGCGAGCGCGGCCGTGTATCGGTCGGCGCTAATGCCGACGCCCTACGGGGAGTGACCGCGACCCTACAGATTCCGATTGCCTGATATGCCGACTGCCCTGATCGCCGACGACGAACCCAACCTCTCCGCAGAGCTTGCGGCACGCCTCAGCGCGCTCTGGCCCGAGCTCGAGATCGTCGGAATGCCACGCACCGGCGTCGACGCGCTCGCCGAACTGAACACGAAGCGCCCCGATTTCGCGTTCCTGGACATCAGGATGCCTGGTATCGACGGTCTTAAAATCGCTGGCCTCGTACCGCACGTGCACGTGGTCTTTGTGACGTCCTACGACGAGTATGCAGTTCAGGCGTTCGACCAGTCGGCGATCGACTATTTGCTGAAACCGGTGACCGACGATCGCCTTCTCCGCTGTATCGTAAAGCTGCAGCGCGGTGGGCCAGTTCCCACCGACACTGGGCTATTGGCAAATGCGGGCGAGCAGCGAGATGCGGCGCCAATTCGCTGGATAACCGTGGGCTTTCGGGACACCACCCGGCTCGTCTCGGTGGACGAGGTACTGTATTTTCAGGCCGCGGATAAATATACCGAGGTCGTCACCGCGAACGAGCGGCACGTGATTCGCACGCCCCTAAAGGAGATGCTGCAGCGGCTCGATACAGAGCGTTTCGCGCAGGTGCATCGCGGCGTGATAGTCGCCTATGCGGCGATCGACCATATCGAACGCGATCTACTTGGCCGCCAGCGCATCCATTTGCGCGGAAGCGCAGACGTTCTGCCGGTCAGTCGTGCCTGTGCGGGCCTTTTCAAGCAGATGTGAATACAATCGTGCGCACGCCAGCTGGCGTGCCAGAGCTACCAGCCGGTGCGACAGGCGAGCGTCTCCGAGGTTTGCTTGCGCGAATTCCCCGCTTGCCCAGTTTGCCGTGTCGTCTCTGATCGCCAATCCGCGGCCACGGAGATTGCCAACAACAACCCGACGGAAGTTCAGAGCGACCTCGCCCCCTTCCATGTCGTGGGGTTACCACAGCTGCAAGGGGTATTCGCGTACGGTAGTGCCCCACGCGTCCTCCTGGCTCCGCCCCCCAACGGAATTTATTGGTGCGGCCGCGAGCGCGCTGCAATCAGCACGGCTGCCGGTGTGCTATTCTTGCATCACATTTGCGATGCACAGAGGATCGAATGAAAACCGCGACCATGCCGCCACTGCGCGTTGACCCTGACCTGCGACGGGCCGCAGAAGAGGTACTCCATGAGAACGAGTCGCTGTCTGCATTCATGGAAACGGCTCTGCGCGAAGGAATCGCGCGTCGGCGCCTGCAGCATGAATTCATCGCGCGCGGACTCGCCTCCCGGACACAGGCCCAACGTGACAACGAATATTTTGATTCGGCGGAAGTGCATGCCGAGCTGGAAAGCATGCTAAACGCAGCCCGGAAAGTTCAGTGAACTTTCGCGTCCGTTACACCCGGGATGCTCGCGATGACCTCAAACGCCTCTATAGCTTCCTGCTCAAGCGCGACACAGAAGCCGCGGCGCGCGCACTGGAAGCCATTCGCCACGCCACCCGGTTGCTGGAGAGTTTCCCGTTCACCTGTCGCAAGGTTGACGAAGCGAACCCGTTCCTGCGCGAGCTGGTTATTTCCTTCGGCGATTCCGGATACGTTGCGCTCTTCGAAATCGAAGGCGGACCGCTCGCGGACATATGCCACGTCACAATCCTTGCCGTTCGTCATCAGCGCGAAGATGACTACCACTGACCTTAATGCCAGCGCCGAATGCCTCGCTCGATCGATCGATCGATGGGATATGCGGACTCAAACACACACAGAGGCCTCAGGCTCAGGCTTCTCGCACGCATGATTCGTGAATAAACCGCGTCGGCGGATTCTTCCGGACCGACGAGATCGTAAGCGTCTCGCGGGCACGCGTCATGGCCACGTAAAAGAGCCGCCGCTCTTCCGACTCCGGGCTTTTCGGGTCTGGCACGACGTTCTCCTCCGCACGTGTGATCCACACGTGGTCCCACTCCAGCCCCTTCGAGCTGTGCATGGTGGTGAGTACGAGCGCGTCGGGCGCCGCCTCGTTGTTGGCACGCTTCAGAAACTCGATGCGCTCGCTGAACGAGCCATTGAGCCGTGAAACGACGTCGTATGTCGCAATCACTGCGCGCTCGGCTGCTTCCTTGCGCACGAAGGTCATCATCCACTCGCGTACGCCCTCGAGTGCGAGCGAGTAGAACCGCCGCTCGGACAACGTCTGCCATTCGGCAAGACGTTTCATGAAGCTGCGATAGGCCGACGCGGTGTCATCGGTCAGTCCGAGCGCGACGAGTTCCCTCTTCTGCTTCTGAACGAGCGTCGCACCCATCGCGTTATGCAACGCAGTGAGGTCGCGCGTGCTCATGCCGGCGTATCCGAGCACTGCATCGAGGCCGTTGAGCTTCACCCGCTGCACGATCTGGAGAAGGTTGCACATGAGCGCGCCCTCAGGCTGATCGAGCACGGAGCGCCCGGAAGCGCGGTAATACTTCACCCCATACGAGCGGCAGACCGACTCGATGGCGTCCAGCACGCGGTTAGTGCGCGCGAGGATGGCACACGACTGGCCCGAACCGAGCTTCGGCTGGAGCGCTTCCACGGCAGCCGCAGCGTCGTCGTATTCGTCATCGAAGCGTCGAGCAACCACCACGCCGCCCGCGCCCTTCTCGGCGTGCAGCACCTTGGGGATGCGGTCCTGATTGTGCTGGATCAGACGGTCGGCAGCGGCAAGGATCTCGGCACGGCACCGGTAGTTGCTGCCAAGAACCACGCGCTGCGCCTCAAACTTGCCCGCGAACCCCTCCATGCCGCGAAAACCCATCGCCGCCCGGAAGCCATAGATGCTCTGGTCGTCGTCACCAACCACGGTCACGCATGCGCCGGCGTCCGCGTGCAGTTCGACCCAGCGGTACTGCAGGGGGTCCGTGTCCTGGAATTCGTCAACGAGCAGATGGGTGAACGCGTATGGTTCGATGTCACCCGACTGCATGCCCGCAATCGACAGGCGCAGCATGTCCTGGAAGTCGATCTTGCCGTTGCGCACGAGCGCCTCCTGATACGCTTCGTAGAGGATCGATTCGGGCGACCCCTCGACGGCGTGTGCGACGCCCGTCTTCAGCTGCTCGATGACCGGCACGGCCTCCTCAACCTTCCAGTTCAGGCCAGTCTCGGCCAGCGCCCGCATGAGCAGGCCCATGCGGTCACCATCGGAAGCGATGTCCTGCCGCCGACCGCCGCGGTGCCCGATCTGCCGGAAGCCAAGCGAGTGGAACGTCCCGGCGATCAGGCGGCTCTTTGCGGCCGAGCCCACAAGCCTGAGGATGCGTTCGCGCAGCTCGATGGCGGCCTCCTTGCTGAACGTGACCGCGCCAACCAGGGTGCCCGGCTCCTGAAGCAGGACGGCCGCTCTCGCTGCGATCGTCTTCGTCTTGCCGGCACCCGGGCAGGCCACGGCCAGGCAGGGACGGAGTGACCGGACTACCTCCAGCTGCTGCGGGTTCAGGCCGTCAAGCATGGCGTCGCTCAGAGACCGCGCACCGCCGTCATCAGGCGCAGGTGGGTCATGTAACCCCGCACACCGACCGGCTGGAACTTGCGCAGGAAGCGGCCCGTTTCCTCGTCGACGTCGGACTGGTCGCGCACGGCGTTCCAGACGAGGAAATCGAAGTGGTCCATCACCCTGTCGAACCGCATGATGATGGAGAGCAGGCGCATCGCAAACCGCGAGTAGGCCTCGACAGAGATATCGAGTGCGGGCTTCGTGACGGAAGGCTGGAACACGATATCGCCACGCGCCACCATTTCGCGCTCGGTGCGCTGACGGAAGCCCTCGGCCACCTGGAACTGCTCGTCGACGTAGGCCTCCAGCGCATCCAGCTGTTTGTCGAACCAGGCGTTGACGGTGTCCTTGTCATCCTCGCCGAACGTTGCACGACCAAAGCGCTGCATGTTGAGGCTCATGCGGTTGAGATACGGCCACCACTGTTCGAACAGAGGCCGCAGGCGGGTATGGTTCAGGCGAACCTGCGCGGGGACGATAGCCGCGCCCGACAGTTGCCTGTCCAGCAGTTGCCGGCCGATCTCGCGGCGGCGCAGGACGATCGCACGGCGCTCGGCCGCCGGCAGGTCGCGAAAGAAGCGGCGCGTGCGCGCGACCTGCTCGAGCTTCTCGCTGGCTTCGCTCTCGTTGATCATGCCTTCGCGCTGCAGCGTCACCGCATCGCTCTCCATGCGCTGGAGTTCGCTCTCCAGCTCCTCATCGTCGGAGCCGTCAGTCAGTGCGCGCCCATGCTCGCCCGCGTCGCCGTGTTCCATCGCAGTCTGCCCTGATGCCAGCGCACCGGCGACACCTGCCACCGCTGCGGCATCGGTCGTCACGTCTTCGTTGATGGTGCTCATGTCGTTGTCCCTTATGAGTTGCACGCGCACCAGCGCGCGGCACCCACCTATTGTTCCGGCGGGCCGCCGCCGTGTCGGGGCAAAACGCGTTCAATTGCGCGGGCTTTCCGGCAGGGCGCGGTCCGCGCCGACGCGCGGCATTGCCCCGCGGTTCAGGCGCCTGAACGACAAAAGGCAGAAAGCTCACAGAATTCGTGAGCTTTCCGGGAGGAGACAACGAAAGTGGACCGATGACCCTCAGGCCGACGAGTTGACGATCCAGATGAGCAGCGGCAGGAATATGGCCAGCAGCGTCCAGCACTGGGCGACGAGCGGCACCGGCAGCAACAGCACTGAAAACGCGCCGCCCGTAAGAACGAGCAGCGCGTGCATGGCCAGATGGAAGGAAAGCGGACTGGCCATGCCGGCGGCAGCCGCCCGGACCTTCCGGCGCACTGCGCCGTCAATAGCCGCGGCGATGCTGAGTACCGCGATGCCAGCGAACCACGTGTGCATGACCAGGACGCGGTACAGCGCGCGATACACCAGCATCCAGAACTGGCGTGCCCAGTCCCGGGCAAAGCCGTTCAGGCCGTCGGCATCAAGGTCACTGCGGTCGCTCCCGGCGGTCATCGTCGCACGCACGGCACCGGAGTCGACGAACCAGCGGCGGAACAGCGCGTTGGTTGCATCGACGGCATCGCTTGCGCGGACCTCGCCCAGCATATCGACAACGGACTGCGATTCGACGTCGCTGACCTCGAACAGGGCGCGATCTGGCACAACCGGCATTACGAGGCCAGTGGCCAGCGGCATGATCACGAACCACCATTTGACGTGACGTACGAAGCGGCTGCTAGCCATGAAGCCACTCCACCACGGACAGGAGCAGGTAGACCGGGAATGCGGTCAGGCCCAGGAGGCCCAGCCAGAAACGCACCGGGTTGCGCACGATGACAACTGCGAGCCCGTACGCACGGGCCTTGCGTCCGCGCGCGAACTCCGGCGGCGCAGGCGCCGCGAGGTCATCCTGCGAACGCACCGTCGAGAGCACGCGCGCGGCGTCGACCTGGTCAAGCCCCGACAGCTTCGCGATCAGGGTAGCTGTGAGCGACATCGTAGTCCTCAAAGTAGAGCCGGAACCCCTCGCCGGTGAGCGCCCGGGCTGCGAGCTGGAAAGCTGCGGTCTTATGGGTAATGCGTTCGGGGCACGCCTCGTCGACCATCGCGGTCGCGCCTTCACCAAACCGGGCCTCGAACGCCGTGACGGGTTCAAGCATCGGCCACCACACATGCACTCGGTCCCCCTCATTCGCCACGTAGCGCCGGGCGTAGAGCAGATGCGCGCGGCTGAACAGACCGCGCATGAATGCGACATGCGGCTCGCCCGTCTTACGCACGCGTCTGTATTCCGCGACGCCGTCCTCCAGCATCTCGCACATGAGCGGCTTGCGCTCCCCTTCGAAACGCTCACCGATAAAATCCGCGAGACGCGAGCAGGCGAGTTCAAGCTCGGGCGCGATCGTAAACACCGGCACCAGGTGGGAGGAAAGTCTGTGTTCGCGAATGATTTTTTTGAACAAGGTGGAAGTCATGCCTGTTTTGTCTAGCCTTGCAGGATTGGAATGCGGCCCTGATACACAGCGCCCCCTGAGATGCGCATGAAGTACTGCAGGTTGGGTAAGCGCTGGATGAGCGCCACGGGGATGAGTGGCACCTTCTCCAGCTGCAGCGACCGGGTGATGGTTCCGTTGAACTCGCCGATGTGCCCTTCGCTGCCGCGGCTCGTGCCACCGGACACCTGGATATTGCGGATGGCTGTCTCCCCGACCTTGTCCGAGAACCACTGTGCCGTGTCGCTGTCTTCCAAGCGTAAGATGATCTGGTTGTTCAGGTTGCCCAAAACCTGCAGCATCTTTGCAGCGTTTCCGAGCTTCGCTTCCAGGTCGGAGCGTGTCTGGAACGCGACGAACGCCTTGAAGCCTGCGCCGCGCCCCTTGTTGAGGATCTGGATCACCTGCTCGTTGATCGCTTCGGCCACCTCGTCGATGATGAGCACGACATCGGGCGTCTCCTTGTAGAAGTTGTAGATCGCGCCGCACACTGCCGCAACGTCGGCCAGCACGAGGGATGCGATTGCCTTCTGGACGATGCTGTTCGACAACGAGTCGAAGCCCATGTACAGCACGGCCTTCTGCTTGATGATCCGGTCGATGTCCCAGATTTCCCGCTCGTCCTCGAAGTCTTCGACCTTGGGAGCGAGCATAAGGCCCGTCTCGCCGGTCGCGAGCATCTGCAGGAGCGGCATGACAGACGCGATGACCCGCGTGTAGTGATCGCGGTCGTGTGTATGAGTCGCAATAAGCCCGTCGATCGCCTCGTGGCCGAGATCGTTATGCGCGTACCGCTCGTTGTACAGCAGCACCATGGCGTCGACGCGCGACGTACTCCCAGGCTTGCCGCCGATCTGGGTGACCGTCGTGGCGACCAGCTCTTCCCAGTTGTCGAGGCCCTTCTCCCGGAAGAACCGCTCCAAGCTGCGTTCGAGCAGCTTGGCGACACCGGCCTGCGCATATTTGAGAATGGAGCGCAGGTTCGGCTTGTCCCCGATATACAGCTCGCCCTTGACCGCGCGATCGATGAAAAGGAAGGCGAAGTCCCGGAACGGCCCCTCATCCATCAATTGTGCGATGCGCCCGGGGATTTCTGACGGCTGCGACCAGTTCTCCAGCGGATTCAGCCGGATCGATTCGAGCGGCTTGGCCTGACTGAAATAGAGGAACTTGCGGCCGGTGCGTGCGCACTCGCGCTCGACACGCGCTTTCCAGTCCTTGTCGTTCTTCGGGTCAATGACGATAAGCACATCGCCGCAGTGGATCACCTGGGTGGAGATGACCTCGTAGGTGCGCGTCTTGCCCGAACCGGTGGTGCCGCCCACGGCGGTGTGCGCGCTCATCGCCTTGTAGTGAAACGGGATGCGGACCTTGCTGGGCTCCATGCCGTGAATCCACGAGACGCCCTGCGGCTCGCGGTCGCGAATGCTGTTGGCCGGTACGAACATCTTCTCGATGGCCGCTTCTATTTCGCGACCGCGTCGCGTTTTCCCCAGCCACTTCGGCAATCCCGGTATGTCGGTAGTGGGCATGCGCAGGATATCGTGTGCGATCTGGCAGTGCTTCTGGGTCCACTCGAAGCCTGTGCCCAGGTACATCGAGTTGCTCTCCTCGCGCATCTTCCTCTGCACCGCCATCAGCTGGGGCACTGGAAGCGTCGTGAGCCATTTGGTCGAGATCGCCAGACGAAAGCGCAGCGCCTTCCAGACCTGCGTGCCCCGCAAGGCGAGCGGCGCCAGCATCGCAAGAGAAAAGGCCCAGCCATAGGGCATGCCCGAGAACGGGAGAAAGACGAGGGCAACGAACCAGAAAATCGTTGCCCGGAGTTCGTAGACCGGCCGGAAATGGTTGATGTAGGGGCTGACAGCGTTCACGCTCCGCGCTCCACGATGAGTTCGCCCGCGCGCGGCGCGAGCACGATCTCCGTCTGCGCATTGGCCACGAGCAGGCCGCGCCTGCGCAGATGTTCGACGAGCGTGTCGCTGGCCACGCCGTAGCTGCCCACGAGCCGCTTCGATACTGACAGACCCTTGTCGGTCCAGGCGACCTTTGCCTTGCCCGCTGCAACGTCTTCGGCCAGCGCCCGGAAAAACTCGCGGATCATGTTGGGCTGACCCTCGAGCACCTGGTCGAACGTGGCAGGCACGCCTGCGCGTTCCTCGCGTGCCGCGCGGGGACGCATCGCGCCCGGATCGACAGGCGCCGCCACGGGTACGGTATCGCCCTGAAACGGCAAACCGAGTTGCGCGTCCTGCTTCTGGCCAGTCGTGCGGGCCACACCTTCCGGGGCAGACGGCGCCGCTGGCGCGGAAGTGGAGTCGCCCGTCGTTGCGCTCACCAGGTCTTCCCGGATCGCTTCCATCAGCGACGATGGCCCCGTTGCGTTCGCGGCGGAGTCTGCCGGTGACGTCGCCGTACGTGCGTCGGCACCATGCGCGACAGAGGGCGCGGTGGAGGCCGGTGCGACGGCTGGCACTGCGGCCGAGGTTGCCGAAGGGGGCGACATGGGCGGAACCGCGGGAGTCACCGCTGCCTGCGAGCCACCCGCGGCATGCGCCGCGGCTGGTGGCACGGCCGGCGAGGTCACTACCGGCTGCACCGCCGCCGCGACGTGCACCGCAGCCGGCACCGGATAAGGCACCGCGTTGTACACGCCCTGCTGCGCCTTTCGGTCGAAGTCGGCCGCCACGCTCACTGCCTGGCGCACGACCTTGTGCACGAGCGACTCGGCACCTTGCGGATGAGGCACGGGGTTAATCGCCCCAAACAGCTGCGTCAGCACGTCCGCGTCGTATCCGGCCAGCAGCTCGTGGCCAATCAGGTTTTGCGCGAAAAGCGCGGTGCGCATGCGTTCTACCGGCAGCGGCGCCGCGCGGCGTTGAACAGCGTAGGCGCTCCCACCGAGCCACGGGCCAAGGGCCCCATGCGCGGCGGGATTCCACTCTGCACGGTCGCGTTCACGCAGCACCACAAAATGCCGGTACGGCTCGTCCAGACCGGAGCACACCGCGGCGAGAAACACGGCATGGTTGTACTGCGGCTCGACCCGGCGCCGATGTTCGGATGGCAGGTTCGTGCCGAACTTCTGGCCACCCGCCAGACGCATCGCGTAGAACGCAGTTTCCACCGTGCAGCGGAAGGCACCACCGGGCTCGCGGTAGAGTTCCGGCGACCACGGCAGGCTCGAGAACCACGTTGCGCAGCGCCCGAGCACCTCGCCCCAGCGCTGGCGGTACTCTGGCTCGCTCGCCTCGTTGGCAGCCTGCCGGATGAGCGCCACGCGGCGCTCGTGCACGGCGACCAGTGCCGCGGGCTCCATCGGCTGATGCAACGAGCTGGCGGTCACAGGATGCCCCCCGTGGCGACGCTCGCAGCCTTCTTGATGAGGGAGCCCGAGGCGTTGGCGCCGCCGCCGAACATACCCGCAAATTTCGGAATCTCGAACGAGAGGAGAAAGACGAAAAGCGACAGGTCAAAGACGTACGATGCCCCCTGTGCCGTCGTCATGCCGTTCGCGGTGGCGGCCGTAAGCGCCGTCGATAGCGAGCCGATCACGAGCCTCGCGAGAATGGCGCTCACCACGCAATACATGCCCGCGCTGATCATGTAGTCGAGCCACGACTTGAAGTAGCCACGCGTGAATGACGAAAAACCCAGCGCAATCGCGATCTGGCCCATGACGATGCCCGCAGCCGCCTGGATCAGGCCCAGATTGTTCATGAACGTGAACACGACCCCCGTGAGCATCAGGATGATGTAGGCGAAAATGAGCGGAACCAGCGAGATCGTCAGGGCGATGTATTCGTACCAGTGCGTGCCCTTGTAGGCCTGCACGATAGACTCGAACGCCGTGCCGGCGACACCGCCGGTCATGGTGAGAAAGCCTGCCCCCGCACCAGACTGGATCATGCCGGCGAGCGTCTGGAACCATCCGTAAAAGCCCTGCGAGAAGTTCTGGTAGCCCACATAGATCGATGCAAAGATCCCGAGCATCGCGAGCTCCTCGAACACCACGACCCATGCATTCACGGGGTCCCGGGTAGCGGCATAGCGCACAAAGGTCAAAACCAGCGTTATCGCGCCCAGGCCTGCCGCAAACTTGTCAGCCTCGGGCTTCAGGCTCTGGCTCGCCGCCACGGCCGCCGGAATGATCGCGCTGAACAGGGCGTTGAGCTTCGACGCGGCGGATGCATTGCCCTGCGCGATCTCGCCGCTCTTGATCGTTGACCCGAATGTGTCATTACCCGTGGACGTCACGGTGACCGTGTTGTCGCTGGCCGGGGTAATCTGCTGGCCGCCTGCCTGGGTGTCGTCGGCACGCGCACTGGCCGCCGCGAACAGCGTCAGGACGAACAGCAGCCCGGCGATCCAGTTGCGTCTCACGTTCATGTGCCGCCTCAGTTTGTCGGCATGGCGCTAAGCGCCGCGCGCTCCGCATCCTGTTTCGCCTGGAAGCTCTGCGCGGCAGCCGCCCGGTCCTTCGCCATCGCGTTGTCCATAGCCGACTGCTGCGCATCCGTCTGGGTTTTGGCGGCCATCATCTGCAGCAGGTCGCTGTTCTGGCTCGTCACGATATCGAGGTAGTGCGTCGTAAGCGCGGCCGTCGCCTCCTGGGTCGGCGTCATCGACAGCTGCGACTGAAGTTCAGCGCGTCGCGAGGCCAGCGTCTGGATGTGCTGGTTCACGTCGTTGCCCATCTGGAACAGGCTCGTCGCGGTCTGGTCGCCCTGCTTGTAAAGCGCGTTCATGTCGGAGAGCCACTGCGTCGGCGACTTGCCCGATGTCGAAATCAGGTTCTGGATGTGGGTGATGTATGAGCTGCCCTGCGAGAGGCTCCCGTAGAGGCTCTGCAGGTTGCTGTTGTAAGTGTTGATCTTGGAGATATCGCCCGTGATCTGGTCGTACTGCGCCTTCATCGCCGTCGGGTTCAGGTTGGTCGCCTGAAGCAGCTGGTTGGCCATCATCTGGTACTGGTAGGCGATGTTTGTGTCCTGGTAAATCTCGCCCTTGATCGCCTTTGCCGCCGTGATCATGTTCTGTGCAAAGTTGGTCGGATCGAAGACGACCCACTGTGCCGACGCCGGCTGCATCAGGCATAGCGCAGCTGCCACACCACACAAAGCGGTAGTCCCAAACTTCTTCATCGTTTCACCCCTCTCAGTCCTGCGCGAGCATCTCGCGCATGTAGTTCTCGCGCCAGTGCTCGTCGCCTGACTCGAAATGCCGGTCCAGCACGCTCTGCGCGCGGCCATCGGCGCGCAGCGCAGCAAGCGTTTCGCGGTCGAAACTCGCCTGAAGCATCCGCGTGTGCGTGGGCGTGACCCACAGGTAGTCGCGGTTGGGCACCGCATCGGCCACCATGTCGATCTGGCTATCCGTCAGCCCGAACACATCCGCGTAGAGCTTGCGGTTGCTGCGCGCGTCCGCGTTGGCCAGATAGACGATGTTCTGCAACTGCTCCTTCAGGATCTCGAAGTTCGCCACGCGCTCGAGCTGCTTGAGTGACTGGGTAGCCAGGGCCAGCATTCCGTTCAGGCGACGGATGGTGACTGCCCACAGTTCCAGCCGCGCATAGAAGCGCGGGTACAGGAAATAGAAGCCGCACTCCTCGACCTCGATGACCGTGAAACGCTTGCCGTCAAGCCACTGCGAGACGCGGTAGAACGCGTAGTCCATGAACAGGAACGCGGCCTCGGGGTGGTTCTGGAACAGGTCGCCGCACTCGATGGAGAGGTTTTCCGACAGCGCAAACGCATCCTCGGCGTGGTCGAAGAACTGGCCGTTTTTCTCCCCTCTGGTCCAGATCCGCAGCCGCTCGCGAAGCTCGGACGACAGCAGCGTGGTCAGGTACGACAACGTCCAGTACTCGGCGCTGTAGCCAGTCGCGAGCATCTGCACCTTTTCGTAGATCTCGCGCTCCTGTGCCGGCGAGCACCGGAAGCCGCCGGCCTCGTCGTCCTCGATCGCCATCTGGACCCAGTTGGCGACATATACGTAGTGGCGCTCTTCGGAGAGAAGCGACAGCGGATTGATCGGGGTAGCCGCCGTGTACCGGCCGGTGACGTCGATGAAATGCCCCCCGGAGAGGACCGTCGGGATGCGCGTCGAGCGCTCCTTGTCGAAACGCACACGTCGCGCATCGTGCCGCCCCATTTGCGAGAGCAGAAAGTTGAGCAGCATCGTCTTGCCCGCACCGTTGGGGCCCACAACGAGCAGGTGCGCGCGCCCGCTCGGATGATGCAGCACGACACGCTGCAGGGTGCGGTGACGCGTCGGCAGTATCGTGGTCGGGCCAGTCCTGCGTCCGAACTGCTGGGTGAGCCACTCGTTGACCTCCGGGCCTTCGGGAACGCCACGTACGGGCGCCACATCGGACACGGCGGCCGTCTCCACGAACTGGAGGCGCTTTTGCTGGTCCCAGCGGCCAGGCAGCGTGCTCGCCCAGGCGGCCGGCAGGTTGTCCTTCTCCAGGATCAGTCCGAAGCCCGCGTTGCTCAGGCGCCCCACCACATCGGACATGGCCTGATCGCACTCTTCCTGTGTGTCGCCGTAGACGACCACCGAGATGTTGGCGTAACCAAACTGCGCGCCCTCGGCATTCAGGCGTTTGAGGGCGTCCTCGGCCTCGTCGGCCAGGGTCTCGCGATCCTTCTCGTTCTTCTGCTCCTCTTTCGCGAAATAGGCCTTCGCGATGGCCCACGGATTGAACGCGGCGGCCTTGAAGAACTTGCGCACTGACTTGATGAACGCTTCAGCGCGGCTGGTGCTCAGAAAGCGGAACATCACGCAGATGTCGAGCTCGGCGTCGACATCGCACAGCACGTCGAGCGCAGCCTCCTGGAAGCCCAGCCACTCCTTCACCGCGACAATCTTCGCGTATCGCTTGCCGTGCGCGGATTCGAACAGCAGGTGCTCTGCGCCATACGTCACTGTCGACTCGGTCAGATGCGTATCGAGCATCGTGACCGGGTAGCGCACACGCCGCGGCGGCACCGAGGGATTGGCGGTCTGATGCAGATAGGCGAGCGCATGCTGCAGCTCCAGCCGTTTCATCCTGAGCCGCCCCACGCCGCCGCGAAACGCGTCGAGCACGCCTTCGAAGCGCCGGATGTCCGCGGTCAGCTGGTCGACGTCGAAGACGAACGCGTTCCGCGTCAGGACCTGGTCGCGCACCGCCTCGAAGATTGCGAGCGGCATGGGTTTGCCGCCGACCTTGAGGTGATAGCCGACCTTCTCGAAGAACTTGTTGATGCCGGTCTCGGGCGTGAAGGCGAGCGACAGGGAGTGCGTGTTGCGAAAGTATTTCCCGCTGCCGACGCTGTGGCGGTTGATTTCGTTCAGCCGCGCATCGAGCGGCGAGGCGAAATCGCCGTCTATGTCGCCATGCACGCGCCGGTGCGCAAGCCGCCACCAGGCGGTGACACGATGGTCAAAGTTCTTGCAGGCCTGATCCAGGTTGTTGCGCGTGGCCGTGATGTCGCCGGCGTTGGGTGTATCGATGTCGATGCCTTCGTACTCGAAGGACGTGAGCACCGACCCATCCTTGTCGAGCACGAGACTGGGCGTCACCATCGTCATCCACGGGACGATCTCGTGAATGGGCCGGCGCGCAAGCGCGCGGCGCTTTGCGGACTTCAGCATGGCAGGTCCTGGTCAAATCCGTAGGGCCGGCGAAAGCGTGCCGATGACCTGAGCGAGGGCGACGGCTCATGGACGTCCGGGTAGCGGTTGTAGACGAGCATGACGAGGCGCCACCAGGGATCGCGCGAACTCATCCAGCGCAGGAAGAAGTGCACGGCGACGCCCATCGTGATAAAGCCGACGCAGCTGCCGAGATCAAATCCACACGAGTAGCACAGCATGACGGTGACGAGGCCGTTGGCGAGCGCAAGTACCCGGTCCGCGCCGCCAATCTGGCGCGGCAGCGAAAGCGACCGGCTGACCTTGACGGGCTTACGTGCAGACATATGAAATCTTGAAGTGGTTCTTCAGCACGGGGACCGCACAGGCGGCAAAGCCGATCCCGACGAATGCCGCGGACAGCACCTTCGCGATCGTGCTTTCCGACGTCGCGATTGCAATGCAGGCCACGATCATGATCACGAGGCCAATCCCGAAGAGCCACGGCCCGCTGATCCAGTTGGAGACGAGGCAGATCACATCCGTCGCCGACCCCAGATCGCTCAGATCGGTCGACGAGGCCGAAGCGAGCGGTGCGATGGCGCTCAGGGTCAGCGCAACGAGCGTCGTGCGGAGCTCACGCCGGCTGAAGAGTCGTGCGTATGCCTCGCACGCGCGCTGTGCGACACGTCGTCGGAAGGAGGTCAGGCGTTGCTTCATTTGTGGTCCACTCCAGTGGTTTAGAAAACGCGTTTGAGGATGTAATCCCCGTTGTCGTAACCCCGCACTTCGAGGATTTCGGAGAGGTGGCGCATTTCGCCTGTGCGCTTCATGTGCACGACGTAGTGAAAGCAGCTCGCGATGTTCTGGCGCAAGTCGCCGATGTCCCAGCGCGTGCCGGACGGCACGCCAAGCATGGCGAGGCTCTCGAGCCGGCGCAGCCCGCCGCGCGCAGTGCTGGAGTGGATCGAGCCCAGACCGCCGTCATGACCGGTGTTGAGCGCCTGGATGAAGTCGTATGCCTCGCCGCCGCGCACTTCGCCCACCAGAATCCGGTCCGGGCGAAAGCGCAGACACAGTGCAACGAGCATCTGCGTCGTCACGCCCGTGTCGGTGTTCGATAGCAGCCGCAGCAGGTTCGGGACCGGGAGATTCAGCTCCTTCGTGTCCTCGATCGTGATAACGCGATCCTCGTCGGGGATCTCGGCGCCAATCGCGTTTAGCAAGGTCGTCTTGCCGGAGGAGGTGCCGCCGGCAACTAGGATGTTCTTCTTCGCCCGCACGATTTCGCGCAGCGCCTGGCGCAGCTCGTCGTTTTCTGCGCCAGGCGGGAAGTATTCGATGTCTTCGTCCTGACGGGCGCGCGCCCGCGAGAACGCACCTGCGGTGACGTAGTCGTCGAGCGAGAGATGCCTGTCGCGATGCTTGCGGATCGCCAGCGCATCGCCGTCGATTGCCGTCGGTCGCATGACCGCCGCAATACGGAGGGTGCCGTGACCCGCGTTGAGAATCCCCTGGTGGGTGCCAGCCTTCGCGGATTTCTCCACCGATGAGGCGAGCGAGTGAATCGCACCGGACAGCGTCGAGGGGTTGAGCTGGAGGGGTACGCGCGTGAGTACGCCGCGCCGCTCGATCCACACATCGTTGGGGTGGTTGACGAGCACATCCGCGATATCGGGCGCGTCGAGAAACTCCTGCAACGGGCGCAGTGAGGCGAAAAACATCTTCACCGCGCTCTCTTCGAGGCGGTTGAATTTCAGGGCGGAGTTGTCGGCGGCATCGGACATGCCTGTATTGTTCGGGCGCGCCCGTGTGCCCCGTCAGGCAAAAGAGCCGCGATATTGGTCAGCTTTTTGCGCGGCTCAACGCGTGGCGCCGATTGCCGCGACCGCGCAGAGCCGCCGTTCAGGCGCCTGAACGGAAAAACCCGGAATGGTGCGGTTTTTGTGCAGCTTTCCAGCCTCGTCGCGTTCGGAACAGACGAAAAAAAACCCGGCTCGAAGGAGCCGGGTTGGGTGCAGCAAGTTGGACGGTCAGACAATCACCTCGACCGTCTCGCCAAAAGGCGCGTGCCGCGCACGCTTCAGCGGCGTGGTCGACGCCCACAGGACCGGGTACGACGGCGCGACGTCGGGAAACCTGCCCTCCATGTCCGTCAGGTAGACGAGGAACGCCGGATTGATGCCCTCCTCGTCCACCCGATGAAACGGATCTACAAACGACGTGCCGCCGCCGCCCTTCACCGGCGCAAGATCAATGGGGTCGCCCCGCGCGAAGACCTGCACCTGCCTCACGCGTGTGTCGCAGTCGAGCACGATGAGCCGCGCAGGCCGCACGACCTCAGCGACGTGAATCACCTCAGCTGCAAACTGAGCCTGCGTCTCGTCGAAGACCGACCCGCTGCTGTCCCGTACGAACACGGCATCGCCTACTGCCGGGGAATGCAGCGACGGCAGGTAAAGGCCCAGATGCAGATACCGGCGGTTTGGCATCGCCCAGCTGTAGTCGTCGTGGGTCACCCGCTGCGCAAAGCGCATCAGGATCGCGCGCCAGTCCACGGAGGGTTCGGCCGTTTCCTCCACGAGAGACGCAAGGCTGCCGGGCAGTGACCCGCGCATCTTCGCCGCTTTCGCGGCCTGAAGCACGGCGACCTTCCACCCGGCTTCCTTCACCGGCTTGTCCGGCCCCGGATAGGGGCGGACCTCGCCGCAGGAAGGTGGGGCATCCGGTTCGGGAGCCGCTGACGGATTGTTCGCGCCGTTCGCGGGTGCCGGCTGGTCCACCAGCGCGTTCGCACCGGTCTTGCCGCCAGACTTCTCCTTCTCTTTCTGCCTTGCTTCCTGCGTGAGGACCGCGTAGATCTCCTCGGCCGACTTCCCGTGAAACCGGGCGTCGTCGAGGTGCGGTAATGGCAGTACGAAACCCGCCTGCTTCACGATCGGATTGATCGCATGGTCGCACGCGTCGTTCCACCGGTCCGCGTCGCGCGGCCCCTGCCGGAAGCAGTGACCGTTGGCGACGTGCAGGATCAGCTGCGCCAGCACACCCCGGCATTCGAGATCGTTCAAGGTGGCGAGATACGCCGGGTTGTAGCCCAGCAGCTCCCCATCCACCCAGAAAGTCCTGCACGCCGGATCCTCGATCACCTTCAGGCGCAGTGCCAGCGCACCGAAGAACGGCTGGTTCAGCACGAGCGCCGATCGCTGCTTCGAGATACGGGCATCCATGGGCGCCTCACGCCGCGATGCGCAGATGCGACGCAGTACCCGCCGCGGGCAGCGCCGTCTGCGGCTTGCCGCCCATGAAGGCTTCCATCAGTTCCTCGATCTCCGTCGCCTTGGCGGCAACCTGAGAGCGAAGCACCTCGGATTCCTTCAGTTCTATGCCGGTATGCACTGCAAGGTGACGGCGGGCCTGCTCAAGGATGTGGTCGAGCTGCGGGTCGTTACTGAAGTTCAGCTTCGGCAACAGCCCGCACAGATCGCGTACGTTATCGGCGACGTCGATACGCACGTTGCCCGCCGCATACAGCCGGTTGGCCATCGCCGACACAGCATCGTAAAGACGCCGCACGATGTCCTGATTGGCATCCTCGATGGAGCGCATGACGTGCTGGTCGATTTCCGAGCGCAGGCTCGTAAGCACGTCCTCGGGCAGATCGACACCAAACTGGCTCGCGTCGGGAAACGGCAGCACGGACATGCGCACGCCGAACTTCGCCCCCAGCTGGGCAAGCGTCGGGTAATCGGCCTCGTTGAAGAGGCCATTCATTTCCTGCCGTGCCTGTTCCTTGAGGTCCAGGTAGTCGGTGAGGAATACCTGCACGGCGAGATCGAACTCGTCCTTCATCCGGCGCATCTGCGCCGAGAAGTCCATGTAGATCTCCGTGGGCAGCAGACGCACGGACAGCTGGTTGTATTCCAGCGTGTGGTCGTAGAAGTAGCGGCGGATGCGACCACCGAGCGACACGACTTCCTTGAAGCTGGGCGCATTCTCGGGCAGCAGGCGCTTGTTGAAGCGCCCGATGCCCTTCGTGTCGTGGCGGCTCTCGACCTCCTCGGTGACCTTCAGGTCAAACCGCCGTGCAACCCACGACGAGATGGTGACCGAGCAGAGCATGACGCGCGACTGGATGTCGGTGATGTTCATGGAGAAACTCCAGAGAAATGTATGGGATGGAATAAGTCAGGACAGGAAGCTGCGACGCGGGAAGCGCGCGATGCGCGCCGCCCGGAACAACGAAAGGAAGGCGTGGCGTTCAGCCGTGGATCAGCGTGCCGATCGGACCGCCCTGCGCCCTGATGAAGGCATGTGTGTTCGCGATGGCAGGCGTCTTGCGCAATGCGTCGGTCACCAGCAACGCGGCAAACTCGTTCAGACCCGCGCCGATCAGACGTTCGGTGTAGGTCACGACGCGCTCGAAGTTGCTTTCGTTCGCGTACATGGCCAGCGCCGCACTGATCGCATACAGGGCCGAAGGCTTTTCCGGAATCGGCGCCGCATCGGGCGCGGCGAGGACCGCCGCCGGCGAAGGCAGTTCGCGGTAGATCTCCACAAACGCCATCAGCTCCGTGGCTGGTCCCTCGCCCACCGCGCCGGCATAGGAAATCAGCTCGAGTTCTTTCGGCACAACGCCCATCGCCTTCGCGACGAAGCCCCAGCTGCGGGGACTCGGTGTCGCTTCGATGTCGCGCGAGGTCTTCTGGACCGACAGCAGATCCGGGCGGAAGCGCAGGAATGCGATGAGCTCTGGCTTGACGTTGTTGGCCACGGCCCAGGCGGTCCACTCCTCGATGGTGGCCTCAAGCTCGACGACCGTTGCGAAGCGGGAGATCAACGGATCGAGGATGCCGCTCACGCCCGCGTTGTCGTTGCGGCGATTGGTGGCCGCGAGAAACGTGACGTGATCCGGAAGCCTGTGCTCGCCGATGCGGCGTGCGAGCAGCAGCTGCATCTTGGCGGCCTGCACGGCTGGCGAGGCTTGCCCGAGATCGTCAAGGAACCAGATGAGCGGACGCTCGCGCGGTTGCAGGGCGCGCTCCAGATCGCCAAACGGCAGGAAGCGCGCCGATCTCCCGTCAGCCGCGGCGAACGGCAGGCCCTTGGAGTCGGTCGGGTCTTCGACGACCGGGTGGCTGATCAGCAGGTCATGACTGAGGGTAGCGGCGACCTGGGCGACGATGTCGCTCTTGCCGATACCCGGGCGCCCGGTGATGAGGACCGGCAGGCGATGGGGGACATAGGCCGTGAGCAGGGCATTGAGCTGGGAAGCGTTGACTTGCATGAAGGTTTCCTGAGAAAAGAGAAACCCCGCGCAGCAACACCCCCGGCGGGAGCGTTATCCCGGCGGGGTCATTGAGATGGCCGCGGTGGCGGCGTTGTGATGCGTCGAACGACGCGGTAATGCGGCTTACGGCCGGGCGGCGTCGAGCGCGGACCGTTGCGTGTCGTTTAGCGATGCGCGCGAAACACGCGTCCAGCCGTGATAGATCGCGAGACCGTATACGTCGGCCAGCGAGCGCGCCTCGGCACACAGCACCGGGCTATCGGGATCGGCAGACGGGCGGCGTTCGCGCCAGTGATTGATCGCGCACTCAAGCTGCGCAATTGGTACATCGGCGGGTTGCGGGTTCATGGGCAGTCCTTTCGGAAAGCCCGACGGGAGCACGCCCCCGAGGGACGATGCCCCCGGCAGGCGGGTTGGATTGCCGGCAGTGCCGGCGTGGTCGATGCGTCAGGGACGCGGGTGATAGGGGCCAGTGTAGGCGTGAGCTACCTACGCGAACGCCGCAATGCTCGCGAATTCCGCGTGGCTTTCGATGCGGGACGTTTGCCGTGGACAAAAAAAAGCCGGCGCACAAGGCGCCGGCGGACTTCAGCAAACAAGAGTCTACGCAGCGCGCCGCTCCAGCAGGGCGCGCGCGTAGGCGAGCGTACCGTCCTTTGCGCTCAGACGCCGCGCCGCGCTTTCGTTGCCGCGCATCAGCGCATAGTTCAGTATCGCGCCACGCCGGAAGCTGTGGATGGTGCAATACCCTTCGCTGATCGCGAGATCGACGTGCTCTGCCCCGCTCAATTCGGCACCGTTGCCGGCCCTGTAACTTGCGCGGGCCGCGGCGTCGCGCGCCTCCTTCAGGTCGCGCTCCGCATCCCGCTGCGCCTTCGCCTGCGCAGCGTCGCGCTCCCAATGCGCCTGCTCGTCCTCACTGTAGCCGCAAAGCGCAAAAACCGCGCGGCGCCGGGCAACGGCACGCACGCCAAGGACTTTGACACCGAGGACCTCGCGGAACGCCGTCTTGCTCGCGCGGTTATGCTCGTCCGAGGTATCCAGCACCTCGAGCAGCAGGCGGACGTCGCGCTGGTCCAGCGCGCGGGAGAGCCGGTTTCCATACGCGAAGGTGTGGCGGCCGTGCTCCAGCCGCGCGATATTGCAGTGGTGGCGATGCATGCGTCCGCTGATGCGGCCGAGAGCCAGCTCCCTGTCGGCCTGGTCGATCGCACGTTTGCGCGTGCTGTCCGCAACGAGTTCACGTACACGGATGGCGAGCGGCGAGACGGGTTCTCCCACGTCGACCGGCACGTCGAACGCGGCGGGCAACGGCAGGTCGTCGATGAAGCCGTTGGCATGCAGCAGATCCTCGACATCTGGATAGCTGGGGCAGTCCTGCAGCAGCCGCGCGATCCTCGTGAGGACGTCGGCATTCTGTGCATCGATCGCCTTGCCGTTGTGCTTCATGACGGAGACGATGTGCTGCAGCTTTGCGCCCGGAATCGCGCCGCGCAACTCCGGGACATACACGAGCGTTGCTGCCCAGTACGGACCATAGCGGAACGCCTCACTGTTGCGGCGGTAGCCATCGAGCACCGCCTCGGGTACCGGCAGGTTCGCGAGCAGCGCGTATGCGACCTGCACCTCATGGCGACTGCTGACCTCCCGTGTGCCGGGGAGCGCCGGTCCTGCGTAGCCGAAGCCGAAGCGACGCTTCATGGCCTCGATGCACAGATCGGAGAGGTTGAGCCTGCGGCCGCGCCCGCGAGCCTCGGTGACGGCTGCGTCGATCTGGTCGAAGCTGAGCAGCAACTGCGGTTCTCTGCAAACATCGACGAACGCAAACAGCCCATCCCAGTCGACTGCACAGATTTCCCACGGCTGGCGTTGCACGCCGCGGTCGTCAAGAAAGGCCACGCTGCGCATTTCATCCAGCATCCCGGCGACGATCGAATCCGCCGTGCCGGGCTGACGGAGTGCGAGCTTGCCGTTGTAGCGCGTGACGCTCACGCCGGCCGGTGCGCCGCCGAGTGCAATCTGGGCCGATTCCGTCGCGCGCACACGCTCGTCACGGAACAGACCGAAGAGGCCGGCGAGCGTGCTGGCCGAGAGAACTGCGTTGGGAATGGAAAGTGTGTACATGGTGAAGCTCCTGAAGGCGAAGCATCACCCGTCCGGGGCAATGCCCCGCAAGGGAAGGGAAAGAGGAAGGTGGTTCCGTCAGTCGATATCGAGCAGGCGAGAAACCACTGCGGCCACCGACCACGCGAGGGTGCGTGTCAGCGTCTTGATGCGCAGCAGCGGCACGCTGCTCCAGTAGCCGCCCTCGCCTTTCGCATGAAATGCGATGTACTCGATGTGAATGACCCAGCCTTCGGAGTGGCGGCGTTCGACCGACAGGCTCAGGCGTTCCTTCGGACTACCAGCCTGCGGCCACGGCGCCGTCTCGCGCAGGCCGTAGACGTTGCACTTCGGATCACCGACGAAATTCGAAATGCAGACCCACTCCGGTTCAAGCCCGGTCCTGCATAGCTTCCGCCCGATCTCGCGGGCCACTTCGCCGACCGTTTTGCCGGAAGTGTCGTACGGTGCGGCCGCAAGCGCGACCGGCAGATCCAGCTCAAGCGTTGATTGCATGTTTGCGGCCCTGAAAAGAAAAAGGGCCGCACCGGAAGGTGCAGCCCTTTACTCAACTATGCCGACGTCAGCCGGCGCTACAGTGATCGGTCAGTGCGAATGCGAGCGATGCGCCCGATCCGCCTGACGGCCCCGGTTCGTCATGTGGCCGCCGTAGAAAAACACAGCGAGACCAACAACGAGGGCGAACAGTCCAAAGCCCATGCTCATTCTCCGTTCATGGAATCCATGCCTCGCAAAAAGAGTATCACGAACAGGAACACCAGTACCGCCTCATTCAGCACGGCGGAGATGGTCCAGGTCCCAGTAGAGTGCCAATAACCCACTGCGCCGACAATCGATGCCGCCGACAACGTGTGGGAAAAGCGCCCAAATTGCTGTCGTTGTTCCTTGCTCCAGGCATGCCCGAAGCGGCGGAAAGACAGAAGCGAACGAGGCGCCGGCTCAGCCGCGCTGGCGCGCACGATGAACTGCCCGTCGAGCGAAGTCACGGGCAAACGTGCGTCGTCGACCTGTGCCGTAATCCTCGGGGGCGCCTCCGTCGTATCCGACTCCAACAACAACCGCCGGAGACGCTCCGAAAGATAGACCGTCATGGAATCAGGATCGAACGATGCTCCGTCTGTGATGTCCATCCCGGACGCAAACTCGACCACGACGCTAATGATCTTCATCCGGCCTCCTGGCGGCGCTCTTGATCGAGCCCACTGGCCAGCCGCAGTGCGGCGAGCATGGCCTCATAGCCCTCGCGCGACGAGATCTGATCGAGACTCACTGCGTTATCGCCGCCGCCCGACAGGTCGGAACGGCCATGCCGGGTGCGGAACGAGACAGCGACGCTGTTGCGTGCCGGTGCATCGGCCACCTCGACGATGAGCCGCCCGGTGTTCAGCGTCACACGACAGCCTCGACCGCGCGCGGCAGGTAGCGACGTGATGTCGTGCTGGCCCGCGCGCAGACGCAGGTCACCTGCCACACGGCGCAGGAAGCCGCGAGCGCAGCGTGCGATTTCGGTATCACGCCTGGCGCCCGCGCTGCGGCGATCGGCGTGAGTGATCCTCGTAATATGATTCATGAATACCTCGAAAAAGAAAAAAGCGAGGCGTCCCTGGTGGGAAACGCCTCGCCGTGCTGGAGAGGAAAGCCGGCGTGCCGCCGGCGGATGAGGGAAAGACTCAGTGCGTGACGCGCACGCCCGAGTTACTGCTGACAAGCAGGACCTGATCGCCCGGCTTGAAACGCTGGTCGTCAGGCTGCGTGACCACGAGCATCGAACCGTTTGCTTTACGCACAACGATTTCGAGGCCTGCTGTCCGCGAGAGCGCAGCGCCAACGCGTTGCGCGATCACTCCCGCACCGGCACCAGAGATCGCGCCCGCGATATAGCGACCGTTGCCGTTGCCGATCACCTGTGAGCCGAGAAAGGCACTCGCACCTGCGGTGATCAGGCTGACGATCCCCGAGCCGTCGCCCGAGGTCTGGATCGTGATGTTGCGCACGCGTACAACGGTGACCTCCTCGAGGCTACCGACGCGCTGCACGTCCGAACGCTGATAGACGTCGGGCGAGCCGAAGTCGGTCATGTTCGCGCAGGCTGCGAGCGTGGAGAGGAGAACGACGATGGAGACACTACGGAACGCACGTTTGAACATGGACGGCTCCTGAATGAAAAAGGGGAGCCGCGTCCCGTCCGGGAGTAGGCTCCCAAGGGGGATCAAAACGATAGAGGCTGGACAGGCGCCAGGCCGGTAAGACAGAAAGAAGCACAACGGCAAGCCGCTGTGGTCAGGTCGATGCGCCAGAAGCGCGAGGGATAGGAAGAGTCTAGGCCGCGGCGACTACATTGCCCGTCGGAATGATCGCGAAAACGACCCCGTTTTTATCGCGCAGGCCTGCCCGCGCCTCGCGCACGATGTTCACTGCAGCGCACCCCGGTTTCGAGACACGCGTCGCCGCAGCCGGCGCAATAGTGGCGGTCCACGACAGCCGAGGCGTCCCATCCCGCTCCGGTCCCGAGCGGCGTGCCGAACTCCACGCCGCCCTCGCGCGCGAAGAACACCGGCTCGCCGGCCCGCCCCCGTCGCACGATCGCATTGATTTCGTCGCCGCCAAACGCCTCGCGGAGCGCCTCAATGAAGCGCGCGATCTCGGGCATCGGTGAGACGGAGCGGACCACGGATAACCTCCTGGACAGTAAGCATGCCCACTCTAAGCCAGCCCATGCCATCGTTCGTCAGCATTGAGCTTTTCGCTATAGTCGTTGGCACCTCCTGCACACTGGGTGCGGTGGTGCCGGATATGTCAGCCGTGATCGGCACGGCTGTCCTGCGGTCACTCGGTGAGACCGGGCAGCGAGAACCAGCGCGAGTCCGCGACCGGGTCTGGGGCGCGCTGGCGTGCACCAGCGCATCCGTAACGGCCCTCGCCACACGCGGTGTGTCACTGCCCGCGCTCGTTGCTTCGCTCCTCTGCCTGTCGCTGCTCATCGCTGCGGACATCGACCGTCGCCATCACCTGCTGCCGGACGCTGTCACCCTGCCCTTGCTCTGGCTGGGCCTGCTCGTCAATCTCGGCAACCACGTCGCTCCGTTGCCCGACGCCGTCATCGGCGCGGTGGCCGGCTACCTCGGCCTCCGTATCCTTTCGCTGCTCGTCGTAGCCATCACGCGGTCGGATGGCATCGGCCACGGCGACTTCAAGCTGCTCGCGGCAATCGGCGCGTGGCTCGGCTGGCAGGCACTGCCGCCGGTCGCGTTCATAGCGGCCGCCCTTGTAGTGCTCGCTGGACTGATGCGCACCGCACGTTCCAACGCCGCGGCCCATTCGCGCGTCGCATTCGGGCCTGCGCTCGCGGTCGCAGCGACGGTAGTGTTATTCGTTCCGTCACTACGACACGGGTGATTTGCATCGCACACTCACATGGAAACGGCGGACAAAAAAAACGCCGCCCGTTTTAAGGGGCGGCGCTGATCGATAAACAGCCAGGGTGGACCGAGCAGGCCGGTGGCTCCTCAAGCTTAGCCGCCGCGCGCAATTTTGCGACGCCGCGCCGGCTTGCCTGAAGGCGGTGCTTCGTACCCGAAGCGCGCCCATGCTGCCGCGTCGATCGGTACCGGATTCGTGCGTCCCGTTGCGAGATTCACGAACACGGCAGAAAACACCAGACCACCATTCCGAAACAGCGACCAGAGCAGGTTGAACGCCTGAACGGAAATCGCCTGATTGATGACGAGCGACTGCTTGCGCAGCGCGTCGGCCATCGAGCACGAAGGCGTATCGTCGGCTTTGTCGTTCTTCGGATTCAGCATGTCGGGAAACAGGTCGCCCACGTGGGGCAACCGGTCGTGCCGCGGCTTGCCAAACTCGCCGAGAATAACCTGACCACGATCCTCCTCATTGCCGCAATCGAGGTAGTAACGGCACTTTCCCCGCTTTGCGGCCTGCACAATTGCATGGCGCGCGCGTCGCGAGTCCACGCAGCCGATCACGAGATCGGCATGCAGGTTAATCCGCGAATCGACGCGCCGCGGCTCGGCCACCCAGTTCGTGCCCATCAGAAGGTTCAGGCGGTTCACGAGCAGCGTTGCCTTGTACTGGCCCACGTCGTTCGGATAGAACCCCTGTCTGCCGACGTTGAACTCGCTCACCGTGTCGTCGTCGTACACCGTGCACTCGATACCACCGGGGTGCCCGAGCTCCACCATCGCGTGATGCAGTCGGGCAAGCGACGACAGCAGGGCACTGCCGGTCCCCCCCGCACCGATCACGACGACCTTCCATGCGCTCCGCGCCATATGTTCCGGGGTAGCGTGCAGAACATCGCCAGTCATGCGACCTCCCCGGCCAGTGCCGCCAGCCAGTGAGCCGGGGCGCCGGCCTGAACCTCGAAGCGGCCTTTCATGCACAGCCGCAATGCCACCGACGGCGTGCGATCGCAGCTTCCGAGCACGAGCGCAAGCTTCACGTCGTGCGCGTCATCGCGGTCATCGGTGGACGAGAAATATGCTTTCCCGTGACCGTGCGAATGGCAGTCAACAACCAGCCACTCCCCTTCACGCAACTGCGGCCGCCCATAGTGCAGATGGGCGGGTCCGTGCGAAAGCGACGCAAGCCTTTCCAGCCTGAATTGCCTCGTCACCGCGTCCCACACGATCCATGCGCCTACTTCGTTGGGCAGTGCCGCCCGCGCAAGGCGGGCGAACTCCACAACGAGCGCGGCGGGAATGGCACCGCAACGCAGATCCGTCAGCTCCCCCACCTCGCCATACGGAACCGGCGTGCGCCAGTCGAATACGCCAAGGCGGCGGACCAGCCTGATCCACGGACGGTCGACTTCGAGAAACACGCCATTGGAAGCGATGAGCAGTCGCTCGCCGGCGCCAGCAATCGGCGCGACGGATTCACGCGTGGGCACCATCACCGACGGAAACGACCCCTGCAGGACGGTATCGACCGGATTCATGCCTCACCTCCGATCTTTCCTCCGACGAGCCTGCCCGCCGTGGCGCCCTTCATCGGGACGAGCACTTCGAGCGGGAACGTGTCGAACTTCCCGTCGAGCATGTCGGTCCAGAAGCCATAGAAGCCCTTCGCGTACTCGACGCGCTTGCTCCCCTGATTCGGGTGAGTAAAGGCCGACGTGAAGAAGCCCTCCTCCCATCCCGTGATTGCCGAGACCTCGATGCGTCGTGGAACACGGGCCGATCCGATGCAGATCTTGCCGTGGTCCCACGTGTTGAAGTACGGCGGTTCGAAGAGCTCAGTGCCGGCCTCGGGGCGCGTGTCGCCCTTCAGCGCGAAAACGCGGAACCCGCCCGCACCGGCCTGAAAAACGAGGCCAGGATGCGGCACAACCGCACTGCGTTCACCGATCGTCTCGCACTGGAAAAACACGCGGCGCCGTATCGGCGGACACCACCATGTCACCGCGGCTGACGTCACACCCAGCACGTTTCCAGGGAGGAACTCGTCGCGCGGCGCAGCGTTGCGGTCAAGTTGTACCAGTGCGTCGACGAGCGCGCGCCGGCTCAGCGGCCGGCCTGCACCGATCACGGGCCGACCTGTCTGACGCTCAGCCGCGACGGAATGCACTGTCGCGTAACGCGACCCGTCCTGCGCCGAGTAAAGCAGGAGGGCCGACGACAGGGTGACGTCGTGCCCGGTCTGTCCAATATGAACACGTTTCATGAAAACTCCTGGTCAAGGGCTCACCACCAGCGCCAGAAGGCGGTCAAGGTGGCGAAGCATCTGAAGGGCGAGGCTCCATTGCGCGTACTGCGCACAGATGCCCCGCCTGTTGTTGGAAAACGTTATGAAGCAGCTGTACTCGGTGGCCTCGCCGCCCTGGTACTCGCCATTCATAAAGTCGTCGAGCAACTCGCCGATACGCTCATTGCTCTCGAGCACCAGTGAGCAGCCCGAATACAGCGGCCGCGCGTCATGGCCGTCGTTCAGCAACGGTCGATTACCTGCGCGCCCGAGTAGGCGGTGCAGCGCGGCTAGTTCCACGCACACCCGGGCCACGAGCGGCGTGGTGCCGCTTTGCAGATGCCGCAATTCCCGCCCGGATAGCACCTGGCTGCGCGAGCGGCGACCGGGAACCTTTGCTGGCATCCGGATCTCGTCGGGGTACAGCTCGGGGCGCAGCACCGATGGAAGAAAACGGTTCACGACTTCCTCGTCTTCACCGTAGTACTCCTTCATCCATTCGCTGACGTCGGCATCCGTGGCTGCTTCGTCGCCGTCCCAGTGACGGCAGGCCGCCTCACAGAGGAACCAGCCCGGCGTGCGGATCAGAACGGTCTTGCCCGACACCCGGTCAACGAGGTCAAAGAGGGTGTACAAGAGAAGCGGATGAGCTTCCCGTAATGGCTGGGCAAGCACACCCATCTCATGCAGCCACTCGTTCTCCAGCCGCACGCCAAGATGCAGCGGGCCATCTGGCCTGAACTCATCAACGCCATACCCATGCTCGAGAATGTCCATCACGGCGTTCGTGTCGAACAGGTCGAGGCCGAACGAGAGAAAGCGAAACGGCTCGCGGATCTGCCGCTGCACCCAGGCGTAAAAGGCCTGCTGGAATGCATCGACCGGGCTGACCGGCGCATGCACATCTGCGGCGCGCAACGGCCCGTAGCGGAACTGCTCGAGCACGACTGCCTCCACCGCCACGTCGGCGCGCCACCGGATGGTGGCCTCGCGTGGCACGTCAGCGGCGAACCCGGGCAACGTCAGAACAGAATCGGGAGGTCGATGTCGGGCAGCGGCAGCGCGTGGCGATTGCCATGCCCCGCCGGCAGCCGCATCGACTGGTCGATCAACGCATGAAGGATCGAGCAGCATGTGCGAACCTCGTCGTCATGTAAAAAAACCGCCCTCTCGGGCGGTTCCTGTGAGTTGAAGAAGCTGCCCGCCGGATCGGCGAGCGCCCTGAGCAGTGTGTCCTTACGCATGGGAGCCCTTGGCACCCGCCGCGCGGACAAATTTGTAGCTGGCAACTTCACCCGAGAACTCGGGGCCATCAACCGTCGCGGTCGTCAGCTCCGGGTACTGCGCCGAGTACAGATCGCGGACCTGATCCGGCGTGAACGCCGGGCCAGGGTCAACGAACCGCATGCCGTTGTAGGTGAACTCGCGAAGGATTGTGGCGATGCTGATCGTCATGACGCCTCCCTCACAACAGGCTGAGAAGGTCAGTCTGGCCGGCATCGGACACCGTCGATGTCGTCGCCTGCGCGGCGGCCGCGGGCTGGCCATTGCCCTCACCCTCGTCAGCCACATCGTCATCGCCTTCGTCGTTGTCGTCGGCCTTGGATGCGGGCGCTGGCAATGCCGGCTTCGAGCCTTTCGACAACGCCTTGTGCGCCTTGCCCGCCTGCGACTTCTCTGCCGCCTGCAGGATTTCCGTCGTGGCGCTCACCTGCTCCGCGAGTGAGCGGTGTGCGCCTTCGAACGTCCGCAGCGCGTCAGCGAAGCCTTCATCCAGCTCGGCCGGGCTCGCTGTCAGCACCAGTGGCTGCCGCATCGCGGCCTCCTTCGAGTCGCTGCCCGGCACCATGACCACTGCCATCTGGTCACCCGCCATCTTCAGCGTGAGCGTGACCTTGCCGGTCTCGCGCACGAACGCTTCGAGTTGCTGGAACATATGAAACCTCACGGGAATGAAAAAACGCCGCGCAAAGGCGGCGTGAAGAAAAGGGAACCGTGGCAACCGCCACGGCCAGCATCAGTATTTCAGGACCTTCGGCACCTTGCCCGCGTAGTCGAAGCCTTCGACCGAGAGCAGGGCATCGATAACCTCCGACTTCGATTTCGCGAACACCTTTTTGAAGTTGTCGCCCATCGCGGCGCGAAGGCCGAGTTCGTCGGCCACCACCTTCATCTCGGATTTCGTGACCAGTTCCAGAAACTCCTTGTCGAGCTTCCAGTGCTTTGCGAGATCGAGCTTGTGGTGACGGCACATCTTCACGAGATACTCGACGTCGACGCCCTGGATGGCCGACATCGTGAGCGCAACGAGCAACTTGACCTGCACGTCGGAGTGCAGCTGTCCGGCAGCCGACGCGGCCTTTGGGAAGTCAGACACACCTGGCTTGTCGTCGATGAGACGCTCCCAGATCGTGTTGAGCGGTTCAGCTGCGATGCTTCGCGCCTGACCGGTCGCAACGACCGCGATCAGATACTGGCGAGCGAGCGCCACGTCCGAGCTGACCTCGCGACGCAACGCCTTGCGCCAGAGCGCGACGCGATACGTCTTGACGCGGTCGGACTCGGCCACCACTGTCGGCTCGGGACTGGCTGCCGTCGATGACTTGGCGTCATTCGCCGCACCCGCCGCCTTCGAAGCGCCTGGTGCAGTCGCAGCTTTCGCCGCATCCGTCGCTGGCGCCTTCTCGCTCTTGATACGCGCGGCAACCTTCTTCATGTTGCAAACCGTGTCGAAGCACTGGCCCTTGTAGACGTTGCCCATTGAATCCGGCAGACCGCTCACCGCCGCGCCGAAGTTCTGGCACCCGTAGCAGGCTTTCGCCTGTTCGGCACCGACGCCCTTGGGACCGTCAGCCACGAGCTGGATGCGCGTGTGGTTGTCGCCAGGGCGAACGATGCGCACGGTCTGGTACTCGTCACGCAGGCCTGCCGCGATCGCGTCGAGCTGCTTCTCCGTCTTCGCGTTATAGCAGGCGCGGTTGGTACAGCTCCCTGTGCCGATCGACTCGCCGAACATCTCGGCCTGGGCAGCAGAGTTGTGCGGGCACGCGGCGCAATCGGCCTTGTCGAAGATCGCGGCAGGCAACGAACATGAAACCTGCTCGAGCGTTTTCTTCAGATCCGCGACCGTACGGCTTTCCTTCACGACCACAGGCAGAAGCTTCTCCTGCTGGTCCTTCGTGAAGGCGGCGAACAGCTCGGCGTGGCCGAGCTTGATGGTGCGCGTATCGAGCGCATCCAGCACGGAGGCGCTGCAGTTCATGAGGGCGAGGCGTGAGTCAAGCTTCTGACGGGTCCAGCCGAGCTGCAGGGCCGCTTCGTCCCGGTCGCCCTTGCAGATGCCGACAAGTTCCGCAGCGCCCACGGCCTCTTCCGACGGTGCCATGTCGTCGCGCTGGATGTTTTCGATGAGCGCGACTGTGCGCGCCTGAAAGTCATCCAGTTCCCTGAGAACGATGGGCATGGGATAGTCGGGCCCGCAGGCCTCCATCGCAGCACGGTAGCGACGGCCGCCGCAGACGAGTTCTCGCGAGCCGTCATCGAGCGGACGCACGACAACCGGCTGCAAGATTCCCTGCAGGCGGACGGATTCGACCATCTCGGCCATCTTCGCCGGATCGAAGTAGCGACGGGGGTTGCGGCCCAGCTTGATGTCGCCGAGTCGCATGGTGGGTTGCTGTTGCATTGCGGGGTCTCCTGAAAGGGAACCCGCGTCCCAACGGGAAGTGGATTCCCGATGGGTGGAAGAATGCGGCCGCGAGGGCCAGGGTCGATGCGCACGAGGCGCAGTAGGTAAAGAGACGATACCGCGCGAATGCTGCACCCGGTTGCGAAAAGATCGCTGATGCGAGGCAGCTTTCGGGAGATGGCCCGGAACAGGTCCGGACCATTGTTCAGAACAGGGTCAACTGGTCGACGAGTTCGAGAAACGGTTGCGGGCCCGACTGCGGCTGCACCGCTTCGTCGAACAGGTCCGCCAGTCTGGCCGTGTCCACCTGTAGCGGCTCGACCAGCGCGACTTCCGTTGCGTGTTCTACGGGCGGTTCATCCGTCGACATCACCGGCACAGTGGCCGGCTCCGCAGCGAATGCGGTATCGTCAGCTGCGGTGTCCGGTGCGCTACCGATCATCTCGCGCATGGCATCCTCAGCGCGACGCGTTCGCAGGCGGCGGCTCCACCCACCAAGCACATGGGCGGGGGTGAACCAGTGTCCCCACACCTCCATCGAAAGTGCGTTGCCGTGCACAACGATCGCCGGAATGTGCAACAGGGAAAGTTGCAGGTACGTCATGTGAACACAGCACGGGTCGATGTCGATACACGTTGCGTGCATCGCCTTCTGGTAGTTGAGGCCTGCGTCATGGAACGCTTCGGCCGTTGCGATCACCATGCCGCCGGCGCCGCACGCTGGCTCATGTACGCGTGTGAAACCTCGCGACCGTGCGACCTCAACACTTGCGCCTGTCACGATTGACGCCATGAGATGCGAGACATGGTAGGGCGTAAAGAACTGTCCACTCCGGTCGTTGCCAAGCCCGAGCATCATGTAGGTCTCGCCTAGCACGTCCGCCAGTCCACCGCCGCGTGTGCCCACGGTACTCGCAGCGAGCATCGTTTCGACGCGCCTCTCGAACGACAGTGTGAGTTCGGCCAGCATCCTGGGGAACCTCGCGACCTCTTCACGACTGTACTTCCCGATGGTCTCGAGATAGCGCTTCTCGCGGGTCTCGAACTGTGTCCGGTCCACGCTATTGCTGATCGCGAGCGCGGCCAGCTCAACGAAATCGCGGAATACCATGTCGAGGCGGTGGCCGTACGAAAACTCCTGGAACAGCGCGACCAGGTTTCGCTGGTGCCCGTCGGCCGTCAGATCATGTTTGCGCTGCGCGCTCTTCTTGCTCATGCCACTCCATAACAAAAGAGGGGCATTGCCCCTGCGGGCGCGATGCCCCACAGGGAAAGAAAGGAAGTTCCGGCAAAGCCGGCCCATGTCGATGCGTCGATGACGCTGGTGATGAGGGCATGTTAAGCCCGCATACCTCTGACAGAGACCTTCAAAGAGTGCGAACATGCGCGGGCTTTCGCTAGCAGCCGACACGGCGTTATCCACAGTTTCTGTTGGCAAAGCTGTGGAGAAGTATCTCCGATACGCGGCGACGTCAGCCTATGGAGCCAATATCGGCGGGCTTTCGGGCGGTTCGGGGCCTGCGGCGCGTTCGAGAATGATCGCGCGTGGGCAATCACGCCCGCGCTCTGCGGCGATATACGTGCTGGACCTGACAAGACCCCAGGCCTGGGCAGGCTCAATCACATTCATTGCCGCCATCCCGGCGTTTGCGCTCCGTTCTTTCCGGACGTTCGGCGTGGCCGGCATGCAGCCGCCCCTGCGAGCCCCTTTCGTTCAGGCGCCTGAACGGCTTTTCCCGAAAAGCTGCGCTTTCTGTTGAGCTTTCCGGCTGACTCCATCCCGCAAACGCTGTCAAATCCCACCTCTTTCGCGCGTCGGCGTGCCGGGAGCCGCGCGATGATAACGGGATGGACTTCGCGACCGACCACCACGATGGTTCCGTATCGCTGCGCCTGCGCCGCGTTCGCTATCCCGGCCGCTCCCGCGAAAGCCGGGCGGGCGTCGTGATCGAACACGAGCTCTCGCGCGGCATGGTGACCGTCCTCGATACCGACGACGGTACCTTCTGGCGCGGCCGGGCGGATTCAATCGTGGTTCTCGTCTGACCCGCGTTCGCAAGGAGAATCGCCAGTGCCCAACGTATCCTTCGACGGCAGCACGCTCGCACTGTCCGACATCCAGGAGAACCCGGCGCGCTTCGCCCGACGTCTCGAACGGGCAAAGATCAACCCGGGCCACGCACTTTGCCACTGCCGCCCGGATTCACCGCGCAAACTCGTGATCCGCAGGTACGGCTCGCTCTAACATCTCGCCGGGTGGCCCGATGACGGACCGCACCATACCGACGGCTGTGACTTTCGCAAGACGCACGGTGCCAGCGGCACTGCCGGCAATGACGGTCGCGCTGCCATCCTCGAAGGCCCCAACGGCCTGAACGTCCGCCTCGACGCCTCCCTCGTCCAACGCGAGGCGACCTCATCCCCCGGCCCACGTGCGACCGGAAGCCCTGGCGGCTTGTCCCGTCGGACAGCTTCGCTTCTCGCATTTCTGCAGGCTCTGTGGGCTACCGGCCGGCTGAACGCATGGCGCGGTTCCTCAATGGCACGCGGCTGGGGTGCCGTCAACGCAATGCTGCTCGGCGGCCTCGGTGAAAACGTCCTGATTAACGGCGCGCGTGCGCAGGATTCGCTGCATGTCATGCGCCGCTACGAGGAGAGCGAGCGCGATGCAATCAACGCCGAGTTCGATGTTTTCCTCAACGGGATACACAACGACGGAAAGGTTTCGCGACGCGCGTTGATCCTCGGGGAAATCGGTGAGGTCACGGACACCCTGTACGGCAAATCGATCACGCTGCGGCAGCGCAGGCAGCGCTATTTCACTACCCCGACACTCATCGCCGCTGCTGCGAAGAAGTATGGGCACGCGTGGCGCGCCATTGGAGAGGCAAGCGCGCGCGGCGTCGCGCTCATACTCATCGAGCGCACGCCCAAAGGACATCTTCGCGTCGTCGATCTCGCCGCGATGCTCTGCTCAGCTGCGTTCCTGCCCTGCGATTCCATGCATGAGGTCGCGATGGCCAACCGTCCGGTCGCGGAGCGCCGGATCTTCGACAAGCCGATGCGCCTGTCCGATGGCGACACGATGCTGCCCGACTTCGTGTTGCTCGATACAACGCCGGCGACACACATCGAGGTCTACGGAATGAACGGGATGGCCAGTTACGAGCACCGCAAGCTGGAAAAGCAGATGCTTCGCGAGGTCAGTGGTGTGCCGGTTGTGGAGTGGAACACCGACCGGGAGCGGCTCGAAGAGGTACGACTGCCAGCAGCCCAACGGAACACCTGACTTTGGCCGGCACGCGGGAGGCCATAAAGCGCTCACGCCGGTCCCGTCCACTGTCTGCGAAGCTGCGTTATACGAATGGGCCACGTAGCACCTCGATTCGCGACCAGGGGTCGGATGCGAACCGCATGACGGGCACCAGGGGCAAAATACTCGGTCCACGCGAAGCGCCGGCGTAACGATGGACGACATAATGTTCGGTGACGAGCCCCACACGCTCAGACCGGGATGCCCTCGCTTTCTCCGGTTGCTTCCATATCCAGTTTGAATGGCGCGAGCCGGGAGTTGACGCCCACCTTTCGGTTTTGAAACACAGTGTGGATAATGGCGGGCAACCATTCAAGCCAATCGCCATGTACGAGCAGCTCATCCCCTGCGACCACTGCGGCGGCCGCCCCACCCTCGGCCGCTCCCAACGCCTTACCTCCTTCCTGCCCGACCCCAAATTCGACTATACCGAGTGGGGACGGCTCGCTGGCCCCCCCCGCATTGGGGACCGCGTGCCACGGCCTCCCGAAGCTCCGCCGACGGAGCATCTGGTGTGCGTTTACTGCGCCGAGTGTGGCATGCAGACACCGTGGGAGCCCATTGAACCCGACGAGCGCGCCGCGAAGGACCGCGTCGCTGAAATATGGAACCGCCGGCTTAACCGACCCGAGACCGACAAGACAGACCTGCAGCGGCTCGTTGAACGCGAGATCGGTGCGGCCGACATTCCGGCCGTCCTCGACCTGCTATCACGCACAAAGGAGAACTGGGAGGAGATGGGCCCCGTTTTCGCGATGATCGCGCGTCGCCTGATCGATGCCACGATCGTGACCTTCGACGGCTGGCCCATCGCGCCCGTCCTCATGGATGCCGCCCGATACCGCAAACTCGTGCAGCTCGCCAAATGGGTTGAAATGGAGGGTGAGCGCTACGCCGAGTTCCCGCGCATCTACTCACCGTCGGACGACGACGAGCTGCTCTTCGAGGACCGGATCGCGGTCGGAGTCGATTCGCTGCCCGACCGGGACCGCTGGTAGGGAGCAACGCGAACAAAGCGTTCATCCCGCTTCTCCGCAGGAACGCGGCGGAACAACGTCGGCGTTCGGGTGTCGGGCGGCGATCGGCCACTTCCGGTCGTTCGCGAACGTCGGCTTTGCGGCCGTGAAATCGGCTGTCCGTCCTGCAACCGGCGCGGCTAGCGGCCGTAACCGCTGCAAAGTCGAAGTCGCGCGTTTGAGAGGCGCATCTTTGCTCCATCACTGAAGGCTTTGCTTGATGCCGCTAAGCCGCGTTGCTCTCCTATTTAGCGACAGGGCGTTTGACATCGAGAAGGAAGCATGGACCCTGCACTGCTTTCGGCTTAATCAGCATATCCATGCCGTCAGAGCCCTTCAACTTGGTCCACTGTCCAAGTTCAACATTCACAGGCTGCCCGGCACCATCGTTGATCGAGACGTTCTCTCCGTACACGTAGGTCCTACCTTGGGCATCATTAATCAGATTGATGTTACCCATGAGACCGGGGATTGCGGTCCAGCCGTCGGTGGCGATAATTGATCCCACGCCGACCTCCGCTACCAAGTCGATTCGAAAAGGGTCGCTGGTGACCGCACCAAACGCTCCGGCGAAGTCTGGATGCGAGACGAAGACTATGTGACCGCCGGCAAAGCGAGGTTCAAACGCTGCCAATCCTGAAGACGAAGGAACCGATCGGTGAAAGACACCGTCTTGATCAATGAGCATGACGACGGCGTTTGCCACTGGAAGGTTGTTCTGGTCGCGCACGTCTACTACGACTGGCATTCCAGACGCTTGTTCCCGCGTTTCTGGGCGACCGAACACTACAGCAAGTGCAGTCTTAACCGCGATCGGGAAATGCCTCCGAATGTCTTCGCACAATTCAGCGATGTCGCTTTGCTCCCGGCTGCCCCCACCAAAAAACGAAGTGTGCTTGTCCCAGAGTAGCCCGCCAAAACGCGCGCGGGCTGGCCCCTCTAACGTGATGCCACACCGCACTTTCGCCATCGGTGCGCCGTCCCGCCGCAGCGTCACCCTCGTCACAATCCGAGCTGCCTGTCCGGTCGAGTCTGGAATTGCCCCAACTACCTCAAAGCCCCATTCAAAGTCATCGATCCTCAAAGAGACGGGCTCGAATGACTTTTCGCTTAGCGCGCGCCTCATCTCTTCCGCGAGTGGACGAAGATATTCTCGCAGCCTTAGGCCGAATTCTCTGGTCGCCGCTGCCGCGCGACCTTCTAGTTCACGACTCGCGTTCGCGTCGATAAGACGTCGGTCTAGTTCGACTGCGAAAGCGCTCGTATCCAAAGTCAATCCTGTCGAAGTCGCTATGGTCGGCGCCAGCCATGCGGACAATTCCGAAGCGAAAAGCGCCATCGGCGGACGGGCCGCGGGTTCAATTGCCGTGGCACTTGCGATGAGTCGATCGAGCGGGGCTGTTCGTTCTTCGGCAATGTAAGAACCGATTCGGAACACGGGAAACGCAGGGTCGTATGTGCCCGGCAGTGGAAATTTTTGCCCCGTAGCGAGCACCCACAGAGTCTTCGCCAAGGAGAACACGTCGGCCGGCTTGCCGTCGGCATTCTCTGCATCATTCAGCATCTCAGGAGCGATGTAGTAAATAGGGCCGATTCGCTCTCCCTTCGCTGTGTGATGGCGCTTGCCTTCGAAGCTTACGAGCCCGAAGTCGCCCACCGCCCATACGGAGTTGTAGCGAAACAGGTTGTCGGGCTTGATGTCGCGGTGCGAGACGCCCCGGCGGTGCAGATTGCTCAGAGTGCCTGCAAGCGCGGCAACCGCCTCTACAACTGTGCGCAGAGAGGGCTGCTTACCAAGCGCATCTTCGATGGGCTGCGCCAAGCCCATCACGAACCAGGGTCGTGATCCCTGCGCTGCGTCCAACGCTGCGTCAAGGACTGGCAGAACGCCGACAACATCAGCACATGTACGCAGCGCTTGGACTTCATCGCGAAAACGATTGACTCTCGCCTGCTGGTCATGTTGGGTCAGCACTTTCATCGCGCCCTGCTGGCCACCCTTCTCGACGAGGTAAACCTGCCCATTCCCGCCTTTCCCGAGGATTCGCCGCCGCTGCCAACCACCAACGGGTGGAAACACGTTCGAGCCCTTCGCGCTGGCAGATTTACCCACTGATTACCCCTAAGTGCGTGTCCATTGAAACATTCGTCAGCTACGAGAAGTCGGCTTGAAGACCGTCAAGCGATATGTGAACTGCCACCTCGTTGCCGGTATCGCTGTGCGAGGTAGTTCGGGCCGTGCTCTTCTCGGTGGAAACTATAAGCTGGTGCGACGTAAAGTTGCTAATCTAGCGCGGCTTGCAACGCCTGCTTTGCAGCGCGAGCAGTCGTTAGTGGCGGAGGATCAGGAACGACCGCCTGCAGGCAGTCAGATCTTCGCGGTGACCGGCCGCTTTGGGTCGATTCTGTTGAAAAACCCGCTTTCGAAGTCGGCACGCCCGTCTTCTTTCTCGGTCGGCGGGCCTGATTGTCCCGCGTGCGACTGGGCCGGTGCACAAGATCGCGGGCCCGAAACCCCTCAAGCGGGGCTGATTCCCTCTTCCTTGCTGACCAGCATTAACCGCTTTGCCATACGTCGTAGATTTTGTGCTGTTGCCGCCATCAGAAACTCATCGTGTGCACCGCTTAATCCTCGCAGTCGAAGTCGATCAAGCTTGAGGATTCGCTTCAGGTGAGCGAAGAGCATTTCGACCTTCTTGCGTTCGCGACGTGAGCGTTTGTATTCCGGTGTTGTTGCTATAGCCCTGGCATGGTCACGCGAGGCCTCGTGAACACTGCGCGTCACCTTGCGCATCGGCGTGTCCGGACAGCACTGCTCTTTCATTGCGCAACCGGCACAGTCGCGCTGGCTTGAACGATAGATAACAGTGCCGGCTTTCGTTATATGCGTGCGGGGATTTTTGAGTGGTCGCCAGTCGCTACGCAGGGCATGTCCACCAGGGCAGCGATACTCGTTAGCCTGTTCGTCCCAGGCGAAATCGCTGTTGGGGAATACGCCCTCGGCATGTGCTATTCGTTGCCACACGGGGACGTGTGGCTCAATCCCTTTCTCCTGGACAATCCAGGCAAGCATCGCTCCGGTGCCATAAGCGGTATCACCGACCAATCGATGGGGCTTGAGATGGAAACGTTGCTCGACCCGGTCGACCATTGTCTTTGTCGACTCAACCTCCTGCGATCGAAACGCGGGTGTGGCCTCGACATCAAGGATGATTCCCGCGCGTAGGTCGATCAGATAGTTGGTCGAGTAAGCGTAGAAAGCCGGACCGCCAGGGGCTGCCGTCCATCGGGCCGCGGGATCGGTCAATGAGATGTTCTTTGGGAGCGTGGCAGGTTCTGCCTGCTTCACTTCATCGGCCGTGGTCATAGCGCTCTTGTCCAGAGCCGCCAGGTATTCACATACTGCGCGGCTCGGACGCTCACCAGGATTCCAGTTGGCAACCTCGGCACCCGGGATACCACGTGCACGATTGGCGTCGGCCTTGACGACGCTCGCATCGACGGCGAAGCCTTCACCGCCGACCAGTCCCTCCGTCATGCATCGGCTCAGGACCGATTCGAACACGTGACGCAGGGTATCGCTGTCACGAAACCGGCCATGTCTGTTCTTCGAGAAGGTCGAGTGCTCCGGAACTGCATCCTCCAGTCCCAAGCGACAAAACCAGCGATAAGCCAGATTCAGATGAACTTCTTCGCACAGTCTGCGCTCGGAGCGAATGCCGAAACAGTAGCCCACGATCAGCATCCGAACCATTAACTCCGGAGGGATCGACGGTCGGCCCGTCTGGCTGTAGAACGGCGAAAGGTGACGACGCAGGTCGTCAGCGTCGAACAGGTGATCGATCCCACGAAGCAGGTGGTCACGCGGAACATGATTGTCGAGGTTGAACGAATAAAAGAGCCTATCCTGACCACCAGCCTGTTGACCCATCATGACGATGCACTCCCGTCGATTGATGTCTTCCAGGATAGCCAACATCTCGCTTCGTGGGCGGGTTTTTCAACAGAATCGGTCGTGTTATGCCTTTTGCATGATATCCGCGCCCGAAGCGATCGCGGCGCCCGGTCGTGGGGCGCTGGTCGGCCAAGAGCGGTCATTTGACGATCGCCCTCCGATTGCTGACAATCCAGCGTCTTTCGCCGATCGCCGACTTGTCAATCCATCCGGTTTTTCGACAGACAGTGCCACAAGGGTGCCAATGACCGTCTCCAAGATTCTCGAACTTTACGCTCGCAGCGGTCGGTCGCTTGAAGATATGGGTCTAAAGGAAGCCGCGTTAGATCTCTCGGAAGCAGGGCAAGCGTTGGACCTGTTTGCAGGCCAAAAATGGCTGGTCCTTGGCGGGGACGTTTACCGCGCATCGTCTGACGGACGAAGTCTTGAGCCTACGCACGAAAATTGGTTCTACGAGGGAAACGACGTCGACGACGGAATCTCTGCGGCTAGGGATTTTTTGCATTCCTTGCGAGAGCGCTCATTATTCGTTGTGTTTGTTGTTACTGGCCGAGTTCCACTCTGGTGAATCACCGCCCCCTTGAGCGAGCGGGCGCTCATGGTGACTCTTGCTGTCACAGGTGCCGCCCCGCTACGCGAATATCATGAGGCGACGGTCGGCCAGCAGCGGCCGGTCGAGGTCGTCGTCCAGTTCGGCTGGTCGATATCTCGGTCGCCCTCGCTCAATGGCCGGTTTCCGGCGAGCATGTTTCGAACGGCACTGCTCCAACCCGGCCAGGAGCGGTCCCTCACGCATTGTCGGCGAACGACTGCTAATGAGCGATCAACCGCCCATCAGGCAGTAGCGCGCGTGATTTTTGGATCAGAGGGTCGTAGGTTCGAGTCCTACCTCACCGACGACAACGGCTCTCCCACCGAGTGAGCCAATCAGCCATCCGACGATTTTTAGCGTGTCCATATCGGCCCGTAGGTTTGATCGGTTAGATTTTAATTGCACCGAACAGCGGGATGACAAGAGTGTCAGGGGTTCGGTGCTCGTTTCCGCATGGCTTATGATTGCATCAGTCCCACGACCAGACACCGAAATGGATTCCGCCAAGGTCATTGCCGAGATAGAAGCGCAAGTTAACGTCGCCATGGATGAGGCTAGCAGGGCGATTGCTTTTCATGAGTCGTGGCGACCCATGGCATACGACGAAGAACTGCACATGCGCATGGGGAATTCGTTCGCGGCGGGAACCTTCGTAGTGATTCGGCAGGCTCTACGGCGTGAAATGCTTTTGGCCCTGCTGCGAGTCTGGGACGATCAGCAAAAATCTTTGAGTCTCCGGCGTACCTTCGAAGCGTTGCGCATCCCCGCTGTTCTCGATGCGCTGATTGAGAAGCGCACAAAGGACCGCACGGGGTCGAATGCGTTCGACAAGATACTGGCCGAGCATATTGCCGGTTCCTGTACCGATTACATCAAGAAAGCGAGCGATCTGTTCGACAAGTACTGGAAGAAGGGCGAAGCCTCGCACGTCATGCAGCATCTACATGTGCTCAGAAACACGATGCTGGCTCACAACCAACTCGCACCCCAACGTGTGAAGGGCAAAGACGCAAGGGACGACGAAATCGAGGCTTTCTATCGAGACACCCGCACTATCGTGGAATGCTTGCTTCATGCCGTTCACGCTACGGCACTCGATATGAACGATACGCAAGGCGTCTACGAAACCTATGCCCGGTTCTTTTGGGAGAGCGTGAGAGGTGAATCCACTCCGGGGCATCCTAGCTATCGAGCACCGTTCGACTCGACAGGAGTCGAACAATGAAGTTCACGGCGGGAGATGATACAGACCGCGCCTTGTGCGCGACGATCAGTCACGAGTATCTTCGTTGCGATGATGCCTTGCACGAGTTCGCACGCTTGCGTGAGCAGATGATGGCGACGGGTGATGATAGGCGCTTGTCCTACGCGGCGTATAACGCTTACGCCCGGTTCATCCATCATCTGTACGAGTTCAACATCGCATGTGCGCAGCGAGACTTTCACGACACGTCATTTCAGCCGAAGAACGATGAAGCCGACCGACTGATTGCTTCTCATGCTGATCGAGCCATACGAGTGAGGCGGCAGGCATACAACCAACATGCCTTCGGCGCACGCCCTTTCGAACCCTTCCCGGTGCTGATTGAGTTCGCGAAGGCGTTTCGTACGGCTCGCAACACGACAAACGGTCACGCCAAGCACCAACGCTATACGTTGAATCTTTCCGACTTCTTCACACGCTACCATCGGTTTTTGCTGGATATGCACAATGCTGCCCGCCACATGTGGTTGCAGCAGGGCGACCAGTTTCCCGATTGGGGTGAGATCACAGCGTTCTCTGTGGTAGTCAAGGCTACCGTTCTACCTACCGACGATGATTAAGCGGGTGGGGCATCTGTCGTGTAGAAGTAAGGCAGATGGAATCCGCGTATTGGCGGAGCGTCGAACGGCTCGGCGCTTTCTATTTTCGCTTGTGTGTCCTTGTGCTTCGCGTACAGACTTCCGAGATAAGCATTCAAATTCTCAACGATGAATTCCACGAGCGCAGTCGAAAGCTCATTAACGGTGTTCGTCATCTTCCGTACGGCCTCGGTCCATTCATCGTCCGACTCCATGTGATAGGCCTGAACCGCGACTTCCGCAGACGTCTGATATAGGTAGTTCCCCGCAACGCGGTCCCTGAGGAACACGTAGCTGCTATCCGTAGTCTTCATCTGTTCCATCGCTGGCCGAAAATCGTTGAGACTTGGATAGTGCATGGCATGCGAGTTTCGTGCATCCGATAGCCATTTGCAGTCGCCTGCCATCTTGTTAAATGTGCGTTTTAGTGTTTCACCCATGCCGTTCGGCATGTGCGGATAGCACCGTTCGCGCAGGAAACTGTTCATTTCAGGCTTGTTGATTCGCTCTTTCGCTTCGTGCAGCTTGCCGCTAAGCATGCGGGTTATGAACAGTGTCCGTGAAACCCGGCCTATTTTCTCCGGCGTTTCAGGATCGCCCGGATGTGGTGTAGAGACTATCGCCAGCTTCTGTAGGGTCATCACCTCGTTGAAGATGTGTCCAAGCAGGAGCACGGCATAGCGTGTCTCTTCTGACTCCGTATTCCATACATCGTGAGAGATTTCGAAGTGCTCAAGCTGAAGCTTCCCCATGCTGGTCTCCTATGTGGTTTGACAAATCTACCATTCCTGCGTTTTGACAAACGAAAACCGCACAGGTGTATATCAGCCCTTGCTACCCGACGAGTCGACTGGCAGAAACGGGTCTCCACGAACAGCGTCCGCACGGCGGAGGTTCAGACTGGTTCGGGCTGGACGACTCGGCGTACGGCACGCACACGATGCGTCGCACGAAGGCATCACTGATGTATCGCCGCACCAAGCCTGCCTGCGGTGCAGATACTACTGGGACACACGAGGCTCGAGAGTACCGTGCGCCTTCTCTCGGGATCGAGGTCGACGACGCACTCGAGATGGCCAAACAAACGGAAGTATGACGTGCACTGCGATCGGCGAAGGGGCGCTCGTCGGCCACCAAGGGCCCGTCGATTAGTTTCATCGAATGCCGAAGTTCGGCGTATATTCGACGCCGAATGGATCCGCCACGCGCGAGAGGGGAACGCAATGCCGAACATACCCGCAATGCTTGTGGCCGCGCACGATATAAAGGCACAAATCGACGGGCTGCTGTTGCGTGGGCGCGTGCAGGATAGTGGCGAACATCGCGTCGCTGCAACGCTGTGTCTGACGATCGCCGAGCAGTTTGCGGCGACCCTGCATTTGATAGAGGGCGGCTTCTCGTCTCATGCACCGGTCATGGTGCGTTCAATGCTGGAGGGACATGCGAATCTGCTAAACCTAGTAAGCGATCCTGCATTCGTCGACCAGATCAGGTACGACAACGCGCGTGCCGATGTCGTGTTGTTCACTGAATATGCCGCGGACCCCGAGATGCAGGGCAACGCGGACGCGCAGGAAACATTGGCCAGATGGAAAGCCGTTGCGGAACCGGTGCGTGATGAGTTGGAAGCAAAGGGCTATGGCAAGCTCGACGTGTACCAGCGATTCAAGAGAGCAAACATCTTGTCTACATACGTGGCCTACCGCGTCTTTTGCTCGTTCGCACATAACCAACTCACAACATTGTTGGCGCGTCATGCTGACCGTTTCGAGCTTCGCTACCATGCCGAAGCGCCGAATGCGCTAACTGCCAGCCTGCTGAATGTAGCCGTCAGCATTTTGTGCCAAGCGGTTGTGACGGCATCGCACTACACCGACCTGACCGACGCCGAGCTGCGGGAAATAATCGACGCTGCCGACGCAACATGGAGCACAGCGCAGGCACTCGTCGAGTAGGTGTCGGTTACCCGTATAACATGGAGCGGGTCGATGAGCCCACGCACCAGCTCAGCAAGTTCAACATCATGCTTGAATTCCCGAGAGCACACGGGTATCCAGAGCGACTAGTCGTTTCCCTCGAATACCGGCCCGTCGAGCGCGTGCTGCAGTTAGTGACGGTTTCATGAGTTATCACATTCTCGTGAGAACGTCGGTGGACCTTGACCTGCAGCCGAATCGTGCAATTCCAGAAGGCCGCTGCACCGGAAGATGTCGCTCTGTTTGGGCACCGGTCCCCAAAAATCATGGGGATGTTGCGTCCGATATTCGCTGCATTGCCGCCATTGAGCGGTATATGGCGAACGGCCACACTGGGTCGACTTATGCCAATTGCATCGGGACCTGCGCCCGAGGCGATCTCGCGCTCAGTCGTCGGGCGCTGGTCGGCCATGAGGAGTCAGTCGATAGGCTGAGTCCTTGGGCCTTCAGGCGACGGCTATCGTACACAACTCGGTCGTTGGATCAGTAGCCACGGGTGTCGCTTGCGTGCGTACGAGAAGTTGTGGAGTAACATTCGTCGACCACTACTACCGGGGAGGGAAAAATGGCGTCGTTGGTTCTTGAGATGCAGCGCGAGGCAATGAACCCGAACGGTAGCATTACCGGACTGCTACGTATGGCGCTGGTCGTTTCTCGCAAACTGGGTATCGAAGAATTTCAGCGATGGGCCGAATGCGAACTGAATGGATATAAAGCCACCGACGACGTTCCTGAATACCGCTTATTGCGCGGCGACCCTAGCGTATGGAATCCATATCACGGATGGCAACCCCTGATGTTTCAAAACCCAAAAGAGGCAGAAACCGTTTCCAAACGACCAACGCATCAACCCGCGGCGCAGATTGAGGAAATGCTACAAGGTTCGGACAACTCGACCTTCGCGATGTACTTCCCAGCGGCGGCAGAGCAGCGATTGATGAACGCGATGGCATTTCCGAAGCTACGGCCAGCCACGGTGGTTCCACGCTCAGCCATCGCGGGAATAGCCGACGCGATCCGAAACACAATTCTCGACTGGTCTTTGAAGCTCGAAAACGCCGGCGTACTTGGCGATGGATTGACGTTCTCGGCACAGGAAAAAGAGCGCGCTCCAGATGCCGGGGTCCACATCACATATCATGCGGAGAACCAGACTGTCATACAGAGCATGACGAACTCCCAGGTACAGCAGGCCACCACGGCATCGACCCAGTCTTTGGTCGTGAAGGAGGTTGACGTCGAGGCTGTCTCGAAACTCATGCAATCTTAACGGCAGTCGCTGGACGATTTCACACTGAACGGTGATCAGCGGGCGGAGATCGAAGCCGACATTACAACCGTGAGTGCCCAAGCGGCCTCACCAAAGCCGCGTTTCGCAGTTATCAAAGAGGCCATGCACAGCATGCGGTCCGTACTCGAAAATGCCGCAGGTAGCGCCGTAGGTACTGCAATCGTCGCGGAGTTTGCAAGGCTACTTTCCTGAGCAGCCGATAATGACGAGACCGGCAGATGGAGCCTTCGAAGTACTCACCGCCGTCTCGGTGATTGCTGCTCCACGGATTCCCTCGACAAGACATCCGCGGTTTAGACCGTTCTTACGTCAACTGCTCAGGAGGTCGCGCGTGTAGCCCCTCTTCAACTTTTCAGATTTTGAGAAGAATGCGAGCTTGACTCCGAAGAGATCACAGACCTTAGCGAGCTGCTCTTTTAGCGTCCTGCGGGTCATACGCTCGGCGTCCTCCGTGAACATCAGGTGGTACACCGCCCCCCAGACAATCGCCGCATCGGTGAAGCGGATGTTTTCGGTTGGTCCTACTACGGAGTAGCAACCGCTCGGTGGAATAAGTGCCTTTGCGAGATCTTCGTGAACCGTGGAACACGCGGAGAGGAAGAGTCGCCGCCCTTGCATATGCGGTTGGAGCATCTCGGCGAATTCATCGAAATCAACCTCCTCTTGGTTCGTGGTGACCAATCCCTCTGAATCCCCATGGGAAGATATGTGCAGGTAACGATAGTGGGACTCCGCAAACTCCAGCACGGCATCGTTTAAAGCATCGCGGGTCCGGACGTACCGGTATTGAGGGGCTTTTCCGTGAAGTCGCAGAATGTGGGCCAAAAACACACCCTCAAGTCTGCCATTCCCCTCGTCGTCAGGATCCAAACTCTCAATGATGAAGACGTCTGCGATTGTTTTCATGATTAACGCGCAAAGTTGGGCAGCGAGAAGCCTCTACCGGCCGATTCCACGAATACCTGCGGCCCCCGTAGTGTCGATATCTTTCGGCACGCGCCCGTACTGCCAAATGCCTTGAAGCAATCCACGCCAATTGTGGCAGCGTGGACTCCCGCTATCCCGCAATGTGCAATGGCCGATTTACTCCCGAAGGCGGTCATTATAGGGGCCGTATGAGCAACAGCGGCAATGGGTCGGGAGTGCGCGCTGACGACCGGCCGCTTTGGGGCAGCGAAATACCAATGGCCGCTTTTCGGCGATGAGTTCGAAGCGCGGATGGACTCCGCCCGCCCCACTCCAGCCGTCCAAGACAGCGTTGGTTCAACGGCGGGTATCTGAGTGGACCGGCCACCCATTGTAGCTGCTCAGGGGCAGTAGGTCGGCCAAAGCCGACCATTGCCATGTGCTCAGCCATGGTCCGCAATGTCTCGGCTTCCATCCGTTCACTTGAAGTCTGGAAATCAAAGATGCACGCTCAGCGCCCTTTGGATTGACTTGCAGAACCACAACAACGGCGTAACGTAATTCACTGCACTATGCCATCCCTCGTCTCCGTGAATACTCTCGGAGCCGCAGGTAACGGACATCTTGCGCAAGCTGTGGCGAAACTTGCACGATCACGTCCAAACATTGCCCTAACTCCTGAGGGGCCCATTGTTGGTCGGCAATCACAGTGTCCAGCAGATGCAGAGCATCCGCTGGGAACCTGGAGCATAAACCCGATTCGTGCAGCAGATGCACGACGTAGTGTGGATGTTCAATTGGTTGCAGCCAGTCTTGCATCGCAGCCAAAGCAGCCGGAAATTCAGATCGGGCAGCAATGATCAGCCGGGTCAATGATTCGGCGATTCGCGGCGTGGCAAAGTGACGGGACTTGGGCCAAACATACTGCCAGAACGGCTGGACACGGTTCTTCCAATAGTCCTCGCGTTGATCGCCGGCCCCTTCAAGAGCCTGAGAGAGCGCCTGTGCGGATTCCTCGAGCCCTTCTTGAGGCAGGGCTCCAATGGCAGATCGGAACTCATCGACGGTGTAGCCCTCGGTCGGCCCCAATGCCGCGTAAGTCAGAAAGGCTGCGAACTGCTGGCGGTGTTCACCTAAGTCGGCGTAGTGGTTGGCGCTCTCCAAGAAGTGCAGTTTGAACGCAATCAACAAGGGCTGGTACAAGCGCGGTGACCACAAAAAGCCTTCCCACACGGCTTTCGCTTCAGCCGGATTGCTCCAACTGAACAACGGCAACAGTTTTTGCTCGGTCCAAGTTCGATCAACGCGGAAAAGCGCGATCAATTGTGAACCCAACAGAACCCGCCCGTGACGGAATCGATCCACCTGCACATCACAGAGCTCCGTGAAGAAGGGCTCAATTGCTGCAGGAAGCTGATCGTTGTCGTTCGGATTCCGTTTGAACCACAGGTTGAGCAGCGCCTGTGTGACATGCCCGACCGGATGATTGATGGCTTCGGTAACAGGTCGGTCAATCGGCTCACCATTGAGCGTCATCCCGGTGCCAGCTTCAAGCGGCAAGCATAGGATGCGGCGACACAGGTTCAGCAGGATTTCCTCGTACTGATTGATCGATTTCGAAACGTTGTCGATCCACCACGTCACAGCGTGGGCAATTTCCTGGATGACGGCGTCTGGCATGGTCTGCACCAATGGTGCTGCGTATCGCCACGACCGCAGCACCATTCCTTCCTCGCTCCAGACTTGCAGTGCCTCGCGCCATCGTCCGGCCGGCCATACCCCATCACGTGACAGATCGCACAGTGCGTATAGGCTATGAAAGAAGCGGTTGCGACAAACGTCGCGCCACGTGTCCTCATAGAGCGGTCGCTGTTCGGGCCGTGGCTTTGTGAGCCATTGAACGAGTTCGCGCCGCTTTCGAGGCGCGATGTCGACATCCCGGCTCTCTTCATAGTCCGGATCGCCGGTGCCGCTCATCCAGTGGGAGAACTCGTCACGCTCATTGGCGGCCAACTGCCATTGCGGGTATTTATTGGAAAGTTCCGTCAAACGCGCCGCTGCGAGTACTCCCTGCGTGAGACCCGAGGCATTCAATTTGGCCAGATGCAGCCAGACTGAGTGCGCCACCAAGTCATTCCACCGGTCTGGTTCGAGATCGTCTCTGTACATTTCGCGCGGTGGGCCAGCTACGATGGCGGCCTCCAGACGCTCCTGTGCAGTACCTGCCAACTGACACCCTTGCAGAACCAACAGCCGGAATACCTCCCGTCCCGTATCCGCGGACCATAGCCACCAAGCATCATCCGCCAACAGCCAATCCACCCACTGTTCGGGTGCGATGCAAGCATCCTGGCTGGCAGCAAAAAGGGCCAGTCGTTTGAACGTAGGATACGGCAGATCGAACCATGTCTGGGCAATTCGCGCGGCACGAGCATTGTCGATGTCGCGAACCACCAGCCACGCATCGCGCAGCAATTCAATCAGGCTGACCCAGTCGCGAAAGCCGCGGTTCTGCCAGTGCGGACTGATGGACGGCAGATCCCACTGCGAGCGATCGCTGTGGTCGTCCGCTTCGCCCAACTCGCGTAGCAAGTCCAGCGCATCACGCAGCAGCTGCTGGAAGTCCTCTAGCAGCTGGGGCAGGGCAGACGCCCAGTGCTCGTCGGCAAGATCGCGCCGAGCTGAATGCACGTGATCGGCGGCTAGCACAAGCTCCCAGTCCACCAATTGCCTGATTCGCGCGGGCTCGGCAGTGCTTGCCTCCTCGTCTCCCCAACGAAATGGTTGCTTCAATGCCACCAAGGGCGCGAGTAGATCGCGCAATTCCAGGCGCAGCGTGCTGGTCAGCCCCTCTCGCTTCAGCCGACTTTTCCAGCGGTATAGATCGTGGTCACGCCTTGATGATTTCACCCTCCCGCTGAGCAGCAGGCTCCACAGCGTGCGCATCAGGGGGCTGGGGATGGCCTTTGGCGCCTGTAACCGGACTTCATCCAGCTCGACAGTTTTGCCTTCGCGCTCCTTGATGGCAAAGTCATTCAGTTTGTCTTCGATCAGCCACGCCCAGCGGTCATGCAACTGGCCGCCGCGTTGTGCGATCCAGATGATCAGCTTCGGGTCATCCAGGTGGCGTACCAACCAGCGCGCCAGATGAAACATCACGTCATCCCACTGGCTGTCGGTGGTACCACCGGCGGCCAGCAGCATCGGCGGTGCGCGGTCGTAGGGCGCCGGCCGGCGAATCAGGCTGAAGCGCAACTTCGCGTCCACCTCGTCGCGTGGGGGTACGCCAAACTGGGCGAGGTCGCTGTACTGAAAGCGTTCGTCCGAGAAGGCTTCCAGCAGCCAGTCCAGCGACGGAACGGGGTTGAAGTCGGCAAAACGCTTGGCCGGCAGTCCCGACTTGTCCGACAAGGCCCACAACATCCGCCCAACGAAGTCGTCTTGCCGTGTGCTTGCTGATGGCCGCGCCAAGGCGTGACTGACGACGATGCGCTCCTTGCCCAGTACCCCATCGCGGTAGGTTTCCGCCCAAGCGTGCAAGGTTTTATGGAGCGCTGAATGGTCATGGCTACCGGGGGGGACTTCGTAGAGGATGGGCGTGACGCCCTTGGCTTCCCACTCGATGGTCTTGCGATGCTCTTGCCCACGCTCGCAATCGCCGAGCGCCCAGGCCTGCGGCGTGACTTCGCCTAGCATCCTGTCAGCAGCCAGCGCATCCATCATGTAGCGCAACACCGGATCGTTGATGCTGTAACCCACGAAACAGACGACGTAATTGCGGAATAACTCGCTCACGAAGCGGGCGGCCCAGCGCTCCGTGAGGTAGGCCAGACCGAAATCCCCACTGGTGACTACCAGACGGTTCAGGACTGTATCGTCAGCCCTTTCTGAAAGCAGACCGTGCAGGAAGACCAGCCCGTTCCAGCGGCTGTTCTTTGGGATAGGTAGCATTGGCGCGGCATACGTTTGGAAAACTTGGCCCGTGCGTTTGGCCGCCGCATGAAACACACGGTCGAAGTTGGTGGAGACCAGCCGCAGCGACCCCTCATGGCTACGCGCCAGTCGCAACAGTGCCGCCTGTGTATCGGTGGCTCCATTACGGCGCAACTTAGGTTTGAGTGCCTGCGCCAGAGCACGACGGACGGCCAAGCGCTGCCCTGGCAGACGTCGCTCCAGCAGGTCGAGCGTGGCGTCAAACTGCCCCCGGTCGAAGGACTCGCGCTCGATGTCCGAGAGCGGTGTGCCGTTCAACCGGTAAATCTCTTCCACCAGCCCCTTAAAGCCTGGCAGGCCTGCAGGGTAGGAAATACCTGCGCCGCAGAAGAACACTACTCGCCCCTCCTCGTGTGCCTGCAAGAGCGCATTCGGTATGTCCGGGCCGTTGGTAACGAATTGCAAAATAATCCCCTATTGTCACTTTTATAGCCGCAATATTTTATTGGCGTAATCAGATTAACCACAATCAGGAATTCGCTCTAAGGTTTGTGCTGTTCAAGGACGACCATCGACGCAAACCTTCAGGGAGATGGCGGCGTCAATGTCTGCAAGATCAACGATATCGGCCGTTGAACCGGGCAAACCTAACTGTCAGCAAAGACCGAGTTGTGCGCGTAACCTATCAGGCTGCTTTCAAAGCGAACCGGACGCTCAAATGACAACTTTGTTAGATTGACGAAAGTCAGCAGTTGGCCGATTGGGCGAAGTCGCCAACGGCCGCTCATGCGCAGGCCGCTTTGCAAAAACTGGATTCAGCTGACTGACCGCTTCGGAGAAGGTTATCTGACCGGGATGGGTCGGATTATGCCTTTTGCATTAGATGGGCGCCCGGCTTGATCGCCGCGCCAAGCCGTGGGGCAAGGTGCGGCCAGGAGCGTTCCTCGGGAGTTGCCCGAGGAACGACTGCTTGCAGACCGGCAGCAGTCGAATTGAGATTGCTAACCCAAATCGACCATCAGGTCGAACGTCTCGCACACGAGCGGCATTGACGCTACGGCCTGTCGTCCTATCCGCTGACACTCCCTGCTGAAGAACTTCCAGTGCTCCGCGCGCCAGAATTCGAGCGAGAGGTCACCTTCTCCTTCGGCCGCCGCAAACTCGCTAGAGACTTTCTCGAAAGGGACTATCTCGACTTTCGTCGTCCGGAGCAGCAGAACGGGGCGATTGCGAAAGCCCAGAACAATTTCGATGTCCCCTTCCTGCGGCAGGGGTTCCCCGTCAAGTTCCCATGACCACAGCAGGCTACACGTGCCGCGCTTTGCCTTGGACGCTATCAAGGAAATGAGCACTGCTGAGGATTGGTCCGAGTCGCCATAGCTACCCATTCGAACATTGGCCCCGGAAAGATCGATTCCGCGTTCGCTTAGCGCTGTAATCAACTCGGGCAGTGTAGGCGTATCGGACATAGATTATGGCGAGACACGGTACGTACGACGTCAGGAATCGCATTCTATTGCATGCCAAGGTACGCCTTGAACGTCCCGCATTGACCGGTGAGCCGACGTTCGTTCGAGGAGCCGACAAGGCAGCATGGGTCGCTTTATGCCCGTTGCATGAGAGGCCGTCTCCGCGACGATCACTCCGCTCGGCCGTCGGACGCTGGCCGGCCATGAGCCGCCGATCGACGGCGACGCCTGTTTCGTCGACAATCCTCTGGAAATGTCGCGAGGGTTGCATGGCGACGATGCACTTTCGGGGATTGACGTGCGAACAACCAATATGCAGACACGCCTTGCGGCCATCGCACGTGAATCGGAATGGTTCTGGTCCGCGCTCGTCGCAGTGCGCAGTCTCAATCTGCCCTCGTGGTGTATAGGTGCTGGGGCTGTTCGCGATCTCGTGTGGGATTCGCTGCACGATTTCCGTACTGCATCTCCGTTGTCTGACATTGACGTCGCACACTTCGACGCCTCCGACCTCACAGGCAAGTGCGACGCGAATATTCAGCGCCGATTAAATGGTATCCGTCCGAACACACCGTGGGAGGTCACTAATCAGGCTGCCGTGCACACGTGGTTCGAAGCGACTTTTGGTCATCCGGTCTCGCCGCTGGCTTCGCTGGAGGACGCTGTCGCATCGTGGCCCGAGTTCGCGACATCTGTCGGATTAACGCTACGCGAAGACGACTCGATTGACGTAATCGCACCGTATGGGCTTGACGATCTTTTTGCTATGGTGGTCCGGCGAAACCCGGCACGTGTCAGCGTCGAAGCTTACCGAAAGCGAATCCAACAGAAGCAGTATCAAAGGCGCTGGCCGCGCGTAACGATCGTGCCGAGCTGACCGGCACACAGATTGATTGTCTGCTGTGGAGCAGGCGACCGCTACGATCACCGTGCAATATGCTCATCATAGAGGGCGGCGGTCGGCAAATCGCAGCGCCCGCAACGGGCGGCCAGGAACGGACGATCGACGCGAGGGCTAGATTGCTCACAATTTTGTGCGGAACTGACGGCGTGTAGACCTCGCACGATTGTTACAGGGCTAAAATTCATGATGAAAACGCTTTGGGAGCTTCGATTCATGTTCGGCATTTCCGATTTCCCGCTCTTTGTCGGCGCTGTCATGCTGCTCAACGTCACGCCCGGTCCCGACATGGCGTACGTCGCCGGGCAAAGTATTGCGCATGGTCGCCGGGCCGGCATATTGTCGGCGCTTGGCGTGTCCGTGGGGGGAAGCGTTCACACGCTCGCTTGTGCGCTTGGCCTCAGCGCGCTGATCGCAGCATCTCCTGCCGCATTCACCCTAATCAAATGGGTTGGGGCGATCTACCTCGTCTATCTCGGCCTGCAAATGGTGCGTAGAAACGACGCGACAAGTGCGGTTTCGTCGGCTCTTCGCCCAAGTGGGTCTTTTGTCGTAAGAGGCATCGTTTCCAACGTGACGAACCCGAAGGTACTGTTGTTTTATATCGCTTTCCTTCCGCAGTTCGTCAACCCTGACAGTCATCAAAAGACAACTGCACTGCTGATTCTCGGCGCGACTCTGGTCGCGCTTGGATTCCTGACGGATTGCATCATCGTGTACGGTACCGCAAGAGCATCGGGTTTAATCCGAAAGCGGACTGCTGCCGCGAAATGGCTAAACCGAATCGTTGGGACGGGGTTTATCGGCTTGGGCTTTCGTCTGGCCACGAGCACTCGGTGACGATGTAAGGATTAGATGGTTGGGCAGAAAAACGCACCATGTTGTTCGGGGCGAGGCAATATGACGTGCTGGCATAAACTCACGCGATCCGCATCCGCCTGCAGCTAGCTGCAAAAACACGGAGCCTTGCAATGTTCACCCGGTATCGACAGCTAGGTGCGAGCATGCTACTGACCCGATACAGCAGGGAATAGCAGTGTCTCCTGCTGTGTGCGGAAGCTGCGATACGCCGCCGCGCGGGGACCTCGGGTTCAAAGGAGTTCCGGGGTACACATGGCCGTTTTCGGCAAAGATGAAGGACTGCTCCGGGTCGACAAGGGGCGTCCGCGGACATCCCGGAATACCCAAAAAAAGACCGGCTGCCCGGGCCGGTCCAAACCTGTTCTGGCTTTTTTGGAGAGGCGCCAGAACCGAGAGACAGGTCATATTCTCGATCCTGCGGGGTCACGGGCCTATCCCATATCGTTCGTTGTTTCGCGCCCATTCCCGAACCGCTCTGCTGATCCAGACGCAAGTAGCCGGTAAAGCGCCTGCCGCGAAATTCCGAGCGCGGCCGCCGCGTGCGATTTGTTGCCGCCCACAGCCCGGAGCGCGACCACGGCCTGCGCCAATGTCACCACCGGTTTCGCGAGCCGCTCCTGCCGGGCGAACGTGGACAGGTAGGCATTTGCCTTTGTCGCGCGACTGTGTCCGGCCGCCTCGACCACCCTGCGCATCGCCTCTGCATGCAGTGCGGGATCAGGGCGTGTCCCCACCTGCTTGACCGGTGCCGCTACCCCGGTCACCTTCTCGTACAGCTCCTGCAGATACTGGTGGCGTAGACCGTGGCTTGTCACACCAAGTCCGGCCTTCGTGATTCCGTGCCGGTCCATCACGTAGTAATACCAGTCACGCCACTGCTTCAACGTGCGGTCCTCGGGTACGGTCGAACCCGTAACCGGATTGCAGAAGCGCGCGGCCTCTTCGAGCACCGCCATCTTCGCCTCGAGCGGGACGTTGCGTGCCCGCCCTCCCTTCGTTCCCCGCGTGACCGCCAGAAACCCTGTGTCCCTGACTGCACGCAGCGGCTGAAGCATGAAACTCTCCTCAAGACGAAGGCCGAACGCAGCCTGCAGCTTCAGCTGCACAGCGACGCGCGGGCACGTCTGCGCGATCGCCTCAATTTTCTCCGTCGCGTTCACGCCGTTGGCTGCCCACGACCTGTCCGCCTCAGCGACATACGAGCGCACAAGGCCGTGCTCACGCCGGTCCACGTAGTCTCCAAGCGTACCCACGACGCCGGTCTTGCTCATCCAGTCCGCCAGTGCGCGCAGGTACGTCAGCTTGTTTTCGATCGTGCCACCGGACTGGCCCTCCCCGACCCACTTCGACACCAGCCAGGCCACGTGTTTGCTGCGCAGGTTCCACGGGCTCGCCAGCGCGAAGCCGCCTTCGCGCAACTCCACGAACGCCCTGCAGATCGCGCTCGTGCGGCGCTCCTGCGTCTTGATCGAGAGGGCCTTCGTGCTGATACGTGTCGTGCTGTGCACCGCCGACACGTGTTCGTCGAACAGCCGGATCAACGCCTCCGCCATTGGCGGCGTCAGGCGATGTCCACGTACGACCGCCCGTATATTCAGGATCGCTGCCATACCAACTCCGCTACCAGCCGGGTCTTGTCCCCGACCATGTTCTGCTGCGCGCGGGCGACGCCCCTGCCTGGCGTCGGGTACCCTCGTTCGCAGCCCGATCTACGTGCCGCCTGCCACACGGCTTCGCCGTTGCCCCCGGCGTGGGGTTTGCTGCCTTCCCTACCTTTAGCGATTCCATCCGATCAGCCCGACGCACGGAAGAGATGCGTTCCGACTGTCCACCTGCTGCGGCGCGGGGCATGGCGCTTCGCGCATACTCTGCCCGCCTCTACTGCTAACTTCCGCCTGCCGTGGCTACCCGACCGACCCCGGACGCATACCTACGTCTGGACGCGGAGCACGCTTTCGCGGTCCATCCGCGCCCGGGTCAACTGCCGGGCAATTCCTGTTGCGCTGTTCTGCTCTCGGTCGCGCGAACCGGTCTGTCTTCCGTTCAGGGAGTCGCGAAACGCCGGCGTAGCCAGCGCGCAGGATCTCCCCCGTCCCCAAGCACGTTCACGTCAGCCGCGGTGTATCGGGCCTCCTGAACGCACCCAGCGTGGTGTGCTGAAAGGACGTGTGTAGTGCACATGAGGCAGGTCGCGAACTGTCCGGCTGTCCGCGTCCACATTTCCTCATTGCGCATCATCGCGGCGGACACCCGCCGATCGTATGGATATCGCACTGTCCGGTGGTCCTCATGGTGGACCACCGTGGACTTGATCCGATTGAAAAAAAGCCGCGTCACAATGGAACGCGGACAGTGGGGAAAAAACGTGCCCTCGCGGGCTGGGGACGATGGCCAAGGAGGCCAGATTGAGGACGCACGAAAGCGCGTTGCACTTCAGGTCGATGCGTCAGGGACGCGGCAGGTATTGCCAAGAATAGCCGGCCGCCGCAAGCGCACACACCCAAAAGCTCGCCGGAACGCATCTGCTTTCGCGGACTTGACTTCTCACGCCGCTCGCTAGACTGGTCATCGCAATGTCGGAGTTAATCCCGGAGTTGCCTGGCAGTCCATTGCAATCTCCGGGTTTATGTCGGAGATTCCTCGGACGCTGATTGGTATCTCCGACTTTATGTCCGACTTCGCCCTCTGCCCGCCAACGAAGCCGGAGATTATGTCCGGCTTTGACAGTGAATCCAGTCCAACCTGTCTGAGGAACACACTTCCATGAAAACCCCCGTCTTCGCAATCGACGTCGGCTACGGCAATACTAAATATGCATACCGTGCGGCCAGCGGTACTGTCGCGGCAGGCATGTTCCCTTCGCTCGCGCCGCTCGCCGCGAGCCGTGCGCTAGCGGGATACGGCGAGGGCGTCCTGAAGTCCCGCAAGGTCGCTACCGTCATCGTCGACCAGATCGAGTATGAGGTCGGTCCCGACGTCTCGCTCACGGCCGCCTATGGCAAGACGGGGCGCGCACTCGCCGACGACTATGTCCTTACGAACAACTACGCTGCGCTGCTCTTCGGTGCGATCCACTTCGCGGGCGTCACGCACATCGACCGGCTCGTGCTCGGGCTCCCTGTGCACAACATGAAGAAGTTCGCTGCCGCACTCAAGGAGCGTTTCGCTGGTGAGCATGACTTCGGGTTCGGGCCTGTTGTGATCGACAAGGTCATCGTGATCCCGCAGCCCCTGGGGTCACTCGTGCTTGCTACGAGCGCACGTCCGGGAGGCTTCGGTGGGAGCGACGCGCATCTGGTCGTGGACGTCGGATATTTCACGACGGACTGGGTGTACGCGAACGGCCTGACCATGGACGACAAGCTCAGCGGTGGAATGCCGGGCGGAGCATCGCAGATCTCGCAGCGCATCGCGAATCTGATCGCGCGCGACGAAGGCGAGGAGGTGGACAGCATCGAGCTTATCGACAAGGCGCTTCGGGAACAGAAGCCGTTCTTCTTCTATGGAAAGGACATCGCCCTGGCCCCGTACCTCAAACGCGCGGAGCCGGTTATTACAGGCGTCGTGAAGGAAATGCAGACGAGCGTGGGAAGGCTCCCGAACGTGCGCTCGATCATCCTCTCGGGAGGCGGTGCCGCGCTCTACGCCGCGGCGATCCGCGAAGCGTTCCCGCGCGTCGTCATCGAACTGATCGATTCACCATGCCTCGCGAACGCCCGCGGCTTTCTGATCATCGGGGAGGCACTCCTCGCACGGGAGCGGCGCGCAGCATGAGCGACAAGTACGAAATGGCGGTGACGATCAATCCACTCGTCTGCCCCCTGCTTCATGCGAGACTGAGCCAGTGTGCAACGGCCCGCGAGCGGGCTGCCGTGCTGCGCGCGCTCGCAGAGAAGGTGTTGCGGCTTGAATTGACGGGCGAGCTGTTGCCGGAAAGCACACGGGCGGGCGGACCAGCATCGCATGCGGCCGGGCGCGAGCCTTCGTATGAATCCGACGTCGGCGGCGACGCGCTCCCCATCCCGCGAAGTCCGGGAGGCCCAGCCCGGGGCATCCAGGCGCTGCGCCTGGGAGGCTCGGTCGATGTCGACCCGATGGTTGGCGACGCGATCGGCAGCCAGCTGGCGGGATACCTCGACTGATCCGCGGTTGACTTTGGGCGCGGTGTGCGAAGATAAATCAATGCGCCGGGGATATGATCAACGATCGTTCGCCGGTGCAAGACCGCATAAACGGAGAATGCAGATGGAATACCAGCTTGTGAACGCGATCCTTCACGGCCAGCGCCTGACAGAGCCGCTGACCTGGCTGTTCATCGCCGCGTGCGTGGCCGCCGTCGTTGCCGGCTGGAAGGTTGGCTGCCTGCTCGATGCGTATCAGCAACGCGGGACCGAATGATGGACTTCCTCGCAAAGGCATGGGCCGCTTTCACGGGCTGGCACTGGCTGGCCCGTCGCGCGGCCGTCGCCGCGGCATGCCTCCTGGCCATTCCCATCATGGTTGTCCTGCACGAACATGGCTTCAGGAACTTCACCACCGTCGCCTTCATCGTTATCGAGGTCGCCCTCTTCTGGGCGGTGGGCGGCTGGTACGTCCTTCTCGGCGCGCTGCGCGTGTTTGGCTGGTGGACGCGACTCGGGCGTTAGCGCTCAGCACAGACGAAAAAAAAGGCGGGTCCCACAGTTGTTGTGGGACCCGCCGTCGTTTCAGGGGGAAATTACTGCAGAGGTCTGGCGGCCTTGATTGCGAGCCTCGCGGTGCAGAAGTCGAATGCCGCTTCGAACGGCTGCCCTTCGGCAACAGTCCTGCACGCATTCCGATCGAACACGTCGAACGCGACCGCCTCGGATTTGCATACCGGCCGGTTGCCGTCGGTCGCGACAATCGTAAATCGCTTGCCAACGATCATCTGGAAATAGCTCATTTTCTGCCTCAAAGGAAAAGAGCCCGACGGAGTGTCCCCGGCGGGGACGAATCCCCACCGGGCTGGTTCACGAAATGCGCCGGACAGGCCGGCGGTCAATCAGATGGCCAGGGTGCGACGTTCAGCATGTGTGGCAAGCCGAACAGCGGATCGCGCTTCACGCGCCGCGATCCATCGCGCTTTCCACTGGTCCGCGAAGTCGGTTCCGCGCAACTTTGGACGATGCAGCACGACGGTGTAGCCCTCCGCGCGCAGGCGCTTCGCGAGCATCATCGCAGCCGCTACACCAGGCGACTGCCGCGTCTTCGGATCGACGTGGTCGAAGTCCATGAAGACGTGCACGACCTTGATGCCCATCCCTTCCGGCACCACGAACTGGGAGAGCTGGATGCGGTTCAGGCAGTACCAGACCGGCACGCCCGAATCCATGTGAGCGCCGTATACGGTCTCGAGTCCCTCCCCTACACCGATCTCGCCGTCGACCGGGTCCATCAGGCGCACGGCGCCGCCCGCGAGCGGGTTCAGCGTCATGCCGTTGAGCTTTGAATCAAGGATCTCGCCATCCGGCGCCACGATCGTCGCTTTCTCCGGCTTGACCGGATCGAGGAACGTCCGGTGCAGCGTTCCAAGCCGCCCGTCAGGTAGCTCAAAGCGAGCAACGATGCCAGGCCATTTGCCGAGCACCTTGTCGTCATGCCTGTACTCCAGCATGCCCAGGCGCAGCGCCGGTGACGGACCGGCCGTGAGGCCGGGTACCCGCTCGTGCAGATAGCGCATCGAGAGGTCGCCCACGGCCTGCAGGCGAGCGCTGTTCCAGATGCCGTTGAGCCATTTCGCGGCGAATTCAGGACTTGCCCAGCGCTTCGGCGCGGGGGCATTCACGTTCGCACTGCGGCGCGCTGGCGGCGGTGGTGAGCCGCCGTCGAGTTGCCGCATCAATCGGAAGAGCCCGATGCGGTTCACTCGCGCGATAAGCTGTAGCCCGTCTCCTGCCATGGGTCTGCCGTCGTCACACTGACGACAGATCCAGTCACCACGGCCCAGCTTGTTGTCGTAGGTAAAGCGGTCGTCTCCGCCGCAGACCGGGCAGGCGCACGCCTTTCCGGTCAGGTAGCTCGCGGCGATGCCATAACTCATCAAGGTCGAAATCCATGCCTCCGGAGAGAGCGTGAATTCCTTCAGCCTGCGTTGCAGCCACTCGTACTGCTCGGGTGACAGCCCGCGTCCAGATGTACTCATAGTCACTCTCCGTTGTGGAAGTGGATTGGGTCGGTGCCTGAGACAGGCGTGGGAAACGCGTGCTCAAAGGAGCCGTCTGCCTCTCGCGGGCGACTCCTTTGAACAGGGTTGCGATGTGCAGAGCAGGTGGGTGCGCAGCGGACCGCGCACGGGCAGGAAGATCGTCGCGTGACGCACCGGAGGGTGCGCCACGAAGACGATGGGTGAGGATTTACGGGATCAACAATGCCGAACGGTGAGCGGTTCCGGGATCAGATGGCAGACCATGCCGCGCGGGCATAGGCCGGGCCGAAGGGAATGTCGTCCGACATCTCGTCGAAGCCACCACCGGCCGGCACACGCATACCGGCGCCAGCACCAGCTGAGGATTGCGGCGGCTGTGCGCGCGTTCCGGTTGTAGCCCGCGGGTCATGACGCTGCTCCCGCGACGGCTGCTGGCCGCGGCCCTGCGACGTGCTCTCGAAACCATTGTCGCCTGCGGCATCGCGCTGGGCGCCGCCGCTGCGACCGCCGAGCATCTGCATCTGGTCCGCGACGATTTCGGTGGAGTAACGGTCGGTGCCGTCCTGAGCCTGCCATTTGCGGGTGCGGATGCGCCCTTCGATGTAGACCGACGATCCCTTCTTCAGGTACTCGCTGACAATCTCTGCGAGGCGACCGAAGAAGACGACGCAGTGCCACTCCGTTGCTTCCTTCATCTCGCCCGACGCCCGGTCCTTATAGCGGTCGGTCGTGGCAAGACGGATGCTGGCCACGGCGTCGCCGCTGGGCATGTAACGCACCTCGGGGTCCGCGCCGAGATTGCCGACGAGGATGACCTTGTTCACTGATGCCATGAAAAACTCCTGTTAACGTGTGATCGACCAGAGCCACTTATCCCAGAGGACCTGCTGGTTGTTCCTGATGATGGGGCGCCCACTGTCCGTGAACGCGGGTACCTTGATTTTTTCCAGACGTCTGACCGTGACGATGTCGCCGACACAACAGCCGCTTTGCGCGATTGCGTCCTTCAGGCCTTCGCCCTGCAAGACGCGCTCTCCCGCCAGCGTGTCGATGTGCATGGCAAACGAGGTGTAAAACGGCTTGCCCTGCGGCTTGCGGCTCGGGAACTGTTCCTCGCCCCAACCGAGTACGCGGCCAGTAGTCGCCGCTCCGTGACCGTCACGACGTGGCGCGCGTTCGCGTGCGGTGCGTGGCTCGGAGCGGACATCGTCGTCGCCAGCAGCCAGCGGCGCTTCAACCCGACCTGCATGGGCCGCGGCGTCCGACGCCTGCCGGGTACCAGGCGCAGACACGACTTGCGGTGTGCCCTCCGCGCGGATCGCAGATGCGATCGCGTCTTTCAGCGAACCGCAATGCTCGCGAAGAACTGACCAGTGCGGCTCGGTCTCCGGCAGGATCTTGGTGCCGAAGGGCGTGTCGCGCGGCCCCTCGTCGAATGCCGGGCGGAACTGCACGATGCAGCTCCCCTCGTCAACGAACAGGTGGGGAACCCCGCAGATAAAGACGAACGTCTCGTTGCTTGCGCCGTGACCAACTTCGCGGGTCTGTGGGGCAACAGTTTGTGATGGGGAAGGTCGGGCGGTATGCCCTGGATCCAGGGACAAGGAAGGAAACAGTTCGGCAAATGCGCGGAGAAGATGAATCGCAGCCATGAGACCTCCTAAAGCAGGGAGCCGAAACAAATTCGGCGCAGCTCCTCGAGATCACGCGCAAGTAGTGGCGTGTCAAGGATCACCTGCTGCATCGCTTCGGGATCGATGCCGTTGACGCTGCAGACGTGCTCATACGGCAAGGCCCCGGCCCAGTAGCCCATGATCCAGCCCAGGGTCGCACGATAGTCGTCGACGTCGACTTTCACGTTACGCAGGCGCTCGCTGAGCATCGTTGCGCAGTCCATCAGCGACTCGGGCATGCGGTCGCCGCGGCGGCTGTCGCGCGCCAGCGAGACGAGCGCATCTACCATCGCCTCGCGTACGGATGGACTCCAGTGCCGCGGATCGGGAAGCGGATCGGGTCTGGGTTGAACGACGAGTACCGGAGTGGCCTCGCCGCCGAAGATGTCAAGCTGCCAGGCAGCGACGTCCTGTTTCATGAGATTGCTCCGGAATGGACCGGGCAATCGCACCCCTGGCCGGGAATGGATTCCCGGTTCGGATAGAGGGTGCACCGCGACAAAGGCCGCGGTGCAGGGATGACGGGCCCCCTACGTGTGGGTCCCCGTGCGCTTCAGGGGGATGACGACAGCCGATCTGGCGTATTGCCGGGCCGGTGCCGGCGGCGCCGGCCGGGCGACCGCGGCGGCCTGCTTCAGCGCATCGAGGGCCGCCACACGTTCAGCCTCGGCGCGCGCGCGCTCCGCTTCGGCTTCAGCAGCTTCGAGAGCCTTCGCCTTACGCTTGAGCGTCTGCGCGAGCTTGCCGCAAACAGCCATCGCCAGAAAGAGGCTGACGACGAACGAGCTTGACGCAAGAAAGACGACGAGACACAAGGCCAGCAGCTTGGCCGGCGAGGTCAGCACGTCCTTGAAATACGGATTGAGCAGATCCAGCATCCTTCTCTCCAGAAAAATTAACGCACAAGGGGATGACCAGGCTTTGCCTGGCAGTTTCGATGCCCGGATCGGGCAAGGAAATCCAGCGCGTAGCGCGTACGCCGTAACCCCGATAGAGGCCACCGCGAACGGACTCGCGAGAGAGGATGTGGAGGGAATGGGCTGCACGAGAACCGTGCGGCAGGCTCGATGCGTCGGAGACGCGGGAATATGAGCAGGTTAGCGGAGCCTGGTTGACAACGAGTGCTGGAATGATCGCGAATTCTGGGGGGCTTATGCCGGCGGCAATAGCGTGCAGGCGCCTGCACGGCTTTTCCCGAAAAGCTGCACTTTTTGTTGAGCTTTCCGGTCCTCGCCTGCGACCTGATGGTGCAAGGCCACCTTGCACTACCGCGTGCGCTCCAGTTTCCCGATCGGAAGAGCCGCTCTTGCTATAGCGCGTCGCGCAGCGACCGGCTCGCGACCTCGACGCGCCGAAAAATCCCACTGACCCGGAGCTTGACTTCGCGCCGCGTCTGGCACACTCGAATCACCCCATCAACTGCATGCTGGAGCAACAAAACATGTTCGGCCTGATTGTCGTGATCATCCTTGGCTATATCGGCTACCGCTATTCGAAGCGTGGCACCCCGCGCAAAGAACGTGGCTGGCGCTTCTCCGGTCCGGTATATGCGCCCTCCAGCTCAATGCCAACCACCCGTGCGCAGCAGCGCGGCGAGACTGGCGAAGCCGTGGTCGACGCCGAACTGCGACGCGTGCTTACGTGGCTGTGCGGCGATGATTTCCACCTTCATGCAGGAGCGGTGCTAATCGAGCATGCCCCGGGCACGCCCTTCCCCACCGCCGAGATCGATCACATGCTCGTGACGCCGTTCGGCCTTTTCGTCATCGAGACCAAGAACTGGCACGGCCGCATTGTGCACGGCATGGGTTACGACGATCTTGAAGTCGTCCGTGCCGATGGTACCCGCGAGACTCGACGGTCGCCGCTCGCACAGAACCGCACCAAGGTCGCCTTTCTTAACGAGAAACTTCCCCGCGTATGGCGCATCGAGGGCGTGGGCGTCTTTGCGTCGCCCGACTGTTCGCTCGACGGCGACCTTTCTCCGTCGCTGCTTCATGTAACTGAACTGGCCTACTTCTTTCGTATGCGTCGACACGAATACCTTCGCTCGGGACAGAAGCCGGTCAATATAAAGACCGCATGGGACGCAATTATGCTTAATGCATCGATATCTGACGAAAAGTTGGACGAACACCGCAAACGTGTGCGGGCAAACCCTCAAGTCAGTCCAATTAATGCCGATTAATCGGCATCCCGATTGCGAAAGCTGCATGTTTTTCACCATCTTTCGATCCGGCATGACGGAAAAGCGGGCGTACGCTAGCCCGATCACCTTCGAACTGGCGAGCGCTTTGGCCACCCGCCCAAGGCCCGTAGCCCTGTGAGCACCCGCCATCCTCAACACCACACCGCACACGAAAAACGAGCATGAGCACGAAGAAAAAGCTGCCCCTCGATCCCGGCTTCGATCCAACCGTCCCGGAGGATGGCGCCATTGTTCCGGCCGCCGAAAGCGATATCCAGGATCTTTACAGCATTCACCTGCCGTCACGACAGGAAATCTCAACAGTCGCGCACGACATGTTTGCGGACAAGCTGCCGGCTGACGTAATCCAGCAGTTGATGCAAACGAGCACCGATATCAACGAATCAGTGCGACGGATCATGCACGAGCACATGACGCTCGGCTTTCGTTTTGGCGAGACAGTAAGGCTGCTGCAAACAGCCTATGCGGTGACTTTTGGCGACACGCCCGCGACAACGAAGCGCGCGAACACAGATGCGCTTGCCTATCTGGAACGGCTGCATCGCATGTCCAAATCGAAGATACGCGTGCACCTGAGAGCCTATGCCCGATTTCACGATAACGCGGACGCCGTCGAATTCCTGCGTCTGACCGATATGCAGTCGCTGCTGGGCAACGACGTTGGCGACGACATCGTCGAGGCGATCATCGAGAAGAGGAAGGACAATCCCGAAATGTCCACGCGGACCGTCAAGCAGCTCGTGCAGGTACTGCGCCAGCAGCAGGACCGCATCGCCGCCGACCAGGAGCGACTGGAAGCCGCGAACGACGAGTATGCAAGCCTGCTTGAGCAGTTCAACTCGGCGAACCTCGAAAGCGAACGACTGCGCCAGGAAATCGAGCAGGTGCGGGCCTCGCAGACAGAAACGCAGGCAGCGAGCGACCGGCTGCGCAACGAGCTTGCGCTGGTTGGGCAGAGCAAGAATGCGCTGAATCAGCAGTTGCACGACATGGAGCATGAACTCGACGCCGCGCGTCGCCAGGTGGCTGAATTGACGACGCGGCCACCCGCCCAGGACGATCCGAAGGTGAAAGAGGACGTCCGGCGGATGAACGAGCACTTCAACCAGCTGCTCGCGAAGTCGCAGGAGCTCGAGGAGCAGATCGCACTGCGCACCGACGAAGCCGCCCGTATAGAAGCACAGCTTAAAGCCAACGCTTCGGCGCTTGAAGCGGGCCGGCGCGTGGAAAGCGAGCTGAACGAACTCATCCGTCATTTCGGTGAATTCGTGCAGCGTTACCACAGCGCGCAGCTGCTCTGCACCGCCGAGGGGAACCCTCGCCGGTTCGCGCCGCTCTTCGAGGCGCTGGCGGACCTCGTCGGAAAGTTCCACACCGAAATAGTCGCAGCACGCAAGGCCGCCTGATCGCGCGCGGGGGCGCCGGGGCTGTGGCCGCTTTTGGCCACACGAAGAGACACACGTTACGAAAAGAAGAATGCAAACCATGAACAACCGCACGAGAACGGCCGACGACTACAAGGCCATCCCACGACTGCACCTGCCGCGCTGGGTCGCACAGCGCATCCTCGCCGTCAATTACGACCTGGTCGAGCATATCAAGCAGGTGCTCATTTCCCGACCCACCTTCAATGCCATCTACGGGGTCGAGGTCTCGCAGATCGATCATCTGGTACACAACGAGGCATCGCTGCGCACCCTGCTCGGCGCGCCGTTTCTCATGCTCTCGCCATCACTACCGACGGTTGAGGACTGGCGCTGCTTCGTCGATGGCACGTCGACGACGCGCACGGTTGACGAGCTGCGCGCCCGCCTGCCCGCACAGCGCGAAGCACTGACAACACAGTCGATCCAGCACCACAACCGCCAGTTCCTCGACCTCGTCCAGGCGGTGGCCAACATGAGCGTGCTGAGCGCGCCGCTGCTCGGCATGACGCCAGACCTGGCGCTGTATCTCGGCGGTCTGCCGGGCTACAAGCTTCGCGCTGCGCTCGAGCGTATCGGCGACCTGCCTCTCTTTCGCTGGCGCTTTGTGAATCCCGCTTTCTGGTTCGAGTTCACAGCGAACGAGCTGAATGTCGAACAGGTGGCTCATCACATCATGGCAACCACACCGTTTCGCGCGGGCGAACTGCCTCACACGGCGAGCTGGACCGAACTGCGTCTCGGGCGTGAAACACACGAAATGTACGCGGCCGCGCTGATGGCTCACGGGTGCCGTGCGAGCACGGCAGCAACGCTATTTGGGCTGCCGCAGAGCAAGACGCGGCAGATGTACATGACCATTCACGGCAAGCGCTCGCCATGCGGCAATCTGCCCAACTCGATCCAGTGGTCCGTTGAGCGGCCCCAGCATCGCCTGCACTCCACGGTGTTCATCTGGCTGTATCGTGCAGCACTGCAGATGGGTGCAAATTCGCCGCAGGCACTCATCGCGGCCGCTGATCTCTATACCCAGCTATTCCCTGCTGGACGCGCGCTGCTCGCCACTGACAGAGGCTATAACCTTACGCGCGCGATGGCCGCCGACGCGCGCCTCTCGATCGCCCCGTGCCGGAGCTGCGCAACGCACTACATCGTGTCGAACAACGAGTCGAAGATCGAAATGCAGCGCAGCTTCTACTGCCCTTCGTGCAGCAATGGGCTTGTCTCGCGTGCGCGCGCTGGCGGGGTGAAGTGATGCATGGGGCAGCTGAGCAGGCTTGCCTGCCGACGGGGCTTGTCGTTTTCAGTGCAGACGGCTCGGCCCAGTTTGGCTGGCAGCACCCCGAGACAGGTGCCTATTACGCCGAGCAGGATGGCCACTGCATCACGGACGCCGTGGCAAGCATCCCGTGGTGCGCGGGCGCCATTCACTGAGGGCGCAGCCGATGGAAGACCTCGCATGGATGGTTCGTGAAAGCACCTCTGCATGGCTTCGCGGCTACGGCGATGAGCGCTTTGGCGCGTACGAGAAGTTTTATCGCGAAGCACTGGCAGCACCGGGTAAGCAACTCGGACTTGAAATGATCAACGAGGAGTACGTGCAGTGGGCCAACGAACGGCCCAGCAGGCTCATGCGGTTACTTAACCGGCCCACGACCGGTCGCGCGCTGGTTGGACTGTTCTCAGTGTGGGTGGCGGCGCAGGCCGTCCCTCACGCGGCAAGACTTGCGCCGCAATCGACCGCCGTGCTGCTGGTCGTTGCGTTCGTCGGACTGCGGATTTTCCACAGGAAGCGGCGTACGTCGGCTTAATCCATGCGACGCGCATCGAACCCGCCCTGTGTGGCGGGTTTTTTCTGCTTGCGCTTAAAGAAATTCCAAAGTCTTACCGTTAGCGCTAAAGTGCGCCCCGCGACCGAAGTGGCGACTTGACTTCACGATGGGCCTGGCAAACTGGACTTAGGCTCGCGCGAGGGGCGCGGCTCACAACAACCGAGGAACATTGACGATGAAGAAGAACATTTCCGCGCTCACCGCTCTCGCAATCGCTTCGGCCGCCGTCCTCGCCGCTTGTGGCGGCGGCGGCGGCAGTAGTTCTACCGGCTCGGGTTCGGGATCGTCGAGCACTGGCTCGACGCCCGCCAGTTCAACCCAGACGGCGACGAGCGCCAACGTCTCGACGCCCCAGTACGCCACGACGAGCGCTCAGCTCGCAGCCTTCAACCTGATAAACGCGCAGCGGCAACAATGCGGTTTTCCCACCTTAGTCGAGAACACGACGTTGGACCAGGCAGCGGCAGCACATGCGTCATACATGGGCTTGAACGGCGGGACAATCACTGACACCGAAACGTCTGGCAACGCTGGCTTCACCGGGATCACGTATAACGATCGCGCGGTCCATTTCGGCTATCCGACTGGCACGTCCTCGATAGGGGTAAGCGGCGGCTTCTACACCAATGCGACGTTGAGCGAGACGCAGTATGGACAGCAGGTCGCGTATGACTGGTTGTCGGGCGTGTACCACATGAGCATCGGTGTCTGGCCGACAACGAACATTGGCATCGGCTGGAATGAAACCACGTTCAACGGCTTCCCGGAAATCCAGTCGTCAGCAATGGCTACGACGTTTCAAACCATGCCTGGCTCAATGCCGTTGACGTTCCCATGCCAAGGGACGACTGGCGTGCCGTACTCGAGCGGTGGAGAATTGCCCACTCCTCCGGGAACTTCGGGTAACTGGGGAATGCCGGTTGCCGTCGTCGGGAACGCCTCAGATACGATCGTCTTGTCAGCGGGCAGCATGACTGACGCGTCGAGCCACACGATCACTCTCCAACTGCTCGATTCCGCGAATGATCCCAATAAGAAACTGCCTGCGTTCGAGGCGGTGGCTTATCCAATGAGCCCATTGTCACCTAACACAACGTACACGGTGTCGATTTCCGGCACGATCAACGGTACCAGCTTCTCCCGGACGTTTACGTTCACTACAGGCAACATAGTCGGGTAAGCAAAGAAACAGCTGATGAACGGAACGGCGTCAAACGGACGCCGTTTTTCATTGTCTCCCCGACGGGTCACAGTCGGCGCGCGATGCCTTACCCGCCGCCGCCGCCACCGGAGTTCCCGGTAAGGTTGTATTGTCCGATGAGGTTTGTGGTGCCCGGGGTGAACCAGCAGACATCCACCGTTGCACCTTTAACGACGATCATCTGCGTTGGCACGTTAGACGGCGGCGGAAAGCTGCCCTTGCCGACCCAAACCGCGTCGATCGTAGCCTCCCATGCCAAGAGGGGGACCGAGGTGTTGTAAGCGCTTGTGCCCGTGCCATCGTACGGGCCGTTGTACTCGTACGGCGTGAACGTATAGCGAATTGGATAGAAGTCGTGGGCAAGGCCATAATTGAGGCAGGCCGCCTCTTGGTCAGCGATGGTGACATGTGGGAGGGAAGGCGTGCAGACCAGTCCGATCCAGGTCGAGCCGTTCCACGACGCTCCGTTCGTTTCGTCATAACCCGGCGGACACGATGGTGGCGCCTGATAATCGCACGTGGGCGCAGTCCATCGCGACCCAATCCATGTCGATGCTGCACCGGTCGTCCAGCCCGCCGAATTCGGGCACTGCGGCTGCGCCTGCGGCGCGTTCGATAACGCCGGCGTACATGTCGAGTCCTGATAGCCGGGCGAACAGCGGACCGGGCTCGCTGATGACACCTGCGAGACAATCAACGTGCAAACGAGCAGCGCGGCACGAACCAAGATTCTTCCCAGAGTCACTTCTTTCCTCTCCTCAAAACGCACAGTAGGTCGTCGCGACGGCCCATCCGCCGATGCCCGCGCCGCTGCCATCCGTGATCGAGACGACCCACGGCCCCGCTCCAGACACGCCGTAATTCACAGTTGCCGTCGGATCGACATAGAGGCTCTGTCCGTCAATGACGATCTGCGGCGTCCCGCCCGCGGCACAGTTCGGCGCCGGCACCCCCGAGCCGTTGGCTACGGTGTAGTACCCGTACCGGAGGATCGTCCCACCGATTGGCAGCCACAGACTCACGCCGTTTGCGCTGCGCTGGCAGGACAGAATGAGACCCGACCCGTCTGCGTCACCTGCTATCCCGGTGCCACTACACCCGGTGCGCGGCACCGCGATGTTCCCGACCTGGGCCGTACCGGTAATGATCGCGTTGCCATTGACCGTCGCCGCCCCGGTGCTGATCGGCGCCGGAGCAGTGCCGGCTGCGTTCTGTACCTGCAGCGTCCCGGGCGTTCGGACCGCATTACTCACCGCGACGTTGGATGCAGCGAGCGTTGGCGCCGCGATCGTCCCGGTCGCGTCGATGTTGTTGACGTTGTGCAGGCTCACGCCGTTGACGTTCTGGTCGCCCGTCCATGTGAGGGTGCCATCGCGCCGGATATAGAGGGAGTTGCCATCGTCGAGCGCGCCGTTGGTCGCGAGGATCGCGGCGGCCGGCGTCCCCGGCAGAGGATTGCTGGCGTTCCACGCACCGTTGATGCCGTACACCGTCGCTGAATTGCGCGTCGACGAGTATCCGAACTGCCCGTTGCTGGCGTTGTTGCCGGCAAGCGCGATCTGCGCGGCGCCCGCCACGTCAGGCACGCCATTGCGGGTGTACGGCAATGACGGGTAAAAAGCCCAGGCGACATGGCATGTCCCCGAGGCCTGCGTACAGCCAGGGGGCACCATCGACATCTGGATGGTATAGGCGCCGCCCCAGAACGGCCCCGCGGTGTAGTTCTGCTTTAGCTCGCCGGCGCCCTGCAGTTGCGCTAGGGTCGGTGCGTCCAGCACCGGATTGCCACCTGACGCTGCGTACTGCGTCAGCAGGTTCGAGAAGTTGTCGCTCACCCAGCTCGCGAGCGCGTTGACGATCACCGCCTCGTTCTGCCCTTCTGCGGCCAGCACCTCGCTGCGGCGTCTAGCGACGTCCTGCTGGATCGACACCAGCGTCAGGATGGCCGACGCGGCAAGCACCACCACCAGCTCGATCAGGCTGCCCATGCTCGTGCTTCCTCAGCTGCGCGTCGTGTACATCTCGACGGTCGCCACCTGCCCCGCCGAACCGCATGCACGCCCGGCCGTCTGGCTGCTGAACGCCGTCGTCGGGCTGTAGACGACCGTGCCGTTGATGCTGACCTCGGTGAAGACGTTCGAGAGCGCCGCAGCGGACATCGAGCACACAGCCGCGGGCACCGGGTACGTTGTCACCACCGCATCGTTGGCGTTCGTAACCGTGCCGGGCGTAGCCGTGACGTCCCCGCCAAACATCCCCTGCACCGCGCTGTAATCGGCCGCTACGCGTGCGCCGGCGGCGTCAAAGGCATGGTTTTGCGCCAGCGACGTAAGCGACTCACCAGCGAAGTTCGCATCGTTCTGTGTGGCGTTCTGGATACCCGTGTGGAACATCGTGGCCTCGCTCTTGAAGTGCGCGGCCTGCACCATGTTGCGCACGAACGGAACGCCAAGATAGATGATCAAGGCGAGGAGTGCCATCGCACCGAGCACCGCTCCTGCCTCAACGAGCGAGAGTTCCCCGCTCTGCTTCCGCCTGCGAGCGATTCGACGGATAGCCTGCCTGCGGGCCGGCGAGAGTTGCGTATTTTTCATGTCCATTTCCTGTCAGAAGTTGCCTGCGCCCGCACCAAGCGCGCTTTGCAGGCCGACGAGTCCGGTGACGGCGTAGGAGCCGATGCCTACCCCGATAAACAGTGCTGCCGCGATCGTGAGCAGCACGTAGTGCGTAATGCGCGCATTACGGCGCACGGCATCCACCACGCGGTCGAGCGAACCGCGGCCGAGCGATTTGACTGCTTCGACGAAGTTGTCGCGCCGCTCCGCGTCCGCGATACGGTCCACCACGAGGTCCGAGAAGATCCCGGTCTCAAGCGCCCGCATCGGCGCCTCCGGCTTCAGCTCCAGCCGGCGCAGCATGCGCGTGACGTGCCAGCGCAGCCAGGGATCGGCGTCGGCCTTCACGCGCTCGAGTGCGCCACTGAGCGTGAGGCCCGAGTCGAACAGCCCCGACAGGGAAACAATGAGCAGTGCCGCGCGCAGATCGCGCCGGTTGCGCCACATCAGCGGCGCGGCATCGAGCCGGTTACGCAGTGGCCCGGTCCAACGCTTGAGTCCGTAGAAGTAGCCGACGACGAGCGCACCGATGACGGAGAGGTTCAGCCACCAGTACTCTGCGCAGAACGTGTCGATGACATACAGAAAGCGCCCAGGCGCCGTCCACTGGTCCAGCGGCCTGATCTCCAGCACCTGCGGATAGATGAGCGCGCCGAACATCGCACCCAGCCCGTACATGTAGGCAAGCAGCATCACCGGGTAGGCCAGCTGCATGGCCGTCGTCGTCGCCAGTACCCGCCGCGCCGAGGCGGTCATCGCACACAGTTCAAACCCGCGCCGCGCGGCATCCTCCTTCGTCGACGATTCCGCCAGCTTGAGCAGCGCGTACTCCTCGCTGGGGACGAACGGCTTCATCGACATCGCGAAACCTTCGCCCTTGCCAAGCCGCTCGCCGATCGCGCGATAGACCATCCACACGATCTGACGCCGCTTGCGGGCGCGCTCCTCGAGCACGCCCAGCCGCTCCATGAGCGTTTCACGGTTGCGCAGTCCCTTCGTCGCCTCGATGTCGAGCTTCGACTCCTCGTAGAAGCTTTCTCGCACCTTCTGGAAGCGCCACGTTGCAATCTTCATGCGGTCCCGGTACGGCAGACGCATGAGCAGCGGATAGATGAAACGCCCTGTCATGACGGCATCCTCCCGTCGCTGTCCGGCATCACACGGTACGTGCGGAAAGGTTTCATCGAGCGGTCGATGAAACGCGGGTCGATGATGCCCTGCGATGCCTTGTAGAGCGCGTGCTCGTAGATCGTCTTGCCGGTCATGTCCGCGCTGTTGAAATCGGCCTTACGCTCACGGCGCCACGCCTCTTCGGCGCCGCGCCAGTCGCGCACCGCGATCCTGTCCAGAAACTCAGGCGTCGGTCGGTAAAGCTCCATCGCAAGCGTCTGGCCCTTCGTGCCAGCGGCGACCTTGCCGTCACGCGCGAAGAGACCCTTCTTCCGGCAGTGCCCGCAGCCATCGTCGTTGCGGCAGGCCATCTTCGAGACATCCAGGCCAAACTTCGTGCGCAGCAACTCCAGATCGTCCGCGCGCATCACATCGCCCGCCGGCAGCTTGCAGTGCGGACACAGCATCGGGATGAGCTTCTGGTTGCCGACGGCGTTGACGAATTTCTCGGATGCCACCTCATCGGCCGTCATGCGCAGGCGGTCACCGAGCAGCCGCATGAACACACCGATGATGCTGTCCGCGTGAATCGTGGTGCGCACTGGGTGACCCGTCAGCGCGAGTTCGACGACGAGACCCGCCACAACCGAGTCGAGGATTTCCGCGACGGTCAGATCATCGGGGTCCATGCGCATGAGCGTGCGGATGATCGCTGCCACCTTGCGGCGAAACTCTTCTTCCGTCTCGTCGAGTCCACGCGGGACCGACTGGTCGGACAGCCACGGCATGGGGTATTCGGAGGGCATGCTCACGGCGTACTGCTTCATGAGTTCGCGCCCGTCCACCATGTAAGCCAGGGCACGCAGCAGCGTGCTCTTGGCCGACCCTGTCTCGCCCGAAAGCAATACCGCACCACCGCTTGCGTGACCGAGCGACCCGATGATTTCCAGCTGGCTTTCTTCCAGCCCCATCGTGTCTGGCATGCGCACGCTGTAGTTGCGGAAATTGCCGTCGAGCAGCCGCATCGCGACGTCGAAACCGCTGACCTGCGGGGCGCTCTGCCAGCGGATGTTCAACGTTGCACTCGCAAGCGCAAGCGGGATCATGGCCGACTGGGCGGCACTCGGCTGGAACGCATTGCCGCTGTTTGTGTTGCGCTGGACGAGGTCCTGATATGCAGCCGACAGCGCGCGCAGCACGGTCTCCTTCGGCATGCGACGGTAGGTGTAGAGGTCACCGTCAACCCGGAAGCGCAGTTCTGCATCGGCCTGGTAGTCGCGCGACTCCCAGTGCACGTCGTTTGCGCCGTATGCGTTGCCCGCCTCCATGATGTCCCGGAACAGCGCGATTGCCCGCGAGCCCTCCGGTACATGCGTGGACAGGCGGATGCGACCGCGCTCGTAGACGCCGTCAATGACGTCGGTGGTCGCGATCATTTCTTCCCGTACGACGATGTGCAGCCGTTCGAGATCGCGCAGGTACGTGGTGTAGAGCGGTGTCTGGTGAAACTCTCGCGTCGTGATCACGACTGCCATGCCCGCCTGCATGTCGACGGCCACGAAGTTACGCCGGGCCTCGGGTGTGATACGAAGCGTTGCGTCGGCCGTGGTGTCGCACAGAATGCGCTTGAACTCGGCCAGCGCCTCTGCCGACACGAGGCGGGGTATGCCGACAGGCGCGTATTCGATGTCCGGCACCGCGACGGCACGTCCACCGGATACCGTACCGGTGTCAGCGTCTTGCGGAGGAACCTTTGCACCGCCCTCGTCGTGCAACGACGCATCGTCGCCGCGCGCATTGTCCGGGGCAGCCGCACACGCCTCACCCGTCTCAGCAGCAGTCGCCCGCGCGTGCGCGTCATGTCCCGGCGTTTCCGGCAGAGACCCAACGGCAGGTTGCGGCGAAACGCCCGCGGAAGGGATCCCAGTCCGCCCCGTGTCGGGTTCAACGTCATCCATGAAGCCCGTGCTCGCAGCCGCCGATGCACCGGGCGGCTCGCCCTCCGACACCTCGATCGGTTCGACATCCGTGATATCCCCGTCGCGCAACCGCGCGCCGAGCGATCCGGGGGGCGCTCCCGGGTTGCGGCGCAACGGTCGCGCGCCTTCGAACTTCGGCTCAACGGGCGCAGCCTCGCTGTCCTCGACGAATCCTGCCCGCAAGCCCCGAAGGCGCGCCAGGATCGACGCACGCGGTTTCGGTTCGTTTTCGACGTTCCCAAAGAAAGACATGTTGATCCCCCGGTGATGTCCAGTTCACTGCGCAGCCGACGGCGCGATCCATGTCGGCAAGGGCGCGCCAAGGTCACGAAGCGGGCCCGACACCGCTACGGGACCCGCGCCTGCTGCTGGCGCCGCGCTGTCCGGAGCACTCCCGCGCATCGCGACCGTGCGAATGGCTTTGCCTTGCGCAACAGTCACGAACAGGCCATCGACCTTGCGCACGATCCATCCGTTGAGGAGCTTCTCGCCGAGCCGCGCTGGATACACCGCGCCGTCGTATTCGTAGAGGACATGCGCGCCTGCTCCGTCGAAGAAGGAGCCGACGAAGTTGACCGGATCGACGCGCGGCGTACGCACGACGGCGGGCGCAACGAAAGTGGGCACAGGTGGTGGCGTCTCCGCGCGGGCGGCCGGTGCCGCCTTTGCCGCGGCGGCCGCCCCTGCTCCGGGTTCATCGCCATCGCGCAGCGCGCGGGCGACCTTGTTGCGTGCGAGCTGGTCGATATCGCGCAGCGTCAGGTGCGTATCGCTCGCCGGAGCCACCACCGGTGAAGCCGGCTGCGATGCAGGCACCGCCGATGCGACCCGGGCCACAGCGGTCTGCGTGGCGGAGATGCTGGATGCGGCGGTGTGCGCCGCGGATACCCCGTGCGGTGCATTCGCGGTAGCGGCGGCCGTTTTCACTGATGAGACGGCTGGCGCGGCTGAGATCGCACCATCGAACGAGGGCGTGGGCGCCGCGAACGCGTTGAGAGACGGGAGCGTCGCGAGGGCGAAGCCCAGCCCCAGCGCAGCAGTGAGATGTTTACTGGACGACATAGTATTTGCCCTTCGCGATGAACCTGATTCCGACCTTCCCCAGTTCCTCCGGCGCGGCCGTGTCGAGCGACACCGTGAGGGTTTGCAGCGTCATGTTTGGCGGCAGACGTTCCAGCAGCGGCGCCTGCCAGCGGTATCCGTCGATCTCCCATGTCCCTGCACGGATCAGCGGTCCGTGGCGCTCTTTCGCGGGCGGTGGCGTGTTGATGAGTGGCTGCGACGCGCCGATCTGCACGGAGTAGCCGAAGCTCTTGAGCTCGAACGGCCGCGTGGACAGCTGCTGGGCCGGCGTCTGCAGCAGGTCGATGAGCTGCTGCTCACCCGGCCATGCCCGGGACTGCGCCGCAACCACCGTGGCCACCTCTGGCACTGCGGGGCCCCGCGCGCCGAGCGAGCGACCCGAGCGATCAAATGTGAGCGGCCGCATCGAGACCGGTGCGTTGCGCGCAAAATCGTCGAAGGTTCCGCCCATGCGCGTGTAGCTGAGCACGCAGTAACCCGACGGCGGACACGTCGCGTCCCGGAACTGCCAGCCCCAGCGGTTCGAATCGAGCGCGGCAACGGACTCGATGATCCGCGGCGCAAGCTGCGACGCCATCGGAGCCGGCACGGCGAATTCGTGGCGTACCGCCTTCTCGTACTGCTGTGTCCAGGTGGGCTGGGCGTTGGCGGGCAGCGCCGGCGGACTGAACACACTGACCGCTTCCCGGACCGCGAAGATGCCGACGCCTGCGGCGAGCAGGAACACAACGGCATTCGGCACACCCGCCGGCACCCGCGCGATTTTTCCCGCCTTCTTCAGCGCTAGCAGCTCGACGGTCTGGAAGGGTTCATCACCCGGCGCGACCGCCTCGCCCGCGGCGAGCACAACGAGTGCAACGCCCTGCCTGCGGCATTGCTGTGCGATCTCGTCGCGACGCTTTTGCGCCTGCGCGACGCCCAGCACCTCGTCGTTGTTCACCGCGCCGCGCACGACGTAGACGAGATGCACCCGCTGCCCGTCCTGCATGAGTACCAGCACGGCGGGCCGGCTTCGCACGCGCTCAAGCATGGCGACATGCGCTGCGCCCGAGTACAGCCTTACGCGCTTCAGGTCGGCAGCATCGGGCGCACAGAATCCGCCCAGCACCACGTCGCCGACCGGCATCTCGACGTAGTGCGTGGCCGAGAAGTCTTCCGCGTAGCGCGCGCGGCCATCCTTTCGCCCCTTGAGCGGATACGCTCGCCAGTCCAGACCAAAGACGAGCCGCGCGCGCCTCTCCCCCGGCAATGGTTCGGTGATATGCATACCCATGCCTACATCGAGGGAACAACGGTTGCGGTGAGCATCACCACCTGGAACGTGTGCGAGTTGTTCCAGGAGCCGGTGATGCCCGCGATGCCGCCGTTTGTCGTGCTGTCGGCTGTATCCGTGACCGCGCCGTAGAGCACCACGGTCTGCCCGTCCGACAGCGCGATCGTCTCGTCGTCCTTGCTGCCAACGGTGTGCGCGAGCTGGATCGCCTGCTGGGTCTGGCCCGAGCCGACGGAAGCCGAGGTGAACGGCCCGTTCTGCTTCGAGCTGTCGCGCCAGTAGGCCAGCACGATCTGGTTGTGGTCGTTGACAGCTGGCAGGATGTGCAGGAAGTCGCCTGTCGTCAGCGTGCCAGGCGTGAGGCCCGGCACGCCTCCTGATGTGGCCGTGAGGCTGCCGGTGGAGGGCGAGGTCGAGTGCAGGTAGTCGTCGCTGTGGAAGTTCGCCACCGAAACCGGCAGGCCGTTGAGCGTGAGCTTCGAGATGGTGTTGTCCGAGACGGTGCGCCCGTACTGGTTGAGTGCGTTGATCACCGCGTTCGTCCCGGAGAACGGCGCGTTCGGCTGTAGCACCGAGAGACCAACCGTGCCACCACCCGACGCCAGCGAAGTGGGCGAGGCAAAGCTGACCGCCCACTTCGCCAGCCCCCCCTGGATGCTGTTGAAGACCACATCGGCGTTCACGCCCGACTGGGTGCCGCGGTTCAGTGCGATCTGGATCGTGCGCACACGCAGCATCACCTGGCGCGTGGAGATCGCGTTCTCGTGCCTGAGCAGTTCGCCCATGCGGTCGGCCGCTTCCTTCGTGTCGTACACCATCACGAGACGGCTCTGCGGATTGACCGTGAGCTTGCCCATGGGCGAGGCGAGCTGCTTCAGTTCACTCTCGATCAACGCGATCTGGTCGAAGTCGCCCTTGCGACCACTTGAAGTAACTGCGGTAAAGGCGCCCGTGTCGGTGCTCGCACCACCGGTCGAGCCTGTCGACTGGTTGCCCGTCGACGTGTCGGTGCCCTTGGACATCTTCGACTCGATCGATACCTTGCCGGGAATCGCCGCGATCTGGAACATCCGCGTGACGAACCGGCTGATGGTGATGGTCGAACCGTCGAACGACCAGTCGAGGCCGAGGTTCTCGGTGACATCGTGCAGGTACTGGCCGATGCCGCACTGCTCACACTGCTGCCCGTACACGGGATCCTCGTTGGTCTTCGTGGCGGAGGTCAGCGCGGCGGCCTTGCCGTCGCCTCCCACGCGGGGAATCAGCGAATCGCGCGGGATATAGACGTCCGGGCTCACGTGAACGGGATAGCCCGAGGCACTCGACACCAGCGTGGCGAGCGTCCTGATATCAATCCTGGGTGGAAACGTTATTTTCTTGTCGCGAAACACGGCGGGCAATGTCGCCTCGTATGCGAGCGGCACCGGCCGGTCGCCGAGGAAGGCCGTGGGCACGTCCTCAACGAGCGGAATACCGTTCGATGCCGTGCCGAGCGCAGCAGTGGCCGCAGTGTTTGCCTGGTCATAGGCTCTGTTCACGTCGCCCTGGGTGACGGCGCAGCCAGCGAGAGCGATAGCGCACGCGGCTGCGATCAAGGTACGAAGCGGGTAGAGGCGCATGGTCAGTCCTTGCAGTTCGCCGCGCGCGCGATGACGCGGATCACGTTGTTGGTATGGCGGCAGATGCGCGCAGGCGTGCGCATGTGATCGGTCGCCTGCATGACCTGGGTGAGAATCGAGCGGAAGTCACCCGTGAAGGTCGCGTTGAACTCGACAGGAAGGTCGTCATCAATCTTCCAGGCGAGCTGCCAGCCCTGCGTCTGGAGCCACCGGTCCAGCGCATTGCGCAGGTTCGTGTTCTGCGGCGTGATGCTGAAGCTCAGGGTGCCCGTGGGCTCTACCTGTACGGCACCGGGCAGGACCACGGCCTTCACATCCATGGACGCGGCAGCAACGCCTGCTGAAGACGCGACTGTGTTCGACGCCGTGCCATTCGTGGCCGCGGCCGCAACGGGACCGGCCGGGACGGACAGCGGCGTGCCCGCCTGCCGGGCGTCCGCCACCGCGGATGACGCCGACGGCGGAGCGGCACTGACCAGCGGCTGCCAGCCATCGGCCGTACCCGGCCCAGTCGTCGGCGCGCCCTGTCCCATGGCGGCCATGCCAGCGCTTGTGCCACAGGCCAGGGCAACCGCCAACAGCGCCTGGGCGATCTCGCGGTAACGGTGCCCGGCCTTCATCGGGAAGTGTCTGTTCATCATTTTTCAGTGGCCCTGCAGGCGTCGGTAGATCGAGTTGGCGTAGACGAGCTGACGTGTGCTCGACGTCGCGTTGTAGGCGCCAACGGCTTTCCAGGTTGGCCCGAACTGGCGGATGTTGGACGCGAGAATCCACGTGCCGATGTAGGCGTTGGTGCACGCGTTGAAGAGGTGCTCGCGGCGGATGCCGTAGCGCGCCAGCGTGGGCAGCCATGAAGAGTTGATCTGCATGAGCCCGATGTCCTCGGTGCCGTTGGCGTTCACGTTGATCGCGCCCGCCCGCATGCCCGACTCCTGCCGCGCAATCGCGCGTACGAGCTGCGCACTGATGTGCTGGTAGGCCGCCGCATCGTCGATGCAGTCCGCGCGCGAGAGCACCGGCACCAGGGCAACAGCCACCACTGGAAAGAAGGCGTAGCGCTTCACGACGGGGCTCCTGCGCTCTCGACATACTTCACGTCGTGACGACGCACCACGTTGACGGTCTGACCGTCGGCGGTCACGATGAACTGGTCGGACGTTCCGTTGAACCGGTAGAAGCGCCCCTTCTGTTCGCCGGAGCCGAGGTGATGCACGTCCACGACGGTCACGTTGATGACGCTTGGGGCAAACTTGAAAAACGTCTGCCCGTTTTCGTCAAACACGGCTTCCAGATGCGCAGCGTTGTCCCCCGCGAAGTCGTACAGCGTTCCTGCATGGCGCGCGACCTCCACGCGATGGGATCTGTCGGCAACGATGAAGCGCCCGGCGCGATCGATGGTCATCACGCCGGCGTCCGCGTCCCACTTCGGGTGGAGCGACGCGCCATCGACAGAAGCGAAAGTCACGTCCTGTGGCTTCGCGGCGAAACGGATCTGTGTGTGCGCGTCGTCCCCGTCACGGATTGCATTTGCGCCGAAGTATTTCGCGAGAAGCGACGCCTGCTGCGAGGCTGACTCCGCCGCCACCTTTGCTGGATCGGCATGCGTTACGACGCCCGCCGCATAGTTGAGCGCAGCCGACTTGCCCACGTCGCGACGCAGCCGCACGTGGCGCCTGTCGAAGTCCACATCGGCATAGAGTCCCGTCTGCACCATGAGGCGATCGAGTGCCTGCATCCAGTTCTCACCCGGATGCGTCTCGAACCGGTCCGGCGTGGTGAGGTCCACATCCTTCTGTGCAGACCCGCTCCAGCCCTGCGGCACGAGCGCCTTCACGATCGAGGCAACCGGCATGGTCACATTCAGTGCACGTACCGGCTCGAGCGCGCCCCGCTCGCCCACGAGCGCGAGGCGGCCGCTGAAGCCGGAGAAGGCAACCGGCTGGTCGTCACCCGCACCCGGCACCGCCCCGTGTCCGCCGATGAAGGCGTTGGCGCGGTTCCAGGTTGCAACGGCAGTGTGGCCCGCGACGCTGTACTGGATCGTGGAAGGCGTACCGTCGACGACCATGTACGGCCCCTCGGCGTGGCCGCCGGCGACGTTGATGATCTGGCCAGCGCGCGGCTGGATATACGTCTTCGATCCATCGTTGAAGATGAGCGCCGGGCGCTCGGCGATCCCGCCCGCGATCTCGTAGTCGAAATCGAACGGATCGGTGCTGGCAGCAGGCGACATACGGACCACGGCGAAGAGCCCGAGCGCGGCGAGTCGGAGGACGGTGTGCTTCATAGGCCCGCGTTGATCTGGTTGAGGTGATGCGCGAAGCGCGCGAGATACGCGCTGCCAGGTGCGGGATTCGCGCTGTGGTAGTACGCGATGGCCTTCGCGACCGAGTGGGTGCGCCCGTAGTTCTCGTTGAGGATGGACTCCGCCACCCGGATATTGATGGCGGGGGCGAGCGCATCCCACGGCGATGCGAAGCGCTGCCGGTGGTAGCACCAGTTCACCTGCATGATCCCCACGTCGAAGTCGCAGCGACCCGCCGCTATCAGTGCGCGCATCGCACCGTACGCGTCAGTGCGCGAACGGAAGAAGTAGCCTCGACCCGCGACGTTCAGCGTCCACGGCCACGCCCGTCCGTGCCATGCCGACTCGTTCAGCGCAATGCCAGCCAGCACCTTCGGGTCGACGCTCGTATGCATCAGCACGAAGGGCACCTCGGCCTTTGCGCACGCCCAACCGCCACGGCCCTCGGTCATCGCCGCCTGGGCATCGTCGTCGAGCTGCGGCGGCTGCAGCCAGCCGCTGCGGATCATGAGGCCCGCGACCGACACCTGACGGCTATCGACAGGCACGGTAATGCCCTGCGCCGGCGTGCTCGCGATCGTCTGGCCAACGAGGCGTGACGCCCAGGCGCGAAAAGCCGCGAGTCCGCAGTAAAGTACCGGCGTGCCGTCGAGCGTCGCGACCTTGCGCGTGTTCTGCGAGGCCAACACCAGCGCGGCGGGACTGATGACCTCATCGATGGTCGCCGCGTACACCACCGAGCCCGTCGCGACCCACAGCAGGAACGGAGCCAGCACATCCCTAGCCACGGTACGGCTCCAGGTGAATGTCGCGGTTCACCTTGATCATGCCGCGCTTGCCAGGCGGCACCTTGATGGTCGGCGGGATGCTCTGGTAGCGGCTCAGGATCGACTGCGAAGTCTGTGCTGCGACCTGACCTGCGGTACTGCCCACCTGCGTCACGCCATACGGACCGCTCGTAGACGACGAGACGCCGTTGTTGTCGAACTTGCCAAGCAGCACGGCCGTGAGCGCTGAGGCGCCGAAGATCTTCAGGAAGTGGTTGTTGACGTCCCCGGAGAAGCCCGCATAGCCGTTCTCGTCGGCACCCTGTGCGCCGAACAGCGGCACCTCCTTGCCGTTCGGCAGGCGCATCTCGGTGGCGGCCACCTCGATGCTCTCCTGCCCGACCTGGATATCGCTCTGGTAGGGACCGGTAATGGTTGTGCCCTTCGGGATCATGAGACACGTGCCGGTCACACTGTCGTACACGTCCTGCTCAACGACGAGCGAAACCGTACCCGGCCGGTCCGAGTTCTCGCCTTCGGCGGTGAGTATCGGAATGTGGTGTGGGGGCGCGAGCGTGCAGGGCTTTTCCTGGCCAACGAAGCCCGCGCTCAGGAAACCTTCGCCCGAAGCCGACTGCGCCTTTGCATCCCTGAGGAACTGGTGGTCGCGGTCCCCGGAAGTAGTGCGGCTGTTGCCCTGCCCCGTTGCCGCCGCGATCGCCTTCGCCTGCGCGTCGGCCTGACCCACTGCCGCCTGCTGCGCGACGAGCTGCTGCATCGCCATCTGCTGGGGTGTCATGATCCCGACCGGCACCGCCGCCCCGGTCTGCTGACCACCCTGTTCCTTGATCTTCAGTCCGGGAATGAAGATCGGCGATGCGTACAGGTTGTCCTGCTTCGCACTTGCCGCGAGGCTCGCGCCGCTGGAGTCGCGCTCGTACTGGTCCAGCGAGAGCGCGGGTTTCGATGCGGCTGGCTGCGCATCGGAGGCGGCCGCGGCGTCGTGGCGCGCGCGTTCCTCGTCGGCGCGTGCGCGGGCCTGCTGGTCGCGGATGATCCGGTCGATGTCATCGCTTGAGGGCGTACGGTCTACCGACGCGGCCGTCTTTGCGGCCTTGTCCTGCTTCGCCTCTTCCGCGTCACGGGCGCTCACCTTGGACTGGTAGTAGAAGCCCATCGCACCGATGGCAAACGCGAAGATGGCCCCCACTGCCATGAGCGCGTTGCGCGGCGATTTGCCCTTGACCACGCGCTCCTGATCCGACTGGCTTCCCTGGTGCTGGCTCGACATGGCTCAGAACCCGAAAAGGCCAGGCTTGCGGCGCGTGACGATCACCTCGTCATTGCCCGCGCGCAGCACGATCCTGTCCGCCATCTGCTGAACCACGATGTACGGGCCGCGCCGGATGAAGTTCGGGCTTACGTCGTCGCCATGATCCTTCACGATCGGCACGGCGAACGGCGCGTCGGGCGGCAGACGCAGCCACACGAACCGGCCATCGTCGAACACCGTCTGTGGCCTGAACGGTGCGGAGCCGTCGACCTTGTAGTCAAAGTTGAGCTTGTCGGGTGAAACACCCAGCGGTCCCGAATCTGTGGCACTGCTGTCCCTGCCAGAGGCATCGTCCCCTGCCCTGTCACCGGCCGATGCATCAGCTGTCTCCCGCGCGTGCACCCTGGCCATCAGCGAACCTGAATAGTGAAAACGCACGCTCTGGTAGAAGAGACCGCCCAGCGGCGAAGACACGAGCGTCATGTCGTACTCGCGCAGGTTCGTCGTGAGGTGCAGGGTGTTCACCAGCCCGGGCCTGACGGGCTTGATAAACACGTGGTTCGCGCCGTCGGTGTCCATGAGCCAGCTCACGGAGTCGCCCATCGCGGGGTCGGCAATGAGCTTCTCGCCGGGCGCGAACTCGATCGTTGTGTTCTTCGCGGGCGCCGTGATGATGCGGAAGATCTGGTCCCGGCTGTAGTTGAAGACCACGATGCGTGCGTCGTTGGGCATCGTGACCGGGTCAGTGCCCGAGTTGTAGGGGTTCACCGGGCTCATCGGATCGCCAACGATCGCGCCAACGTCGAGCGCCCCTGCAGCGGGTGCTGGCGCCGGCCGCGACGCGGCAAACGTGGGACCCGGCAGGACGATCGCGCCTGCGAGCGCGACGACGAGTAGCAGGGCTCGGGGGGCGTGCATCGTCATACCGATTTCTGGAGGGTGAAGAACGGGAAGAAGATCCCGAACGGATTGGTTCCCACGGCATCGTCCGAGCTGGCCGGCACGATCTGGTAACGCAGCGTGAGCGCGTAGCGCTGTACCACCGGCTTGTCGGACGGGAGCTGCGTGGTGGACGTGGAGAACTCGACGACGACGGTGGAGTCGTCGAGCACCGACACGCTGCTGACCTTCACCTCGCGCACGAGCTTGGGGTTGCTCGTGATGGACTGGAACGGCGCGTCCTGATGCAGCCAGTCCGCGAACTGGTTTCTCCCGTTATCGACCATCTGCGCCTTCACGGCGTTAATGTTGCGGGCCAGTCGCGAATCCTCGATTGTCGGCGTGAGGACAGGCTCGATCGTGAACCAGCGCTGGACCGAGTCGGCAATCGAAGAGCGCAGCGCCTGGTCGTCCGGCTTGTATGCCGCAAGCTGCTTGATGAGCGGTCGGCCTCCCGCGTCGGCAGCTATGCCGTAAGCCTTGACGACCGACGGCGGCGGCTTGCGCGTCCACACAGCGCCGACCGCGACGAACGCGAGCACAAAGCAGAGGGTTTTCCAGTGATTGGCCTCGACCCGCAGGCGCGTGCCGTGGTCGAAGATGATCTTCTCGGGATCTTCTTCGGAATACCCTCCCGGTGCGGTCGAGAGGGCGACATCCTTACGGGAACGACGAAAGAGGGGCATGACGCGCGCGGACAGGTTGGCTCGCGTCAATTGGAACAGTCGGGCATCGGCTCTTTCGGGGCAAAAGGGCCGTCAATTTGCATAGCATTGCGCCCGGCCCGCCGTGAGGGGAGGTTGCGTTCAGGCGCGTGAACAGGAAAAACCGGAATGGTGCAGTTTTTGTGGAGCTTTCGGCGTTGCCGGGCATGAGCGGCAAAGACACGGTTCATGTTTCACGGTTTCACACTTTTCGCGGAGCTCGCCCTGCGCTAAGTACCTGATTTCATTATGACGTGCACAAAGAATAGGCAAATTCGCGTTCAGGCGCCTGAACGGGAAAAGGCGGAATGGTGCAGTTTTTGTAGAGCTTTTGCCTCTTGACACTCGACGACGCCGGATACCGTGGACTACGCCTCGTTCGGAATCTTCGACGCTATTGCCGACACGGCGCGAGAGCAGCTCGACGTCGGAGACAAAGTCTGAGCAAATCCCGGAGATGCGTATGCGCTGACGCAAGACAGCTCTTAGTGTCGAACGGCGGGTGAAAGTCTATGGCCCGCTGTAGACGGTCGCGAAAAGAGTTCCGATGAACGGAATGGAATGAGGCCGCGATAGACGAGGAACAACCGTATGGACTGGCCGGCGCCGCCGCGTCCAAACGTAGCGCTGCTGGTGCAGCCGTCAATGCGCCAATCAATTAGGTGTACAGAGTGATTCGATCAGTGACGATTCGCCATTTGGCGCACAAAACGGATGCCGCACAATCCGCAGCCAATCGTCCGCTCCGGGCTACAGTGGCCGCGCCGTCGATGTCTTCGGCTTTGCCTTGTTGAACACGAAGCGCGCGAAATCGCCGGCTAAGTCCGGGTCGCTGAGTGCCGTCGCCTCATTGACGCTCGAAGGGTCGATCTTTAGGCGCTTGAGGGTCAGCTTGCCGGCAGCTGATGACAGGTACGATCGAAGCCAGTCGTCCTTTTGCTTCTGATCGGCATGTTCGTATGCGTCGCGACCGAGCCGAGCTTCTTCGCGCATACGATCTCGCGCCGACGTTTCGAGCGCGGCTGACTGTACAGCGGCAAGAGTTTGCGCCTTTGCCTTTTCTTCAGTCGCACGTTGTTCGGACAAGGCGAGTGTCTGCTGAACGTCGATCATCTGACGCTCTGCTTCTGATACGACCCATCCCTCCTTCAAGGCTTTCATAAAGAAGCCGGCGGGGCTCTTCGTGACTTTCCCCAGACGAAGACTGAACCGCGTTCGCTCAATCGCCTGCTGGATCCGTTCGTCCGTGTACACGCCTCGATTCGCAGCGATCTGATTGAATTGGTCGCTCGACAGGCCAAACTCCTGTTTCAGGGTCTTATAGATCGCTTGAGCTTCTTCATGCGTGTGCAGCATGCGCTCGGCCATGTCCTTCCGCTCCAAGCGAAAGCGTAAGCGCCCGATTTTGCGCGATCCGGGCTCATTTCGCGTCTCATATGAGAGCGTGAGGTCCGATACTTCGTTTATCTGCTTTACCGCCGGCTCCAGCCAGTCGCGCTTGAAATACTTGAACACCTGCGCGTTGGCTCCCATTTCACCTTGCCATGCGCGCAACTCGTCGAGTGTGAACCAGTCGGTGATACCGTCATCCGCGTAAGGAAGAAGGTGGTCGTACATAACCCGCGCGTAACTAAGGGTGAAGAGTGAGGTGATTCGTAGACTCAGCCAGTGGGACTTGCCCGGGCCGCGGATGATCGAAATCATTTCGGGTGAAACCCGAAACTGAAACCGCCCACCCTGGTAGGTAATGCGGCCAATCAGTTGCACGGAGCCGAACGGTTTTTCACCATCGACCGGGGCGGCAGTAGCTTGAATTAAGGCCTTCTGAGCCTCCGTGATGACCTGTTCGAGGTGAGTGTTGTTGCGGCTCGAGTAGCGCATCAGCCACTTGAAGTAGTCCAGCTCCACATCGTAGAGATCGTGGACCCGTTCTTCTTGCGCTACGATGAAATATGCTGCATCGACCAGGCGTCGGGCGGCAACGCCTAGATCAACGATCCGGATGAGGACGTTCTTGCGCGGAAAGCCGATATCAGAGCGGGCTGCATCAACGGACAATCCCTCAGCGTTGGCATCGTCGAACAACGCCAATGCCAGTTGTCGGGAAGTGGCCACCTGCCCCGCTGTTGCCATGCGAGCTCCTTGCTCATTATTCAATCATCGCGAGCGGTACGGTACCGAGGTCAAGGTGAAGTGTCAACACACGTTACCTCACCTTCGGGCCGCCAGTTTCACAGATAACCTCACTCTGCCTCCGCTGCACGCACAATTCGCCTCACCGTCGCGCCCAATTAGGTCACCTTTCGCGCCAATTTCCCTCACCGTATTGGGAAAAAGGCCGCACGTCTTTGCTCAATCAACAGCACTTCACACACAGAGAACCTCACCTTGTAGAGCTAACCCACTGATTGTCTGAGGTTTTCCTCCGCTGGTTGGTGGTGTGGTGGTTTTTTGTCTTATCAAAAACGTACAAACCGCTACGGCAATGTAAGAGAGAAATTGCACGGGCGTTGCGGTCGCGTAAAGGGTATCCCTGAACGTTCGCGCCCGAAGCATGATGGAAGGGAGCCGCGACGATTGGTGAGGTGAATTGTGCTGGACTCACTGTGACACACAGAATGGCCCTGTATGGGAGCCCATAAGGTGAGGGAATTTGTGATGGACTTGTCGCATTCACGCGTCCGCAGCCGCCGGAATGCACAGTTCACCTCACCTTCGGACGACTCGCTTACTCGTATACGCGTGGAATAACGCGGTCTACCGTGGGAAAAACCAGAAAAGGAGCACGGTTCGAAGATTCTGTTGGCGATTCGAAGGTAATACGGCTATTCTACGGTTGATCCGAAAATCTGCATAAACTGTGGAAATCATAGGTCGGCTTCGAAAAATCACCTCACCATTGAGACCAATAGGAACCATCGCATGAAAATGAGCGAACTGCCGGGCATCGAGCGGCGCGTGAAACTCTCGAATCTCGGAGAGTTTGCAAAGCGCCTATCTGTCATGACGAACGAACTGCGGGAACAGATTCTGGCACCGAGGCCACGCAAAAGCGCGCCGTCGTTCACGATAGGCGAGCTGTCAGAACTTTGTGGCATTGACCGTCAGAAAATCAACTACCTCGCGACGAAGGAAGGCAGTGAACTTCCCGCTGGGCAAGCGAATGGCACCGGGCGTGCGCGGATATTCTCACTGAAGGACGTCCGGGCCTGGGTCCAGCAGGTCTCGGATATTTACCAGACGCCGCTAGTCACTGGCACGCGTGAACACAGGGGGCGCGTGCTGATAACCGCTAACTTCAAGGGCGGATCGTGTAAGACCACAACAACGATGTGTATCGCCCAAGGCTTGAGCCTCAGAGGGCGTAAGGTGTTGGTCATTGATCTGGACCCGCAAGCGTCTTTGTCTGAACTGTGTGGGTTATACGCCGAGAAGGATGTGACTTGGGAAGACACGGTCCTGCCTTTCATTTATGAGCCGGATATCGAGGGTGGTCTCGGCGCAAAGGTCCAGAGTACGTACTGGGACGGCATCGACGTGATACCTGCTCACAACTACTTGCACGATGCCGAATTTCATCTCCCTACGGCGCAGAAGTCGAACCCCGGCTTCGAATTCTGGTCGGTTTTGCGGCAGGGCATCGAGCCTCTGCGGGCTCAGTACGACTACATCGTGCTAGACACCGCGCCGGCTCTTTCATATATGACTTTGAACGCGTTGATGGCCGCGGATTCGATGGTCATGCCCCTGGTTCCCGAGAGCCTCGACTTTATCTCCTCCGTTTCGTTCTGGTCGCTGTTCGCGGAGGTCGCAACAGGCTTCGTGGAGCACGAAGTCGATAAGACCTACGACTTCATCTCTGTCCTGCTATCGAAGGTCGACTACGGGAGCACATCGTCGGCGCCGGTAGTCCGTTCATGGGCTCAGCGCGCATATGGCGAGTGGCTTCACACGACGGAAATTCCTGCGAGCTCAGTAATGAGTAATGGAGCGCTGGCGTTCTCCACCGTTTTCGACCTTTCGCGCTCGGACGCGGTCGCGAAAACTTTGGCGCGGGTGAAGCAGCCGTTGATGGACTATTGCAAGTGGATCGACGATCAATACGTGGCTCAATGGAGATCGGGGCAATGAGCAACCTTCGTGAACGGATGATGAACAAGACTGCCGAGTTGCGGTCGGCAAAGGACATCCAGCTGGACTCACAGCAACCGACAGCGGCGCCTCCGCGTACTGCACCTGGAATGGCAGGCGCTTTGGCGGCCGCGCAGCAGCGCGTTGCGGAGCTCGAAAAGGCGGGTTCGACGTCCGAGATGGATGTGTCGAATATCGCGCCAAATCCGTGGCAGCCGAGAAAGGTGTTCAACGAGGCGAAGCTCGCCGAACTCGCAGAGTCTATCCGCGAGGCTGGCTTGATCCAGCCGATCGTCGTCCGTCGCGCATCTACTGGCTACCAGATCGTGGCAGGCGAGCGGCGTTGGCGCGCGCACAAGATGATCGGTAAGGAGACGATTAAGGTCGTCGTTGTCGATATTTCCGACGAGGATATGGCGATGCTTGCCCTCGTCGAGAACGTTGTTCGTGACGGCTTGGCTGACTACGAAATCTCGCGTTCAATCCGCGAGACTGAACGGGAGTTTCCGAATCGTAAACGCTTGGCCGAGACGTTGGGAATTGCACGCTCCGAGCTATACCGCTACCTTTCCTACGCTGATCTGCCGGACTTTGTTCTGAGCGACTTGGACCTTGAACCCCGCTTGTTGGGCGCGAACGCTGCGCAGGATGTGGTGTCAGTGCTTCGTAACGGCAGCATGCGAGCGCACGAACTTGCCCGGGAGCTTTGGGCTAAAGTGGTCGCGGGAGAGTTGGAGCAAACGAAGCTGGCTAAGGCGATCAAACAGTCGATCGAGAGCGATGGCAAATCGACCGCCGTAACGGACCGGAACATTGAGAAAATTTTTGCAGGAAAGAAGCAGGCTGGGTCGATCACGAAGGACCACGGCGGCTTCACCGTCAAAATCAAAGCGGGGATGTTGTCCGTCGATCAGGAGCAAAAGATTCGGACATTGATCAGCCAGTTGTTCACGGCCGACGAGTAGCGTTGCAGGGCCAATTGATCAGCAGCGCGTCGGGATGGTCAAGGTTGCCTGATCCCTGATACCGCCATCTCGGTGTGTGTCTCTATTAGAGACACACATGTGCGACGACCGACAGTACGTAGCGCTGTGTCCCACTCGTGCCACGCGGCCGCCTTGAAGATTGGTTAGGCCCACCATGTTGTGGACCCGTTTGGCCACGGGCGGCCCAGTCTATCATCCGCGGGACGCATTGTGTCTCTATTAGAGACACGACCTTGGCGACTGGCCCACCAAGCGGTGCTGGTACCTTCTGTAGCTCGGGCATGGCCAGCCGGCGTCACGACCGCCAAGTCCAGCGTGAAGCGCCGCCGTGGCCCGAGGGCATCGCGGTTGGGTCTCCAACGACCCGAATGACAGCGCGTCGGGAGTGCGCTGCGCGCGTGCTTTCAGGCAAGGAAAGCACACGCCGACCCAATAAGCCCTTCGCCCTTTGCCGCACGACCGGTTACTCCGAAGCGGTGCTCAGCACGTATATCTCTCGCATGACGCGCGGCCGTTCAGCTTGGACGTAGATGGAGGTCGTCTGCACCGACTGGTGTCCGAGAATCTTCTGGCCAACGTCAATAGGTACGTCATTGGCGGCTGCGAGCGTGCCAAAGTGTGCCGTAATGCGTGCGGCACCATCTGCTCGAGCACCGCATGCACGCCCGGTGTTAGCGTCTCCTGTTCGACAAGTAGCCGTAGCCTCAGCCAGTCGATGAGCCGGCTAAGGGCGTTGGTCGCATAGGGCATCCTCTGCTTCCCCTCGTGTTCGCGACGGGCAGCATCGGTATCGGGGATGACGAGCGGCGAGAGCAGGAGTTCGCCGCGGCCGGGGCGTCGAAGTCCTCACTGCGGTCACGCCAGTGAGCGCGGATGGCGCCGACCGTTTCGGGGCTTGCCGGCACTGTGCGCTCGCGCCTGCGCATCCTGATGACGACGAGCGTCCACGACTCCGTTCCATCGTCGGCCACAAAGGAATGCAGGGCCTCGCGCCCGGCCCCCGCGGCTTCCTCCCGGCGCAGCTCGGAGTCGCCGAGCAGCAGCATCAGCGCATGGACAATCCGCCAGTGCTGCTCCCCTATGGCGGTGCTGCGAAGACGCGCGTGCGCACTGATATCATTCCAAACTGGCCACGGCAGCGCCCGCTCCACCGGTAGGGTTACTTCCCGTTCCACCGTCACGGGGTCGTGACGAGTTTCCAGCGATCGCTCGCCAGATAGCGGGCATCGACGAGCCACGTGAAGGCAGGGCGTAGCGCCCGGATCGCGTACAGTTGGGATTCCGGGCCCAGACTGACTGCCACAAAGGGACGCCAGCGCCTCGAGCTTCGGGGCGCTCTCGGGCCGACGAAGGCGAACGAGGGATGCTTCAGGAAGTCCCTGTATGCCTCGCAGTCGTCAACGAACAGCGAGCGGAGCGCTTTGCCGCGAACCATTACGGCCTGCTGCAGGAAGCGCTCCAGTTCCTTCGTGTACGCGCGCAGTGTCTTCGGCTGCTCGCGTAGAGATGCAGGTAGGCGCGGATCGCGCCCAGATTGTCGTGTGCCTGGAAGTGGGGGAACCCGGTGATGCCTTTGGACCCGTTCAGAGCCTCGCGGAGCGCGACGCGAGCGGGGGCCCGCCCGCCGCCGACCACGATGAGGTCCGCGGCGGCCGCGACGAGCGGATCGGCGAGATCGACGTCGGCCTCGACCTGCCGGCCGGTCAAGGCCTCGTGGCGGCGCAGCCACGCCACGATCCGCCGGACGCCCCGCCCCGATGCGCGGGACTGAGCACCACCAGCTGCCGCCGTGCGCGTTGCAGTACGCCACTGGGTCGTCGAGCGTCGCGATGCTGCGCCCCTTCAGGTGGCGGGCCGCCATCGGACGGAACCACATGCCGGTGCCGTGGCTGGCCTCCGGCGTGGTCACGGCGAGCCGCGCGGCATCCTCGACCATCTTCAGCACGTCGGCGGTCACGTTCGCGCTGCTGTGCCTCGGGATCGAGGCCTTCAGGTGGTCGGCCAGCACGGGCGAGCCGTGCTTGATCGCGAGGTCCACCGGCGTGGCGAGCATGCCGCGCAGGCGGCGCTCCATTGCGCCAGGCGTGGTGACATGACCGTCGTCCGGATCCGTAGTACGTGTGTGCGATGGTCGCCGCCGGCAAGCGCTGCACGAAGGCGCGCAGCGCGGCGACGTCGTTTGACGAGAACTGGCGTTGCAGGTGCAGCGGTTCTGGTATGGCGGGTTCCGGTCGATTGTTATAAACGCAACTAACGATCTGGTCCTGTCGGATGGTTTGAGGCGCCTCGCGGCGCGCATCCTGCCATGCTCGGCAGGAAGGTGGGGCGGCTTTTCACCCAGGGGACTGCATGGGGCTGTGCGCGCCGGCAGGGCGAGGGAGGCGAGTGCGTCGCGGGCCAGCGCAAGATGCGCATGCGGGTGCAGCCGGAATGTCTCCTGGAACCGCGTCATCAGCACGAGCACCTCCGCCGGCATGCGCGGATGCGGCTCCGTCAGCACGGCCGTCTGGGCGAAACCGACATGGCCGCACCGGAACACGGCGCGCAGCCCTGCCAGCACGCTGCCGCCGCCGAACAGCGCCTTGTCGTACGCCTGCACCATCGCGCGCACGATGGTGCAGGCGGGCGGCGACAGCGCCGGCATGGCGCGCACCAGAGCCAGGTACGGCGAACGGATGTCAGGTGCCGTGAACCGGCGAACGTCTTCCACGTCCAGGGCGAGCCGTGCGATGGGTAGTCTCGCGCTGACGTGGCGCGAAGTAAAAGTAGAGGCGCGTTCCTTAGGCTGCAATATTCATTCAGTACGACCCGGCGCGACCGCGCCGTGGCTTTCGCTTCGGGGTTCTGAAAGGAATCGCTGCAACCTTGCGGTAAGCGTACGAGCTGCACTTCGCCGGCGTGAAACAATCGGTGTGCAATCGGGAATCTCGCCGGACAGCCATACAGCATGGCGTAGGGCGGGTTTAGGAGGCGATTTTTCGAGGATGTTTCACGGGGTGGGGCGCGGTTCAATAGGGCAAAACAAGCCAAAATCGTTGTGGCGTCCGCACGCCACGGCCCAGATCAAGCGAAATGTATCAATAGTTACGTAATTTGTAATGATTTCCATCATCGCTAAAATGCTACACCTCGTGGGCCCATTCGGGCCTGTATTCAGTTCGCTTTTGTACTACAACTGGAACACTGACCGCAGTGGGGTGCGGCAAAAAACCTAGACCGGTTATCCCACGATTCCAAGACTTTTCCAGTATTCAAGTGGGCTGCGGGAGCCCAGCGAGACCTTGATCCGGGTTGCGTTGTACCAGCGGATGTACGAGTCGAGGACTTCAATGAAGTGATCAACGGTCGTAGCCCGCCAATCACGAGGATAGAACAATTCTGTTTTGAGCCGTCCGAAGAAGCCTTCACAGGCCGCGTTATCAGGTGAGCATCCTTTGCGTGACATCGAACGTACAGGCTGGGCGTCGCGCATGCGGGACAGCCACCCCGGCCGGCGATAGTGCGCGCCGCGATCGGAGTGGACAACTGGCCGATCATCACTATCAGCCACCGAGTCGACGGCCGAATCCAGCATGGCATTGAGGAGTTCAGTGTCTGGCCGTGTGCCGATTGACCTGCTCACAACGAGCCCGCCGAAGCAGTCTATTACCGGCGACAGATGCACCTTGCCCGCAGAGAACCGGAATTCGGTGATGTCAGGGAGCCATTTCTGATTCGGGGCGGCTGCACGGAAATCACGATTGATGAGATTCTCCGGAGCGGGAGTGATTTCTCCACGATAGGAGCCATGGCGACGTCGTCTGGTCGATGCAGCGGTCAGGCCGTCCTGTCGCATCAAACGTCGCACGACCTTCTCTGAGACAAATACCCGCTGCCTGCCCAACGCCGCCCGGATTCGGCGATAGCCGTAACAGCAGTAATTGCATTCGAAGATGTCTGCAATGACGCGACGCGCACCAGCATGCCTGTCAGCGACAAGCAGACGTGCACGGTGGTAGAAGTAGGAACTGCGGGCAAGCCTCACGGCGGATAACGGCTCTGGCAACGGATAGGTTTGTTTCAGGGCATCAACCAGCATCGTCTTTCCCGGTTGCTCAGGAGATGCAGGTCGAGAGGCGAATCGAATTCAACGCAACCCATACGCCCGGCGC
>NZ_JARCHA010000013.1:0-118337 GCF_048957895.1 Paraburkholderia sp. A1RI_3L
CGACAGCGTGCGTGGCTGCGGCGTGCGGCAGGCATGGGGCGACGACGCCGTGATCCAGATCTACGCGGGCTGCGTGCGCATCTGCGGTCAGTGCGGCGACTGGCGGTTCACCGACGACAGTGAACTGCGCACGGAGACTGCGCGGACGACGGCAACGGCCCGCTCGCCCTGACTGCCCTGACACAGCGGCGCGCCGATGCCATACGCGGCTTTCTCGTGAATGCGGGCGTACCGGCGGCGTCGCTGGTTGCGCGTGGGTTCGGGGCGGACCGTGCAGTGGCCGGCACGCTGACAGCCGCCGGACGTTTTGAGAACCGGCGCATCGAGTTTGTGCCGCTCTAAGCGTGGGAGGCGTGCATGCGAAGCGAAGCCGCAACCAGAGCGCCCCACGAAGGGCGAGACCCGCACGCGTTGCCGCACGCGGCCTGGCTGCTTGCCGCGGTGCTGCTCGTCATCCCGCTATCGGTGCTCGCCGCGTGGATGTTTCTCAGGCTTCTCATCGCCGTCGTCTTTCCCCGCTGATGCACCGGCAACGGGCTACTGAACGGAGTCACCGACATGATCCTGCACCGCTTGCTCCACCTGCTCGCCGTCGTGGCTGTCCTCGCGCTGTCCGGCTGCTCGCTTCTCGGCTGCGGCATGAACGCAACCAATGGCGCGGCGGCCGGCGGCTGCCAGGCCGGCACCTCGTTCTGACACGGAGACCCGTTCGCATGAAGTGCACCAACATCACCGGTCCCATGCCGGCTACGGCAGCACGCGTCGTGGCGAGTGATCTGCCCCGCGATGCCGCGCGGGTGTGGCGACCGTTCACGAATACCGAAAACGAAGCGGAGCAGCCATGAGCGATTACGGCTTCGTACCCATGCCTTGCCTCGCGATACCGGGCGCGGTGTCGGTCAAGACGCTGCACGCCGCGCTCTCGAATGTGCAACGCACCTTTCTTGCGCGGCTCGTCGAGCACGCGCTGAGCGACGACGCTTTCCTCGTCGCGCTGCTGGTCGTGCCGCTGCTCGATTTCGGCCAGCAGCGCCCCATTCCCGATCTCGACCTGCGCGCGGCCTGCGGCTTTACGGCCAGACGCTGGACCGATGCCGTCAACGAACTCGTGCAGCTCGGCGCGTTGCAGCGTTCGCGCCCGCGTCTGCCGGCACGGCGCATGTCAGCCTTCAGGCTGGGCAGCCAGTTCAGACCGCGTTACGTACATGAGGCTCACGATGGATCGCGCGATGACCCGCACGTCTGACGCGCTCTGGCCACGCGGCGACTTTTCCGGGGACGTGTGACGAGAGCACCCATCCGCCTGGGCCATGCAAACGCTGGGTAGGGCCGTGCAAAGACGTGCCTGGACGCCGGGTGAATGGCCTGCTAAACCGTTACGGTTCGAGCAGACGCAGTAGCCGCAGCTCTTCCAGGTCGAGTTCGGACTCGATGCGGTGGAGCACCGCGTCGTCGACTTTGCCGGCGCGATGCAGGGCGAGCAACGTGTCGCGCGAGACGCCGACAAGCTCGAGTTCGACGCGCAGCAAGCGCGCCCGATGTTCGATGCGCGCTTCGCCCGCGGTGTGGGCATTCTCGTTCGAGGTGACGCGCACGCGGTATTCCGCTTGCAGCCGCGCGAGCATGGCCGGCTCGATGCCGTCCTCGCGCTTGCCGATGTCCGCAAGCGCCGCGAGCGAGGCGCCGAACGTGCGCGCACGCGTCTCGTGCTCGGACATCGTGTGGCGCGCGGGCGCTCGCAGCTTCAGCAACCGGATCAACGGCGCGAGGCTGCCGCCCTGCACGACGAGCGTGGTGATGATCAGCACAAACGTGCTGAAAATGATCACGTCGCGGCCTGCGAAGTGATCGGGCAGCGCCAACGCCGCGGCCAGACTGACCACGCCGCGCATGCCGGCCCATCCCATCACGGCCGCTTCGCCGAACGACCAGGCGTGGCCCCCCGTGCGCCGTGCGCGCAGACGGCCCGGCAGCCAGATCGCGGCGAACACCCACACGAGCCGCGCGACGACAGCCGCCGCCGTGGCCGGCAACGCAACGCGCAAGCCCGCCATGACCACCGCGCCTTCCTGGTTCACGCTGGCGAGAATGCCGTGCAGCGCGAGCCCGATCAGCACGAACACGAGCGCGTCGAGCACGAACACGATGGCTTCCCACGTGGCTTTGGCCTTGATCCGCATGTCGGCGCTGAACACGCGATGCTGGCGTATGCCGAGCACGAGTCCGCAGGTGACGACCGAGAGCACCCCCGAGCCGCCGATCGCTTCGGCGACGCCGTAACTCGCCCACGCCATCGTGAAGGTCAGCACGATGCCGAGCTTCGAATCGACGAGGCGCGTCAGCACCGCGCACATCGCCTGGCCGCACACGAGGCCCACGGCGATGCCGAGCAGGATGAGCTTGAAGAAGAGGCCCGTGCCGCTCGCGACCGTAATCGTGGTAGCGGCGAGCGCCGCTGAAACCGCCATCTGGTAGAGCAGCAGACCAGACGCGTCGTTGACGAGGCTTTCGCCTTCGAGCACGGCCACGAGCCTTGGCGGCAGCGCATAGCGCTGCAGGATCGCTTTCGCGGCGACGGCGTCCGGCGGCGAGACGATTGCGCCGAGCGTGAAGCACGCGGCCCAGGGCAAGCCGGGATTGAACGCATGCACGGCGAAGGCGACCGCGACCGTGGTGAACGCCACGGCACCCAGCACGAGCGAAACGATCGTGCCGAGTTCTGCGCGGAATTCCTTCCACGCCGTATAGAACGAACTCGACATCAGCAGCGGCGGCAACACGGCCACGAGCAGGAGGTCCGGGTCCATGCCGGTCACGCCCTTGCCGGCCACGGCGATGACACAGCCGCCCAGCAACAGCACGACCGCCGGCGGAATCGAGATCCGGTCGGCCAGCCAGGTGAGCGCGCTCGCGCCGGCGATCAACAGCAGCAGGTAATGGAACAGCTCGACGTTGGTCATGCGCAGAGTGCCGGATGGTGCGAGGGTGCCCGAAAGGGTATCGCGTTTCAAGAACCTGAAAGGTCCCATTAAGATTAATTAAGAGCGGATTTCCTGAATCAGATTAATTAACTTTTTTTATCTGTCGGGCCCGCGATTTTGCGTGTCCAATAAGTGCGGCTGTACGGCCACTCTCCCGGCGCATCACACCTGAGGCTCCGCCCGTCCGTTCGTTCATTCGGCGCGGGGGCTTCCTTTCACCCGTTCACAGGATATTTCTGCCATGAGCAATCCCAATCTTGAAGTCCTGACTCCCCACAACAGCCAGCTGATCATTATCGATCAGCAGCCGCAAATGGCTTTCGGCGTGCAGTCCATCGACCGCCAGGTGCTGAAGAACAATGTGGTCGGTCTCGCCAAAGCGGCCAAGGTATTCAACATTCCCACCACCATCACGACGGTCGAGTCGCAAAGCTTTTCGGGCTACACCTACCCCGAACTGCTCGACGTGTTTCCCGATCACAAGGTGCTCGAGCGCACCTCGATGAATTCGTGGGACGACCAGAAAGTGCGCGACGCGCTGGCCGCGAACGGCCGCAAGAAAGTCGTCGTGGCCGGCCTGTGGACGGAGGTGTGCAACACCACGTTCGCGCTTTGCGCCATGCTCGAAGGCAACTACGAAATCTACATGGTGGCCGACGCGTCGGGCGGTACCTCCAAAGACGCGCACGACTTCGCGATGCAGCGCATGGTCCAGGCCGGCGTCGTGCCCGTCACCTGGCAGCAGGTGATGCTCGAGTGGCAGCGTGACTGGGCGCGCCGCGAGACCTACGACGCCGTCATGGCCATCGCGAAGGAACACTCGGGCGCGTACGGCATGGGCGTCGATTACGCGTACACGATGGTTCACAAGGCCGCGCAGCGCACGTCGGTGCCGCACGAAATACTGGCCGCCGTGCCCGCGAAGTAATCGCGCCCCCGCTGTTCCCGAAGCCGACAGGACGCGTTCGGCGCGAACGCGTCCCATTGGCTTCGCGCTTGTACTCAACGAAGGAAACTCCGTTATGAAAGCCATTCGCTGCGCACTGGTTGCGCTGATGATCGCGGGCGGGCTCGTCGCCGCGCCCGTGTCGTTTGCGAAACCGCCCGTGATGCCAGCCACGCCGCCGGCCGTTGCCGTCGGTCCGCAGTACGACACCACGCATGTCTACGTCGCGCCCGAAGACTTCGACCGCTTCACGGACAGCTTCGTCGCGACCTTCGGCGGCAGCAAGTCGAAGCAGGGCGTATTCCAGGTCACGCCCACGCCCAGCCAGACCATGTCGCAACTCGTTTTCACGCCCTCGGGCACGATCTCCGTGTTTGGCTTCAAGACGCCGATTCCGTATCCGTTCGGCGCGGAGCGCACCGGCTATCTCGTGACCGACATGGATGCGGCGGTCAAGTCGGCGCGCGCGCTCGGCGCCGACGTGATCGTCGACACCTTTCCCGATCCGATTGGCCGCGACGTCATCGTGACCTGGCCGGGCGGCCTCAACATGCAGCTGTACTGGCATAACCGGGTTCCGCACTACGACGCGCTACAGACGGTTCCCGAGAATCGGGTCTACGTTTCGCCGCAAAGCCTCAACAAGCTCGTGCACGATTTCGTGAAGTTCTCGCACGGCAAGGTGGTGTCCGACGAGGCGAAGGCGCCCGGTATCGAGATCGGCCGGCCTGACGACACGTATCGCCGCGTTCGTATCGAGTCGGGCTTCGGCAAGATGACCGTGCTCGCGACCGACGGCCATCTGCCGTACCCGTTCGGCCGCGAAACGACCGGCTATGAAGTGGCCAATCTCGACGCCACGCTGGAGAAGGCCAAAGCCGCGGGCGTGACGGTGCTCGTGCCGCCGTTCACGGCAGACGGGCGCCATGCCGCGATCGTCCAGTTCCCGGGCGGCTACATCGCCGAAATCCACGCCGACGCAGCGAAATGAAGTCCGCCGACGCGCTTTTTGCCGCATTCCTTGCTGGGCTCGTGCGCAAGCGCAGGGTGTTTCCGGCGTTCGTCGGCGGCTTGTTGCTGACGGGCGCGGACGCGGCGCTCGCCGATACCGTCGCGGTGCCCGCTAACGCAACGGCCGCCGCTGCGGGAAGCGCCGCCACGCAGGTTGCGGCATGCAGCGCCAAACGCCCGGTCGTCATGTTCAATCGCTGGCAGGAAGACTGGTCGGTGCTCGCGAACCCCTGTGTGCCGCGCGAGCCGCTCGATGCGCTCAAGTACATGCCGTTGCCCGGCATACCGTCTTCCTGGCTCTCGCTCGGCGTCAATCTGCGCGAGCGCATGGAAACCAACAACGCACGGCTCTTCGGCATCGGCAAGGCGCAGTCGGACACGTATCTGATTCAGCGCGTCGAAGTGCATGCCGACGCACGCGTCGGCGAGCACTGGCAGTTCTTCGCGCAACTGGAGGACGCGCGCGCATGGGCCAAGGATTCCGTCACGCCGGTAGACAAGAACCCGCTCGATCTCGAGCAGGCGTTCGCCACCTACACCGGCGCGCTGGGCGGCGGCATCTTCAAGTTTCGTGTGGGCCGGCAGGAGATGGCGTTCGACTTGCAGCGTTTCATTTCCGTGCGCGACGGCCCGAACGTGCGGCAGGCGTTCGACGCCGTGTGGGCCGACTACGAATACCAGAAATGGCGATTCATTGCCTACGCGACGCAACCGGTTCAATACCGCGACGCCACCGCGTTCGACGACGTATCGAACCGCGACCTCACGTTCAGCGGCGTGCGTTTCGAGCGCCAGTCGGTGGGGCCGGGCGATCTTTCCGGCTACTGGTCGCGCTACAACCGCAGCAACGCCCGGTTTCTGGATGCAGTCGGCGCGGAGCGTCGCGACGTCTGGGATCTGCGGTACACGGGCACGCACGGCCGCTTCGACTGGGACGTGGAAGGCATGCTGCAGACGGGGACGGTGGGCAACAGCACGATCGGCGCGTGGGCGATCGGCTCCATCGCCGGGTACAAGCTCGACCTGCCGTGGTCGCCTCGTATCGGCCTGCAGATCGATGCGGCGTCGGGTGACCGGCACCCGCACGATGGCCGCGTGGAGACGTTCAATCCGCTGTTTCCGAACGGCTATTACTTCACGCTTGCGAGCTACACCGGTTACTCGAACCTGATCCACGTGAAGCCCTCCATTACGGTGAAGCCGACAGCGAACCTCGCGCTGCTGGGCGCGCTCGGTTTCCAATGGCGCGCGACGACAGGCGATGCCGTGTACCAGCAAGGCAGCCAGGTGGTGCCCGGCACCGCGGGTAAAGGCAGCCTGTGGACGGGCATGTACGTGCAGCTGCGCGCGGACTGGACGATGGCGGCCAACCTGATCGGCTCCATCGAAGCCGTGCATTTCCAGGTGGGCAACACGATACGCGAGGCAGGCGGGCGCAACGCCGACTACGCGGGCGTCGAACTCAAATACGGGTGGTAGGACTCGCGGGTGCCTGCGGCGAAGGAATGGAGCCGAATGGATCGTCTTCGATCTGCCGCCCGCGACAGCGCGTCTTTCATGTCGATCAATCAGGCCAGGCGCTCATGAAGCAAAGGGGCATTCGGTGTCCGATGTGTCGGACTTCCCGCCCCTCATTCACGCCTGCCGACAACCTCGCGATCGCGAGCGGAGCGTTTGCCCGCGTGCCTTTCGCGCTGGTTTAAGCAATCACTGTAAAGACGTCGGGGAAGCGGCCGATAACCAGGTGGGGCCGTGTCGCGTTGATGCACGGAACTCTTACAGAACGTAATAAAGGTCTCCGTCACGATGCTTCGAACCCACATCTCTATCAATGGCCGCCTGGTTGCGGCCATGTCCTTCTTAGGCGTCCTGCTGGTCATTATTGGTGCCCTCGGCATTGCCGGCATGGTCACGAGTAACAACGCGAACCGGCGCACCTATTCCGAGCAGTTGCCCAAGTCCATTGCAGTTGGCGAGATGACCATCATGGTGGGCCGGCAACGCACGTCGCTCGACCGTGCGGCGATCAATCCCGGCTCCGAAGATGCGCTGAACATGTACAAGAAGGATGACGAGGTCAAAGCCGCGGCGGCCGCGGCGTGGAACCAGTATCTTTCGCTGCCGCGCGACGCTGAAGAAGACCGGCTTGCCGCAGGCGTGACCAGCCAGTACGAACAGACCGAAGCCGAACTCGCGCGTTTTCGCGAAGCGACGAAGAGCGGCGACCGCGACCAGATCCTCAAGCTGATGTTCAGCGTGGGCAAGATCTACACGAGCATGCAGGAAGCCGCGAACGCATTGAAGCGCTACCAGTTCAACCAGTCGAAGGAAGAGTACGAAGCAACGGAGCGTCAATACCAGCTGTTCCTTGCGGGCAGCATTGCGGCGATCGTCACAGGCCTCGCGGCCGCGGTCGGCGGCTGGTACTTCCTGCGCAAGGCGATTCTCGTGCCGGTCAACGATGCCGTGGCGCACTTCGGCGAGATCGCGCAGGGCAACCTGGGCCGCCGGATCGAAGCGCGTTCGCACGACGAGATGGGGCGCATGCTGGAAGGACTGGCTGAAATGCAGTCGAGCTTGAGGCGCACTGTTCGCACGCTGAGCGAAGGCAGTAACGCCATCGCGACGGCGACGCGCCAGATCTCGGCCGGCAACGCCGATCTGTCGGCACGCACCGAATCTCAGGCCGCGGCGCTGCAGGAAACCGCATCGAGCACCGAGCAGTTGTCGAGCACTGTGCAGCAGAACGCCGACAACGTGCGGCGGGCGAGCGAGCTGTCGTCTTCCGCATCGGATATCGCACGGCGCGGCCATGACGTCGTGGCGCGCGTCGTGAACACGATGGGCGCGATCAGCCAGAGCTCGACAGCCGTTGCCGAGATCACATCGATCATCGAGGGCATTGCCTTCCAGACCAACATTCTTGCGCTCAACGCGGCAGTGGAAGCGGCGCGCGCAGGCGAGCAGGGGCGCGGTTTCGCGGTGGTGGCGAGCGAGGTCCGCTCGCTCGCGCAGCGCTCGTCTTCGGCGGCGAAGGAAATTCGCGACCTGATCGCCAACTCCACTTCGCGCATCGACGAAGGCGCGAAGCTCGTGAACGAGGCCGGCGACACGATGAGCGACCTGATCGACGCTGTCTCGCGCGCGAACGCGATCATGAGCGAAATCTCGGCGGCGACCCAGGAGCAAAGCCACGGGCTGAGCCAGGTGAGCGTCGCGGTGAACGACATGGACCACGCGACGCAACAGAACGCCGCGCTCGTGGAAGAGGCGGCGGCCGCCGCACGCTCGCTCGAAGACCAGGCGCGCACGCTCGCGGATGCGGCGGCACAGTTCACACTCGGCGAGCACGTTGCCTGAAGGGCGGCATGTCTTGCCTTGCCGCTCGATGCCGCCGACGTTCTCGCGCATGGGCGGCCTTGAAGGCCGCCCGAAGATGGTTTGAGCGCGGCATGTGCGCGACCGGCGACCTGCTTCAATGAGGCAGGGCCGGTGCAACGCGCGCGCCTGTTGCCGGCCATCTTGCGATGCTTCGCTCTCCTTGCGTCAGCCTGTCGATGCACAGGCTGATACGCAGTCCGGGGCACTTCACAACAACCCACGAGAAGACCGATGTCAAATAAACCGGAACCGCGCCGTCGCTTCCTGCGACAGGTGCTGGCCATCGTGCCCGCCGCCACTGTCGCGTCGGGCGCCGCGCTTACGCAAAGCGCCTGCAGCAACGCCGCTTCTTCCTCCGCTACCGAGGGCGCAGCGTATCGACCTGCCTATTTCACCGACGCGGAATGGACCTTCCTGCACGCCGCAGTGGACCGGCTGATTCCCGAGGACGAACACGGTCCCGGTGCCCTCAAGGCCGGCGTGCCCGAATACATCGACCGGCAGATGGAGACGCCGTACGGCCACGGCAAGCTCTGGTACATGCAGGGGCCGTTCCATCCCGACGTAGCGCCCGAGATGGGCTACCAGATCAATTTCGCGCCGCGCGACATCTACCGTCACGGCATCGAAGCCTGCGAGAAGCACTGCAAGAAGCAGTACGGCAAGACGTTCGCGCAGCTCGATGCGAAGACCCAGGAGCAGGTGCTGCACGAACTCGAGCACGCGAAGATCGCGTTCGAGACGGTGCCGGCGCGCACCTTCTTTTCGTTCCTGCTTGGCAATACGAAGGAAGGATTCCTCTCCGATCCGATCTACGGCGGCAACAAGGACATGGCCGGCTGGAAGATGGTCGGGTTTCCCGGCGCACGCGCGGACTTCATGGACTGGATCGATCAGCCAGGTGCGAAATATCCGTACGGTCCGGTGTCGATCGACGGTAAGCGGGGGTAAGACGTGGCAATCAAAAAGAACAAGGTGGACTGCGTCATCGTGGGGTTCGGCTGGACCGGCGCGATCCTCGCACAGGAACTTACCGATGCGGGGCTCAACGTTGTCGCGCTCGAACGCGGCGCGATGCGCGATACGCCCACCGACGCGAACTATCCGCGGGTGGCCGACGAACTCAAGTACGCCGTACGCGGCGCGCTCTTCCAGGATCTATCGGGCGAGACCGTGACCATTCGCCATGGCGTGGACGATCTCGCGGTGCCGTACCGCCAGCACGGCTCGTTTCTGCTCGGCAACGGCGTGGGCGGCGCGGGATTTCACTGGAACGGCATGCATTACCGGATGCTGCCCGAGGAACTGCAGCTGCGCACGCGCTATGAAGAGCGCTACGGCAAGAAGTTCATTCCGGAGGGCATGCAGGTGCAGGACTTCGGCGTGACCTACGACGAGATGGAGCCGTTCTTCGATTTCGCGGAGAAGGTGTTCGGCACCTCGGGCAAGGCCGGCAATCTGAATGGCGAAATCCAGGCGGGCGGCAATCCGCTCGAAGGCCGGCGCACCGGCGAGTTTCCCACGCCGCCGCTCACGAACGGCCTCGGCGCGACGCTGTTCGAAAAGGCCGCGCGCGAAGCGGGTTTTCATCCGTACCCGGCGCCCGCCGCGAATGCATCGACGCCGTACACGAACCCGTACGGCGTGCGCCTCGGGCCGTGCAACTTCTGCGGCTTCTGCGAAGACTTCGGTTGCTACATGTACTCGAAGGCCTCGCCGCAGACCACGATCATGCCCGTGCTGCTCAAGAAGCCCCATTTCGAGCTGCGCACGAAATCGTACGTCACGAAAGTGCTGCTTTCGCCGGACAGAAAGCGTGCAACCGGCGTGACGTACATCGATGCGCAGGGCCGCGAAGTGGAGCAACCGGCCGACATGGTGATCGTGGCCGCGTTCCAGATGCATAACGTGCGGCTACTGCTGCTCTCGGGTATCGGCAAGCCGTACGACCCGAAGACGGGCGAAGGCGTGGTGGGACGCAACTACGCGTACCAGATGAACGGCGGCATCAATGTGCTGCTGCCCAAGGGGACGCAGCTCAATCCGTTTATCGGCACGGGCGCGGGCGGCGTAGGCATGGACGACTTCAACGGCGACCAGTTCGATCACGGACCGCTCGGCTTCGTGGGCGGCGCGAGCATCCGCCACATTCGCACCGGGGGCAGACCGATCAAGCAGGCGGCAACCGTACCCGGCACACCCACGTGGGGCAGCGGCTGGAAGGCCGGCATCACGGACGCGTACCAGCGCTACATGACGATCGGCATTTCCGGTTCGGTGATGCCGTATCGCGACGCGTACCTGGACCTCGATCCGACCTATCGCGATGCGCACGGTCTGCCGCTCTTGCGCATGACGTTCGACTGGCACGACAACGAATACGCGATGCTCGACTACATCGGCACGCGCATGGAGGACGTGGCGAAAGCCATGCGGCCGGAGAAGTACTTCCGGGCCATTCGCAAGAAGGGCCAGCACTACGACACGCGCGTGTATCAGTCGACGCATACGACCGGCGGTGCGGTGATGGGGGCGTCGCCTGCAACGAGCGTCGTCAACAAGTACCTGCAGAGCTGGGACGTGCCCAACGTATTCGTGATGGGCGCCTCGGCCTTTCCGCAGAACATGGGCTACAACCCGACCGGCATCGTGGCCGCGCTCGCCTACCACTCCGCGAAGGCGATCCGCGAGCAGTACCTGAAGAACCCGGCTCCGCTGGTGCAGGCATAAGGAGACGGCGATGACCCCAACCAGAATCACGTTGACCGTTCTTTCGGCGGCCGTGCTTGTTGCTGCCGGTTTTGCGGCGGTGGCATCGGCGCAGACTGCGCCGGCCGCGAGCGCCGCTCCGGCCGCTGCCGTTACGACCGCGACAGCGACAGCGAGCGCGACACCTGCTGCGGCGAGCGCAGATGCGGCACTGATCGAGAAAGGCCGTTATCTGGCCGCCGCGGCCGATTGCATCGCGTGCCACACCGCGAAGGGTGGCAAGCCGTTCGCGGGCGGTCTCGGTATCGCGTCGCCTGTCGGCACGATCTACTCGACCAACATCACGCCCGATGCGGCATCCGGCATCGGGCGCTACACGCTGGAAGAGTTCGATCGCGCGTTGCGGCACGGCATGGCGAAAGACGGCACGTCGCTCTATCCGGCGATGCCTTACGTGTCGTACGCGAAGGTCAAGCCGGCCGACGTGAAGGCGCTATACGCCTACCTCATGCACGGCGTCGAGCCGGTTTCGCAGGGCAATCGCGCGTCGGACATTCCGTGGCCGCTGTCGATGCGCTGGCCGCTGCGTTTCTGGCGTATGGCGTTCGCACCGGATACCGTCGCCGACGACGCCCCGCTGCCGAACGACCCTGTTGCGCGTGGTCGCTATCTCGTGGAAGGGCTCGCGCATTGCGGCGCATGCCACACGCCGCGCGGCTTCGCGCTGCAGGAAACGGCGCTCAACGACGACGGCAAGACGTTCCTGTCAGGCGGCGTTGTGGACGGCTATCTGGCGAAGAGCCTGCGCGGCGATGCGAAGGACGGGCTCGCGAGCTGGAGCGCGGCCGATATCGTCGCGTTCCTGAAGAGCGGGCGCACCGCGCATTCGGCGGCGTTCGGCGGCATGACGGAGGTGGTCGAGAACAGCACGCAGCACATGAGCGATCAGGATCTGGCGTCGATCGCGGCGTATCTCAAGACCCTCGCACCGGCCGATGCGTCGGGCCGTGCGCTCACGGCCGATCCGGCCGCCGCCACGGCGCTGCGCGCCGGCGCCGATCGCAGCAACGGCGCGCTGACCTTCATCGACAACTGCGCGGCCTGTCATCGCACGGACGGCCGCGGCTACGGCGGCACGTTCCCGTCGCTCGCGCTGTCGACGGTGGTCAACACGAACGATCCGACTTCGCTGATCCACCTCGTGTTGCAAGGCGGTGCAATGCCATGGACGAAGGCCGGCCCCGCACACTACGCGATGCCGGGTTTCGCGCAGCGGCTGACGGACCGCGACGTGGCCGACGTGCTGACGTTCGTGCGCTCGAGCTGGGGTAACCGCGCGTCGGCCGTGACGGCGGCGCAAGTGGCCAAGGTGCGCAAGACGTCCGATGCGTCCGCGCAGCCCGTTCGCGCGGAGAATGAATAACAGGCGACGTATTGACAGTGCAGTGCCGGGATCGGCGTGCGGCTCACCACGGTCCTCCGCACGCCGACGTCCGGGAGGGCGCGAATCGTGACTTGCACGCCTCACGTGTCGCGTACCTGGACGGATGCATTGCGCGGACCCCGTGGGCCGGCTCGACTTTGGGCGCCCACGGATACGCCTCGTCTTCGGTGCATCAAAGTGCCGGATGAAGGTCTCGCACAGCGCTCACGCTTTCCAGTAGCGAGGCAAGGTGCAGGATGGTGGATTCGGCGAGCCAGCTGCCGACCAGCTGCACATTGATGGGTAGCCCCTCCTTGCTCGTTCCGAATCGCATGGAGAGGCCGGGCAAGCCGGTGATGTTGAGCGGTACGGTTGCGCCCTGAAGGAAGGTCGCATCGACCGTTCTTCCATTGATGACGAAGGTATCGGCACCATGCCTGTGTGCCGGAATCGGCAGGACGGGCGTAAGCAGTGCGTCGTATTCCTGGAAGCAGGCTGCAAACCCGTCGCGCAACCGTTCAGCCGCCTGCTCGGCGTCTATGTAGTCCTTCATGGACGTCTCGGGAAGGGCGCGCATGGTCTTCGCCATCTTGTACAGCTCGTCTTCGCTATGACCGGCCGTCACTTGCGCGAATGCGGGTTTCATCTCCATGACGTGCAGGCGATTGAAGACATCCAGAGCGAAGTCGCGCTCGAGCGCGGCAATTCGCACGGGCGCCACATCGACACCGTTGCTCTGCAGCGCGTCTGCGGCTGCCTTGACCGTGGCGGCAACTTCCGGGTCAATGGGCCCGAACCCCGGTTCCACGAGCCAGCCTACGCGCAGCGGACGATGCGGCGAGCGCCCTGCGCCGGCGTCGAAGTTCGCGGTGCTCGACGCGTATGCGTCGAGCCCATCGGGTCCAGCGAGCAGGGAGAAGGCGAGCGCGAGGTCGCGGATACTCCGGGCCATCGGTCCGACGTGCCAGAAGCGACGCGGCGCACGCGGGAAAATGCCCGTCATCGGAACGCGCCCGTGCGTCGCTTTGAGCGAAACAATGCCCGTTTGCGCGGCCGGGCCACGCACGGAAATGGCGAGATCGGTGCCGAGGCCCAGCGGCGACATGCCCGCCGCGATGGCCGCCGCCTCGCCGCCGCTCGATCCTCCCGGCGTGCGCTCCAGATCCCATGGGTTGTTTGAACGCCCGCTGAGCAGATTGTCGCTTTCTATCCAGTACGAAAACTCCGGCAGATTCGTCTTTGCCAGCAAAATCCCGCCCGCCTTTTTCAGCCGGGCGACGCTCGTCGCATCGGTGTCCGGCACGCGCCCCCTGAAAATGGGCGACCCGCGTTGGGTCAGAACACCGGCGGTGTCGATGGAGTCTTTGGCCGTGAAGGGAACGCCGTGCAGCAGGCCGAGCGTCTCACCGGCCATGACGGCCGCTTCTGCTTGCCTCGCTGTCTTGAGCGCGTCGTCGGCAACGGTGACGATGGCATTGACCTTTGGGTCGATAGCCTCGATGCGTTCGAGATGGGCCTGCATGACTTCGACCGGGGAGATCTGGCGGGTGCGGATCAGTTCTGCCAGCCGGGTGGCGTCCTGAAAGACGATGTCGGAACTCACAAATGACCTCACAAATGACCTCACGAAATTGAAGACGATTGAAGACGGGAAGAGACGATGAAAGACCACGCTGAGTTTCTACCTAACGATAGTTAGGTTTACCATAGGCGCTATAATTCTGGCCGTCAACAAGTTCTCTCTTCAAGGACGCGGCCAGTGAAGAATGCAGAAGGCACCAACTCCAGCGACAAGATTCTGATGGCCGCAACGAAGATCGCGCAGGCGCATGGTTACGGCGGCCTCAATATCCGCGATCTCGCGCAGGCTGTCGGCATCAAGGCCGCAAGCATCTACCATCACTTTCCGAGCAAGGCCGATCTTGCGGCCGCTGTAGCGAAGCGCTACTGGGAGAACTCAGCCGCGGCGCTGGAGGCAATGTGGCTGGACTCGCCGGAGCCCGCGCGCTGGTTGCGACGGTATCCGGCCACCTTTCGCAAGTCCCTTGAGAGCGAAAACCGGATGTGCCTGTCCAGTTTCATGGCGGCTGAGTACGACGATTTGCCGGACGTGGTCAAGACCGAGATTCAGAAATTCGCGGACGTGAACGTGGCCTGGCTCAGCAAAGTTTTGTCTGCCGCGGACCATCTCAGTAACAGGGAGTCTGAAAGGCGGGCCCGCGCGATCTATGCGGCAGTGGCCGGCGCGCAGTTGATGGCGCGCGGCCGTTCGGATATATCGCTCTTTGATTCGCTGATCAAGACTTACCGCGAATCGGGGCTCCTGCCCGGTTGAGCCGTCTGTGAAGGCTTGGTCGTACACGAGCGATTGAATAGGGTCGCGTCCACGCATTTCAAATGAAAGCGATGAAAGCGCCGCGCTTCACGCGAACCAACGACACCCCAAACGCAGGACCTTGTGTATCTGGTGGTGCCCTTTCTCTGGCATTGCACGTGGACTACAGTGCCCCGCCAGGCGCCATACAGATGGATTTCAGTCTGTCTGATACAGGTGTTTTCAGCCGGAATTCAGGACTTTTTCACGATGTCCTCCTACCTTGATACGTGTGGCACACCCGCGCCGCGCCGTTTCCGCGCGCGGCTGTGGGTGCCGGCGTCGCGACCGTGATCGTGGTTTTCCCCATCCGGTCGAGCCCTTTCAACTGTGAAAAGGAGTCAAGCATGGCCAGCACTACCATTGCCGCCTATCTTGCCGCGACACTCGCCGCCGCGGGTGTCGAACGAATCTGGGGCGTGACCGGCGATAGTCTGAATGGGCTCGCCTACAGCCTCGATCAGGTCGGCTCGATCCGCTGGATGCACACTCGCCACGAAGAGGCGGCCGCCTTTGCCGCCGGTGCGGACGCGGCCTCGACCGGACGCCTCGCGGTGTGCGCAGGCAGTTGCGGCCCGGGCAACCTGCATCTGATCAACGGCCTTTTCGACTGTCATCGCAACCAGCAGCCGGTGCTGGCCATTGCCGCGCACATTCCGTCGACCGAAATCGGCCTGGGCTACTTTCAGGAAACGCACCCCCAGGAACTGTTCAAGGAGTGCAGCCATTACGTGGAGGTGGTGTCGTCCGCCGCGCAATTTCCTCGCGTGCTCGCGCGTGCGATGCGCACGGCCGTCGAGGAACGCGGCGTGTCGGTGATCGTGCTGCCGGGCGATGTGGCGCTGAGCGAAGGTCCCACAGAAGCGCCGTCCTGGACGGAAAGCGCGCCGCCGCGGATTCTGCCGGCCGAAGCGGATCTCGATCGCCTCGCCGCCATGCTGAATGCCTCCGACGCGGTCACGATCATGTGCGGCAGCGGCACGCAGGGCGCGCACGACGAAGTCGTCGCGCTTGCCGATGCGCTCGGCGCACCGGTGGTCCACGCGCTGCGCGGCAAGCCGTTCGTCGAGTACGACAATCCCTACGACGTCGGCATGACCGGCCTGATCGGCTTTAGCTCGGGATATCACGCAATGATGTCGTGCGACACGCTGCTGCTGCTCGGGTGCGACTTTCCCTATCGCGCGTTCTATCCGGCGAACGCGAAGATCATCCAGATCGACTGGAAGGGCTCGCAGCTTGGGCATCGCGCGCCCCTCTCGCTCGGGCTGGTCGGCACGGTGAAGGAAACCGTCGCCGCGACGTTGCCGAGGCTGCAACGCAAGACGGACCGCAGTTTCGTCGACAACGCGCGCAAGCACTATGCGTCCGCCCGCAAGGGCCTGGACGATCTGGCGACACCGGCCGGTCCTGGCCGCCCCGTCCATCCGCAGTATCTGGCGAAGATGATCGACGAGGCCGCCAGCCACGATGCGATCTTCACCGCGGACGTCGGCACGCCAACCCTTTGGGCGGCGCGCTATCTGACGATGAACGGCAAGCGTCAGTTGCACGGCTCGTTCAATCACGGGTCCATGGCCAACGCGATGCCGCAGGCCCTCGGTGCGCAAGCCGCGCATCCCGGACGGCAGGTCGTGTCGCTATCGGGCGATGGCGGTTTGTCGATGCTGCTCGGCGATCTGCTTACCGCGCGGCAGCTCGATTTGCCGATCAAGGTGGTGGTGTTCAACAACAGCCTGCTCGGCTTTGTTTCGATGGAATTGAAGGCGGCCGGTTATCTCGATACCAATGTCGATCTCAGTAAAACCGACTTTGCGGCCATTGCGAAAGGCGCCGGCATTTTCGGCATTCGCGTAGAGGAGTCGGAAGACGTGGCGGGCGCGCTGAAGCAGGCGTTCAGCCATCCGGGTCCGGCGCTTGTCGATGTGGTCACGTCGAAACACGAACTCGCGATGCCGCCCACGATTGAACTCGCCCAGGCGAAGGGCTTCAGCCTCTACATGATGCGTGCCATTCTCAATGGGCGCGGCGACGAGATCGTCGAGCTCGTGCGTACCAACCTGCGTTAGCCGCACGCCCGGGTTCGCCGCGTGGCGCGGGAACCCGGCAGGCTCGTTTCACGACTGACCACTCGCGCGACGCAGCGGACGGAAGAAGGCGCGGATATCTTCGACCAGCAGCTCGGGTTGCTCCAGCGCTGCGAAGTGGCCGCCGCGTGGCATGGGCGTCCATCGTTGCACGTCGAAAACGCGTTCGACCCAGGAACGCGGCGGTGTCGGTAACTCGTGGGGAAATAGCGCGACGCCTAGCGGCGTGGCTACCCGTTCGTTCGGACCGAAAGCGAGCGGGCGTAGCCGGTTTTCCCTGTAAATGCGAAACGACGCGTCGAGCATGTGGCCGAACCAGTAAAGGGAAATATCGGTCAGCAACTGGTCCATCGTGAAGACGCGCTCGACATCGCCGTCGCAATCGCTCCAGCTGCGAAACTTCTCGACGATCCAGGCGGCAAGCCCCACGGGCGAATCAGTCATCGCGTACGACAGGGTTTGGGGTTTGGTGCTTTGCACAGCCGCATACGCGCCTTCTGCCGCTGACCAGGCCGCAACCTTGTCGAGAAACGCCTGCTCGTCCGCGCTCACCGGCGGAACGTTGCCGGTGAGCGATGGCCGGAAACTGCCGGGAATGTAGTTGAGATGGGCGCCGATGATCTGCTCGGGAAACCGGCGCGCCAACCACATCGAGACGCCGGCTCCGATGTCTCCGCCTTGCGTCGCGAAGCGATCGAAACCGAGTCCGTTCATCAGCCTCAGCCACAGCCCGGCAACGTGGTGGGCGCTGACGCCGGGGCCTGCCGGAGCCGCGGAAAAACCGAAGCCCGGCAACGAAGGGACGACCACATGGAATGCGTCGGCCGCATCGCCGCCATGCGATGCGGGGTCTGTCAGCAGCGGGATCACGCGTTCCATCTCGACGAAGGAGCCCGGCCACCCGTGCGTCAGGACGAGCGGCATGGGTGCGGGCCCTTTGCCGGTCTGGTAGACGAAGTGAATGTCGTGTCCTTCAACTGTCGCCTGGAACTGAGGGAGGCAGTTGAGCCGCGCTTCCTGCGCACGCCAGTCGAATTGATGCAGCCAGTAGTCTGCCAGGCGCCGGACAAAGGCGAGGCTCGCGCCGTCGTCCCACTGGTCTGCATCCAGCGCGGCAGGAAAGCGCGTGTTACGCAGACGCAGCTTCAGGTCGGCAATCTGGCCGTCCGGAACGTTGATCTTGAAGTCTCGCAGGTCCATGCTCGCGTCCCGCTTTCAAGGAGAGTGACACCCGCCGGGGCCGGTTGTCCTGGCGTCCAGGCGCCGGTGAGGCGCCTGGACATGGGCTCATGGCACGTCGTGCCCCTGCCGTTGGCGCGGCCTGAGTGGCCTGAGTCGCCTGAGCGGCCTGAGTGGCCTGAGCCCGAGCTGCATCGTGCGCGTTACTTGCGCTTGAGCAGCGAAACGTCGCGCACGGCTCCGCGGTCGGCGGACGTCACCAGCGCGGCATAGGCCTGCAACGACTGCGATACGACGCGCTCGCGATGAGCCGGCAGCCACGCTTTGTCGCCGCGTGCATCCATGGCTGCACGGCGGCGCGCCAATTCATCGTCTGCGACCGCCAGATGGATCTTGCGCTGCGGAATATCGATCTCGATGACGTCGCCCTCCTGCACGAGACCTATCGTGCCGCCGGCGGCTGCTTCCGGCGACGCGTGGCCGATCACGAGCCCTGACGAGCCGCCCGAGAAACGGCCATCGGTAAACAGCGCGCACGTCTTGCCGAGGCCTTTCGATTTCAGATACGACGTGGGGTACAGCATTTCCTGCATACCCGGGCCGCCCTGAGGACCTTCGTAGCGGATCACCACCACATCGCCCGCCACCACCTTGTCGCCGAGGATCGCTTCCACGGCATCGTCCTGGCTTTCGAACACGCGCGCGCGACCGGAGAAAACCCACTGCGATTCGTCGACCCCTGCCGTTTTGACGATGCAACCCTTCTCGGCCAGATTGCCGTACAGCACAGCGAGGCCACCGTCCTTCGAATAAGCGTTTTGCTTGCTGCGAATACAACCGGCTGTTCGGTCCGTATCGAGTGCAGCGAAGGTGGCTTCCTGGCTGAATGCGACCGTCGTCGGAATGCCGCCAGGCGCTGCGCGATAGAACTTCTGCGCGTCTTCGCCCGCGCCGCCCAGGATGTCCCACTTTTCGATGGCCTTGCCGAGCGTGCCGCTATGCACGTTGCCGCACGACAGGTCGAGCAGCCCGGCACGAGCGAGTTCGCCAAGAATGCCGAGGATGCCGCCCGCGCGATGGACGTCCTCGATATGGTATTTGTCGGTCGCAGGCGCGACCTTGCACAGGCACGGCACCTTGCGCGAAATGCGATCGATGTCCGACATCGTGAAGTCGACACCGGCTTCCTGCGCTGCCGCCAGCAGGTGCAGCACGGTGTTGGTGGATCCGCCCATCGCGACATCCAGGGCCATGGCGTTTTCAAAGGCTTGCCGGGTGGCGATGCTGCGCGGCAGAACCGACGTGTCTTCTTCCTGGTAGTAGCGACGGCACAGATCCACGATCAGGCGTCCCGCCTGTTCGAACAAGCCCTTACGCCATGCATGCGTGGCGACGATCGTCCCGTTGCCGGGCAACGACAGGCCGATCGCTTCGGTCAGACAGTTCATCGAGTTGGCGGTGAACATGCCGGAGCACGAGCCGCAGGTCGGGCAGGCGCTGCGCTCGACCTCGGCCACTTCGGCGTCGCTGATTTTCGGGTCGCCGGCTTTGATCATCGCGTCGATGAGGTCGATCTTGGCGATGACGTGGCCGTCTGTCGGCGACTTGACCTTGCCCGCTTCCATCGGACCGCCGGAAACGAACACGACGGGAATGTTCAGGCGCATGGTGGCCATCAGCATGCCCGGCGTGATCTTGTCGCAATTGGAGATGCAGACCATGGCATCCGCGCAATGTGCGTTGACCATGTATTCGACCGAATCGGCGATCAACTCGCGCGAGGGCAGCGAATACAGCATGCCGCCGTGGCCCATGGCAATGCCGTCGTCCACGGCGATCGTGTTGAATTCCTTGGCTACGCCGCCGGCCGCTTCGATCTCTTTGGCGACGAGCGCGCCCAGATCGCGCAGATGGACGTGGCCCGGAACGAATTGTGTGAACGAATTGACGACGGCAATGATGGGTTTGCCGAAATCGTCGTCTTTCATGCCGGTGGCGCGCCACAAGGCACGGGCGCCGGCCATGTTGCGACCGTGCGTAGACAGGCGTGACCGATAGTTAGGCATCTGTGTCCTCTGGTGTTGCTGTTTATCAAGGTTGGAAAAAGCGCCGCCTTCAAGGAGGCGTCACGGCGGACAGTGGTGGCCGTGCGGATAGGGTGCGCGCAGTTCGGTTGCCAATACTGCGAGAACTTGCCTGCGTCGTCCAATATATTTTGCTCGATCAATTGATTCGCCGCGCGTATGGGTAGACAAATGCTGCTCCAGCCGTGCCACGCGGCAAGACACCGTGCACCGCAAAAAGTGCGTATCCTGCCGCGGGTGGCGGAGGATTTGCCAGCTGAATTGCCAGATAAGTTTTGCCAGATAAGTTTTGCCAATCAAGTTTGCCAGTTAAGTTTCCAGGTAAAGCACCAACGGTGCTCACACGGGATGCTCATGCCGAGACCGTCGTTCGCCACCCAGCTTTTCGCACTCTGGATGCTCGTCGCCGTTCTCTGCGGCCTGCTGAGCGCAGCCGTATGGCTCGTCCTGTCGTCTGCGCTGGGCGAGCGCGTGGCGACCGCGAAGCAGCAGGCGGCCGCGGCGTGTACGGCGGTCGCCTCCCGCTATGACCTGTCGATGCAACGTCCCGGCGAAGCCAACGTCGACCTCATGCACGCGGTGCTCGATCTCGTGCTGATCCGCACCGACGGTATAGAAGGCGGTTTCTGGACGAGCGAGCCGGCGTCCGGCGCGCCGAATGGCTTTCTTGCCTACGCCTTTCCCACCTACGACGGCAGCGGTGTCAAACGCGATATCCCCGAAGCCGAGACGCCGCTCATTCTGCGTACGCTGAGAAAGGTAGCGAGCGCGCGGCAGACACAGGCCGACGTTGTCTCGAGCGGAGCGGATGCCGTCGTCGCGGTGGCGTGTCCCGTGCCGCACCAAACGGACGTGTTCGCGTGGGTGCTCACGCGTGCGCGGCCACCGCTCGGGCCTTACGGCGAACGCGCCGTGACCATCCTCGCGAGCGTGCTGGCCATCATCGTCGGGCTGGCGGGGGTTCTGGCGCTGGCACTCCGGCGCTGGAAGCGCAATCTCGCACGGCTCGAACATGCGCTTGCGCCGGATGGCGAGTTCGAACAGGGCAAGCGGCTCGAACGGCTCGGCGAGCGCGACCTGGATCAGATCGTGGATGCGCTCAACCGCTATGTCGAACGTGCCGAACGCTTGAAGCGGGAAGCCAACGCGCTCAGTGCGCAGCTTGCGCAGGCCGAGCGGTTCAGCACGCTGGGCAAGATGGCTGCGCAAATCGCACATGAGATTCGCAACCCGGCCGGCGCAATGCGTCTCAAGGCCGAGAACGCGCTTGCAGGCGACGGTGCGCGCCGCGAAGCCGCCTTGAAGACCATCATCGAACAGGTGGGGCGCATCGAATCGCAGGTTGCGAGCCTGCTCGCGCTGACACAGCCGATAACGGTCCAGGCACGCGAGGTCGACTTGCGCGCGTGGCTCGACGAGATGGTGCGCACGCATGAGTCGCGCGCTGAAAGCCGTCATGTCGAACTCAGTGTCGACATGGCCGGTTGCGAGGCGAACCCGGTTTTCGACGCGGCGCAACTGGCCCGCGCGCTCGACAATCTCGTGGTGAATGCGCTGCGGCATGCGCCGTCCGGCGGTCACGTCACGATTCGCGCAGGCAAGGCAAGCTCGGACGAGGGCGAGCGGCTCAGGCTCGAAGTCGTCGACAATGGTCCCGGCGTGAGCGCGACGGAACGTGAGCGCATCTTCGAGCCTTTTGTGACCGGGCGGCCTGACGGTTCGGGTCTGGGCCTCGCCGTGGTGCGCGAGATCGCGTCTGCGCATGGCGGGCGTGCGTATCTTGCGGATGATTTGAACATGACGCGTTTCGTGATCGACTTGCCATGGCGACCATACTGATCATCGACGACGACGACGCCTTTCGCGAAGGCCTCGCTGAAACGGTACAAGACCTTGGCCACCAGCCGCTCGAAGCGCGCTCGGGCAAGGAAGCGTTCGAGCGGTTGCACGAGCACGCTGCCACCGACTGCGTCTTTCTCGACTTCCGTTTGCCGGGCGCGGATGGCCTTGCCGTGCTCGAAACGCTGCGCAACACGCCGGGATGGCAGACCGTGCCGGTCGTCATGCTCACGGCGCACGCGACGAGCGACAACACCATCGGCGCGATGCGGCTCGGCGCCTTCGAGCATCTCACCAAACCGGTGGGACGCGACGAGATCGCCGCGCTGCTCGAACGCATTTTTTCCACCCAGCGCAACGCGCCCGTTGCGCGCGCATTCCCGGATGAAGCCGCATCGCGCGAGCCGCAACTGCTCGGTGTGAGCGAAGCCATGCGTGACGTGCAGAAACGCATCGGCCGCGCGGCGGCAACGAACTCCACCGTGCTTATCACCGGCGAAACGGGAACCGGAAAGGAGGTCGCAGCACGTGTGCTCCATCGCGCATCGGCGCGCGCCGGCGGCCCGTTCGTTGCGGTGAACTGCGCGGCGATTCCCGACGACCTGCTCGAAAGCGAACTGTTTGGGCACGCAAGGGGCGCGTTCACGGGCGCCCAGAGCGACAGGGCGGGGCGTTTCGAAGAAGCGCACGGCGGCACGCTGTTTCTCGATGAAGTCGGCGACATGCCGCTTGCCATGCAGGCCAAGCTGCTGCGCGTGCTACAGGAGCGCCAGGTCACGCGGCTTGGAACGAACCGCGTCGTGACGGTTGACGTGCGCGTCGTCGCGGCGACGCATCGCGATCTTCCCTCGATGGTCGCGGCAGGCACGTTTCGACAGGACCTTCTGTTTCGCCTCGACGTGATTCCGCTGCACATGCCGCCATTGCGCGAGCGCGTGGCCGACATTCTGCCGCTTGCCGAACACTTTCTTTCGAGCGCGTCCAGCGGCACGCAACGCAAGCATCTTTCCGCCGATGCACAGCGTCTGCTCGCCACGTTCGCCTGGCCGGGAAATGTCCGCGAACTGGCCAACGCGGTCGAGCGTGCGAGCGCGCTGGCGCCGGGACAGGTGCTCATGCGCGAAGACTTCGGTTTCCTCTCGGCGGCGAAAGGCGGCGCGGATGACGCCATTCCTCCCGACCTTCTCGAACTGCCCCTCACGCAAGCCGTTGCACGGCTCGAACGTGCGCTGATCGTCCACGCGCTGGCCGCATCGGAAGGCAATCGCGCCGAGGCGGCGCGCAAGCTCGGCATCAGCCGTCAATCGCTCTACACGCGTATGACGAGCCTGGGCCTCTCCGGGAACGCGTCGTAACGGCAAGGGTGTCAAGGAAGCGGACAGCGTATGTCCGGTTTCCTGACACGTCGACGCGTCTGCATCGCGCAAATCCCCGCGCAAATCACCACGGAAGCCCGAGAACACAGACTCGGGACGAATGGCATGGCCTTTGCAAAACACTCCGCGCGACATGAAAGGAGTGAACCGTGCCATCGACCCCATACCCCAGACAACGCATCGCCGTCCGCGTCGTGAGCGCAATGAGCTTCGCCGCCTTGCTCGCGACGAGCGCCGGATGCGCAGCGCAACCTCGACCGGAAGGAGCCCCGGTTCCGCCGCCGCCCGTGGCACAGGATGTCCCGCCACCGCCTCCAGCAGCGCCGCTGGCGCCGCCTGGGGACGTTCCGCCGACCGGCCTCGCCGATTCAGGCGCATTCACCGCGACGCAAGTCACCGTCACCCGCTTTCTCACCAATCCGGACGGCGACGTGGACGGCTTTCTCACGCGTGATGGAGTGCTGGTGAGGTTCCCGCCTCACATGAGCGCGCAGCTCACGTCGGCGGTCCACCCAGGCGACGTGGTGCAGGTCAGTGGCTGGCGCGACGCGGGAGGCAGCTTCGACGCCCAACGCATCACCAACGCCCGAAGCGGTCAGCAACTCGTCGATCAACCCCCGCCGCCGGATGCCCGGCCCCTGCCGCGCGAGTTGCGAGGCGCACGCCTCGCGCCGATGAGCGCTCAAGGCCAGGTCGCGTATGTCACGACCGCAAGACGAGGCGAACCCGACGGCGTGATCCTCGCGGACGGCACGGTCATCAAACTCACGCCGCCTGTCGCGCAGCAATTCGCGGCGCTCGTCAGGACGGGCGCAACGGTGTCCGCGCAGGGTTACGGCACGCGCAATCAGTACGGCACGGCGCTGCAGGCAACGTCGTTCGGCTCGCCCGGCAACCTGACCCAGATCTACGGACGCTACGACCGTATTCCGCCCGCGCCCTGAACGAGCGCTACCTGAACAATCTTTGGCTCACATCGATTTCGGAGAAACGACATGCATTGGATCGACCCCGCAAGCCTTCCGGAAACCCGCGGCAAGGTCACGCGCTTTCTGTTGAATCCGCACGGCGAACTGGACGGGCTCGTCCTTGGCGCGCGCCAGGTGCACTTTCCGCCGCATCTGTCGAAACAGCTTGCGCGGCACGTCGCGCCGGGCGATGCGGTCCGGGTGCGCGGGGTGAAGCCCCGCAATGCGGACATGATTGCCGCCGTTTCCCTTACGACAACGAGCGGCGTGCTCATTCTCGACGAAGGTCCACACCACGAGGGGGAGAAGCATCGCAAGCCGCCTGGCGAACGCAAACCGATGGAAGCGTCCGGTGAAGTGGTGCTGTCGCTCTTCGGCCCGAAGGGCGAGTTGCGCGGGGCGTTGCTCGACGACGGCACGTCGTTGCGCATGCCGACTCACGCGGCGGCAGAGCTCGCCGAATACCTCGCCAAATACCTGGCGCCGGGCGCGCATGTCCAGGCCTGGGGGCCTGGCATCAAGAACCGCCACGGGCGAACGATCGAGGTGGACGAGATTGCCGAACTCGTCGATACGCCGGTAACGGCCTGAGCGCATGGCGGCACACGCATAACCTGGGCATCCATGAATCCCCGATACGCACTGGAAGGGCTCAACTTCTTCGTGGCCGATGTGCAGGCGGGCATCGGGCCGTTCCTTGGCGTCTTTCTGCAGGCACAGGGCTGGCATCCGGGCGCGATCGGAACGGTCATGACGCTCGGCGGCGTCGCCGGCATGCTCGCCACTTCACCGGCCGGTGCGCTCGTCGATGGCACGCGTCACAAGCGCGGCGTCGTCGTGATTGCGGCGGGCATGACGACACTCGCATCGCTCGTCCTATGGGTGTCGCACAGCTACTGGATGGTCGCCGCTTCCCAGATCTTCACGGCCGTAACAGGGGCCGCATTGGGGCCCGCGTTAGCGGGCCTGACGCTCGGTATCGCGCGCGAACAGGGCTTTGACCGGCAGTTCGGTCGCAACCAGGTGGCCAATCACGCGGGCAATGTGGTGGGTGCCGCGCTTTCGGGCTGGCTGGGTTGGCGGTATGGGTTCGGTGCGGTGTTCGTACTCGCCGGCGTATTTGGCGTGATGACGGTGACCTCGACGCTGCTCATCCGGCGCGATTCGATCGATCACGACAGTGCGCGAGGGCTGGGCGGTTCGTCGGCGGCAAGCCATGAGCACGCAAGCGGCTTTCGCGTGCTGCTGAGCTGCCGGCCGTTGCTGCTGCTGGCCGCCTCGTTGGCGATCTTCCATTTGGGTAATGCGGCGATGCTTCCGCTCTACGGGCTGGCGGTGGTCGCCGCGCACAAGGGCGATCCAGGCGCCTTCACTGCGCAGACGATCGTGGTTGCGCAACTCGTCATGGTGGTCGCGGCGTTCCTGGCGAGCCGCCTCATCCGGCGTATCGGCTACTGGGGCGTCATCCTGATCACGTTCCTCGCGCTGCCGCTTCGCGGGCTCGTTGCCGCGATGTTCATCGACGCGTGGGGCGTGTGGCCGGTGCAGGCGCTCGATGGCATCGGTGCCGGCCTGCAAAGCGTGGCGGTGCCCGCACTGGTGGTGCGACTGTTGCAGGGAACCGGGCGCGTCAACGTCGGGCAGGGCATGGTCATGACCGTGCAGGGCATGGGCGCTGCGCTCAGCCCTGCGTTGGGCGGCGTGCTCGCCCAGCACTTCGGTTACGCAACCGCCTTTCTCGTGCTGGGTGCCGTGTCGACAGGGTCGCTCGCGCTCTGGCTTCTGTTTGGCGCCGCGCTAAAAACGGCGTGCGCCATTCAGCGTGACGTCGCAAGCGATCCGTCTTTGGCCGCATGAATCCAGTTTTCCGCTCGTGAGGCAGGGTGTTCGCTCTCATGCGCGGCATCAGCCTGTGCCCGTTTGGGTGGCCCGACGTTGTCGGTCAGATCGAATGCCTTCAACGAGAGACAACTGACCAGGATCAAAGAACCCGTTGCCCGCGTGGCTAAGGTGAGATTCGGGCGCCGAATCAAGACAGTTGCTTGCTGGCCGTTGCCGGAAATTCCGGCGTGCAGCCGACCATGCAGCGCGAGGCGCGAGCGCAGGCAAGGAAAGACGGACATGGGCATGTTGAGCTGGATGTGGCATCGAAACACTGCGGTACCGCCGGCCGCAAGCGACGAGGTGCGCGACGCCGTGGAGCGCATCGTCAAGCTGCATCCGCAATTGCGGCTGGTCGGGCAGTACGAGGCACACCTTGCGCGTGCCGTGAGTGTTTCGCTGCAGTACGTCGAAGGTCTGGTCGAGTCGCTACCGCCTGCACGCGAGGCCAGCGCCGCGGCATGGTCTTCCGACGCCTGTATTCACGCGTTCTTCACCGCGCCCGACGACGTGGCCCCGGCGCTCAGCCGCTCCACCGATTTGCAGCACTTCTTCGACGAATGTCCGGCCGCCGGCGAGGTCTTCGCGGTGCTCGGCATGGCGATGACCGAACGTCGTGCGCCGGGCGCAAAACAGGTCGGCCTCGAGGTTCGCTCTGACGTCATGCGTACCACGGTCAGCTTCGGCGATTATCAAGTCCGTGTATGCGGACTCACGGAAACACTTCTGCGGCGCGAAATCGTGCGACGCGTGCTCGATCAGCTGGCCCTGGAAGGGCTCTCGCACGTCGAAGCCGATACGGCCCGGCGCGATGCACTCCAGCAGGAGCGCGCGCTGCTGAAGGCACGCATGCAGCTGCTCGAGCGGGGCGGCGTGGGCATGCGCCAGGTGATGGGCAGCGGCACGGCGCCCGACCTCGCGGAGCGCGCGAAAATCCAGTCGCTGATGGACGAGAACGAGCGCAGCCTCGCCGACCTGGGACTGCAGACCGACGCCCTGCAACGCGAACTCCAGCTGATCTGCGACGTGCTGGCCGATCCGGCTTCGCATCTCGACGTGACGAGAAAGCGCTTGCGACTCAACGCGATGAACGTGGTGCTCGAAGACAACGACCCGGCGAAGGGCGAGGAGATCGAATTTCGCCTTGCGCGCCTCCCCGCCGACCCGGGCACCTGGCGCGCATTTGCGCTCGTGCGCTTCTCGCGCGCCGACCTGCTGCCGCCCGCGAGCATGCACGAGGAGGCGAGGCACCTGGTGATCTGAGTCTGCTGCCGGCTGCCGGCTGCCGGCGGTCGGATGGTCAGTTCCTGGTGGTTTTTTCGACGGGCATCTGTCAAGCCAGATTCGAAATATCGATATACGAGCACGTTATTAGGCGGCCGGCTTTGAATCGCGACGAATGCTCGCCAAGCCCCGTCTGGCGGGCCTGGCGGGCCCGCGGCACGACGCGCGGCAGCCCTTGGCGCGAGGCGCCGCGGCTCAGGGTACGTCCCAGCCGAATCGTGACATTTCGATATACTTGCGAACTTTCCCCTAACGACTTTTCGCGGCCTTTCGCCCGCGCAGCGACCGCCCTTTTTGCCGGCGTGCCGCCCCTGTGCGCTGAGCGCGACCGCTTCCGCTCACTATGTCCGATCTCTCCACGCCGTTCGGCGGCGCGTCTAGCCGGCTCGTCAACATCAATCCGAAGCCGCTTGCCGTTGCGCTCGCGCTCGTCGTACTCGGTGCCCTCTATCTCGCGCAGACCGTCAGCGCGAAGCAGGCCACGCTGTACGTGCTGGGCGCGCTGCTCGGCATGACGCTCTATCACGCCGCGTTCGGCTTCACGTCCGCGTGGCGCGTGTTCATCGCGGACGGGCGCGGCGCCGGTCTGCGTGCGCAGATGCTGATGCTCGCAGTGGGCGTGCTGTTGTTCTTCCCGGCGCTTTCGGCCGGCACGTTGTTCGGTCATCCGGTGGCGGGCGAGGTGGCGCCCGTCGGCGTGTCGGTCCTGATCGGCGCGTTCATCTTCGGCATCGGCATGCAGCTGGGCGGCGGCTGCGCCTCCGGCACGCTCTACACGGTGGGGGGCGGCAGCACGCGCATGGTGGTCACGCTGATTGCGTTCGTCGTCGGTTCCGTGGTGGGTACCGCGCATCTGCCGTTCTGGAGCGCGCTGCCGCATCTGCAGCCCATCTCGCTCGTGAAAACGCTGGGCGCGGGCCCCGCCATCGCGCTGAACCTCGTGGTGTTCGCGTTGATTGCCGCGCTGACCGTGCTGATCGAAAAACGCCGTCACGGCCGTCTCGTGAGCGACGACGCACCGAACACGTCGTCTTGGCTGCGTGGCCCGTGGCCGCTGCTCGTGGGCGGCGTGGTGCTCGCCGTGCTCAACTTCGTGACGCTTGCGATCTCGGGCCGTCCCTGGGGCGTCACGTCGGCGTTTGCGCTGTGGGGTGCCAAGGCGTTCTCGGCAATGGGCGTCGACGTTGCGAGCTGGCATGTGTGGAGCACCGGCCCGAACGCGGCGGCGCTCGCCGCCCCAGTGAGCCACGACGTGAAGTCGGTGATGGATATCGGCATCGTGATCGGCGCGATGGTGGCTGCATCGCTCGCCGGCCGCTATGCGCCGGTGTGGCGGCTGCCGCTGCGCTCGCTGATCGCGGCCGTGGTGGGCGGGCTGCTGCTCGGCTACGGCGCGCGTCTTGCGTACGGCTGCAATATCGGCGCGTATTTCAGCGGCATCGTGTCGGGCAGCCTGCACGGCTGGCTGTGGCTCGTCGCGGCGTTTCTCGGCAACGTGGTGGGCACGAAGCTGCGTCCGGCATTCGGGCTCGCCGTGGAGCGCGTGAAGCAGACGGGTTGCTGATCGCAGCGGCTTCGGCCACGAATTCCGGTGCTGGATGCAGCAAGGAAGGCAACGCCTCGCGCGTTGCCTTTTTTTATTCGACGGGAAGGCAGCAGGCGGGGTGCGCCGTCCGCTTTTTTCGATCACTCAAAGGAAGCCGCATGTACTCGTCCACCTTCGTTTTCAAGGCCGGTCAATTCGACGACGAGTTCCATCGCCTCGACAAACAGATCGCGGAAGCCGCGCGCGCGATTCCCGGCTATCTCGGCGAGGAGACCTGGGAGAACGCAAGCGCGGGGCTGATCCAGAACATCTACTACTGGGAGTCGGAAGCGGCGCTGCGGCAATTGATCGAGCATCCGGCGCACCGCGAAGCGAAGGGCAAGCAGGCGCGCTGGCTCGACGGCTACCGCGTCGTGATCGCGAAGGTCATCCGGCAATACGGCGACGGCGGAGTTTGAACCTGGTTCGAACCTGGTGTGAGTCTGGTATGAGCGCGGCGCACGCTCGCATGACCCCTCGCGTGCTTACTCGAGCGTTCGTATCGAATTGCTGATGCCTCGCGCGCAATCGATTACGGCCGGTGCGAGCTTTAGCCGTGCGTCGTCGAAAGTCCATCGGCTGGTGGGCGCCACCACGTGTACCGCGGCGACGGGGCGCCCCTGGCTTCCCACCACCGGCGCCGCGATCGACATATCGCCAATGAACAACTCTTCGCGGTTCGTGGCATAGCCGTTCTGGCGCACTTCGGCGAGCAGTTCGCCGAGCCGTGCCACGTCGGTCACGGTGTTCGCCGTGAACGCCACGCGATTCATCTGCTCGAGGCGCGCGCGTGCCTCGTCCGCGGGCAACGCGCTCAGGAATGCGCGCCCGCTGCCAGTGCAATACATCGGGATGCGGCTGCCGATGGGCATGTGTATCGGCACGAACTTCGTCGAGACGAAGCGCGAGACGTACACCATCTCGTCGTCATCGGGCTCCGTGAGGTTGGTCGTCTCGCCCGTGATGTTCGTGAGTTCCGAGAGGAACGGATTCGCCACGTCGATCAAGGTGTCCGCAGCCAGATAGTTGAAGCCGATCTGCATCACGCGCGGCGCCAGCTGGTAGCGGCGCGTGAGCGGATGTTTGCGGATATAGCCCAGCTTCTCCAGCGTGTAGACCATGCGCTGCGCCGAGCTTTTGGACATCGACGCCGCCTCGGCCACTTCGGCCAGCGTCATCGTGCGGCGCTTCGCGCTGAACGCGCGCAGCACGTTCAACCCCTTTTCCAGCGACTGATTGAAGAGCAGGTCGGTGCCGTTTCCGGCGTCATTGTCGGCAGGCGAATTGTCCATCGTGGTCCGTCCGTTGAACGCGCGTTGAATGCGGGGTGAGTGCAATACCGCATCATATCGTATCGAATATCGATACACAAAAATCTATTTGCGATTTTTTTGATTCGACTATCATGATCTCGCGGTCACAAAACAACATTGCCGACGGTTCATGTCGATCCGGCGGCGCCTTGCCAGGAGAAATGCATGGTCACGTTCGTCAAACGCCTTACCTTGCTTGCAGCCGGCTTTGCCACCTGTTTCGTCATTTCCTCGGGCGCCGCGCGCGCCGAGCCCACCTGGAAGGTGGGCGCAACGGCCACGGGTGTGCCGTTCACGTTCCTCGACGTCAAAACCAATTCCATTCAGGGAATGATGGTGGATGCTATCGAAGCGGCGGGCCGCGCGGGTGGCTTCAAGGTGGAGGTGCAGCAGAGCGTGTTTTCCGCGCTGATTCCATCGCTGACCACGCAGAAGATCGACATCATTTCCGCGGCCATGCTGAAGACGCCCGCGCGCCAGCAGATCGTCGATTTTTCGGACACGGTCTATTCGTACGGCGAAGGGCTCGTCGTGCGGGCCGACGACAAAGGCCACTACACCTCGATGGACGATCTCAAGGGCGAAGTGGTGGGCGCGCAGGTGGGCACGGCGTTCGTCGATGCGTTGAACAAGAAGGGCATCTTCAAGGAAGTGCGCACCTACGATTCCGTCGCGGACATCATGCGCGACGTGGCGCTGGGCCGGATCAAAGCGGGTTTCGCCGATCAGCCCATCGTGGCCTATCAGCTGCAGCAGGGTGCCAATCCGCAGGTGCGGCTCGTGCCGGAGTATCAGTCGGCGGTGAAGGGGCAGGTGTGCTTCGTCGTGCGTAAGGGCGACACGGCCATGCTCGAACAGCTGAACTCGGCCATCAGGAAGATGAAGACCGACGGCACGCTGCAGCAAATTCTGCAGAAGTGGCACATGAGCTAACGGCGAGACGTTGCGCTGTATTCGAAGCCGTCCGTGCCTGATAGCGGCCCGGACGATCTGCGAAGTGTGTCGGGAGACGCGATGTTCGTGCAGAACGCAATCGACTTTTTGCCGATCCTGCTGAAAGGCGCAGTCATCACGATCGAGATCACGGCCTGTGCATTCGTGCTCAGTTCGGTCCTCGGTCTGGTGCTCGCGTTGCTCAAGGTGTCGCGCAACCGTGCCGCATCGGCGTTCGGCAGCACCGTGATCAATCTGATCCGCGGGCTACCGATCATCGTGCAGCTCTTCTACATCTATTTCGTGCTGCCGGACCTGGGCGTGCAGCTGTCGGCGTTTCAGGCCGGGGTCATCGGGCTTGGCATCGCTTACTCCGCGTATCAGGCGGAAAACTTTCGCGCGGGCATCGAAGCCATCGACCACGGGCAGATTGAAGCCGCGCACGCCATCGGCATGCGCGGCCCGCTCATCATGCGGCGCGTGGTGCTGCCGCAGGCCTTCAGGATCGCGCTGCCGCCCTACGGCAATACGCTCGTCATGCTGCTGAAAGACTCGTCGGTTGCCTCCACCATCACCGTTGCCGAAATCACGCGCGCGGGGCAACTGATTGCGTCGTCGACCTTCCAGAACATGACGGTCTACACGCTCGTCGCGCTGCTGTATCTGGTGCTGAGCCTGCCGCTGATGTTCGGCGTCAACCAGCTTGGCAAGCGGCTCGCCGTGAGGAAAAGTCGATGATCGAAATCAACGCGATACACAAGCGCTTTCACCACCAGGAAGTGCTCAAGGGTGTGAGCCTCAACGTCGAGGCGGGCGAAGTGGTGTGCCTGATCGGGCCGTCCGGGTCGGGCAAGTCGACCGTGCTGCGCTGTATCAACGGCTTCGAGACCTACGATTCCGGGTCCATCACGATAGACGGCGTGCGCGTGGATGCGCACGCGAAGAACATTCACGAATTGCGCATGCGCGTGGGCATGGTGTTTCAGCGCTTCAACCTGTTTGCGCACAGAACGGCCCTCGAAAACGTGATGGAAGGCCCGGTCTATGTGCGCCGCACGCCGGTTGCGCGGGCGCGCGACGAGGCGCGGCACCTGCTCGATAAGGTCGGCCTCTCGCATCGGATGAATGCGTATCCTGCGGAGCTTTCGGGCGGTCAGCAGCAGCGTGTGGCGATTGCGCGCGCGCTTGCCATGGAGCCTGCGGCGCTGCTCTTCGACGAGCCCACGTCCGCGCTCGATCCCGAGCTGGTGGGCGAAGTGCTGGCCGTGATGCGCGCGCTCGCACGCGACGGCATGACGATGGTGGTCGTCACGCACGAAATGGCCTTCGCCCGCGAAGTGGCCGACCGCGTGTGCTTCCTGCACGGCGGCACGATCTGCGAGACGGGGGCCGCGCGCGAGGTCCTGAGCCATCCCCAGCATCCGCGCACGCAGGACTTCCTGCGGCGCCTGCTGTCTCCTGACGGCACGCCCGCCGGCGCTAACCCGAACTGAACATGATCGAAGTGAAAGAAGGTGCAATGCTGCCCGATTCGTTGTGGGCCGCAACGGCGCAGCCTGCGCCCGATACGCCGGCTCTGCGCGAGTCGGTATCGTGCGACGTGGCGATCGTGGGTGCAGGGTTCACGGGCCTCTCGACGGCCTTGCATCTGGCGGAGCGCGGCGTGAAGGTGTGCGTGCTCGATGCCGCGCAGCCGGGGTGGGGCGCCTCGGGCCGCAATGGCGGTCAGGTGATTCCCGGGCTCAAGTACGACCCCGACGAACTCGTGCAACGGTTCGGCGAAACAGCGGGCAATCGTCTGGTGGAGACGGTGGGCGGCGCGGCCGACAGCGTGTTCGAACTGATCGAGCGGTACGGCATCGATTGCGAGGCGGTACGGGGCGGCTGGATCCAGCCAGCGCCGTCGCGTGCGATGCTCGAAACCGTGACGCGCCGTGCGCAGCAATGGGCGGCGCGCGGCGCGAAGGTCAGCCTGCTCGATGCCGCAGGGGTTTCGCAGCGGCTTGGCACGAGCGCTTATGTGGGCGGATGGATCGATCACCGTGCCGGCAGCATCCAGCCGCTCAGCTATGTGCGGGGTCTCACGCGCGCGGCCCAGAAGCTCGGCGTTGCCGTGCATGGACACACGTCGGTCACGCGCCTCTCGCGTGACGCACGCGGCTGGCAGGTGCAGACGCGCGGCGGCGCGAACGTGGTCGCGCAGCACGTCGTGATCGCGACCAACGGCTATACCGGGGCGCTTTGGCCGGGCCTGCGGCAGTCGGTGATCGCGGCGAACAGCTTTATCGTCGCTACGCGGCCGCTGGCTCCCGGCGTGGGCGACGCCATTCTGCGCGGCGGTGAAGTGGCCTCCGATTCGCGTCGTCTTTTGCTGTACTTCCGGCGCGATGCGGCCGGGCGGTTGTTGATGGGCGGTCGCGGGCCTTTTTCGGACCCGCGTGCGAACAACGACTGGGCGCACCTGGAGCGCGCCGTCGAGTTGATGTATCCGCAATTGAAGGGCATCGAGTATGAGTATCGGTGGGCGGGGCGCGTCGCGATCACGGCCGATTTTCTGCCGCACGTCCACGAGCCGGCACCGGGGCTCAGCATCGCGCTTGGCTACAACGGCCGCGGCATTGCGATGGCCACGACGCTAGGCAAGCATCTTGCCGCGCGCATTGCAGGCGACGCCCGCGCTCCGTTTCCGTTTGCCGTCACCGCGGTCAAACCGATCCCATTCCATGGGCTGCAGCGCTTTTACATCGCGGCGGGCGTTGCGTGGTACCGGCTGATGGACGCCATCGCCTGAGCGCGACAAGACCTTCCTCCAGCGCCGCAAACCTCGGCGCACCTTTCTTGCTACACGGTAGAGCCCGCTGCATGTGCTGCATGTGCAGCAGGTTCGCGGGCGCAACGTCCGTCACGTGAAAGCCGCCGTCCACTGGAGGAAAGCCATGCAACGCATGAACGCAAGGGTGTGTGCCGCAATTGTTGTCGCGATGAGTCTGCTGACCGCGGCGTGCGGCGGCGGAGGAAACGGCTCGGGCAGTAGCGCCGGCACGGCGGGCCCCGCTGGCGGCGTGCATCTCCAGGTGGTGTCGTTCGGCGACAGCCTCTCGGACGTCGGCACCTATGCGCCGCTTGCGAGCGCCTTGGGCGGCGGACGCTTCACGACCAACCCTGGCCAGGTGTGGACGCAGGATGTCGCGCAGTACTACGGCGACACGCTGACGCCCGCCTTCTCGATCGACGCCAGCCACAAGCTCAGCGCGCAAAGCGGTCTGGGCTACGCAGAGGGCGGCGCCACGGTGGCCACGCCCGCGAACCTGTACGACTACCTGACCGACGTGCTGGGCAACATCGAAATGCCCATGAACCAGCAGGTGTCGAGTTATCTGGCCGCGCATGGAAGCTTCAACGCGAACCAGCTGGTGCTGGTGTGGGCCGGCGCGAACGACGTGCTGCGTGCCGGCTCGCTGCCCGCTGCCGCGCCCACGGTGCAAACGGCGGCGAACACGCTCGTCCAGCTCGTCGCGCAGATCGTGCAGAGTGGGGCGACGCACGTCGTCGTGGTCAATCTGCCCAACATCGGGCTGTCGCCCAAAGGCGTGACGTCCGCGGACGGCGGCGCGAATCTGACGCAGCTTTCGCAACGCTTCAACGACACGCTGAACGCGGGTTTGCAGACCAACGGTCTTCAGAGCAAGGTCATCGAGATCGATGCCTTCACCTGGCTCAACCAGGTTGTCGCGAATTTCCAGGCCAACGGCTTCGCCGTCTCTAACACGGGCACGGCGTGCGACCCCGCGAAGACGCCGCACGACACCGCATTGCTCTGTTCACCGGCCACCTACACGACGCCCAACGCCGACCAGACCTACATGTTCGCCGACGACCTGCATCCCGCCACCCGCCTGCATACGCTCTTCGCGCAGTTCGTGGAGCAACAGATTGCGAAGAGCGGGCTCGGGCGCTGAGCAGTGTGCGGAACTACTGCGGCGCGCCGTCCCACGCGGGCAGCGTGGCGCCGCGATAAACCTTCAGGATTGCGGCGGACACATTGGGTTGCTGATAACTCTCCACGAGGTCATGGACCCACGGCGCGTTCGCGTCCTGCTCGTTCACGGCGATGAAGTTGCGATACGGATTGTTCGGCACCTTCTCCTGCGCGATGCGTTCCTGCGGAATCTTGATGCCCGCCTTGATGGCCCAGTCGGTGTTCACGACGGCCGCATCGAGGTCGCCGATGGCACGGCCGACGATGCCGGCATCGAGTTCCTTGACGTGCAGATTCTTCGGATTCCGTTCGATATCGCGCGCCGTCGGCAAGAGACCCACGGCGGGCTTCAGCGTGATGAGGCCGAGCGATTGCAGCAGGAGCAGCGCGCGCCCTTCGTTGCTCGGGTCGTTTGGCACGCCCACTGTCGCGCCTTGCGGAAGGTCGGCAACGGACTTCACCCTGCGCGAATAGAGGCCGATGGGCTGCACATAGGTGTAGCCCACGGGCACGATCTTGTAGCCGCGCGCCTTGATCTGCGCCTCGAGGTAGGGCTTGTGCTGAAACGAGTTGGCATCGAGGTCGTGCTGGGCCAGCGCCTCGTTGGGCTGCGTGTAATCGGCGAACGTGGTGATCTTGATGGCGAGGCCATGCTTTGCCGCGTTGGCGGCAACCACTTTCCAGACGTCTTCGTCCTCGCCGGACATGATGCCGACGCGAAGCGTCTTTTCCGTGGTTGCGGCCGAGGCCGTATTCGCAATACTCCAGCCGAGAAGGAGCGCCGTCAGCGCCGTACCGAGCAGTTTTCGTTTGTGCATGTGGGGTTCGTTTTGGGGTTCGACAGGGCTCGATGCTAGAGAACGGCATGACGGGCTGACAAATATTTTTGTCTGCGTTCCTCATGCCGTGGGTGGTTATATGGACAGGTCGAATCGTGCATTAGAAAGGGCGCCGCCGGAGCCATCATTGGGCACACGCGGCGAGCGCCTGTGCTAGAGCATCGCGTCCGGAAGGGTTTTGAAAGAACGCTTCCAGCGTCGTGTGTTCTTCTTTGGCGATCTGCGCGAGACATCGCGCGTTGTTCACCGGAACGCTTTTCATTGAAGAGACGGCGGCTGTGACGAACAGCGCGATGGATATTGCCGTGATCGTGAGCCCTGCAATCCACTTTTGTGCGTCACGGGTTATCGCCAGGCGTTGCTTGCGTGGCGCGATGCACTTCTTCGATTCTCGTATCGCAGTGCCTTTCATGCCGGCTCCATTTGGTTAGCATAACAACTATTTGTGATCAAAAAAGGCGTTAGTCCAACGCCTTTCTGACGTCCCGCATGCTGCTGATCGTTGTGTCGAACAAGCCGGTCCCGATTCGTCCGCGCAGTGCCTTGGCGACGTTGGCGCTTGCCGCATTGATCGGTTTGTCGAGCGCCTTGCCCGCGGCTGTGGGGTATAGACACCATTCTCTGCCGTCGGATTTTCCTTGCCGGCGCTCCACAAGCTTCTTCTGGCAAAGGTTGTCGACGAGTCGCGTCGCCGTGGGACGGGCAATGCCCAGCATGTCGGCGACCTGGCTGGCGAGACATCCGGGCGAGGCGAGCACGACGCGCAAAACGAAGCCCTGCGGCGGCGTGAGGTCGAATGGGGCATAAACAGCGGTCCATTCTCGCTCAACGAGGCGGGCCAGGGCAGCAGAATTGAAATACAGGCAGTGATCGAACATGGCGGCGATTAGACCATGAAGTGGTTAGCAACGCAATCATATGTGGCTTCGTGTCGGCCTGGAAGTTCTCCAGGCGCGAACCGACGCATTTCGGCCCGTAGGCCTTCCTTGCCCTCATCCTCGCCGCCCATATCACTCCCGCTTCGAAGCATTCGGTATTCTGGCCGGGACGCGCGCGCGGCGCGCTTTTAAGATAGCGGGTTGAACCCGCTCCCATTCCGTGCTGGAGGCAAGATCCATGTCCTTATCATCCGAGTCCGACTTCTCATCGATTCAGCGGACGATTGACCGTCTCGTGCAAGACTTCGCCGCAACGGCTGCCGAGCGCGACGCGCGCGGCGGCACGCCGAAAGCGGAGCGCGATGCGCTTCGCGGCAGCGGTCTGCTTGCGCTCTCCATTCCGAAGCAGTACGGCGGGCAGGGCGCGAACTGGATCGAAACGCTCGATACCGTGCGGCAGTTCGCGCGCGTGGACAGCTCCATCGCGCACGTCTACGGTTTTCATCATCTGCTGCTGGCCACGGTGCAACTGTTCGCGCGGCCCGCTCAGTGGGAGCCCTGGTTCGAAGAGACAGCACGCCACAACCGGTTCTGGGGCAACGCGCTCAATCCGCTCGACAAGCGGACCGTCGTGCGTAAAGTCGATGGCGGCTATGAGTTTTCAGGCCGCAAGAGCTTTTGCTCCGGTGCGTTCGATTCGGACATGCTGATTGCGTCCGGCGTGGATGAAGCCAGCGGCAAGCTGCTGATTGCCGCGGTGCCCACCGCGCGCGCGGGCATCACCATCCCTTCGGACTGGGACAGCTTCGGCCAGCGTCAAACCGATAGCGGCAGTGCCGCGTTCGATCAGGTACGCGTCCAGGAAAGCGAAATGCTGCTCGATCCGGGGCCGCTCAGCACGCCGTTTGCGTGCCTGCGGCCGCTGCTTGCGCAATTGATCTTCGCGCACCTGTTTCTCGGCGTGAGCGAAGGCGCGTTCGCGCAGATGAAGCACTACACGCTGCACGAGTCGCGGCCGTGGTTCAAATCGCCCGCGAAGAGCGTGAACGAAGATCCTTACACGCTGTTGCGCTATGGAGAGTTTTGGGTAGGCCTGGAAAGCGTGCGGCTTCTCGTGCAGCAGGCGGCGTCGCGATTCGACGCGGCATGGAACGAAGGCACCGCGCTGGACGAAGCAGGACGAGGGCAGGTGGCCGTGGCGGTGGCAACGGCGAAGGTAGCGGCCACGCGCGTGGGGCTCGATCTGACGAGCCGGCTGTTCGAAGTGGCCGGTGCTCGGGCCACGCAAGGCGCGCTGCGACTCGACCGCTTCTGGCGCAATCTGCGCACGCAAACGCTGCACGATCCCGTCGATTACAAGCTTCAGGAACTCGGCGAGTGGGCGTTGAACGATACGTTGCCGTCGCCTTCTTTCTATTCGTAGACGACTCGCTGACGGATTCCTGCGGGACCACCGCAGGACCGCTCAGGACCGCTCAGGACCGTGGGGACCGCTGCATCATTCCGGACCTATATACGGGCACGTCCGCCGTTGTCCCGTTACCTTTTATTACGCCGCCTTCCCGCTTTCCCCGCCGGTGCTCACGCCGGCGGGCGATTCCCCGTCGCAACGATGGCTTCCCCCTCAAGTTTGTCCCGTGCCCGACGATAACCCGGACATACAGGTTGCTGGAACGGACCGCAGCAAGCGAGCACCACCACCATCGTCCTGTTACTCAACCGGATACCCAACCGAATTCATTAGAGGAAGCCATGCTGAACATCAACACCAACATCCTGTCGCTGACGACGCAGACCAACCTGTCCGGTTCGCAAAGCGCCTTGTCGCAAGCCATTACGCGTCTGTCGTCGGGCAAGCGCGTGAACACCGCCGCTGACGACGCCGCCGGCCTCGCGATCGCCACGACGCAAACCGCCGCCATCAACGCGCTGAACCAGGGCGTGATGAACGCGAACAACGGCATTTCGATGGTGCAAACCGCCTCGGGCGCGATCTCGTCGACCGTGGCCAACCTGCAGCGTATCCGCCAGCTGGCCGTGGAATCGGGCGACGGCTCGCTCGGCTCGGCAGCGCAAGCGAACCTGCAGACTGAAGTCACGACGCGTCTGACGGAAATCAACCGCGTTGAAACGCAAACGACGTTCAACGGCCAGAGCGTGCTGGGCGGCCTCGGCAGCGTGAACTTCCAGATCGGCGCATCGGCCAACCAGACGATCACGGCGAACTTCGGTTCGACGACGTGGAACGCGTCGGGCCTCGGCGTCTCGGGCATCGACATCTCGACGACCTCGGGCGCGCAGAACGCGATCACGGCAATCGACGCCGCGCTGGCGCAAGTCAACAACTTCCAGGCAACGCTGGGTGCAACGCAGAACACGTTCCAGTCGGCCATCACGAACACGCAGACGGAATCGACCAACCTGAGCGCCGCCCAGTCGCAGATCGTCGACGCGGACTTCGCTTCGGAAACGGCGAACCTCTCGAAGGCGCAAGTGCTGCAACAAGCCGGTATCTCGGTGCTCGCGCAAGCGAACTCGCTGCCGCAGCAAGTGCTGAAGCTCCTGCAATAAACGTCCACGCAGTACCTTCGGTGACGCGCCTCTTGCGGGGTGCGTCACTTTTTTTGGAACGGGCTCTACGCGGCTTTCGGGCGGCGTAGGGCTCGTTTCGCTTTTGGGGCTCGTTCTCTATTGGCCGCAGACCCGGCTAGCATGGCTTTCTCACATCGATAACGCTCTGAAAATAGGGCGCAATAAAACGCCTCCGGTACGGCAATTGCTCATTCCCCGTGCCGAAACGCGCAGCCCACGGCGGACTCTGCATCGGCAAGACACGCAGTCTTCGCGGCCTTCGGGCCGCGCGGGAGACGCACATGCACCGCTTGCTCCACCTCCGCGAGGTACAGGCCCGCGCCACCGCGCGCCGCGGTACGGCCTTCGCGACAATGGCATGCCTCATCGTCGCAATTTGCGCGTCGTGCGGCGGGGGAGGCGGTGGATCCGGCAGCGCAGCCGCAACGTCCACGCCGTCCGCGCCGGTCAACACCACGGTATCGTCCCCCACGGACGTGCTCATGTATCACAACGACGCCGCGCGCACGGGCCAGTACCTGGCCGAAACGACGCTCACGCCGGCCAACGTCAATTCCACGCATTTCGGCAAGGTCGCGTTCCTCGCCGTGGACGGCAAGGTGGACGCGCAGCCGCTCTACGTGAGCAGCCTCTCGATTGGCGGCAAGCCGCACAACGTGGTCTACGTTGCCACCGAGCACGCCAGCGTCTACGCATTCGATGCGGACACCAACACGCCGTTCTGGCAGCGTTCGCTGCTGGGCCCGGGCGAGACCACGAGCGACGATCGCAACTGCCAGCAAATCACGCCTGAAATAGGCATTACCGCGACACCGGTGATCGATCGCACGCGCGGCGCGAATGGCGTGCTCTATGCCGTCGCCATGAGCAAGGACGCGAGCGGCGCCATTCACCAACGCCTGCACGCGCTCGATCTCACGACGGGCGCCGAGGCGCTCGGCGGGCCGGCGCAGATCGCCGCGACCTATCCCGGCGCGGGCGCGAACAGCAGCAACGGCGTGACGGTGTTCGACCCGCAACAATACGCGGAGCGCCAGGCGCTCGCGCTTGTCAACGGCAACGTGTATCTGGGGTGGACCTCGCATTGCGATCAGGGCGTGTATGGCGGCTGGGTGATGGCGTACAGCGCCGGCACGCTCGTGCAGACCAGCGTGCTCAATCTCACGCCGAACGGCAGCGAGGGATCGGTATGGATGAGCGGCGCGGGCATGGCCTCGGATGGCGCCTCGCTCTATCTGCTCGACGCGAACGGCACGTTCGATGCCACGCTCGACGCACAGGGCTTTCCGTCGAGCGGCGACTATGGCAACACGTTCTTGAAGCTCGCGACTTCGCCTCGCCTCGCAGTCGCGGATTATTTCGCGACCTTCGATACGGCGGCGCTTTCGTCGCGAGATCAGGACCTCGGCTCGGGCGGCGCGCTGGTGCTGCCCGATCTCGCCGACGCGAGCGGCACCGTGCGTCATCTTGCGGTGGGCGCCGGCAAGGACGCGAAGATCTACGTCGTGAATCGCGACGCCATGGGCAAGTTCAACAGCTCGACCAACGTGATCTGGCAGGAGATAGACGGGCAACTCGCGGCCGGCGTGTTCGGCATGCCGGCGTTCTACGGCAACACGGTCTACATCGGCGCGCTCGGCGACCACCTCAAGGCGTTTCCGATCAACGCTGCACGTCTCGCCACTGCGCCGGCTTCGCAAAGCGCAGGCACGTTCCAGTATCCCGGCGCGACACCCAGTATTTCCGCGAACGGATCGAGCAATGCCATCGTCTGGGCCGCGGAGAACGGCAGCGTCGCGGCGCTGCACGCGTTCGACGCCGGCAATCTCGCCAACGAGCTGTACAACAGCAACCAGGCCGGCTCGCGCGACACGTTCGGCGCCGGCAACAAGTTCATCACGCCGATGATCGCGCATGGGCACGTGTATGTCGGCACGACCAGCGGCGTGGCGGTGTTCGGACTGCTGCCGTAGTGCCTTTTACAGAAGAGAAAGGCCGGGCACGCCGCATGCGCGCTCTCACGACAGCATCCCGATGAGCACTCGAGTACGTGAGGTGGATATGCAGAACGCCGAAGCCAATCCTACCCAGCAGCAGCAAAAAGAGATGGCCGCGAAAAGCCCGGCCAAGACGCCCGCGGCCGGTGATTCGCCCGACGCCGCCACGCAGGCGAAGGAGTTCGGACAGACCCGGCACGCCGGCTCCGCCGAGGCGACTTCGACCCGCGATAAGTCCGCGTTGCCGTCCATCGACATGGACAAGGTGACGCGCGAGGCGGGAGACCCGGTGCAGCGCGCGAACAGCCGCATTGTTTCCGTGGACAGCGCGGGCATGGACGCAACCGACAACACCGTGGACACCGACGGCAAGTCGCTGGAAGCGAAGCGGGACGCGTCGGTCTGGCACGACAACGTCGTTACGTCGAATGCCACGCTCGACAACTACATTCCGGCGCCCGCAGCCGGGCTGGGCGGCGTGGACAGCAGGCCGGCCGGCAACCTGCCGGAGGTGCGGGCGCGCGACGGTTATCGCGTGGTGTATTGCGGCACGGTGTACCGCGAAGAGTCGAATGGCACGAAGGCCGAACAGATGATCCGGTTCGAGCGCATCGGCAACGATCCGGAATAGCGGTTCGGGCGAAGCGAACGGGTGTGGCGGGGCTGTGAGGTGGGGGCTTCGCCGCGTGACTTGCAACGCTGCCGCCGCGCCGCTTGTGGGGGCCGCGGCAGCGTTATGGGCTGAAGGTGGGCTTGAGAGGGGCGGGGCCCACTGCGGGCTGCGCCACGCCCCGCTCAAGCCGCCTGATTAAGCCGCCTGATCGCCGCCCGCCAATGCACGCCGCAGCAATTCCTCGACGAGACCGTTCATGCCGTCAGGATGCCCGGCCGCGCGCGCCTTGAGCGTTTCCACGAGCTCGCTGTCCAGCTTGCAGGCGAACGGCACGAGCCCCTTCGCCTGGTCCAGCTTGCGCTGCTCCTTGCGGCTCACGGGTGCTTCGGTCGCGCCCTTGCCGAAGCGATCGGAATGCGTCTGTTTCATCGAATGAGTCAGCTTGAGCGCCTTGTTCTTCTCAAGGTCGGTTTTCTTCATTGCCATACGAGGGCTCTTTTCGGGAATCGGAGAGCCCGTATTGTACGCACCGGCCACGCGGGGTCTTCGCTTTCAGCTTTGGGGCAGGCGCTGCATGAAGCGGCCGACCAGCGCCGCTACTTCGTCTGCGCGTTCGTCCAGCGCGAAATGACCGGCGTCGATCACGTGAATCTCCGCATGGGGCAGATCGCGTTGGTACGCCGCGGCCTCGGCCACCTGGAACGACGGATCGTAGCGGCCCCACACCACGAGCGTGGGCGGCTGCGTCTTTCTGAGCCACGCCTGCCACGCGGGATACGACGCCACGTTGGTCCGGTAGTCGTAGAAAAGGTCGGTCTGGATTGCCTTCTGCCCCGGGTGTGTGAGAAACGCGTATTCGTCGGTCCACAGGTCCGGGTCGTAGCGCTCGGGATGCGGGCTCGTGCCCACGTGGCGCTGCTTCGTCGTGTCGAACGAAAGGAAGGTGCGCTGCAAGTCGGCTTCGTTGGCTTCGCGGTTTGCCCAGAACGCGCGGCGCTTTTCCCACAGCGGGCCGAGGCCGTCTTCGTGCGCCACCGCGTTCTGCACGATGAGCCCGGTCAGGCGCTCGGGATGCGCAAGCGCGAGCCGAAAGCCGACCGGTCCGCCGTAGTCCTGCACATACATCGCGTAGCGCTGCACGCCCAGCGTTTCGAGGAAGTCGTTCGTGACGGCCGCGAGATGGTCGAACGTGTAGGCGAAGTCCTGCGGTGCGGGCGCATCGCTATGGCCGAAGCCGGGGTAGTCCGGCGCGATCAGATGGTAGCGCTCCGAGAGGCGCGCGAAGAGCGGCTCGAACATCCGCGACGACGACGGAAAGCCGTGCAGCAGCAGGATAGCGGGCGCATCGCTCGGGCCGGCTTCGCGATAGAAGATGTCGAGGCCGTCCACCTTCACGGTGTGGTACGTGGTGGGGTGGCGCGGCGCGCCGGCATTGACGGCACGTGCATGGCTGGCTGAACCTGAAGCCGAAGCTGAGGCCGAGGCCAACGCGGCCGACGCGCCCAGCGTGGCGAGTACGGCAAGCAGAATCTTCTTCATGACGGGTCCCGATCGATGATGCGAGCCGCACGGCGTGCGGTTGTCGCGATGGAGGTGAGTCTAGGATCGGGACCCTTGCGGCGGAAGTCGTCGAGGGTTTTAAAGTCAGTTCACCTGGAGTGGACAATGCGCCGGGCCTTTACTTGCGCTCATCCTCCACATACGCCCGAATCACTTCCACGAACGATGCATCCCCATGCAGCCCCAGCCGTTCGGCCCGCGAGGTGTCCCAGCGGCCCGGCCAGCTCACCACGATCTTCGCGATGCGGTCGTCCACTTCATGGCGAATGCGCTTCACTGCGTCGTCGCCGGCCACTTCGCGCAGCGCCGCGATCATCTCGTCCACGCTGACCGAGATGCCCGGCAGATTGACGACGCGCCGGTTGCCCGGCAGCGCATCGAGCACCGCGGCGTCGAGTTCGCAGCCCGCCACCAGCGCGTCGATGGCGCGGCGCGGCGAGAGCAGCCACAGGCGGGTGGAGCGCGGCACGGGGCACACGCTCGTCTCGCCGTTCAGCGGCTCGCGAATGATGCCGCTCGCAAACGACGACGCCGCCGCGTTCGGCCGCCCCGGCCGCACGCTGATGGTGGGCAGGCGCAGCACGCGGCCGTCCACGAAACCGCGGCGCGTGTAGTCGTTGAGCAGCAGTTCCGCCATCGCCTTCTGCGTGCCGTATGACGACTGCGGGTTCAGTGCAGTGTCGTCGCGCACCACGTCGGGCAGCGTGCCGCCGTAGACGGCGACCGAACTCGTGAACACCACACGCGGACGGTGCCCGCGCGCGCGGCACACCTCGAGCAGCGTGCGCGAGGCGTCCAGATTGATGCGCATGCCCAGATCGAACTCCGCTTCCGCCTGGCCGCTCACGATGGCGGCGAGGTGGAACACGGCGGCCGTGTCGGTATCGATGGCCTGTTCCAGCACCGCGCGATCGGCGATGTCGCCCACCATCGTCTTCACGCGCACATCGCTGAAATCAGGGGCCGCGGCCACGTCGAGCAGCACGAGCATCGAAATCTTTTCGGCGCGACCGTTCGGGCCCGCGAGTTCGCCGCGTTCGAGCAGCCTGCGGGCGAGGCGCTGGCCGAGAAAGCCGGCGCCGCCGGTGATCAGTACCTTCATGTCATGTGCCTCGTTTGAATAGCTGAAACAGCAACGGTGATGGTTGCAGATACAGATTCGAATGGAGCCGCAAGACCGGACCGCGCCTCACAGATAAGGCTTGAGCCAGCCAAGCCCATCGGAGGTGGCCGCCTTCGGCCGGTACTCGCAGCCAATCCAGCCGTCGTAGCCCAGCGCATCGATCAGCTCGAACAGGTACGGGTAGTTCAGTTCGCCGATGTCCGGCTCGTGCCGCTCCGGCACGCCCGCAATCTGGATGTGGCCGATGCCCGCGAAGTCGCGCTTGAGTTTCATCGCGAGGTCGCCTTCCACGATCTGGCAGTGGTAGCAGTCGAACTGCACCTTCAGATTGGGCGCGCCCACTTCGGCGCGAATCGCATGCGCGTCGTCCTGGCGGTTGAGGAAATAGCCCGGCATGTCGCGCGTGTTGATGGGCTCCATCAACACGGTGATGCCCTGCGTGGCGGCGGTTCGCGCGGCATAGGCGAGGTTCGCGACGTAAGTCGCGTGATAGCGCGCGCGGTCTGCGCCCGCCGCGACGAGCCCGGCCATGACATGCAGCTTCGTGTTGCCGAGCACGCTGGCGTAGCGCAAGGCCGTATCGATGCTGCGCTTGAACTCGTCTTCGCGGCCCGGCAACGCCGCGATGCCGCGTTCGCCCGCGGCCCAGTCGCCGGGCGGCGCGTTGAAAAGCGCCTGTACGAGGCTGTGTTCGTCGAGCTGGGCGCGCAGCGCCTCAACTTCGAAGTCGTACGGGAACAGATATTCGACGGCCTTGAAACCGTCGCGCGCGGCAGCGGCGAAGCGGTCGAGGAACGCGTGCTCGTTGTACATCATCGAGAGGTTGGCAGCGAAGCGAGGCATGGCGGCAAGTCCTGAAAGGTGAGTGGGGCGCAGGGCACGCGCGCGACGTGCCCGCGCAGATTATGGGTTGACCCGCGTCGTCGGCGTGGGCCACGGCAAGGGTGCCGATCACGTAGCGGCTCGCGGAGCCTGTGCTTACGCAGTGCGGAAACCCTTCCACGTAGCCGCGTCCGCAGGGCGTGCAAAAAACGGCTACCAGCGTGCGCCGAAAGTCGAGCGCAATTCGTCGATGGCTGTTTCGGCAAGCGGCTCGGGCCTCGGTTGCGTCATGAGCCAGAGCCGTGCTGTCTCCTCGAGTTCTTCGAGTGCATACGACGCCTGCGAGACCGACTCGCCCCACATCACGGGGCCCAGGCGTTCCAGCAGCACGCCGCGCACGCGATCCGCGAGTGCTGCCACTTCGGCGGCAACCTCGGGGTCGCCGGGCCGGCGATAGCGAATGAGCGGCACGTGTCCCACTTTCATGACGTAGTACGGCGTGATGGGCGGCACCACGTCGGTCTCGCGCCACACGCCCGCGAGCGTGAGCGCGACGAGATGCGTGGAATGCGTGTGCACGACGCCGTGCGCTGCCGCATTGCGTGCATAGATGCCGCGATGCAGGGTCAGCGTCTTCGACGGCCTGGCGCCCGACACGGCCACACCGTTCGCGTCCACCTTCGCGATCTGCGCGGGATCGAGCCGGCCGAGGCACGCGTCTGTGGGCGTGATGAGCCAGCCGTCCGCGAGGCGTGCGCTGATGTTGCCCGCGCTGCCCACGGCATGACCGCGTGCATAGAGGCTCGCGCCCACCGTGCAGATTTCTTCGCGCAGCTTCGCTTCGGCGCTCATCAGTGGGCTCCTTGCAGTTCGCGCAGCGCCTTCTCGAAGAAGTCCACGGCGCCGAAGTTGCCCGACTTCAGCGCGAGGCCGAGCGGCCGCGCGCCGATGGTCGCGGTGGCGGGCACGCCCGGGTCGATCTGCGCGCCGATCTGCAACGACTTCACGCCGAGTGCCTGCACGACGGCGCCCGAGGTCTCGCCGCCTGCCACGACGAACTTCGTTACGCCGGCTTCGCGCAGGCCCTGCGCGATGGCGGCGAGCGTGCTTTCCACGAGGTGCCCTGCGGCCTCCACGCCGAGCGTCTGCTGCACGGCCTTGACTTCGTCGGGCGTGGCGGTGGCGTAGATCAGCACGGGCTCGGGCAGATGACGGCGCGCAAAGGCGAGTGCTTCGTCGACGACAGGCTCGCCGCGCGAGGCCGCGAGCGGGTCGATGCGAAACGCCGGACGATGCGCGCGCCACGCCGCCACCTGGGCGTTGGTCGCCTTCGACGCGCTGCCCGCCAGCACCGCGGCATGGCCTTCGATGCGCGGCAGCGCGTCCGCGTCGTCGCGTTCGGGCAAGAGCCCGGCGCGGCGGAAATTCGCGGGCAGGCCGAGCGCGACGCCGGAGCCGCCGGTCACGAGCGGCAGGTCCGCGCAGGCTTCGCCGAGCACGTAGAGATCGCGGTCTGTGAGCGCGTCCGCAATCGCGAGGCGCACGCCTTCGGCGCGCAGCTGGTCGATGGAGGCCCGCACGGCCGCAGCGCCCAGCGCGATCGCGTCGTAGCGAACCAGGCCGACCTTCGATGCCGTCTGCCGTTGCAGCACGCGCACGAGGTTGGCGTCTTTCATCGGCGTGAGCGGATGGTGCTCCATGCCCGATTCGTTGAGCAGCGCGTCGCCCACGAAGAGATGCCCGCGGTAGACCGTGCGTCCGTTTTCGGGGAACGCGGGGCAGGCAATCGTGAAGCCGCTGCCGGAGGCATTGGCCAATGCATCGCTCGACACATCGCTCAGTGCATCGAGCAGCGCATCGGCCACGGGGCCGATGTTGCCCGCGTCCGTGGAATCGAACGTCGAGCAGTACTTGAAGAAGAACTGGCGACAGCCCTGGGCGCGCAGCCATTCGAGCGCGGCGAGCGATTGCGCGACGGCGTCCGCAGCGGCAATCGTGCGCGACTTCAGCGCGACCACGATGGCGTCGGCGGCGAGCATCGGCGCGCCGTTTGCATTTTCGTTTGCGTCGGGCTCGGGCACGCCGATGGTCTGCACCGTGCGCATGCCGCTCTTCACGAGCATGTTGGCGAGGTCGGTGGCGCCCGTGAAATCGTCGGCAATGCAGCCGAGCAGGGGACGGGAAGCGGTTTGGGCGGTTTGGATTTCGGTATCGGTACTCATGAGGGGCTCATGAAAGACGTTCTTTGCAGGCCTTCACAACGCTCGAGGCGCTGCGTTTGCAGATCAGCGGGCGCCCGGCAGCGTGATGCCGGGGAAGGTCTTGATGACCGCGGCGTCGTCTTCGCCGCCGTGGCCGGCGCTCGATGCGCTCATGAACATCTGGTGCGCCGTGGCCGACAGGGGTAGCGGGAATTTCGTGCGGCGCGCGGTGTCGAGCACGAGGCCCAGGTCCTTCACGAAGATGTCCACGGCGGACAGCGGCGTGTAGTCGCCGTTCAGGATGTGCGGCACGCGGTTCTCGAACATCCACGAATTGCCGGCGCTGTGCGTGATGACGTCGTAGAGCGCATCGGGGTCCACGCCTTCGCGCAGGCCGAGCGCCATGGCTTCGGCTGCCGCGGCAATGTGCACGCCCGCGAGCAACTGGTTGATGATCTTCACCTTCGACCCGGCGCCGTGCGCGTCGCCCAGCCGATAGACCTTGCCCGCGATGGCGGCGAGCACGTCTTCGCACGCGGCGTAGGCGGTGGCCGGGCCCGAGGTCATCATCGTCATCTCGCCCGATGCCGCGCGCGCGGCGCCGCCGGAGACGGGCGCGTCGAGCATCTGCACGCCGGCCGCCTCGATACGCTTGCCGAGCGCCACGGCGAAGTCCGGCGCGACCGTGGCGCTCGCTATCACGACGCTGCCCGGCTTCATGGCGGCCACGGCGCCGTGCTCGCCGAACAGCACGGTTTCGGTTTGCGCCGCGTTCACGACGAGCGTGATCACCACGTCGCATTGCGCGCCAACGTCAGCTGGCGTGGCGCAGGCCACTCCGCCTTCAGCAGCAAACGCTTCGAGCACGTGGGCACGCACGTCGCAGGCGTGCACGCGAAAACCGGCGCGCAACAGCGAGCGGGCAACGCCCAGGCCCATGGCCCCCAGGCCGATGACTCCAACATTTCGTGACATGGCAGATCCTGGTCGATTCGCAAGAGAGAGCGGCGCGTTATTGCCGCCGCGTTCCGTGCATTCAGCGCATTCAGCGCGTTCAACTGATGCCGGCTTCCGCGAGGCGGCGCGCGGCGTTGTACAGATGCGTGCGGGCCGCGTTGCGGGCCGCCATGGGGTCGCGCGAGCGAATCGCGTCCACGATGGCCGCGTGCTCTTCGCGGACCTGCCGCGAGAAGTCCTCGCGCGTGGCTTCGTTGCCGCGCGTCACCTTCATGCCGGCTTCGAGGTACTGGTTCAGAAACGAGAGTGTCTTGAGGAAGTACGGGTTGCCCGTCACGACCGCGATGGCGCGATGAAACGCCATGTCTTCGGCCACGCCGTCGCGGCCTTCGGCCACGGCTTCGTTGATGCGGCGCAGGGCGGCGTCGATCTCGTCCATGCCGGCGGCGGTGCAGTGCAGGGCGGCCTCGGCGGCCACCTCGGCCTCGATGGCGCGGCGCACGGCGAGCAGATGCGCGAGCGAACCCGACGACTCCACGGCCTCCGCGTAATCGATGCGCAGCGGCCGGATGGCCGCATGCCGCGCGATATAGACGCCGCTGCCCTGGCGCGGCTCGACCACGCCTTCGCTCTTGAGCCGCGAAACGGCTTCGCGGATCACCGTGCGGCTCACGCCGAATTCGCGCGCGAGCACGGCTTCCGTGGGCAGCTTGCCGGTGCTGTTGAAGCTGCCGGCGTCGATCTGCGCGAGCAGTTGCTGGGCGACGCGCTCGCTCATGGCAGGCGCGGAAATGGTCTCGAACATGGTGCTTAGGTGATCGGGTGATATGGTCATCATACAAATCTGAGCGCACGACGACATTCGGGATAACCCTCGACGGCGGCGTGCTTCCGGTTGCCCTGGGTCCCCGCCGTTACGGCGACGGCGCGTCCGCGTAGATCACTTCGACGCCCATACCGTCGAGCCACTTCGCGTATTCGGGCGCGAGGCCCCGGTCCGTCACGACCGTATGCACGCGGTCCATCGCACCGAACGTGGCGAACTCGCGGCGGCCGAACTTCTGCGAATCCGCGAGCAGATAGACGTGCCGCGCGGCGCCGATCATGCCGCTCTTCACGTGCAGGTCGATGAAGTCGGGATACGAGATGCCGCCTTCCTTCGAGACGCCGCCCGCCGCCAGAAACAGCTTGTCCACGAACATGCCTTCGAAGAACGCCGACGCCTTCTCGCCGGACACGGCAAGCGTCTCCGGCATGAACTGGCCGCCTGTGAGCATTACGCGGTTCGACGGTTCGTTGCCAAGCAGCATCGCGATGTTGAGCGCGTTCGTGACGATGCGCAGATGCTGGCGGCCCACCAGGTTCTTCGCCATTTCGGTGGTGGTGGCGCCGCAGTCGAGGATCATGGAGTCGCCGTTGCCCACCAGCGTGGCCGCCTTCGCGCCGATCCACACCTTGGCGGCCGTGGGTTGCAGGTGACTCATGCCCGTGCCGTCGAACATGTACGAGAGCGTCTTGAGGCGCACGAGCCCGTGCACGCGCTCCACGAGCCCGTCGCGTTCCAGCGCGTCGACGTCCTTGCGGATGGTGGGCATGGAGACGTTGAAGGTGCGCGCGAGGTCCGAGAGCCTCACGGCTTTCATGTCGCGCACGCTCGCGTAGATGTTTTCCCAGCGGGTTTTCTGATCCATCGTGCTTTCCGGTAGGGCGCCTGCGGGCCGGCCGTCGCATCGCGTCGTGGGTGGCGATGCCGGGCGCAGCTGCGCATGGCTTCTTGCGTATGGTTTCCGTCGATTATAGCGCGGCTTTCTTTTTGGAAAGTCATGTGACGCGTTGCCAGCGCGCGAGAGCGTCTCCGTGCAGCGCGCAATGGTGGCTTGTCCGAGGCTATGCCTTACTTCGAGGGTATTCCCTGGCCCGGAAAGCATAGGAAACGCCTTGACTTTCTCTTCCCAGAAATAGAAACTGAAGGCAAGCAAAAGGAAACAATTGGAAAGTCCATGGAAAACCCATTCCGGCTCGATGAACCCGACCTGAAGGCGCGTGCGCGGGCCATCCGCAAGCGCATCTGCGTGATGAACGCGCATGCGAAGAACGGCCACACGGGCGCGGATATGTCCGAGGTCGACATTCTCGTGGCGCTCTACTTCCGGGTCATGCGTTACCGCGCCGAGCTGCCGCAGGCACCGGTCTGGCACGACCAGTTCGTGCTGAGCAAGGGCCATGGCGTGGGCGGTCTCTATTGCTGCTTCGCCGAGCTGGGGTGGCTCGCCGACGAGGAACTCTCCGGCTATCTGCGCGACGGCACGCGCTTGCCCGGCCACCCGGTGCGCCAGAAGCTGCCCGGGTACGTGACCGTCAATACCGGCGCGCTCGGGCACGGCATGCCCATCGCCACCGGCCTCGCACTCGCGAAGCGCCGCCAGGCGCCGGACGGCGGCGTGCCGGGTCGCGTGTTCGTGCTGACCGGCGACGGCGAACTCGAAGAAGGTTCGAACTGGGAAGCCGCGATGGCGGCCAGCCACTTTCGGCTCGACAACCTCGTCGTGATCGTGGACCGCAATCACCTGCAACTGGCGGACGCCACGAAAAACATCATGGATCCCGAACCGCTCGGCGAGAAGTTCGCCGCCTTCGGCATGGAAGTGCACGAGGCGAACGGCAACGACCCCGCCGAACTTTCGAAACTGATGGAAAGCCTGGATTTTCGCAATGGCAAGCCCAAGGCAGTCATCGCGCAGACCGTGAAGGGCCGCGGCGTGTCGTTCATGGAGAACGTGGCCGCCTGGCATCACAAGTACCCGAACGAAGACGAGCTCGCGCTCGCCCTGAAGGAGCTGGACCATGCATGAAGCGGCGGATCTGCGTGACGGTGTGGTCGGCGCGCTCACGGAGCTGGCCGACGGCGGCGCCGACGTGATCGTGATGGTGAGCGATTCCACCTCCACCTCGAAGATCGGCGCGTTCCAGAAGCGTTACGCCGACCGCGTGGTCAACGTCGGCATCGCGGAGCAGAACATGGTGGGCATGGCGGCGGGCATGGCGCTCGCCGGCCACGTGGTGTTCACGGCGAACGCGGCGCCGTTTCTGGTGGCGCGCGCCAACGAACAGGTGAAGAACGACGTCTGTTACAGCCAGACCAACGTGAAGATGCTGGGGCTCAACGCGGGCGTCGCTTACGGGCCGCTCGCTTCCACGCACCATGCCATCGACGACGTTTCGATCATGAGCGGGCTCGGCAATGTCCAGATCTTTGCACCGTGCGATGCGCTGGAGGCCGCGCAGATCGTGCGCTACGCGGCGGCCTTCGAGGGCCCGGTCTATATCCGACTCGACAACGCGAAATTCCCCGTGCTGCACGAGGCGGACTACGCCTTCCAGCCCGGCCGGCCCGACGTGCTGCGGCGCGGCCAGCCCATCGACGAAGCCGGCGGGCGGCGCGTGGCGATCGTGGCGCTCGGCTCCGTGGTGGGCGAGGCGTTCGCCGCCTGCGAGGCGCTTGGCGCGCGCGGCGTGGCGCCGACGCTCGTGAACCTCTCGTCCATCCGGCCACTCGACTCTGACCTGCTCGCCGACATACTGTGTGCCCACGACGACATCGTGACCGTGGAAGAGCATTCGCTGCATGGCGGCATCGGCGCGCTGGTCGCGGTGCAGCTTGCAAGGCGCGGCGTGGCGCGGCGGCTGCGCATGCTTGGCGTCACCGAAGGCGAGTTCGCGCACTACGGCACGCGCGCCGGTATTCGCCGTTACTACGGCATCGACGCGCAAGGCATCGAAAGCGCGGTGCTGGAGCTGGTCGGCATGCCGCTCGCGGCGGCGTAGGGCCGCAGGGCCTTAGGGCCTTATGGCCGCGGGACGGCGCCCACGCAAAACCCACCTAAAAATCCCGGCCTAAAGCATCCGACGAAACAGGCAGACATTCAGGAGATGGGCATGGCAACGCAGTACGACATGTCGTTGAGACACGGCGTCGATTTCAATTTCCGGCTGGATGGCCAGGTGGCTGTCGTGTCGGGCGGCCTGGGCGGCATCGCCATGGCCACCAATGAAGCGCTGATCGCCAAGGGCGCACGCGTCGCGATTCTTTATCCGCGCTTCGAAGAGGAGCGCGTGGCCGCCGCCATCGAAACGCTGGGCGCTGACCACGCCGCGGCCTTTCCCTGCGACGTGGGCAACGAAGACGACGTGGCCGCGGCCATGGACGCCGCAGCCGAACGCTTCGGCGCGCTGCATCTGCTCGTGAACGCCGCGGGCACGATCACGCTCACGCCCGCCGAAAACATCACGCTGGAAGAATGGCGCCGGCAGATCGACGTGAATCTGACGGGGCCGTTCCTGTGCTCGAAGCACTTCGCGCGGCATGTCTTCGCACGCGGGCATCGCGGCAAGATCATCAACATCGCGTCGCAGGCGGCCACGGTCGCGATCGATCAGCACTGCGCGTACACGTCGGCGAAGGCTGGCCTGATCGGCATGACGAAGGTGCTCGCGAAGGAATGGAGCCGGCGCGGCATCACGGTGAACACCGTGTCGCCCACGGTCGTGCTCACGCCGATGGGCGCCGCCGCGTGGGAAGGCGAAAAGGGCGAGCGCATGAAGGAACTGATTCCCGCAGGCCGTTTCGCCTATACCGACGAGATTGCCGCTGCGATCCTGTTCCTCGCATCGAACGGCGCGGACATGATTACGGGCGCCGACCTGATGATCGACGGCGGATACACGATCTGCTGACGCGGCCGGGTTTTGCGCTGTGTTCTTGCGCTGTGTTTTCGCGCGCGGCTGCCTTGGCGTTCTGCGTGCCGGTGGCGCGAGCAGGGTGCGGCGCCAATGCATGAGTCGAGTCGCGAGTCGACTCGCGTGCCGAGCCGTGTAGCAAAGGGAAAAACAGGAGACGAGACGTGAGCAAGTCCATCGAAAACAGCGTTGAACTGCCGGACCGCGCAGCCGGCCGTTCCGGCGCCGCCGGCGCCGCCGGTGCTGCCAGTGCTGGCAGTGCTGGCAGTGCCGCTGCCGGGTTCTCGCGCCGCGCGTGGCTTCCCGTGCTGCTCGAACAGGGGCCGCTCATCAGCCTCGTGCTGCTGTGCGTGGTGATCTCGCTTCTCACGCCGTCGTTCCTCTCGGTGCGCAATCTGCTCAACGTGCTGGATCAGATCACGGTGCTCGGCATCATGGCGCTCGGCATGACAGCGGTGATCATCATCGGCGGGATCGATCTTTCGGTGGGCTCCGTGCTCGCGCTCGCCATGATGGTGATGGGCTGGCTCGCCAACACCGCGGGCCTGCCGTTCGTCGTCGCGATTCCCGCGAGCATTCTCGTGGCCGGGCTGTGCGGCCTCGTCTCGGGGTTGCTCAACGTCGTGATGCGCCTGCCCGCGTTCATCGCGACGCTCGCGATGATGTCCGTGGCGCGCGGGCTCGCCAACATCATCACGAACGGCGAGCAGATCGTGGGTTACCCGGACTGGTTCACGGCACTTTCCATCGACCGCCATTTCGGCTTTCTTTCCGCGACGGTGGGCCTCTTCGTCGCGCTGATGGTAGTGGGCTTCGTGATCCTCAAATACCGCGCGGCGGGACGCAGCCTCTACGCCATCGGCGGCAGCGCCGAGGTGGCGCGCCTTGCGGGCATCAAAGTGCGTGCCACCACGCTCGCGGTCTACACGCTGTGCGGCGCGCTGGCCGGCGTGGCGGCGGTGGTGCTGGCGAGCCGCCTGGATTCGTCGCAGCCCAGCGCGGGCACGGGCTACGAACTGGACACCATCGCGGCCGTGGTGATCGGCGGCGCGAGCCTCGCGGGCGGCACGGGCACGGTGCTCGGCACGGCCGTGGGCGTGCTGACCATCGGCGTGCTGCGCAACGGGCTCAACCTCATCGGCGTGTCGCCGTTCGTGCAGCAGATCGTGATCGGCCTCGTGATCGTGCTCGCCGTGGGCGCCGACACACTGCGCCGCCGCAACGCCGCGTAGGGATCCGGCCGGCCGCGGCCCGCTTTTCACTTGCCGCAAGCCGGGCCGTATGGCGCCGGAATGCGCGGGCCGTTTCATCGCTTCCGGGCGGCTTCGCTTCGAGCCGCTTCGCTTCCGGGCCTCTCCGCTTCAACCGCATCACCTCAATCGCGTCACATCAACCGCGTCACATCAACAACAAGCATCACCAGGAGACAGACATGAATCGACGTTCCGCCAGTGCATCCCTGCTTGCCCTTGCTGCCTCGCTCGGCTTCGCGCTGGCCGCGCCCAGCGCGTCGGCGGCGGGTACCACCACCATCGGTCTTGCCGTTGCGAACCTGCAGGCCGACTTCTTCAACCAGATCAAGCAGTCGGTGGAAACCTACGGTAAAGAGAAGGGCGTGAACGTCATCACGGTCGACGCGAAGGGCGATGCCGCCACCCAGGTCAACCAGATTCAGGACCTGCTCACGCGCAAGATCGACGCGCTCATCTACATTCCGGCCGGCGCGACGGCTGCCGGCGTGCCGGTGCGCGCCGCGAAGGCCGCGGGCGTGCCCGTGATCGCCGTGGACCGCAATCCGCCGGACGCCCCGGGCAACACCTTCATCGCGACCGACAGCGAAGCCGCCGCCGAGCAACTGGGCGAGTGGATCGTGAAGCAGACCAAGGGCACCGCGACGCTCGCCGAGCTGCAAGGCCAGTTGGGCACGACGCCTGAACTCGCGCGCGAGAAGGGCTTCAGCAAGGCCATCGCGAAGGCGCCGGGCATCAAGGTGGTGGCGCGCCAGCCCGCCGAGTGGGCGCAGGACAAGGGCTTCGCGGTGGCGCAGGACATGCTCCAGCGCAATCCCAACATCAACGTGATCTTCGGCCACGCGGACGCAATGGCGCTGGGCGCCGCGCAGGCGGTCAAGGTCTCGAACGTGGGGCACAAGGTGCTGATCGCCGGCTTCGACGGTGACTTCGCGGGCCTCAAGGCCGTGCGCGACGGCGTGATCGACGTGACCATGACGCAGCAGACGCAGCGCATGGGCCGCATGGCCGTGGACTCGGCGCTTGAGCTCATCGCGAAGAAGAGCGTGCCGGCCCAGCAGCTGCTGCCCGCTACGCTCACCACCAAAGAGAACGTCGGACCGTTCATCTCGCAGCATCCGTAACGGAGTTCATCATGATCGCGAGCGCAGCCGCCTCGGGCCGGATCAGCGACGGTATGCCCGACGTGACGCACGACGGGCTCGTCGTGCGAGGCATCGGCAAGACCTTCAACCGCAACACGGTGCTGGACGGCATCGATCTGGACGTGCGTCCGGGTACCGTGGTGGCGCTGCTGGGCGAGAACGGCGCCGGCAAATCGACGCTCTCGTCGATCATTGCCGGGGCGCTCGAACCCGATGCCGGCGGCCGCATGTTCTGGCGTGGTGAGCCGTATGCCCCGCAGTCGCCGCGCGACGCGCTCGCGAGCGGCATCGGCCTGATCCATCAGGAAACGCGGCTGCTGCGCGATCTCTCCATTGCGGAGAACGTCTTCGTCGGACGGCTGCCCATGCGGCACGGCAAGATCGACCGCGCGGAGATGTCGCGCCGCGCCGAAGAGCAGTTGCATCGACTCGGGCTCGACGTGTCGGCCAGCCGGCTCGTGCGCACCTTGCGGGTGGCGGCGCAGCAGCAGGTGGAAATCGCCAAGGCGTTGACGCTCGACGCGCGCCTGCTGATTCTCGACGAACCCACCGCCGCGCTGGGCGGCGCGGAAACCGACCGGCTCTTCGAGCAGATCGCGAAGCTGCGCGCGCAGGGCGTGTCGTTCATCTACATCAGCCACCGGCTGGAAGAGATCGAGCGCATTGCCGACCGCATCGTCGTGCTGCGCGACGGGCGGCTGATTGCGAGCCACGACAACGGCAGCGTGCCCGTGAAGACGCTGATCGAGCAGATGGTGGGCCGCAACGTGGAGCGCATCTTTCCGCACTTTGCCGCGCCGCGCGAACGCACCGTGCTCGACGTGCGTTCGCTGACGTCGCAGCAGGGCGCATTTCGCGACGTTTCGTTTTCCGTGCGTGCGGGCGAGGTGTTCGGCATCGCAGGCATCGTCGGGGCGGGGCGTACCGAACTCGTGCGGGCCATCGCGGGTGCCGATCCCGTTTCGTCTGGCAGCGTGCTCGTGGAGGGCGAGGCTCTACATCTGCGCAGCCCGGCACAAGCCATTCGCGCAGGCGTGGTGCTCGTGCCCGAAGACCGCAAGGAGCAGGGCGTCGTGCTCGAACACTCCATTGAAGACAACTTCGCGTACGGCAGCCTCGACCGCCTCGGCGCGCGTGGCTGGGTGCAGCCGCAGCAGGTGCGTGACTTCGCCAACGGACTGATCGCGCGGCTTGGCGTGAAGGGGCGGCCGCAGCAGCGCGCGGGCAGCCTCTCGGGCGGCAACCAGCAGAAGGTCGTGCTCGCGAAGTGGCTGGCGCGCGAACCGAAGGTGGTGATTCTCGACGAGCCCACGCGCGGCATCGACGTGGGCGCGCGCGCCGCCATCTACGAGGTCATTGCGAAACTCGCGGCGAGCGGCGTGGCCGTGGTGGTGGTGAGCTCGGACCTCGACGAGGTGCTGGGTCTGTCTCACCGCGTGATGGTGCTGGCGCGCGGCCGCTGCAAGGGCGTGCTGCCGCGCGAGGAAGCGAGCGACGTGCGCGTGATGGAACTCGCCACGGCGTGAGGTGTGCCTGCGGGCGCCGGGTTCCTTGCATCCAGACCCCAGGCCCCCAGCCTTGCCGCGCCCGCCAATAGAAAACAGTGTTGAAACTTCACGGACTTCGTCACATGTCCTCAATGCAATACGTGCTGGCCATCGACCAGGGCACGAGCGGCACCAAGGCGCTGATCTTCGACGCAGAGGGCACCGTTCGCGCGAAAGGGTTCGCGCCCGTGCGCTGCACGTACCCGCAGGCCGGCTTTGTCGAACAGGACCCGCACGCACTGTATGGCTCGGTGTTCACGGCTACGGCCCAATGCCTCGCGGCCTTCGATGGCGACGTCGCCGCACTCGCGGGCCTGGCCATTTCGAACCAGCGCGAAACGGCCGTGCTGTGGGACGCCGCGGGCGAGCCGCTCGCGCCCGCCGTGTCGTGGCAGTGCCAGCGCTCGCTTGGCATCTGCGAGCAATTGCGCCGCGACGGCATGGCCGCGCGCATTGCCGAGCGCACGGGGCTTTTGATCGACCCGTATTTTTCGGCGTCGAAACTGATCTGGCTGCGCGGCAACGACGCCCACGTGGCCCGCGCGATGGAGGCGGGCGAGGCGCGCTTCGGCACCGTCGATAGCTGGCTGCTGTTCAAGCTCACGCGCGGTGCGTCGTATCTCACGGACTACACCAACGCGTCGCGCACGATGCTGTTCAACCTGCACACGCTGAACTGGGATCGCGAGTTGATCGACGAATTCGGGCTTGCCGCGCTGCGGTTGCCCGACGTGAAACCTTCGGCGGCGGATTTCGGTTCGACGGACCTGGACGGCTTGCTGCCGAAGCCCATCCCCATCGTGGCGATGATTGGCGACTCGCATGCCGCCGCCGTGGGCGAGGGCTGCCTCTCGCCGGGCCTTGCCAAGGCCACGATGGGCACGGGCTCGTCGATCATGATGAACGTGGGGCCGCGGCCGCAGGCGCCTGTCGACGGTCTCGTGTCCACGCTCTGCTTTGGCGCGCGCGGACGCGTGGACTATGCGCTCGAAGGCATCGTGATCAGCGCGGGTTCCACGCCCGGCTGGCTCAAGGACAAACTGCGCCTCTTCGACGACTTCGCTGCCGCCGAGCAGGCCTTCAGCGAAGTCGATAACGGCGGCGTCTATTTCATCCCGGCGTTCTCCGGCATCGGCTGCCCGCACTGGAAGTACCCGGGCGGCGCGCAGATCGTCGGGCTCGACTTCTCGACGTCGTGGCAGCACGTGGTGCGCGCCGCGTACGAGTCCATCGTCTATCAGATCAAGGACGTGATCACCGTGATGGAACGCGCGGCGCAACTGCCGCTCGTGGAACTGTTTCTGGACGGCGGGCTCGTGCAGCGTCCGTTTCTCATGCAGTTTCTGGCGGACACGCTGGACCGCCCGGTGAGCACGCTCGAACTGACGGAAATTTCAGCGGCGGGCGCCGCGGCGCTCGGCCTGCTGCAACTGGGCCTGACGAGCGAGCTGGGCGCGAACCGCGCGCAGCGCAAGGTGCTGCGACGCGTCGTGCCCGGCAGCGGCCGCGAGCAGGCGGCCAGGCATCACGCGCAATGGCTGCGCTGGATCGCGCGGCTCGAGTGAGGGCATCGGCACCCGCGGCATGGCCACTAACCAGCAAGGACAAACCCACATGAACGACGCAATCAGACGTTTCACGAACAAGGTAGTCGTGGTGACGGGCGGCAGCCGCGGCATCGGCCTCGGCATTGCGGAGCGCTTTGCGCGCGAGGGCGCGAAGGTGTGCCTGTGCGCGAACGAGAAACGCGTGTTCGACGCCGCCGCGCAACTGCTCGAGTCGGGCTTCAACGCCATCGCGGTAGAAGCCGATGTGACGGACAAAGCCGAGGTGAAGGCGCTTTACGACGAGGTGGCGGCGAAGCTGGGCGAGGTGGACGTGTCGGTGCAGAACGCGGGCGTCATCACGATCGCGAAACTGCAGGACCTCACGGAAGACGAGTGGGACAAGATTCTCGCCGTCAACACCAAGGGCGTGTTCCTGTGCTGCCAGGAGGCAGCGGCGCGTATGCTCGCAGCGGGAAAGCCGGGCCGTCTCATCAACACCGCTTCGGGCCAGGCGCGCCAGGGCTTCATCTATACGCCGCACTACGCGGCGAGCAAGTTTGGCGTGGTGGGGCTCACGCAGAGCCTCGCAAGAGAACTGGCGCCCACGGGCATCACCGTCAACGCGTTTTGCCCCGGCATCATCACGACGGAGATGTGGGCCTACAACGACGAGGCCTGGGGCAAGCTGCTGGGCGACTACCAACCCGGCGAACTCATGGCGGAATGGGTGAAGGGCATTCCCATGAAACGCGCGGGCACCGGCGAGGACGTGGCGGGCCTCGTGGCGTTCCTCGCCTCCGGCGACGCGGCCTATATCACCGGACAAACCATCAACGTAGATGGCGGGATGTTCATGTCGTGAGCTGCGCCGGTGCGGGGAGGCAACGGTCGCGACGGCGAGTGGACGCGAGCAAAACGCGGCAGCTACCTTGCCGCGCTTGCATCCGCCTTTTTCTTCGCCGCCGTTGCCGTGACGAAGCTCGGCCTCAACCGTCGATGCGCACTTCCACGCCGCCCGAGTTGTAGAGCGGCGTCACCTTGAAGCCGTCTACCACGACCGAATCGAAGCGCCCCTGCAACTGCGCGCTGTCGATCAGCGGCACGATGTCGCCCACCTTCGGCGCGGCGCCCGCCGCGAACTTCACGTGCAACGTGCCGCCCACGAAGGTGGTGAGCCCGGCCACGGCGAGCCGGCCCGTGTCGCCCGCGCCGCGATCCAGTTCGAGCGTGGCGTTCTTCAACTGCGTGTACTGACCGTTGATGCTCATGCGTGCGCCTGTGCGGACGACCACCGTGCCGCCGCTCGCGTAGACGTCGCCGGCACCGAAGGCCTGGGGCGACGCGGCTACGAGCGTGCCGCCCTGGACCTCGGTGCCGCCGCTATAGCTGTTCGTGCCCGCCAGCGTGAGCGCGCCCGTGCCCGCGAAGGTCAGCTTGCCGCTGCCGCCGATGTTGTTGCGCCACGTGTCGGCGGCGTTGAAGCCGCCCTGGGTGGCGTCCATCGTCACGCTCACGTTGCCGGAGAACTGGCCGTATCCGTCCGCCGCCGCGAACAGGTTGAGGCGGCCCCAGCCTTCGGCGGCGTCGAGCAGCGGGTAGCCCGAGGCGAGTTCGGTCGTTTTCAGCACGACGCGCCGCTGGTCCGCGCTGAGGTAGGGCAGGCGCGTTTCCAGCAGCACCTCGGCGCCCTTCGGCACGACGGGCGCCGCGGTGGTCGAGGCGATGGGCGTAAAGCCGTAGGTCAGGCGGCGCAGATAGTTGGCCTTGTTGGTGGCGTAGTCGGCGAAGCGGTCTGTCGCCGTCGTGCCCGACTCCGCGAACGCTGGGAAGGTAGTCGCCGTCGTGCCGGTGGCGGCGTAGAGCGTGGCATGCGCGAGCGAGACGGCGGTCTGCTTGAGCGTGGCGTTGGTCGGATCAGCGAGGTTCGCCGCGACCACGGCTTCGGCGAGTATGCGGCCGCCCATCACGTCGAGCGGCGAGTGCATGCCCGCGAAGATGCGGTTCTCGCCCAGTTCGAGCCCGCGGCTCAGCATTTCCTGGTAGCGCTCGGGCACCACGTAGGCCATGGCGAGCGCGTCGCGCAAGGCTTCCGCCGCGTGGCCGCTCGGGAAGCCGCCGTCCGTTGCGGGCGTGGTGCTTTCGGCCGGCACGAGCGTGGGCGCGACGACGACACTCGAACTCCAGCGGTACGGCCGCTCGTACTTGTAGAAACGCTTTGCGGGTTCCGTGGAGCCGTTCGTGCCCATTGCGTTGACGAGGTCCACCACGGCGCCGAACTGCGCATTCGCGCTGCCGCCCACGCCCGTGTTGTTGCCGCTGTCGTTGTAGAGCGTCGTGGTGGCGTCGGCGGGAATCGTGGTGATGCTCGTGGTCTGCTGCGCCGCGGTGCGCCACGCGGTGGTGAGCGGTCCCATGCCGTCCGTGACGCTGTAGCCTTTGCCGCGGCGGTCGTCGAAGTAGGCGGCGGAAGCCTGGGCCGCGGTGCGCTGCGTGGTGGCGCCCACCACGTACTGGATGTTCGCGTTGAGCACCGTGGGGTTGAGCGCGGTGCCGTTCGGCGTGCCGTCGTTCGGCAGGCCCGTCCACGTCGACGCGGTGATGGCGGGGAAGCTGCCGACAGCGGGCGCGTTCACGCCGGCGTCCACGAGGTCCGTGAGCGGTTGCCAGAGCGTGCGAAAGCCGTTCAGCACGCGCACGCCGGCGTTCGTGCTCATCGTGGCGTAACGCGCGTCGCCGCGCTGGTTGGTGGCCGCGTTGTCGACGAAGGCGAGCACGTTGGCCTGCACCGGCGCGCTGTCGACGAAGCCCGGGTCGGCCGGCGGCGAGGGCACTTTCGCGACGGTGGCGGGCGGCGCGTTGTCGCTCACCCCGCCGCCGCCGCAGGCAGCGACGAGGAACGAGACGGCGACGGCCATGGCGAAAGCGTGAGGCGAAACGAAGCGTGGCGTGCGGTGCACGGGCATGGTGTGATTCCCGGGTCGTTGTCAAGAAAGCGAGCAAGATACGGTCGCTTTATGAAAGATTCGAGAAAGGCACGAGAAACATTGAATAAGACGAGGGCTAGAAGGCGTAAAAGTGTAATGGCAGATGACTGAAATGGCGTCGAATCTGCTCAGAATATGGGATGGGTCTCTTATATGACAATTCGGTTAAACGCATTAAGGAAGGCGTTAAATGCGCGGGGCAGTGGGACAGGAAAGACGTCATTTGTCTGCCTCTATTTGCGGGCGTCGACGCGACGTGGCGGATGGGGTGGGCTTCAAGCGATCACATCGGCAACCCGTGCTGCGATTCGGCCTGCCGTGACCGTGAACGAACTGCGCGCTATTTTCGCGGCTTATTCGTTTTGTCGTCGTTTTGTCGGTTGGAGGTAATAGCGTTATAGCGCCCGATACTCCGGCAGCGATTGTCATTCAGGCGACGTTCGGCTGTCACGCGATTTACGCATTGCGATTGCCCAGTCTTGCTTCTCCTGGGCGCCAATGAACTCACGTCTGATATAGGCGCATATCGACAAAGCGATCCGCTGCGAATAATCCGCCGCAGATTCGCCTGCTCATGCGATTGAAGCCGATGGTCCCGGCGCGTCAATTCTTTTCGCCACGCGCTTTCTGGCGACCTACACTGTGCTGCATGGGAGGAAGAAATGCAGCGCGTCTATCAATATCGGGGCTATGAAATTACCGTCGAGGCGGACAGCTTGCCGGACGCCATTGTCGGTGGGACGGTGCTGGTCCGAACGGGCTATCTCGCCATCGTGAATGTGCGGCACGAAATGTCGTCCCGCGCGTTTCCCGCATGGAACTTGTCCGACGATAACGACCGGCCCTTCGACAGCGCCAGCACGGCGCTGATGGCCGGCTTCACCGCGGGGCAGCGCTTCGTGGACGACGTGTTCGCGGGCCGTCAGGGGCGCGACCAGGTGGATGGGCTCGACGCCTGATCAGGCGTGGGGCGTGGGGCCCGAGGCATATCGCGGCGGCGGCGGCGGCCGCCGTCAGACCGCCTCGCCGCGAAATAGCGCAGCGACCAGCGCTGGATTCGACGGCCAGTAACCGTGCATATAGGTCGCGAAGATCGACCCATGCCGCCACACCGGTTCGCCTTGCGCATCGCTTTGCGCATGGCGCGTGTAACGCAGCGGCGTAAGCGCCGTCGTCATGCGCGAGTAGTGGAACGTGTGCCCGTGGAGCGTGCCGTGTGTCGTGTCGAGCGCCTGCATGCCGAGCGCCGCGAGCCGCGCCTGCATCGTGGCATGGCCGGGCAGCAGACCGAGCATGGGCGTCGATTCACCGTTCACGTCAGTGAGCGTTTCCAGCAGATACAACATGCCGCCGCATTCCGCGACGATCGGCTTGTTCTTTGCCGCGTGCTCGCGAATGGATGCCGCGGTGCGCGCCGCCTTGTGCATATTGCCCGCCAGCGTCGCGGCGTGCAGTTCGGGATAACCGCCCGGCAGATACAGCGCGTGAGCGCTGGCAGGGACGGGCTCGTCCGCGAGCGGCGAAACGAAGCTCACGTGCGCCCCCAGCGCTTCGAGCAGCGCGAGGTTCGCGGGATAGATGAACGAGAACGCGGCATCGCGTGCCACGGCAATCTGCAGGCCGGCGAGCAGCGGCGGCAACGTCTCGCGCGGCTCGGCCGCGAATTCGATGGCGGGTGGCAACTGCGCCAGCGCGGTATCGGCCAGCGCATCTGCGGCGCGTTCGATGCGTGCTTCGAGGTCGTCTATTTCATCGGCTTGATGCAGGCCCAGATGCCGGTCGGGCAGTGCCATCTCCATGGCGGGCGCGACGTGGCCGAGCCAGCGAAGATCGTTGGGTAGCGCGCTTTCCAGCATCTGCGCATGACGTGCCGAGCCAACGTGGTTCGCCAGCACGCCGTAAAAGGGCACGTCTTTCCGAAAGCATGCGAGGCCGAAGGCGATGGCGCCAAAGGTCTGCGCCATCGCCTTCGCGGAAATCACGGCGGCCACGGGCACGTTGAAGGTGGCGGCGAGGTCGGCGCTGGAGGGCGTGCCGTCGAAGAGCCCCATCACGCCTTCGATCAGGATCAGGTCGGCTTCGCGCGCCGCCTCGGCCAGCAGTTGACGGCACGCCGTTTCGCCCACCATCCAGAGGTCCAGCGTCTGCACGGGCGCGCCGCTCGCGCGCGCGAGAATCATCGGGTCGAGAAAGTCCGGGCCGGTCTTGAAGACGCGCACGCGCCGGCCAGCGCGCCGGTGCAGGCGCGCGAGGCCAGCCGTGATCGTGGTCTTGCCCTGGCCCGAAGCCGGCGCGCTCACGAACAGCGCGGGGCAGCGCGGCGGCATACCGGGTAGATGCGGCACCTCAGAACTCCACGCCGCGCTGGGCCTTCACGCCCTGCTCGCGATAAGGGTGTTTAACGAGCCGCATTTCGGTGACGAGATCGGCGGCGTCGATGAGCGCGTCCGGCGCATGGCGCCCCGTCACCACGACGTGCAGGCTCGGGTCGCGCGCTTGCAGCACGCCGAGCACTTCGTCGAGCGGCAGGTATTCGTACTTCAGCACGGTGTTCAGTTCGTCGAGAATCACCATGCAGTATTCGCCGCTCTCGATCATGCGCACGGCCTCGTTCCAGCCCTTGCGCGCGGTGGCGATATCGGCGTCGCGGTTCTGCGTGTTCCAGGTGTAGCCGTCGCCCATGGTCACGAAATCGCACTGCGGGTGAGTGCCGAGGAAGTCGCGCTCGGACGTGTGCAGCGCGCCCTTGATGAACTGCACGACGCCAAGGCGCTGGCCGTGCCCCAGCATGCGCACGCCCATGCCGAAGGCGGCGGTGCTCTTGCCCTTGCCGTTGCCGGTATGCACGATCAGCAGGCCCTTTTCGACGGTGGCCGCCGCCTGCTTCTTCTCGTGCCCTTCGCGGCGCCGTTGCGTCATGCGCTGATGCGCGTCGGGATCGGTCTTCATGGTGTCCTCATGGGTGGCTGATTAGGGCTGTGACGGGATGCGTGCGCGTCGGCAATGGCGACTGTCACGCCGTCGCAGGCGCGTTTCGCTGCAACGAGCCGGCCGCCTCGCGCCGCGAGCAGCGCGCACGGCTCGCACACGGCTGCTACGCCGACATGGTCGAGCGCGGCGGGCGAACGGGCGAGGTCAGGGTGCTCACGCAGGCAGGCGGCGATCTCTTCTGCGGAAAAAACCTTCAGCGGCAACGCGTGACGATGGCAGAACGCAAGCAAGGCGGGCTCGTGCGCTTTCGCGTCGAGGGTGGCGAGGCAGGCGACGTGTTCGCCGATATGCGTTGAAGCGCGTTTTGCAGCGTCATCATCGTCTGCCACATCGCGCAGCGCCGCTTGTACCGCGGCTTCGATCTGAGCGAGCGACACGCCTCGCCGGCAGCCGATGCCGAGCACGAGCGAGCGGCCCGAGCGGTGCGTGGCCGCGCGGTCGGCGGCATCGGTGGCTTGGGTGGCATGCGTGGCATCGGCGTCGTGAACCGGCTGTGCGGTTTGCGCGTTCGCGGCGGTCAACGAATCCGGCATTGCGGTGCGGCTCATGCTGGGTTGAATCGACTGGGTTGGATAGGCCCGCGCCCATCCGCAGGCGGGCGCATACGATAGCACAGGCCCCTCGCACAGGCCGCCGACCCAGGCCCCTCACCCAGGCCCTTCGCAGCCCCGCCGGGCTTCCTTGACGCAGCCAGCCGTGGCACCTACACTCCGTGGCGATCTGGTGCTCGCGCGCGCGTTCCTTGCGCGCGCAGTTAAACGGGAAACAGCGGTTCGCCGTCTATTGACGCACGGTCCGAACCAAACTGTGCTGCCCCCGCAACGGTAAGCGAAAGCATCGCGACATGCGATGCGGAGCCGGCTTCGATGTATGCGCGCAAGGCCGCGCATGCAGACAACCACTGCGCGAGAAACAACATCACTCGCGTGGGAAGGTGAAGCGGCGCTTTCGCCAGCCCGGATACCGGCCAGAGCGAAGAGTGGGCGCTGCGGGTGAGCGGCGTTCCGCTGGGTCGGCATCGTTATGCGCATGCCGGCCGTTGCTCAATCGGCTCGACCCGCCAGGGCGCCTGACTGCTTTCCAGCGTGGCTTCGTTTGCTTCGGCAAGTCAGGTTGCTTCATGCACCTTCCATGCGACGCGTGAGGCGCGCATCGTGCGGCGTGGCACGGCCACTACCTGAACCATCGAGGCCCCGCATGTCAGAACTCATGCGCAAGATTCCCGTGACCATCGTCACCGGCTTTCTCGGCAGCGGCAAAACCACGCTGCTGCGTCACATTCTTCGCGAGGCCAACGGCCTGCGCGTCGCCGTCATCGTCAACGAGTTCGGCGAACTCGGCATCGACGGCGAAATACTGAAGGGCTGCGGCATCGGCTGCGATGAAGGCGACAGCGGCAACGACAGCGAAGGCGCAGGCCAGCTCTACGAACTCGCGAACGGCTGCCTGTGCTGCACGGTGCAGGAAGAATTCTTCCCCGTGATGGAAGCGCTCGTGGAGCGGCGCGCGCAGATCGACCACGTGCTGATCGAAACGTCGGGGCTCGCGCTGCCCAAGCCGCTCGTGCAGGCCTTCAACTGGCCTTCGATTCGCAACAGCTTCACCGTGGACGCCGTCGTGACGATGGTGGACGGACCCGCCGCCGCGAGCGGCCAGTTCGCCGCGGACCCGAACGCCGTGGACGCGCAGCGCCGCGCCGATCCGAATCTCGATCACGAGTCGCCGCTGCACGAACTGTTCGAAGATCAATTGAGCGCCGCGGACCTCGTCGTACTCAACAAGACGGACCTCATCGGCGAAGCGGAGCAGGCCGCCGTGGAGGCGCTGATTCGCGAAGAACTGCCGCCGCACGTGAAGATTCTGCGCGCGCAGGGCGGTCAGCTTGCGCTGCCCGCGTTGCTCGGGCTCGCAGCGGCGTCCGAAGCCACCATCGATCAACGTCCCGACCATCACGGCTCGTCGAACGATCCCGACCATCACCATCACGACGACTTCGATTCGGTCGTCGTCACGGGTGCGCCGGCCACGCGCGAGGCGGCCATTGCGGCGCTGGGCGCGCTCGTGGAACGTCACACCATCTACCGCGCGAAGGGCTTCGCCGCGCTGCCCGGCGCGCCGATGCGGCTCGTCATTCAAGGCGTGGGCCGGCGCTTCGACAGCTACTTCGACCGCCGCTGGCGTGAGGATGAAATGCGTGACGAAATGGGCCACCAGGCGCGCACGAGCCGCTTCGTCCTGATTGGCGAAGACCTCGATCAGGCCGTGCTGCAAGCAGCGTTCGACGCGGCGCTAGCCTCCACCACCGCCGAAGCCACGGGACGCTAGACCGCCATGCATCTGCTGCGCACCGTACCCGGCGGTTTCGTCGACGACACGGCGGGCGTGATCCGCATCGACCAGCGTCCGGCCGACATCGTCGTGCTCAGTTCGGCCGACACCACGCTCTCGCTGCTCGCGAGCGTGATCGAACGCATGGGGCCGGGCTTTCCGAGCCTGCGGCTCGCGAATGTCGCGTTCCTGCGCCAGCCCGCGTCGGTGGACTTCTATATCGACGACGTGTTGCAGCACGCGCGCGTGGTCGTGGTGGACCATCTGGGCGGCGAAGCGTATTGGCCTTACGGCATCGAGCGCGTGGTGGAACTCGCGCAGCGCAGGGGCCAGACGCTCGCGATGTTTTCGGGCGACTTGCAGGAAGACCCGAATCTCATTGCGAGAAGCACCGCCGACGCCGCGCTGTGCCGGCAACTGTGGCGCTATCTGCGCGAAGGCGGCCTCGCGAATGCCGAAGGCTTCCTGCGCGCCATCGCCTGGCACGCGCTGGGCTGGGGCCGCGAGCCCGCGCCGCCCGTGCCGCTGCCCGCTGCGATGCTGTACTACCCGGCGAATCCCGCGAATGAGGCCCGCACGGCGGCAACCCTGCCGACGGTCGCAGACTGGCAGGCCCGCTGGCGTGAAGGCGCGCCGGTGGTCGCGCTGCTCTTCTATCGGGCGCACGTGCAGGCCGCCAACACGGCCGTGTTCGATGCGCTGATCGAAGCGCTCGAAGCGCGCGGCATGAATCCGCTGCCCATTGCCGTGACGTCGCTGAAAGATGCGATGAGCCGCGACGTCGTCGCGCAGTTGTGTGCCGACCATGGCGTCGCGCTCGTGCTCAATACGACGGCGTTCGCGGCGTCGTCGCTGGATGAACCCGCTGCCCCTGCATCGCTCGCGCTCACCGGCGACGCGCCTGTGTTTCAGGTGATTCTGAGTTCGGGCAATCGCGATGACTGGCTCAAAGACAACCAGGGCCTGCATTCGCGCGACATCGCCATGCACGTCGCGCTGCCCGAGGTGGACGGGCGCATCATCACGCGCGCCGTGAGTTTCAAGGGCTTCGCGTGGCGCTGCCCGCATACCGAAGTGGACGTGGTGCGCTATCAGCCCGACGCGGAACGCGTGGCGTTCGTGGCCGAGTTGAGCCGGCGTTGGTGCAGGCTGCGCAGCCTGCCGAACAGCGACAAGCGCGTCGCATTGGTGCTCGCCAACTATCCGATGAGCGAAGGGCGCATCGGCAACGGCGTGGGGCTCGATACGCCGGCGTCGGTGGTGGGCATTCTGCAAACGTTGCTTGCCGAAGGCTATCGCGTGGCCGAAGTGCCCGCAAACGGCGCCGCGTTGATGAACCGCCTGACCGAAGGGGTGACCAACGACCCCACCGTGCGCGACCTGCGCCCCGCCTTGCAGAGCCTTGCGCTCGACGACTACCTCGCGCACTTCAACGCATTGCCCGCCGAGGTGCGCAACGCGCTGAACGCACGATGGGGGGCGCCCGAGCAGGACCCCACGGTGCGCCGCGGCCGTTTCATGATCGCGGGATGGCGCTGCGGCCACGTGTTCGTGGGCATTCAGCCCTCGCGCTCGCGCGAGGCCGCGGACTACGCGAGCTATCACGACGCCGACCTCGTGCCGCCGCACGCGTATCTCGCGTTCTACTTCTGGCTGCGCCACACGTTCGGCGTGGACGCGATCGTCCACGTGGGCAAGCACGGCAGCCTCGAATGGCTGCCCGGCAAGAGCGTGGCGTTGAGCGAGCAGTGCTGGCCCGACCTCACGCTGGGGCCCACGCCGCATCTCTATCCGTTCATCGTCAACGACCCCGGCGAGGGCAGCCAGGCGAAACGGCGCGCGCATGCGGTGATCGTCGATCATCTAATGCCGCCGCTCACGCGCGCCGAAAACTACGGGCCGATGCAGGACCTCGAACGCCAGGTCGACGAATACTACGAGGCACTGATGGTCGACGCGCGGCGCGCGAAGCTGCTGCGCGCAAGCATTCTCGAGACCATCGTGAAGCATCGTCTGCACGAGGAACTGAGCGTCGCAAAGCCGCGCGGGGCGGACGAGGAAGACGCGCTGCTCGTGCGCGTGGACGCATGGCTCTGCGAACTGAAGGAAGCGCAGATCCGCGACGGCCTGCACGTGTTCGGCCATTCGCCCGAAGGGCGCGAGCGACGCGACACGCTGCTCGCGCTCGCACGCTTTCCTGCCGGCGACGGCCAAGGCGCGAACGCGGGCTTGATCGATGCGCTCGCGAAAGATCTCGGCATCGCTGATTGCTTCGATCCGCTGACGGCGGAATGGTCCACGCCGTGGACCGGCCCGCGGCCCGCGTGGCTCGAAGCCGTGAGCGATGCGCCGTGGCGCCACAACGGCGACACCCGCGAGCGGCTGGAGCAACTGGCGGCGGTGTTGCTCGAAGGCGTCTGCGAAGCGACGGCGGGCGATGCGGCTGAAGGGATTGAAGCGGAAGAAGAGGCACAAGCGGCAGAAGCGGCAGAAGAGGCAGAAGAGGCAGAAGAGGCAGAAGAGGCAGAAGAGGCAGAAGAGGCAGAAGAGGCAGAAGAGGCAGAAGCGGCAGAAGCGGCAGAAGCGGCAGAAGCGGCTCGCGCGGATGCGGGGCCATCCCGCCTTGCCGGTTTGCTCGATGCCGCGCAAGCAGCAACCGCCTTGCCGCTCGCGACCCAGGTGCTGCACCGTCTGCGCGACGACGTGCTGCCGCGTCTCGACGCCTGCGGTGGCGAAGAATTGCGCCAGCTCACGCGCGGTCTGGAAGGCCGCTTCGTGCCGCCGGGCCCCAGCGGCTCGCCGTCACGCGGCCGCCCCGACGTCCTGCCCACGGGCCGCAACTTTTATTCGGTGGATACGCGCGCCATTCCCACTCAGGCCGCGTGGGCGCTCGGCGTGAAGTCGGCGCGCCAGTTGGTGGAGCGGCATCTTCAGGAGCACGGCGACTATCCGCGCGCCATCGGTCTCTCGGTCTGGGGCACGGCGACCATGCGTACGGGCGGCGACGACATCGCCCAGGCGCTGGCGCTCATCGGCGTGCGGCCGAAGTGGGCGGCGGGCAGCCATCGCGTGACGGACTTCGAGATTCTGCCGGCGGGCGCGCTGGAGCGTCCGCGTATCGACGTCACGCTGCGCGTGTCGGGCTTCTTTCGCGACGCGTTTCCGAACGTGATGCATCTATTCGACGCCGCCGTGCAGGCCGTGGCGGATCTCGACGACGAGCCCGAGGACGTGAACCCCATCCGCGCGCGCGTGCTGCGCGAGCGCGACGCGTGGATCGCACGCGGGCTCGACGCGCAGGAAGCCCGCCAGCGGGCCGGCTGGCGCGTGTTCAGCGCGCGGCCCGGCACCTACGGCGCGGGTTTGCAGCAGATGATCGACACGCGCCAGTGGCAGACCGACGAAGACCTCGCCGAGGCCTATCGCGCCTGGGGCGGCTACGCCTACACGCAGACGGGCGCGGGCGAAGCCGCGCACGGCGCGTTCGCTACGCGGCTTGCCACCATCGACGTCGTGCTCCAGAACCAGGACAACCGCGAGCACGACGTGCTCGATTCGAACGACTACCACCAGTTCCACGGCGGCATGACGGCGGCCGTGCGCCATTTCGCGGGACAGCAGCCGCAGGTTTATCACGGCGACCACAGCAACCCTGCCGCACCGCGCGTGCGGCCGCTCGCCGAAGAGATAGCGCGCGTGATCCGCTCGCGCGTGGTCAATCCGAAGTGGCTGGACGGCGTGAAGCGCCACGGCTACAAGGGGGCCGCGGAAATCGCCGCGACCGTGGACTACCTGTTCGGCTACGACGCAACCGCGCGCGTCGTCTCGGACCATCAATACGCGCTGGTGGCGGACGCCTACGTCAATGACGCCGACACGCGCGCTTTCATGCAGCAGCACAATCCGCACGCGCTGCGTTCGGTGTGCGAGCGGCTGGTCGAGGCGATGGACCGCGGCCTGTGGCAGGCACCCGGCGAACGGCGCGCGCAGATCGAAAGCCAGTTGCTCGCCATCGACGAGCGCATTGAAGAGAGGTCATCGTGAACGCATCCGCTGAATCCGTGCCCGGCATGTTGCCGCGGTCTTATCCGTTCAGTGCCCTCGTCGGCCAGACCGCGTTGCGCGAAGCGCTGTTGCTCGCCGCCGTGGACCCCGGCGTGGGCGGCGTGCTGGTGAGCGGGCCGCGCGGCACGGCGAAATCGACGGCGGCGCGCTCGCTGGCCGAACTGCTGCCCGAGGGCCGCTTCGTCACGCTGCCGCTCGGCGCGACCCAGGAGCGGCTCGTGGGCTCGCTCGACCTGAACGAAGCGCTGCGCGGCGGCAGCGTCACGTTTTCGCCAGGCTTGCTCGCGCAGGCGCATCACGGCGTGTTGTACGTGGACGAGGTGAACCTGCTCGACGACGCGCTCGTGGACGCCGTGCTCGACGCCGCCGCAAGCGGCGTGAACGTGGTGGAGCGCGACGGCGTGTCGCACAGCCACGCGGCGCGCTTCGTGCTGATCGGCACCATGAACCCGGAAGAGGGCGAACTGCGCCCGCAGCTGCTGGACCGCTTCGGGCTCATGGTCGAACTCGACAACTGCTTCGATGTGGCCGCGCGGCAGCAAATCGTGAAGACGCGGCTCGCATTCGACGCGGATCCCGATGCGTTTTGCCGCGCCTATGCCGACGAGCAGCAAGCCGTGGCGCAACGCATCCGCGAGGCACGTGAAGCGCTGCCCGCGCTCGCCTTCGACGACGCGATTCACGCCGACGTGAGCGCGCGTTGCATCGAAGCCGGCGTGGACGGCTTGCGTGCCGACCTCGTCATGTTGCGTGCAGCCCGCGCGCTGGCCGCGCTGGCGCGCGCCACGGCCATCACGACCGTACACGTGGACCGCGTGGCGCCCGCGGTGTTGCGGCATCGGCGACGCGAGGAGGAGGGCGGGCAACGCGGCGAGCGGGCTGCATCGCCTGGCTCGTCGTCTGCACCGCGAGGTGACACGGCTGGCGCCGCTCACGAAGAGAAAGGCCGTTCCACAGAAGGCGGCGACGTTCGTCATGGATCGCCGCCGCACGCGGCAGCGGCGCAACCCGATGCCGGAACGCCGAGCCCGGGCGGCGAGCGCGACTGGGGTTACCTTGCGCCCGAGCACACGGGCATCGCCAACGTGAAGGGCGTGATCCCGCTGTCCGTAAAAAAACGCTGAGCCATCGGAAAGGCGCCGCCGCTGACTCGCGCAGCGGATTCCGATGGCCGGGTGAAGTGGGCGTGAGCGCACGGCGCGATGGCGGATCTCGCACGAGCATCGGCACGGGCGGCAGCACGCGCATCGCGTGGCCCGCCACCTTCGCGCGCAAGCGCAACGCGCCGCTGCGCGCGGACCATCTGCGCTACGTGCGCCAAACCGCGGAGCGCGGCGAGTTGCATTGCTTCGTGCTGGACTGCTCGGCGTCGATGCTGGGCGGCGAACGTCTCGCGCTCGCCAAGGGCCTGCTGGTGCGCTGCTTCGATTCCGCGGCGCGGGCACGCGTCGAGGTGGCGCTGGTCTCTTTCGGCGGTGTGCGCGCTGACGTGCGCTTCGGTCCGGGCGTGCCGCGCTGGTGGAACGAACGATGGCTCGCGCCGGTGGGCGGCGGAGGCGGAACGCCTTTCGCGCTCGGTCTGCGCACAGCGGGCCAGGTGCTTCAGCGTGCCGCGCGCAGACAACCGGCACAGCACCGCGCGCTCTGGATTCTCACCGACGGCCGCAGCAGCGAACGCCCCGCGAAGCCGGCCTGGGCCGATCGCATCGTGTTCGTGGACTTCGAGCGCGAGGTGCCGGCGCTTCAGGTGTGCGGCCGGCTCGCGCAGGCGTGGGACGCGGAGTGGGTGCGGGCGGAAGCGCTGACCGGATGAGGTGAGCGGCGAGCAGGGCGCGGCAGACCGGTCACGACTGAAAAAAGCCGGCGCGCCAACCCGCCCTTACGCCTCATACCACCGCGGCGTATAAATCCACTCGCCGTGGGGGCCGCCCGCCACGCCGCGCGTGGTCGACGATCCGACGATCACCATCGTGCGCATGTCCACCTGATCGGCGCGCAAGGCGCCCAGCGTCGTCGTGACGAGCGTGGCGCCGGGCCGGCCGATGTCGCGGCCCAGCACCACGCGCGTCTGCGGCGCGCGGTAGCCGCGCACGATGTCGAGCGCGCGGTCGAGCTGCCAGGGCCGCGCGCGGGAGATCGGGTTGTAGAACGCCATCACCAGATCGGCCTCGGCGGCGTGGCGCAGCCGTTGCTCGATGATGCGCCAGGGCTTGAGGTTGTCCGAGAGCGAGAGCATGCAGAAGTCGTGGCCCAGCGGCGCGCCTGCCTGCGCCGCGGTGGCCATCGCCGCCGAAACGCCCGGCACGATGGCGAGCGCCACCTTGCGCCAGCGCGGGTGGTCGGCGGTATCGAGCGCTTCGAGCACGGCGGCTGCCATCGCGAACACACCGGGGTCGCCGGACGAGACGATCGCGACGCGCCGCCCCTCGCTCGCGAGCGCGAAGGCGTGGCGCGCGCGCTGAAGCTCTTCGCGGTTGTCGGTGGGATGCACGCGCTGATCGTCGCGGAACGGGCCGGCCATGTTCACGTAGGTCGCATAGCCGAGGATGTCGGTGGCCTCATGGAGCGCCGTGCGTGCGGCCGGCACCATCAGTTCGGCGCTGCCGGGGCCCAGACCCACCACCGTCACGCGTCCGCGCGCCTCGCCCGGCAGAGCCGCCGCAACGGGCCGCGACGCGACGGCGAGGGCAATGCCGTTGTGGTGCGTATGGATTTCGTGAGGCACGCGCAACGCTGTGCGGAGCAGGTGTCCGGCGCGCTCGTGGGGCGCGTTGCCTTGCTCCGTTGCGTCACCGGCGGCGCTAAACCGCAGCGGCACGCCCAATGAGCGCGCCGCTTCTTCGAGGGCGTTGTCGTCCATGCGCTCTTCAGGCGCGAGCAATGCGGCGAGCGCAAGCGGTGCCAAACCTTGCGCGCGCAGCGCCTCGTGAACGCGGTGCACGAGGGAGGCGGCCTTGGTGATTGGCGTGCCGGTCGAGTCGGGTTCGCCATCGGAACCGGAACGGCTGTTGAGGCCGGGTGCTGCGATTGAGTGGTCGGTCCCGTCCAGATTGTTCTCTTCGCCGCTCGTGCTGTTCTTCGCCGTCAGGTCGTGCGCGCCGTTCTTCGCTGCGCCATCGTTGCAGGCCGTATGCGCGCCATCCGGCGCGTTCAAATCCCCTACGGCCGCCACCACACTCTTCGGATGCACCACGAGTTCATCGCGCCGTTCGTCCGATGCCTCGGCCGTCACGCGGATCGTGAGCCGCGCGGATGCGTCCACCGGCAACGGCACGCCGTCGAGCCACGGTGCTTCGCCTTCGATGCGCGCATGCTCGCCCGCCAGCAGATCGGAGACGAAACGCTTGCCTTGTTCGAGGCTCGCGAGCGCGTAGCCTTCGGGTGGATTGAGCAGGCAGGTGCCGAAGCGCAGTTCGCCGCTCGTCGTGATGGCGGGCGCTACGCCGAGCGTCGCGGCGATCTCGCGCGCTATCACGTTGACGCCCGCAAGTCCGCCCAGCAGCGGCACGACGGCGCTGCCGTCTTCGGCCACGGCAAGCACGGGCGGCTCGGTGCCCTTGTTCGCCAGCGCGGGCGCGAGGCTGCGAATCACGATGCCCGCCGCGCACAGCGCCACGATGGGCGTGCCCTGCGCATAGAGCGTGCGCAGATGGACGCCGAGTTCGGTGAACGCCACGTCCGCATCCACGCGCGCGTGCAGCCCGTGCAGTTGCGCGCCCGCGTAGCTCGCCTGAATGCGTCGCGCGGTGTCGAGCGCCCCCGGCCCCAGCACGACGATCGCGGGCGGTGCGCTTACCCTTGCCATTTTTCCCCCGGCACGACGAGCAGCGAAAAATACGGCGACGCCATGGGGTCCACGTCGGCGAGCGGCACGATGCGCTGGTTCGCCATCGTGGCGCGCTCCACGTAGAGCGCACGGCTCGCGAGACCCAGTTCATCCAGCACGCGCCGCACCTTTTCGAAGTTCCGGCCCAGTTTCATGACGACGGCCGCATCGGCGTCCTTGAGCCTGCGGCGTAGTTCGTCTTCGGGCAGCACGCCGGAGAGCACCGAAAGGCTCTGGTTGCGATAGACGAGCGGCGCGCCCAGCACCGCCGCGCCGCCCAGCATCGAACAGACGCCGGGCACCACGTCTACGTCGAAGTGGGGCGCGAGGCGGTCGTGCAGGTACATGTACGAGCCGTAGAAGAACGGGTCGCCTTCGCAGATCACGGCCACGTCGCGGCCCGCATCCAGATGCGCGCTCACCACGGCGGCGGCCGTGTCGTAGAAGTCCGCGATGATGGCTTCGTACGACAGCGGTGGCGCAAGCGTTTCGGTCGTTACGGGGTAGATGAGGGGCAACTGGATCTGCTCGTGGGCGAGGTGCGCTTCGACGATGCTGAACGCGTTGCCCTTCTTGCCCTTCGCGACGAAATACGCGACCACGGGTGCGGCCTTGAGCAAACGCAGCGCCTTGAGCGTGAGCAGTTCGGGGTCGCCTGGGCCGACGCCGATGCCGTAGAGTCGTCCGCGCTGCGTTGTCTGCTGCGTTGTCCTCTGCGTCGTCATTCAGCCTCCGAGGCGAGCGCGTTCACGGCGGCCGCGGCCATCGCACTGCCGCCGCGCCGGCCTGCCACGATCACGTAGGGCACGCCGCGGCTGTCGGCGGCGAGCATTGCTTTCGATTCGGCGGCGCCCACGAACCCCACCGGAAAGCCGAGAATCAGCGCGGGCCGCGGCGCGCCCGCGTCGAGCATGTCGAGCAGATGGAAGAGCGCCGTGGGCGCATTGCCGATGGCGACCACGCTGCCTTCCAGATGAGGCCGCCAGAGTTCGAGCGCCGCCGCCGAGCGCGTGTTGCCAAGCTCGCGTGCCAACTGCGGCACGGCCGGGTCGCCGAGCGTGCAGAGCACCGGGTTCGCCGCGGGCAACCGCGCGCGCGTGACGCCTTCGGCCACCATGCGGGCGTCGCAGAGAATCGGGGCGCCGCGCTTGAGTGCCTCGCGCCCCGCCGTGCCGGCGCCCGGCGAAAACTTGAGCGCATCGACGACATCGACCATGCCGCACGCGTGGATCACGCGCACCGCGAGCTTTTCGAGGTCGGGCGGGATGCGGGAGAGATCGGCCTCGGCGCGTATCGTCGCGAAAGACTCGCGGTAGATGGCCTGGCCGTCGCGGACGTAATCAAGCATGGGAAGAAACTCCGGCGTCCGGGCGTGCCGCGTGAAGCACGCGGGCAGCCTCGTCGAGGGTGAGGTGGGCAGCGAGGCGTTCGCCGAAGCGCGGGTGTTCGAAGCGCGGGTTTTCGGGGCGCAAGGCCAGGTCAAGAGCTTCGTTTTCATCGGAAGGCGCTTGCGCGGCCGCCTGCTCGATGCGCCGATAGACGTCGTAGCGTCCCGGTTCCACCGCCAGCAGCGTATAGGGCGCGCAGTGCGCGGCGGCGCACGAGCGCACGCAGCCGCTGAGGTGGACTTCCACGTTCATGTCCGCAGGTAGGTGCGGCGCGAGCACGAGGGCATCGGCTTTCGTGTCGGCATGCGCCTTCACACAGCCCGGTGAGCCGGCGCACGCGACGAGCCTTGCGAGCGGATGCCGCGCGTCCTGAATCAGTCCGAGTGCATCCAGCCCACGTTCGACCTGCGCTAGCGCGGCCGCTTCGAGGTCGGGCAGCAGCAGGCCTTGCCACGGTGTGGCGCGCAGCGTCGCGCGGCCGTGCTTTGCGGCGACCTGTTCGGTCAGCCGCGCGAGTTCGTGCAGCGCGGGCGCATCGAGCCGACCGAGCGGCGGCTGGGCCCCCACGTACCAGCGTTCGCCATCGCGTTGCCGATGCGCGCCGAATCGCAGCGATGCATCGGCCGGCTGGCGGCGCCACGCGTCGACGGCGGCGTCACGGCGCAACGGAAAATCGATACGGCATGCCAGGTGTTCGAGCAGCGCGGCCTCGCCGTGGGTGGCGACGAGGTGGCGCATGCGCGTGTCGTCGGGGCCGGCGAGGTCGAGAAAGAGCGTGAGCAGCGCGCGAACCAGCGCGGGCACGTTGGCCGTCTGCACGGCGGCCAGTGCGCAGCGCTGCGTGCACGAAGGCTTGCCCGCGAGGCCGAACGCGAACCACGTTTCGTCGGCATGTTGCTCGGGCGCGATGGCCGAGAGCCAGATGTCGTGCGGATGATCGAGCGCCGCGAGCTGCTCGCCACCGTCGAGCAGCAACGCGAACTTCGGCGAGAGCGCCGCGAAACGCGGCTCGCCTTCCAGCAGCGCGAGCAGTTGCGCGGCGAGCGGACGCGTGTCGATGAGCGCGCCGGCATCGCGGCCCGCGGTGGGACTCACCATCACGTTGCGCACGTCGTCGGCGGCAGCGAGGCGCGGGGTCAACGACGGTGCGTTGCATGACGCGTCAGACGCAAAGGGCGACGCGCCCGGCAGTTGCCGCGGCCCGAGCCCCGCCGCGAGCAGTCGCGCGATCAACGCGGCCTCGTGACCCGCCCGCACGCCGCGTAGTTGCACGTTGGACCGGTTCGTCAGTTCGATCACGCCGGACGCGTGTTCGCTGGCCGCCTCGGCAATCGCGACGGCCTGCGCGGCGAGCAGTTCGCCGCCGGGCAGCTTGATGCGGCACAACCCGCCGTCGCGTGCGTTCACGATGCGCGTAAGCGCGGGACAGGCGGAAGGCCGAAGCGAAAGAGAGAAATCGTGGCTCAATGCGCAGCGCTCGTTCAGTGAAATCGGTGAGAAGGCTCAACGAAGAATCAGGCGTCGCGCTGCGGCCAGGTGCGCTCCCTGCGTGGCGAGGAGAGCACGCTGCACCGGTGCACCCCGCCCGGTGTTGGCTTGCACGAACGTTCTTGCCGGCAGGTCTCCTGGCTCGCAGCTTGCCGGGTTGCCTCATGGACGACGCACGAAAAAACGCGCTGAACACCATGTGCGACCCGGCGTCCGTGCTGGCCTTCCCGGTGGATCGGCTGGCTTGCCCGATCGTCCAGTGGCGCGTGGCGGCGCGGACTTTCTGCTCACAGTTGCGGGGGCAGCCACAGCTTTGCTGTGTTCCCTTTTCAGCCCCGTAGGGCACCGGCGAGGCGGTATTATCCTCTTTTTTGCGACGGGCACGACCCCGTGGCGAGGCCGCATGGAAGCCCGAACAAGCGAAGGCGAGGCGGCACTGATCAAGCTCAAAGGAAACGATGCGATGCCGGCCTGGCTGACGGTGGTGGGGGTAGGGGAAGACGGGTTTGCCGGGCTCGGCCGGGCCGCGCGGCGCGCGTTGCTCGAAGCAGATGTGGTGGTGGGTGGCGAGCGGCACCTCGCCATGCTGCCCGCGCGCATTGGGGCGCAACGCGAGCCCTGGCCCTCGCCGTTTGACATTGCGCCGGTGCTCGCGCGTCGCGGCAAGCCGGTGTGCGTGCTCGCGAGCGGCGATCCCATGCTGTACGGCGTAGGCGCTACGCTCGCGCGGGCATTGCCCGCCGACGAATGGCGCGTGCTGCCGGCGCCGTCGTCGCTTTCGCTCGCGGCGGCGCGGCTCGGGTGGGCGTTGCAGGAAGTGGCGGTGGTGTCGCTGGTGGGCCGCCCGCTTGCGGCACTGAATGCAAATCTTCACGACGGCGCGCGCATCTTCGTGCTGAGCCGCGACGGCGGCTCGCCGGCCGCCATCGCGGCGCTGCTGTGCGAGCGCGGGTTCGGTGCCACGCGCATGCACGTGTTCGAGCATCTGGGCGGAGATCGCGAACGGCGCATCGACACGCGCGCAACCGCCTGGCAGACCGACGAAGCAAAGGACGTGGCCGCGCTCAACGTCGTAGCCCTCGCATGCGAGGCCACGCACGCGCGTTCGTTGCCGCTCACCTGCGGTCTTCCCGACGACGCTTTTCTCAACGACGGCCAACTCACCAGGCGCGACGTGCGCGCCATCACACTCGCGCGTCTCGCGCCGCGTCCCGGCGAACTGCTCTGGGACGTGGGCGCGGGCAGCGGCTCGATCGGTATCGAATGGATGCGCGCGCATCCCGCATGTCGTGCCCTTGCTATCGAAGCCGATGCGGACCGTCAGCGTTTCATCGAGCACAATCGCGACGCGCTCGGCGTGCCCGGGCTCGTGCTGGTGGCGGGCCGTGCGCCCGATGCGCTGGCTGGCTTGCCGGCACCCGATGCCGTGTTCATCGGCGGCGGCGTGACCGTGCCCGGCGTGCTGGAGGCGTGCTGGTCGAACCTGCGGGAAGGCGGCCGGCTCGTGGCCAACGCGGTGACGTTGCAGGGCGATGCTGCGCTCGTGGCGTGGCGCGACCGTTGCGGCGGCACACTCACGCGCATCGCACTCAACGAGGCGCTGCCGCTGGGTGGCTTCGACACATGGCGGCCGGCGCTGCCGGTCACGCTCTACGAAGTCACGAAGCCTTCGCCCGACGATGGCGGCGCGACCGCTCGCAACGGCGAGCAACGATGATGCGCGACGAAACGTCTGAAACGCCGCGGCCACTGCGCAGCGGCTACACCACGGGAAGCTGTGCGACGGCAACGTCGCTCGCGGCGGCGCGTCTGCTGCTGGGCGGCGAGACAGGTGATGTGGCTGAAATCGTCTTGCCGAAGGGGCAGCACGTTGCGATGAAGCTCAAGTACTGCCGCTTCGTGAACGGTCATGATGGCGCCGAGGGTGCCGAAGCCGGCACCGTGAAAGATGCCGGCGACGACCCCGACGTCACGCACGGCGCAGTGGTCTTCGCGCGCGTGCGATTGAGCACGGAACCCGGCGTGCGCTTTCACGCGGCGCCCGGCGTGGGCACCGTGACGCGCGCCGGGCTCGTCGTGCCCGTCGGCGAACCTGCGATCAATCCCGTGCCGCGCCAGATGATGCGCGACCACCTCGCGCAACTCGCGGCGCAGTATGCGTACACGGGCGGCTTCGAGGTGGCGATCGGCGTGGAAGGCGGCGAGGCTCTCGCGCTCAAGACCATGAACCCGCGGCTCGGCATCGTGGGCGGGCTCTCGATTCTCGGCACCACGGGCATCGTGCGGCCGTTCTCGTGCTCGGCCTACATCGCGTCGATCCATCAGGGTATCGACGTGGCGCGCGCCAACGGCATCACGCACATCGCCGCCTGCACGGGCAACGCGAGCGAAGACGCCATGCGTCGCCACTACGGCCTGCCCGACATGGCGCTGATCGAAATGGGCGACTTCGCGGGCGCCGTGCTCAAGCATCTGCGTCGCGCGCCCGTCGCCCGGCTCAGCCTGTGCGGTGGATTCGGCAAGTTGAGCAAGCTCGCCGCCGGGCACCTCGATCTACACAGCCGGCAGTCGAGCATCGATTTGCCGCTGCTCGCGCAATGGGCCGCCGAACACGGCGCGAGCGACGAACTGCAGGCCGCGATGCGCGCGTCCAACACGAGCCAGCAGGCGCTCGCGCTTGCGCAGGCAGAGGGCATCGCGCTGGGGGATATCGTGTGTCGCGAGGCGCTCGAGGTGGCGCGCGGCATCGTGCCGCCCGAAGTTGCCGTGGAAATGTTCGCCATCAACCGCGAGGGCTGCTTCGTCGGCGAAGCACGATGAAGCGCCTGTTACTGCTCGGCGGAACGGGCGACGCGCTCAGGATCGCGCGAGGTCTGGCGCGCGACGACGTCTATAGCCTCGTGGGACTCGGCAAGGTGCCCGGCGATCTGGCATGCCAGGTGCGCGTGGGCGGCTTCGGCGGCAGCGACGGGCTCGCGCGGTATCTGCGCGAGCAGCGCATGGACCTCGTGGTCGATGCGACGCATCCGTATGCGGCGAACATCAGCGGGCACGCGGTCGCGGCGTGCCGCACGGCTCGCGTGCCGTGCTGGGCGCTGCGGCGTTCCGCATGGCAGCCGGGGCCGCACGACGACTGGCGTTTCGTGCGCAACTGGTCCGAACTGATGGCGGCGCTCGCGCCGTTCGCGCGGCCGCTCTTCACCTCGGGGCGCGAGCCGCTCGCGCGTCTCGACGAAATTCCCGCGCATCAATACTGGACCGTGCGCTGCCTCGACGCGCACGCCGGCAACGCGCGTTGCCGCGTGATCGGCGCGCGCGGTCCGTTCACGTTGGAAGGCGAGCGCGCGTTGTTCGACGAGTGCGGCACCGACGTCGTGGTCAGCAAGAACAGCGGTGGCGTCGCGACCGAAGCGAAGCTCGACGTGGCGCGCGAACGCGGCTTGCCGGTGATCCTGCTGCAGCGGCCCACGCTGCCCGAAGCGGATCGCGCGTTCGACGACGCAGCTGCGCTGCTCGACGCCATCCGTGCATGGCGCGCCGCGCACCGGCGGTAATCCGACGAATCATCACGGAGCGAACGAATGACGGTGTACTTCATCGGTGCGGGGCCAGGCGACCCCGAACTCATCACGGTCAAGGGGCAGCGGCTCGTGCGCAGTTGTCCCGTGATCCTGTATGCGGGGTCGCTCGTGCCGCCCGCCGTGCTCGCGGGCAACACGGCTGAACGCGTGGTCAATACGGCGGATCTCGATCTCGATACGATCGTCGCGCTGCTCGCCGAGGCGCATCGAAACGGGCAGCACGTGGCGCGCGTGCATTCGGGCGACCCGTCGCTCTATGGCGCGATCGGCGAGCAGATTCGCCGCATTCGCGCGCTTGGCATTCCCTACGAAATCGTGCCGGGCGTGACGGCGACGGCGGCGTGCGCGGCGGCGCTCGGCTGCGAACTCACGTTACCCGGCATCTCGCAGACGCTGATTCTCACGCGCTATGCAACGAAGACCGCGATGCCCGAGGGCGAGCAACTAGGCGACCTCGCGCGTCATCGGTCCACCCTGGCGATTCATCTGGGCGTGCGTCACATGGCGCGCATCGTCGACGAACTGCTGCCCCACTACGGCGCGGACTGCCCCGTCGCGGTGATCTACCGCGCGAGCTGGCCGGACGAGGAACGCGTGACGGGCACGCTCGCCGACATCGCGGGGAAAGTCGGGCAGACCGACATCGAACGCACGGCGCTGATTCTCGTGGGCCGCGTGCTGGCTGCGGAAGGTTTCGCCGATTCGTCGCTCTATGCCAGGGCGCTGGCCGCCGGTCAATGAAGGTTGGGCAGGGCGCCAACGCATCTCGCCAACGCATCTGACTGAGCCCGGCCCGTGCGCCGCTGGCGCAATTCGTCATATCCATGTCGGATGCGCGCAAAATTTCGTGACGTGTTCTGACGTCATCCCGATTGGGCCCCGCGATCAATCGTTCGGCACGCGTTCGACACGTGTTCGATTCTTCGTTCGATTGCCGGGCGCCACACGCAGCTCGTTCATCCGAACCGGGGTATCCCGCGCCCAGCCGACATGCGCCGGCTGGCGCTTCAGGGCACGTCATGCGAAAACAACTCACCATCCGCGGCGGGCTGGCCGCGACCATCGGCGGCTATACCGTCCTGCTCATGCTCGTCGTGGGCGCCTGCATCGCCGGGCTCTATGCGGGCAACGCCTCGCTCGAAGCCATGTATCGCGACGATACGGCCGCGCTGCTGCATCTGAAAACCAGTTCCGAACGCATGCTCGTGCTGCGCGGCGCGCTGGGCGACGTGGGGCAGATGCTGAGCGCGGGGCAACCGGCGAAAGAGGCGATTGCACGGCTGCATGAACTGCTCGCGCAAAGCAATGCGGAACTCGACGCCTACACACGCCTGCATGCGGCCGACGCGGCGGAACAGGCGCTCGTCGCCACGCTGCAGCAACACCGCCAGGCGCTGCTCGATCAGGTGGTCACGAAGGCGCTCGCGCAGCTCGATCAGGACGACACGTTCAATTTTCTCCAGACCCAGCGCGAGATGCCGCCCGCGCTTTTCGCGTCCTACCAGCAGGCCATCGGCGCGCTCGAAGACTTCCAGGTGGCGCGTGAAAAAGCCCGCTACGAAGCGGCGGATGCGCGCCTGCGCAAGCTCGTGGGCGGCATGGCGGCCGTGGCGCTCTTCGCGCTCGTGATCGGCGTGGTGGCGCAGCGCGCGCTCGCAAAGGCGGTGGTGGGGCCCATTCATCTCGCGGTGGATCACTTCCAGAAGATCGCGCAGGGTGACCTCACCGCTCAAGTGGTGGCGACGCGCCGAAACGAGATGGCGTACCTGCTCGACGCCCTGAAGCAGATGCAGACGGGGCTCGCGAAGACGGTGCTGCAGGTGCGCACGAGCGCACACACCATCGTGGGCGACGTGCGCGCGATTGCGAGCGGCAACGTCGACCTTTCCGCTCGCACGGAACAGCAGGCGGTTTCGCTCCAGCAAGCGGCCGCGAGCGTCGAGCAACTGACGGCGGCGGTGCGCCAGAACGCCGACAACGCGCGCGACGCGCGCAGCCATGCCGCGGGCGCCGCAGATCTCGCCTCGCGCGGCGGCGATGCCATGCAGCGCGCCGTATTGACGATGGGCTCGATTTCGGAGAGCGCGTCGAAGATCGCGGGCATCGTGAGCGTGATCGAAAGCATCGCGTTCCAGACCAACATCCTCGCGCTCAACGCCGCGGTGGAGGCGGCGCGCGCGGGCGAGCAGGGCCGGGGCTTCGCCGTGGTCGCAGCCGAAGTGCGCGGGCTCGCGCAGCGCTGTGCATCGGCGGCCAAGGAGATCAAGGAACTGATCGGCGACTCGACGCAGCGGGTGGAGGACGGCAGCAAGCTCGTCACACAGGCGGGCTCGACGATGAGCGCGCTCGTCGATGCGGTGGCGCGCGTGAACACGATCATGAACGAGATCAGCCTCGCCTCCGACGAACAGTCCGCCGGCATCGAACAGGTGAACGCCACCGTGACGCAGATGGAGCAGACGATGCAGCGCAACGCGGCGCTCGTGGAGGAAGCATCGGCGGCGGCGCTCTCGCTGGAAGCGCAGAGCGCGCGGCTCTATGAGGCCGTCGCGCAGTTCAACGTGCGGGACGAGGCGATGGCGTGAGCGCATAGGTGCACGGCCGCGTTCTGCGGCCTGCGGCGATTCCGGTTAACCTGTGCGCCTCACGCTGCGCACAGGGCGCGGCCGCAACCGCTATCGCTTTCAGGAACGCAATGACCCAACCGCTCAGAATCGATTTCGTCTCCGATATCGCGTGCCCGTGGTGCGCCGTCGGCCTTTCTTCGCTTCAACTTGCGCTCGCACGCCTGGGCAACGAGGTGGACGCGCAGGTCGTGATGCATCCCTTCGAACTGAATCCGCAGATGGGCCCGGGCGGCGAGGCCATTGTGGACTATCTCGGCAAGAAATATGGCCGTACGCCCGAGCAGATCGCCGAGACCCAGACGATGATCGGCGAGCGCGGCGAGAGCGTGGGCTTCACCTTCGGTCCGCGCACGCGCGTCTACAACACCTTCGACGGGCACCGGCTGTTGCACTGGGCCGGCATCGAAGGTAAGCAGTTGCCGCTCAAGCTCGCGCTGCTGCGCGCCTATCACGGCGAAGGCAAAGACCCGAGCGATCACGAAGTGCTGGTGGAGGCGGCGCGATCGGTAGGGCTCGACGCCGACGCGGCGCGCCAGGTGCTGCAAAGCGGCGCCTACGCCGACGAGGTGCGCGCGGAAGAAGCGCAGTACCAGTCGATGGGCATTCAGTCGGTGCCGTCCATCATTTTCAACGGCCGCTATCTCGTGACAGGCGGCCAGCCGGTGGAAGCGTTCGAGCAGGTGGTGCGGCAGGTGCTGGCGGAGGCGCAGGCTTGATGGGGTTGTGAAGCGGCCGTGATCTGCGGCGGGTCTCCAGCGCTCTGCGTGCCCTGTCGGGTACGACAAATGCGGCTCTTGCGCCCATGTGGCGAGCACGGCGCGAGATGTCTTCAAAGCGTTTGCAGACCGTCTGCAAACGCACTGCAAAGCGCTTTGCAGAGTGCGTCACCGCACAAAGCGTCCGTCGCGACGTTGAATTGTCGGCACGGTCTCTTAGAATGCATTGAGCATGGCTCGCTTCGGCGTGGACCCTTCGCCGGAGCGCAGTGGGCTGCGGTCAGGCCTTGCCGCCGGCCGCCAGGGTTTGCGCCGTCGGCCTCTGCGGCGCGTGCGCCGGCCCGTCGGGCCGGGCATCACGGACGGGAGCGGCGAATCATGCAAGACATTCCCGACGGGTCGCGCGTTCCAGTCTGGTGCGCGGCCGTTTTCCTCGTTGCCATGCCGGTGACGGACGCCTTCGCCAAATCGGCATGCCCCGCTTACGTCGAACTGCCTTCGGGCAGCGCATTCGACATTGCCCACCTCGTCAAGGACGCCGGTTCGCCCGAGGCGGCACTCGGCAAAGTGCGCGACGCGCTGGCTCGAATCGATGCGGACGGCGGCTGTCCGCACTCGGTGCGCCCGCTCGTGTGCCAGGAAACGCTGGCCGTCGCGCGAAAAGCGATGGCGGCGCTGCAGGCCTGCTCGTCCTCGCTTTCCGCGCTGCCGCCCGTGCAGCAGACTACGCGCGACGCGGCACGGTAGGGGGCTGCGTGCGGGTTGCCGGCGCGGTTTGCCGAAGATCGGCTTGAAGGCTTGAATCCGTGAAGGCTCGAAGGCTCGACGCCGTGAAGGCGCATTGCCGCCGTTCCGCCGTGGCCTCGTTTTCGTCGAGCACCAGCCGAAGGCTTGAAAGATTTTGAAACGCGTGTAATGATAACGATTCGCATCTGGATGCGTGGCGACATGCCGCGCATCGTCCGATGATCGCAACGCAAAACTAATCGTAGCCAGCCTCGCACCTTCGCTCCGCGCGTAAAGGTCGCCCCGCCAGCCAGCATCGCGCCGCCCCCGGTTTCGTTCGACCGGTTGGCGCGTGTTCATCTTCGACGGGGATTCCATGTTCGACAAGAAGCCGCTGGCCACAGCGATGGCACTGCTGTGCGTCACATCGGCCGCCACGCACGCGTCCGCTCAAACCTCATCCGCATCCGCTGCTGCGGCGCCTGCCGGCGCCAGCGGGACGCGCAGCACTACCAGCACCGCTAGCGCCACCAGCACCACCAATACGGCCAGCGCCCACGCGAAGGGCAGCACCCAGCTTGCCAGCGAAGGCACTTTGCCTGCTGTCGTGGTGTCCAGTGCCACCGACCAGCAGGACTTCCAGGCCGACCGCGCGACCGTGGGCGCGAAGACGCCCACGTCGCTGCGGGACATTCCTCAGACCGTTACCGTCATCAACAAGGCGCTGCTCAACTCACAGGCCGCCACGTCGTTTCAGGACGCGCTGCGCAACGCGCCGGGCGTGACGATCGGCGGCGCGGAGGGCGGGCAGATCGGCAACAACGTGAACCTGCGCGGCTTCACGGCGCAAAACGACATCTATCTGGACGGCTTTCGCGACCGCAACCAGTACTATCGCGACACGTTCGACCTGGAAGCCGTGGAAGTGCTGTACGGGCCTTCGTCGATGCTGTTCGGCCGCGGCTCCACGGGCGGCGTCATCAACCAGGTCACGAAGAAGGCGAATCTCACACCTTCGGCGGAAATTTCCACGATGATCGGCACCGACGACCGCTACCGCACCGCAGTCGACGTGAACCGGCCGCTCACGGATACGTCGGCGATCCGGCTCAATGCGTTCGGCCAGTCGCTCGGCTCGAGCCGCGACGAGATGCACAACAAGGACTACGGTTTTGCGCCCGAAGCGCGCTTCGGTATCGGCACGCCCACCGAGATCACGCTGTCCGCGCTCATCCAGCACAACTACGATCAGCCCGACTACGGCGTGCCGCCGCTCAACGGCCATCCCGCGCCGGTTTCGCGGAACACGTATTACGGCATCACGTCGGACCGCACGATCCAGGACGTGCAGACGTTCAACGCGAGCATCAAGCACCGCTTCAACGACCACTTCACGATCACCAACCGCACGCAGATTTCGCACTCCATGACGGACGCGCGCGAAACCGCGCCGCAGGCGGTGCTCACGGGGCCGCTCGCCACGAGCACCGCGCTCTCGAACGGCAACTACACGCAGATTCCGCTGAGCCAGTTGTACGTGAAGCTGCAAAGCCACGACCGCGTGATCCAGAACCACGCCATCTACAACGACACGATGGCGCAGTACAAATTCACGACCGGTCCCGTTGCGCACGACCTGATCGCGGGCGTCGAACTGGGCCACGAGACGTACTCGAACCAGGCCTACACGCGCGGCAACCTGCCGGTGGTGTCGCTGATCGATCCGGTCTATCTGTCCGATCCGGCCGGCGTGACCACGACGAAGGGAAACTACGCGTCGTCGTCGGCGAATTCGATTGGGACCTACGTCAACGACACGGTCTCGCTCGGCCAGCACTGGAAGGTGGTGGGCGGGCTGCGCTGGGACCGCTACCAGGCGCATATCTCGAACACCATCAACGCGCCGGCCTATGCCGCGCAGACCAACAACTACACGAGCGTGCGCGGCGGCGTGATCTGGCAGCCGAGCGACTGGCAGTCGTATTACGCGTCGTACGGCACGTCGTTCGATCCGTCGCTGGAAGCGCTCACGGTCACGAATCTCACGCAGAACCTGCCGCCCGAAACGACGCGTTCGTTCGAAGTGGGCAGCAAGTGGGATCTGCTGAACGGCAACCTCTCGGTAACCTCGGCGCTGTTCCAGCAGGAAAAGCGCAACGCGCGAACCCAGGTGTCGTCGACGGAATACACGCTCGACGGCGACGTGCGCGTGAACGGTTTCCAGGCGAGCGCGACGGGCCGCCTCACGGAGCGCTGGCAGATCTTCGCGGGTTACACGTACATGGACGCGCGCATCGTCTCCGCACGCGACGGCACCCAGGGCCACGTGCCGGCCAATACGCCGCGCAACACGCTGACGCTGTGGAGCACCTATGCGATCACGCCGCACTGGCAGATCGGCGGCGGTCCGACCTACATGTCCGCGCGCTATGCGGCCAACACGAATCTCGTCGAGGTGGGCGGCTATACGCGCTGGGACGCGATGGCGGGTTATCACACGAAGCGCTACGACGTGCAGTTGAACGTGCTGAATCTGACGAACAAGCGCTACTACGACGCGCTGATTCAGTCGGACGGGGGCCGGTCGGTGCCGGGCATTGGGCGCACGCTGCTGGCGACGGCGAATTACCGGTTCTGAAGCCGGTCCTGAAGCCGGTTTTGAACGCGCTTTCAAGCTCGCCTCTGAACGCGGCGGGCGTCATTCAATCTGTATCGAAGGTCCACCCATGCTGCTGCCCATTCCCGATGTTTTGACCGCCGACCAGGTGCGCTACGTGCGCGAGCGTCTGGAAGGCGCAGGCGACGCGTGGGTGGATGGCCGCGCGACAGCCGGTTATCAGGGCGCGCCCGTGAAGCGCAACCAGCAGATCGCCGAGCATTCGCCGGTGGCGCGCGAACTGGGCGACGTGATCGTGGGCGCCATCGAGTGCAATCCGCTCTTCATCAGCGCGGCGCTGCCGAATCAGGTGTATCCGCCGCTTTTCAATCGCTACGAGAGCGGGATGACGTTCGGCAGTCACGTCGACGGCGCGGTGCGCGTACTGCCGAACGGCGTGAAGCTGCGCACCGACGTTTCGGCGACGCTCTTCCTCTGCGATCCCGACGAATACGACGGCGGCGAACTCGTGATCGAAGACACCTACGGCGTGCACCAGGTCAAGCTGCCGGCCGGGCACATGGTGGTGTATCCCGCAACGAGCCTGCATCAGGTGACGCCGGTCACGCGCGGCACGCGGCTCGCGAGTTTCTTCTGGGTGCAAAGCCTCGTGCGCAGCGACACGCAGCGCGCGCTGCTGTTCGACATGGACACGGCGATCCAGCGCCTCAATGCAACAGGCGCCGACGACGCGGCGCGCCGCAGCCTCGTCGGCTGTTATCACAACCTGCTGCGACTCTGGAGCGAGACGTAGGCCTGAACCGGTAGGACTAGACGGGCGGCCGCCTGCGTTATCCGGCTTTCTTCACCTGAAAGATCTTCACGGCTTCGGCCAGCGTTTGCGACTGTTCCTGCAGCGACCCGGCCGCCGCCGACGCCTGCTCGACGAGCGCCGCGTTCTGCTGCGTGGCGTTATCGATCTGCGCGATCTCGGTGTGAATCTGCTCGATGCCGGTGCGCTGCGCGGTCGTGGCCGTGCTGATCTCGCCCATGATCTGCTCGGCCTGCTTCACGCTCTTCACGATCTCTTCCATGGTGCGGCCGGCCACGTCCACGAGCCGCACACCCGTTTCGATGCGCTCCACGGAGCGGCTGATGAGCTCGTTGATCTCCTTGGCCGCCGTGGCACTGCGCTGCGCGAGCGCGCGCACCTCGGTTGCGACCACGGCGAAGCCGCGGCCCTGCTCGCCGGCGCGGGCGGCTTCCACCGCGGCGTTGAGCGCGAGGATGTTGGTCTGGAACGCGATGCTGTCGATCACGCTGATGATGTCGCCGATCTTCGTCGCGCTCGTGTTGATCTCGCCCATCGTCGCGACGACTTCGCTCATCGTGCGCCCGCCTTCGGTGGCCACTTCGCTCGCGGAGGCGACCAGATCGTTGGCCTGCGCGGCGTGTTCGGCGTTGTTCTTCACGGCGTCCGTGAGCGCGGCGATGGAATGCGCGGTGCGCTGCAGGCTCAGTGCCTGCTGCTCGGTGCGCGTGCTCAAGTCGTTGTTGCCGGCGGCGATCTCGCACGAGGCCTGCGCCACCGTTTCCGCGGACTGTCGCACTTCGGCGATGGTCGACTGGAGCTTCTTGCGCATCATGTTGAGTTCGTAGTTGAGCCACGCGATTTCGTCGCGACCGGCCGATTCGATCTTCGTCGCCAGATCGCCGCCCGCAATACGGCCCACGGTCGCCACCACGCCCTCGACCGGCGTCTTGATGGCGCGCCGGATGCCCCAGCCCAGCATCACGCCCACCGCGACCGCCAGCCCCGACGACACGATCACCACCGGCACGAGCGCGCTCGCCGCTGTGCTTGTGGCGGTGCCCGCGGCGTGCTCCGAGCTGGCGAGTTGCACCGCCCATAGCGCGGCGCCGCTCGCGCAGAGCACGAGCAGGATCATTGCGGCGAAGCCCGCGGAAATACGCGTCGTGAGACGGAAATTGGAGAGTCGGATCACAGTCACCTCGGTCACGCTTCTATAAAGGCTGCCAGGCACGCGGCTCGGGTGGCGCGTGCGGCATCGGCGCGATGTTCCATTCCGCGGCCGGCCAGCATCTACGCGTTATTACGGCAAGGCGGGGGACGGCGATTCACGGGGGTTTACGCGAAGCGTGCAACAGACTTGCAGCGTTTTTTCGGGCGATGCATAAGCGATCGTTTAGTCAATTCGCGCGGCGGCTTGGCGGGGCGCTTTCTGGGCCCGTCTTTGGACCGGTTTTTGGGCTGCTTTCGGGTCTGCTTTCCCGGTCGCTTGCCGGCGATGGCGGGCGGCTGCCCGTGCGGGGTGCTTTGCCTTCGTATTCGGGCAGGGGCGGGAGGTGCGCGTCGAGCCCGAGGCGGGTCATCAGGCGGCGCGCGTCGAACGGTGCGCGCACCTTCACGTCGTTGTCGAAATAGCAGAAGACATCGCGTTGGCCGCGCGGCTTCGGTGCCGGGCGGCCGATGCGCCGGGCGTCCGCGGGCTCCGCGCCCGCATGCCAGGCCGCGATCCGTTCGGCCCAATGGGCGAGGGCGTCGTCGGGATAGGCGCCGTGGTACATCTGCTCGCTGCCATGCAGCCGCAGATAGACGAAGTCGCTCGTCACGTCTTCGGCATAGGGCCACTTGCCGGCGGAATGCGCGAACACGAGTGCGATGCGATGGCGGCGCAGCAGATCGACGAAGGCTTCGCAGAGGAAGCTTTCGTGTCGGATCTCGATGGCGTGGCGCAGCGGCCGCTTGCGGTCGATAGCCAGAGTCGAGCGGCCGGCGACGCGCTCGTCGTGATGCTCGCGTGCGAAGTCGAGCGCCGCTTGCGTGTCGCGCGGCAGCAGGGCGAAGAAGTGCTCGAAGCGCTCGGCGTCGAACCGAAACGAGCCCGGAAACTGCCAGAGCAAGACGCCGAGTTTTTCCTTGAGTTGGAAGACGCCCGATGCGAGGAAGTTGCCAAACGCGGCTTCGATGTTCTTGAGGCGCAACCGATGCGTCAAGAAGCGCGGCGCCTTGACGGCGAAGACGAAGCCGGGCGGCGTCTGCTCGTAGAACCCGGCGTAATCGGACGGGCGCATCAGGCTGTAGAACGACCCGTTGATCTCGATGGTGGGCAACGCCTGCGCGGCGTAGTGCAGTTCCTGCGCCTGCCGCAGCCCGGGCGGATAGAACACGCCGCGCCAGGGCGCATAGCGCCAACCCGAAATGCCGATGCGGATGGTTTTCATGCCGTCCCCCTTGTTTCCCTTATCGCGGCGCGCCGGCGCCGGATATCGGGTGAGACAGCGTGAACGCGGATGGTGTTTCGCTGGCGAGCGAGCGCATTGGGGCGTGACGTCCCGAATGTTTGTTCGCAACTAACGGTCTGTCCCGCAGGGCACCTCCGAATCGGTTCCGGTCACCTGCCTGCTCGATCCATCGTGCTTCGCCGGCTGGCAAGCGACCGGGGTGGGCAGGTATGCCGGTCAGCGGTTCCCGTCAAGCAGGTCGTTCAGCAATTCGTCGAACGCTGCCTGGGCTTCTTCGAGCTCCTCCAGCGCGGCGTCGAACGTCTGCAAGGCGAGTTGCGACGGGCGTCCGTCGCCCTTGGGCGGAAACTGGGACTGAAGGGCGGCAAAGGTGGTGTGGACGCGCTGCGTCGCCGCGAGCACACGGTCCATTGCGCGGGTTTCTTCGGCTCGTGCTTCTTCGGGTGTCATGGATGCTCCGTCAGGTTCAAATCAGATTCGGGAAAAACGGCTCGCGTTCGGCGGGACCGTGGATCGGAGTGGATCGGGCGTGCGGCGCGCTGCGGAAGGCGACGGTGCGAGCGACGACGAGATCCGCCCGCAGGGCGGCAAGGTCTCTGCGGCGCGCCCGCCAATCCGTGCTGCTCACGGCACGGGCAGTCCGCCGTTGGCCTTCACTTCGCGCAGCGACAGCGAAGATTCCACGGACGTCACGCCCGGCAGGCAGCGAAGCTCGTCGCGCATGAACGTACCGTAGTCGTCCAGGTCGCGGGCAACGACCTGCAGGATGTAATCGGCACTGCCCGAGACGTTATGACACGACAGGATGCGGGGAATGGCCAACACCTCGCGTTCGAAGCGGTCGGCGAGCGCGCGGTCGTGGACGGCAAAGCGCACGTACACGAACGCCACCACACCGAGCCCGAGCGCTTCGCGCGAGAGCATGGCCCGATACCGCTCGATATAGCCTTCCTGTTCGAGTCGTTTCAGACGCCGCGCACAGGGCGTCTCGCTGAGCCCCACCGTTTCGGCGAGGCGCGCGTTCGGGATGCGGCCATCCGCCTGTACGGCGGAGAGGATGGCGCGGTCAATCCTGTCGAGTTCGGGGTTGTTCACGGCGAAAATGGAATTCTCGAAATTAAGTGTGGATGTTAGCGTATTCCTCCAGGCGAAGCCGGTCACGGAATGAAAGTCGCCAGACATCCCTCGTGTGGCGATAGCAAGATAGAGCCCGACAAAACGGGTTCCTGCCGGGGTTTTCTGCGATGGTTTCCACTCACCTTCTGGTCGTCTTCGTTGCCGCACTGATCGTTGTCTATGCCTTGCCGGGCCCCGACATGGCCTTGATCCTGCAAACCAGTATCGGACGAGGCGTGCGCAGCGGCCTCGCGGCCGCAGCCGGCCTGGGCACGGCGCGCGCGACGCATGTGACGCTGTCTGCGTGCGGCGTGGCCGCGCTGCTTCACAACGCACCCTGGCTCTACGAGGTGGTGCGGTATGCGGGCGCGGTTTATCTGGCATGGGTCGCCGTGCAGATATTCCGTTCGCCCGTGTTTGCGTTGCCGGGGGCCGGAGCTGGCGATAGTCGCGCGGCCACGCCTCGTCAGCCTGCGGCCAGCGCAGCCGCGGTGTCGGCGGCGCTGCAGCGGCCGCGGCGCGTCGACTTCGTCAAGGGGCTGCTGACGAACCTGCTCAACCCGAAGGCCCTGCTGTTCTGCTCAGTCCTATTGCCCCAGTTCGTGCGTGCCGACGCTGGCCCCGTGGCGTTTCAGGTCACGGAGCTGGGCGTCGTGCTGGTCACAATGGGCGCGTGCTTCGACGCCCTCTACGTGCTGGGGGCGGCACGCATCGCGAACTGGGTCCGCGCGCATCCACTCGCGCAGACTGCGCAGCGCTGGGCATTTTCCGCTGCGCTGATCGGGTTCGCGGTGCGACTCTCGCTCGATTGAGGCGATTGTTGAGGCGATTTGGGCGATCGAGACCGCCGCAGCGGCACTCTCCAACGCCTTCTACATCTTCAAGCGCCCCGCTTTGCTCCGAGGTAATCCAGCTTGCCCAGTTCCACACCGTTGTGGCGGAGGATGTCGTAGGCCGTGGTCACGTGGAAGAAGAAATTGGGCAGCACGAAGTGCAGCAGATAGCTCATGCCCGTGAACTCGATGGGGCCGGTGCGCATCTTGAGCGTGATCGTGCGTTCTTCGGAGCCGTCGATCTGCGCGGGCTTGAATTCCTTCAGGTAATCGATCGTCTTCTGGATGCGGGCCTGCAATTCGTCGAACGTGAATTCGACGTCCTCGTAGCGCGGCGCTTCCACGTCGGCCAACCGCGCGGCACAGCCTTTGGCGGTGTCGGTCGCGATATGGATCTGGCGCGCGAGCGGCAGCATGTCCGGGAACAGGCGTGCGCCCGTGAACACCGAAGGATCGATCTGCTTTTCGGCCGCGTGCGCTTCGCCTTTGCCGAGAATGGCTTGCAGGTTGGTCAAGCCGTGCAGCAGCACGGGCACCGATGCTTGATACATGGAAATGGACATGGGAATTCCTCGTTCTTCGATGGTGTGCGCCGCGCTTCGCCCGGTTGCGCACTGCGACGCACCGGAAGCTGCGGGCGGCCCATTATGCGTCATCTTCTGAATGCGTCGCCATCGGCCATACGGACAGGTGCCGGTGCGCAGGAACTGTGCTTGAATGGTTTTGTCGGACGGTTCTGCGCTATCCCACTGAAACGAAATTCCCCTCGGGTTCGAGTCGCAGCGTGCGTGCTGCGGCCGTGCCCGGCGCGGGCAACGCGTGGCTACCGTCGTGCATTCCGGAGGTGTCGAAACCATGGCGAAACATCCGCTGGCAGGAAGTGAGCGTGCAGTTGCTGAAGGATCAAAGGTGGTTGGGCATTGCGACCCGGCCGAGGTAATCGAGGTGGTGGTCATGCTGCGTCGCCGGGACGAACCGGCGTTCCACGCGCTCATGCAGAAGCTGGAGTCCGGCGCCCCGGACGCGAAGCCGCTTTCGAGGGAAGAGTTCGCGAAGCGCTTCGGCACGCCCGCTGACGACCTTGCCAAGGTGCAGGCTTTCGCGGCGCAGCATGGGTTGGCCGTCGTCCGTTCCGACGCCGCCGCGTGCACCGTCGTACTGAAGGGCACGATTGCCGAATTCCAGAAGGCGTTCGACGTCGAATTGCAGCATTACGAGCATCACACCATCGGCCGCTATCGCGGGCGCACCGGGCCGGTCAACTTGCCAGACGATCTGCACGGCGTCGTCACCGCCGTGCTCGGGCTGGACAATCGTCCGCAGGCGCGGCCGCACTTTCGTATCCGCCCCCCGTTCCGGCCGGCCCAGGCGCGCGAAACCGCGTCGTTCACGCCGCCGCAGTTGGCCGCGCTCTACGAGTTTCCGGCTGGCGACGGCGCCGGCCAATGCATTGGCGTTATCGAACTGGGCGGCGGATATCGCAACGCCGACCTGCAGCAGTATTTCTCGAGCCTCGGCGTGCCGGCGCCGAAGGTGGTGGCCGTGGGCGTGGACCAGGGCAGCAATCGGCCGACAGGCGACCCGGGCGGGCCCGACGGCGAAGTAGCGCTCGATATCGAGATCGCGGGCGCCGTTGCGCCGGGCGCGACCATCGCCGTCTATTTCACCCAGAACAGCGATGCCGGCTTCGTCGACGCGGTGAGCCGTGCGGTGCACGACACCACGCACAAGCCATCCGTCATCGCGATCAGTTGGGGAGCACCGGAAACGGCGTGGACAGCGCAATCGCTGCAGGCCTTCAACAACGTGCTGCAAGCCGCGGTCGCGGTGGGCGTCACGGTATGTGTGGCATCGGGCGACAGCGGATCGAGCGACGGCGTGAGCGACGGCGCAGATCACGTCGACTTTCCCGCGTCGAGCCCTTATGTGCTTGCCTGCGGCGGCACGAGCGTGCAGGCATCGGGTCAGTCGGTGACGAGCGAAACCGTCTGGAACGACGGACCTTCAGGCGGCGCGGGCGGTGGCGGGGTGAGCGGGGCGTTCCCGGTCCCTGCCTGGCAGGAAGGCTTGAGCGTAACGCGAACCGGTGGTTCGAAAATTGCGCTTTCCGGTCGCGGTGTGCCCGATGTTGCGGGAGACGCATCGCCGGCAACGGGCTATGAAGTGCTGGTGGACGGCGCGCAAACGGTGGTGGGCGGAACGAGCGCCGTGGCGCCGTTGTGGGCGGGACTGATCGCGCGCATCAATGCAGCGAAGGGCCAGCCGGCCGGGTTCATCAATCCGAAGCTGTATAAGGCTCAACGCGTGTGCAACGACATCACCCAGGGCAACAACGGCAGTTTCGAGGCGGCGCCGGGCTGGGACGCCTGCACGGGGCTTGGCAGCCCCAATGGTCAGAAAATCGCCGCGGCTCTATAGTCGTTGGCGAACGTGGTGTGGTGAAAGGGCCGCCGGCTTGCCGGCGGTTTCCGTCTGGCGCGGCTCGCCACCGGGCGGTCGCGTGGCGTGAAAACGCATAACGAATCCGATGGAGCGATCATGACGAACCCCGATTCAGCTTCCGGCAGTGTGCAGTCGTCCCACAATTCCCACGCGTCGCCCGCATCGCGCGCGTCGGTAGCCTCCGCGGCTTCGTCCGCACTGGCGGCACCTTCTCCGGCGCCGGTGCCGTCGTCGCCGGCAGCGCACCGCAGCGGCGACCAGCCATTCTTCGACCCCGTCGCCTACGGCAACGGTCCCGACGATTCGGTTACGGATACGAGCGAGAGCGCGGCCATTACGAAGCATTCCATCGTGATTGGCGGCAAGAAGATCAACTACACGGCCACGGCGGGCCATCTCGTCACGGTCGACCCGAGCAGTTCGCTGCCGAACGCCAGGATCTTTTATGTGGCGTTCACCGAAGACGGGCAGAAAGAGGAAGCGCGGCCCGTCACGTTCTTCTATAACGGCGGGCCGGGCTCGTCTTCAGTGTTCGTCCTGCTTGGCTCGTTTGCGCCGAAGCGCATCAAGACTTCGATGCCGGGTTTCACGCCGCCCGCGCCGTATCAGCTCGAAGACAACCCAGACAGTCTGTTGGACAAGAGCGACCTCGTGTTCATCAACCCGGTGGGCACAGGCTATTCGGCAGCCATCGCGCCGCACAAGAACCGGGATTTCTGGGGCGTGGACAAAGACGCCGACTCCATCAAGCAGTTCATCAAGCGGTTCCTCACGAAGAACAACCGCTGGAATTCGCCGAAGTATCTGTTCGGCGAGTCGTACGGCACGGCGCGCAGTTGCGTGCTCGCGTACCGCTTGCATGAGGACGGCGTGGATCTGAACGGCGTCACGCTGCAGTCGTCGATCCTCGACTACACACAGGCGGGCAATCCGGTGGGTGCGCTGCCTACGGCAGCAGCGGACGCGTGGTATCACCGCAAACTCGGCGTGGCGCCCACACCAACGGACCTGGGTGCGTTCGTGGAAGAGGTCGCGCAGTTCGCGCGCACCGACTATCTCGCCGCTCTGCGCAAGTTTCCGTCCACCGACGACGCCACGGTGGAAAAACTCTCCGAGTACACCGGCATCGACAAGACGACGCTGCTTGCATGGAGTCTCGACGTTGCAGCCTACGACAGCCGCGGCAATTCGCTCTTCCTGACGACGTTGCTCAAGTCGAAGGGCGTGGCGCTGGGCGCCTATGACGGTCGCGTCACCGCTATCGATACCGGCATTGCCGGCAAGATCGATCCGAACTCGGGCGGCAACGATCCGACCATGACGGCGGTGAGCGGCGTCTATACCGCGATGTGGAACCAGTACCTGAACGAGCAGCTCAAGTACACGTCGAACTCGTCGTTCACGGATCTGAACGACCAGGCGTTCCTGAACTGGGACTTCAGCCACATCGACCCAACGGGCGAACAGAAGGGCCTGGACTCGAAGGGCAACATCGTGCTTTATACGGCGGGCGATCTCGCGGCCGTGATGGCGCTCAACGTCGATCTCAAGGTGCTTTCGGCAAACGGCTTCTACGACTTCGTCACGCCGTTCTACCAGACGGTGCTCGATCTCCAGCAGATGCCGCTCGTGAGCCAGTCGGTGCGGCAAAACCTGTCGGCGCGGTTCTACCCATCGGGGCACATGGTCTATCTGGACGGCGGATCACGTACCGCGCTCAAGGCTGACCTCGCGAAGATGTACGACGCAACCGTGTCCGACACGGCGGCGGTGGGCCGCATTCGGGCGCTCCAGGCACGCAAGGCGAGTTAGCGGCGTCGCGGTTAAGCGCCAGGCGTCAGGTGGCGGCGTTGCGCTTGCCGTCGGTCTCGGTGGCGGCAAGCGCGATGCATCGGCGATGCATTGGCGGTGTGTCGACTGCGGTGGTGTCGCGCACTATTCCGGCTTCGCTTTCGACAAGCTCACCGGCTTGTGCTGCAACCAGTTCAGCGCCTGGCTCAACATGAAGTCGCCGGGTTTGCCAGTACACCACTGGCTGAGTCGTCGGCCGCCTACCGACGCTCGGGTTGGACGACTGCGCACGTTGAGCCTCGATTGTCTGCAGTTGCCCTGTGACCTCACGCGCATGCGTTTGCTCCAGCGCGGTGTCCGGGCGACCGGCCTGGCTCGATAGATGGCGATCGAGATCGATCTCCCTCACGGCAGGCAGGTCGCCGGAGTGATCGGGCGGGTGGTCGTCCACGGGCAGATCCGGTTGAACGCCCACGTTCTGGATGGACCGGCCCGTAGGCGCGTAGTAGCGCGCGACGGTCAGCATGAGGCCGGCGCCGCCCGTCAAGGGAGCAGTCACCTGGATCGTCGCCTTGCCGAACGTTGCGCTGCCCATCACGACGGCGATGTGTGTCCTGCAACGCTGCGGCAGCCGAAGCCTGGTGCCGGGCGCTCCAACGTGACGTTGTTCTGGTGAATGAATGCGCGCGTCAGAACGAAGGTCATCGACCGGTCTTCTGCCGGCCGGTAGACGAGTCGCACGGTTTTCAGGCGAGGCAATTGCCGCATTACGCGGGGCGCGACGTGACTCGCGCCCCCACGATTATTCGCCTGACCGGCCGCGGCCTATCCATCGATCAAGCAGCTTGCCCGCCGCCTCGCGGCCCCCCAGACCGAACGAGAGCGCGACAGCGATGGCGATTGCGCCGAGCACGAGGCCGAACGCGAGTTGCACGATCTCGTTGGCAATGCCCATCGCACGAAGCCCCATCGCGAACACGAGGCCCAGAATGGCGAACTGCGCGATGCGGGCGAACAACTCGCTATGTTCGTTGTCCGCTTGCTGGATGACGCGACGCGCGAGATTCGAGAGCCAGAAACCGATCACGAGGATCACGCCGCCCATCAGCACATGGCCGCCGAACTCGATGAACAGTGTCACGACGTCGCGTACCTGCGCGAAGCCGAGCCGGTTGGCGGCCTCGACTGTCGCGAACAGCATTGCGAAGAACACGATCAGACGCGCGGCCAGCACGGACGGCTGGAGCATGCCGGAGAACACGCGCTCAAGACCCAGTGCGGCGGGTAGCCCGTCGACGCCCGCGGCGACGAGCAGCTTTTGCGCGAGCGCGGCAACGAAGCGCGCAACGTAGAACGTGACCGTCACGATCACGATGGCCGCAAAGAGGTCCGGCACCGCGCCGAGAAACTGGTTGAGCATGTTGGTGGCAGGGCCCGAGAGCGCCTCGATTTTCAGGGCATCGAGCGCGGAGATCAGCGTGGGCACGAATACGAACACGTAGACGAGGGTGCCAACGAGGCTCGATACGCGCACCGGCGTCGGGCTGTCCAGGTTCTGCGCCAGCTTGTCCGCGCCCGCCGCGGCGAGCAGGTTGGTCACGAGCCCGCGCAGCACGCGCGCGACGATCCAGCCCACGAAGCCGATCACCGCCGCCGCAAAGAGGTTCGGCACGACGCCGAGCAGCTTGTCGATCATGCCTTGCACGGGCGCGAGCAGCCCGGACAGCGCAAACGCGGACAGTACCGCGGGCAGGAACATCAGGATCACGAGCCAGAACAGAACGTCGCCCAGATAGCCGCTCACCGGCGCGATGCCCGCGCCGCCCGTGAGCTTGTCGTCGAACTTGCCCGATCTCAGCGCGCGGTTCGCCAGACTACGCAGTAGCGATGCGACGAGCCACGCGATCAACGCGAGCGTGACGCCGCCGATCAGGTTCGGAAGGTAATCCACCATCCGCGCAATGAGCGCGGAAAAGGGATTCGAGACAGCGGAGAGATTCAGCGCGTTGAACACGCCGACGACGGTGACGAGCATCGCAAACCAGAACACGCCCGCCGCGATGCCCTGTTCGACGCGAATCACCTGACCTGTGCCGTGCGCGATCTGCTGATTCACCTTCAACGCGGACAGGAGCTTGCGTACGGCCACTCGAAGAATCGCGGCGACGATCCAACCGACGATCAAAAGACCAATGGCTCCGGCGATCTTCGGTAGAAAACCTCCCAAGGCGGCCAGCAATGGCGAAACGAAACTGGATACGTCCATTTTTTTATTCCCTCCCCGTCGTTGAAACACAATTTGGACTACGTAGGACATCAGCAATAGAACCTGCTCGCTGAGCATACATCGCGGTAGCGCTGACAGGTGCCGGATTTGACTATTCGTGACAATGCGGCATCGGATCTTTTTGAGCGTGCCCCCCGCTCGAGTGCGCCTCGCAGCTCGGCCATGGAGGAAGAGATGGCTAGCGAAATGCGCTTGGCCTGAGCGCCGACCGGAGTTCAGAAATATTCACAGTCTCCATGCGTGCGTGCGTGCGGCATAAGTCAAGAATTGCCCTCTCGCCTTAAGGGCGCGTTAAGGGTGCGTTAAGGGCGTCACGACATAACTTCCAGGAGGCAGATTCATGAGCCGTACGCGCCTTGTCACGAAGTTGTGTCGTCTCGCACGCGGGAACATTCGACACACTACGACTCCTTGCAGATCCAACGGTCGGTCAGCCGAAGCGAATGCTTGAGCATGCATCGCAAGCTTTGCTCCGGCAGCCTGTTCGCAAGGCGGCGCGTGAGCAACGGAATCGTCGAATACGTGCGTCAGCAGCGAAGCTCTGCCGGCTGCTGCGGTACTCGGGGTAGCGGCTCATCGGCGTTGCGCAGTGATCGTCGATCCAGTGTCGCTGGCCTTGATCGTGGTTGTCGGCGCCCGCTCCGCGCAGCGTGAACGTCCGAATGTGCTTGGTTGTTGGCATGCCCATTGCCAGGCGATCGGGTGAGGCCGATCACACCGGCCGTCGACTCGCTGTAGTGCGACGCGTTCGGATTGCCTTCCTTGCCGGCCACCGAGGCGATGTTGACGATTGACGATACGTCCCAAGCCCTTTGCCACCATGTGCGGTACCACGCTGCGGCACGTGAGGTAGGAGCCGATCAGATTGACTTCGATCATTCGATCACGCGTCGCCACACGGCCGGCTCCAGTTGCCGGTGTTCCGTTCGCGTGCCGCTTGCCCGCGGACCGCCGACCGCCGGCCACCTCGGGGCGCTCGCGAACAAGCGGCGTGAAGAACGACACGATTCTGTTTTTCAGATGGACAAGTGCCATGTCTTCGATGGCCAAGGGGGGTGCCAATTTGACGCTGTGAATGGCGGGTGTGGCGCATAGGCGCTGGCCCCGACGCTGCCGCGGCGCATGCGACCACGGCAGTCTTTCACGACGCAGCCATCCTCGATATGTTTTAATTGCCTTCAACTCATCCATTCCGCATCCATGGTGTGCCGACCAATGAACGCAGGGAAAACAGCCAGCACAGGAAACACATCGGACGCAGACACAGAAGAGAATCGCCAGACGGCGCGCCTGTCGCCTGGTGGAGGCGTGAAGACGCTGCGTGAGCGGAGAGTACGCACCGTACTCGCACTCGCAATCGGGCTGGTCGGCATGCAGGGCATGCACACTGCGTGGGCGCAAGACGCGGCGCTGCTCGACGATCGTGTGACGCAGCACTCAGTTGCCGACACGATCTGCCGGCCCGGCTATGCCGACGCGGTGTCTCCGTCGCTCGACAGCATCATGGCCCGCAAAGACCGCATGCTGGCGAAGCACGGTATCGATGCCGAGGACGGCACCTCGTACGCGCTGGATCGCCGCGTGCCTATCGTGCTGGGTGGTTCTCCGGACGCTGCCGCGAATTTCGAGCTGCGCCCATGGGCCGGGCACGCCGGCGAGCGCCGCAAGGAATTGCTGACCGCGAGGCTGAAGCGATGCGTGTGCGCGGGGCGCATGACGCTGGCCGAGGCACAGGCCGCCATCGTCGGCAACTGGCCGGCGCGGTACGGGCGTCTTGCGCGCCGCTGCGATGGAGAGCTTGACGACGGCGCGAGCGCGAGTGCCGAAAGGTCTGGCGACAACGGCTCTTGAGAGGCTTAGGGTGCTGGGATTCCTCAGCACGAGCCTGCGTTAATAGCGGGAGCGCGTGCCAGTGCGCGAAGCGAGTGAAGCGCTCGAAGCGCACCACGCGAACGCCACGTGCTCACGACGTCAGGCGCCCCGCGCAAACATGATGCCTCGGCACCGGCCTCGCCGTAGCCCCCACGCTTGCCCGTCGACGCGTTGACTTCACCCGTCGCGGCCGGGCCACTCATCGTATGGCGTGTAAGGCAATGCGCGCTTGTGCCGCGTGACGTCATAGAAACGGAGGATGGTCTCGCGCGCCTCTTCGCTCACGGGCTTGCCTTCCAGAAAATTGTCGATGACCTCGTAGGTCACGCCATAAGCCTCTTCGTCCGGACGCTGCGGCCGTAACGTTTCGAGATCCGCGGTGGGAATCTTCTGCGTCAGCGCTTCGGATGCGCCCATCGCTTTCGCTACCGCGCGCACCTGCCGCTTGTCGAGGCCGGCCAGCGGCAGCACGTCGGCGCCGCCGTCGCCGTACTTCGTGAAGAAACCCATGACGGATTCCGCGGCGTGATCGGTGCCGATCACGATGCCCGTGCGTGCGCTCGCCACCGCGTATTGCGCGATCATCCGCTGCCGCGCCTTGACGTTGCCGTGCACGAAGTCCTGTTGTTCGTGGCTCGCGAATGAAAGGCCGCTTGCGGCCAGCGAGGTCATCATCGCGTCCGCGGCCGGGCGCACGTCGACGGTCAGCGTTTCGTCGGCGCGTACGAACGCAAGCGCTTGCCGGGCATCGGCTTCGTCGTGTTGCGTGCCATAGGGCAGACGCATCGCGACGAAGCGTGCCTCATAGTTGTCGGCGCGCAGCCGCTCCACCGCCAGTTGTGCGAGTCGCCCGGCCGCGGCCGAGTCGATCCCGCCGCTGATGCCCAGCACGTAGGCTTTCAATCCGTTAGCACGCAGATAACGCGCGAGAAACGCGACGCGCCGTTCGATTTCGGCGGCGGGATCGATGTCGGGCGTCACGTGCATTTCCGCGCGGATGCGCGCCTCGTGCGCGGCATGATTCGATGGCTTCATGGGGCGATCTCCTTCGTGGCCTCGTGGGCAGCGGATGTCATCCATCTGCTCCACACTACTCAAGATTGGCCAGGCCAGTTGTTTCGGGCATGCATCATGCGTGATTGTTCATGATGCGACCTCGATGCGCGGCCTTACGACGCGCGCGTCGATGCGCCTGAACGCACTAGCCTTCATGATACGCAGAAGCCTGTTTTCGAATACGTCATGAAACAGAACGGACAAACTTGTGCCGGCACGGGCTGTATCGGCACACACGGGGAAGGTATGGACAATCGCCACGAAAGTGATCGCGCGCCGGATCGCCGCATGTTGCCGGCGAAAGCTCGGGCGCAGTCACGATGGGCCGCGCACGTCGTCGCGACGTTCTTTGTCTGCCTCACGACCGGTGCGGTCGCAACGGCCGCATTGGCGCAGTCGTCGCTGCCGGCGTCGTCCGCATCGTTGCCGCCATCCGAACCACCTGCGCAGGCCGCATCGAGCCTGTTCGTTCCCGAAGGCGCAAAGCCCGGCGACCCCAACGCGGCCCTGAAGATGCGCGACGCCTTCGCGCACGAAGTCACGCGCCGTCTCGACGTGCCCGACGCGGATCAGCGCTTCTATGCCGGCCAGTTGCAGGGCGCGCTCGCTGCGCACAACCTGGGGAGCCTTGCGGGCGAGTACGTCGTGCTCGTGGATCGCAACGAGAACGTGCAGGCGCTCTTCATCTACTATCGCGCGCTGCCCGTGGAAGGGTGGCAACTGCTCGGCGCGTCACCGGTCGCGACCGGTCTGCCGGGCCAGTACGATCACTTCGTCACGCCGCTCGGCGTATTCGAGCACACGCCGGCGAACATGGACTTTCGCGCGGAAGGCACCATGAACGAGAACGGCGTGCGCGGTTATGGCCAACGCGACATGCGCATTTTCGATTTCGGCTGGGCCGAGGCCGAGCGCGGGTGGGGCAAGGGCGGCACCTCGCAGATGCGCTTCCAGATGCATGCGACCGACCCCGATCGCCTCGAGCCGCTGCTCGGCGTCCGGCACTCGAAGGGCTGTGTGCGCATCCCCGCGTCGCTCAATGCGTTCCTCGATCACTACGGCATTCTCGATGCCGAATACGAAGCGACCGTCGAAGCCGGCAAGCCGCTGTGGGTGCTGCATGGAGATCGCGTCGTCACGCCGTGGGCCGGGCGCTATCTCGTGGTCGTGGACTCGGAGCGCAAGGTACGCCCGGCATGGTCGCCCTTGCCGGGGCCGAAGGCGGGAGCCAACTTGCCGCCGGGCGGCGACACGGCGGATTGAGCGCGAACGGCCGAAGCGGCATCGAGAGGAAGCCGGCACCGCCCGAGCGGACGTGACGCTCCGAGTGGAGCGGATGCCCCGCGCCAGTGATCGGCGCTTCACGACCGGGCCAGCGTCACCCCTGCAAGCGCCAGTACGAAGCCGGCAATCTGCACCGGCAGCAGCGTCTCGCCGAACCCGAGATACCCCTCGACGGCCGCGAGCGGCGGTGCAAGAAAGAGCAGCGCAGTGGCGCGCGCGGCATCGCCACGCCGAACCATCCACACGAGCAGCGTGACGCTCATGCCGGAGAGCATGACGATGCCCCACGCGAGCGAAGCCCACAGTGCCGGCGAAGGAATCCAGCGATGCTCGCCGAGCGCAAGCGCGAGCAGGCACGCGACGAGCGCGGCGCCAAAGTTCTGCACGGCGCTGGCGCTGCGTAGGTCGGCCCTTGCGAGCGACGTCTTCTGAAACAGCGTGCCGGCGGTAATGGCGCCCACCGCGAGAATCGAGACGGCCACGACGAGCCACGGCGGCGCGGCGCCGTGCGTCACCTGCCCGGCAGGCGCGGTGATTTTCGGCGCGAGGACCAGCGCGACGCCGGCAAGGCCGAGCGCCATGCCGGCCCAGCCACGTCGATGCAGCCGTTCGCCGAAAAGCGGAGCCGCCGCAGCCGCCGTGAAAAGCGGCTGCAATGCCCCGAGCAGCGCCATGACGCCGGCACTCAGCCCTTGCGCGACGGCCCAGTATCCGGCGCCGAGGTACACGCCCTGCAGCAGGGCGCCCGCGAACAGATGCTTGCCGAGGTCGCGTCCCGAAGGCCAGCGTGCCCGCGCCGCGAGAGCCGCAAGCGCGAACAGCAGGGCGGTACCGCCGAAGCGCGCGAGCAGGAACAGGTTGGGGTCGGCGAACGGCGTGATGGCGCGGGCGACAACAAAGCCCGTGGACCAGAGCACGACGAACACGGCGGCAGCCAGCGTGGCAATGAGCATGGGCATGGGTGGGGCAATCGGGCGTGGGCAGTCGAAAGCCCGCAGTATCGCGTGAGGCCCGGGGCCGCGTCTTGTTCAGTCGTGCAATGCCGGCGTATGTGTGGCCCGTGCGGCCCGTGCGGCCTGTGCCGGCTTCGATCCGGCGCAGCGGTTATTCGATGGAAAAGGTATCCACCGGCTGATTCGTGCTGGTGTCGCCGGCAAAGCGCGTGCGCAACTGCTCGTAGAGCCGGCGCGCCTCGTCCAGCGTGAGATCGATCCAGTAAGGATCGCCGGCTGCGTCATTGAGCCGTTCGGGTGGAAACTGGATTTCGACCGCAATTCCCTTTCGGTACACGTCGCGTGCTCCTTTGAACTGACGAGCGCGCAGTGTAGCAACGCAACCGCCCCCGATTCGTGCCCGCTGCGAAATGCAGTCCTGCCGATCGCGGCTTGACGAAGTCCGAATTTCCTTCGCGATTCGCACGCGAACCGAACGCCGCTTAGCTTTGCCGCTGCGCGAACTCCGGCGTGAAGCGGCAGCCCAGCCGGTAACGCGAGCCGGGATGCACGAAGCGTGCGTAGGTCACCGCGACGCCGTTCGACCACGTGCGGCGCACGAGCGTGAGACAAGGCTCGCCCGGCGAGATGTGCAGAAGCTCGGCTTCTTCGGGCGTGGGCAGGCCGGCATCGACCACGTGCTCGATGTCGTGCACGGGCACGACCGCATAGAGATATTCGGACGGCCGCACCGTCGAAAAGTCCTGCTCGATGAAGGCCGGCGCCACGGCGGGATTCACGTAGCGGTCTTCCAGTTGCACGGGCAAGCCGTTCTCGCGATGCACGCACGTCACGTGAAAAACCGACGCGCCCGCGGGCAACTCCAGCGCGTTCGAGACTACGAGCGGCGCCGTCTCCCGTTGCGTGAGCAGCGTTTCGCAGGCGTATTCGTGACCGCGCGAGCGGATCTCGTCGCCGATGTGGGCGATCATCAGCAGCGTGGATTGCGGCTTGGCCTCCGCGACGAACGTGCCCACGCCCGAAAGCCGCGTAAGCCAGCCTTCGCCCGTGAGCTCGCGCAGCGCGCGGTTCACGGTCATGCGCGAGACGCCGAGCGAGGCCACCAGATCGTTTTCGGATGGAATGCGGTCGCCGGGCTGCCAGGTGCCCGCTTCGATCGAGGAGCGGATGTAGTGCTTGACCTGCTCGTAGCGGGCCACCGGCGCGTCGCCAGCATGTGCCGGGCTGGCCGCCCCGGCTTTCTCGCGTGCCCCGTGGTGCGTGGTGACGGACATCGCGCAGCCTCCTCGTTCAGTGATGCGTGTAATGCGTCGATAAAGCTCGCGTTGGGCACGCGCGCGGATAGCGCGCGCAACAGCGGCGCGTGCTGCGGATGAGCCTCGCCAAGCCTTCGAGGCTCATGCCGTGCCCAGCGCGCCGGGCGCAACAGTCGCCGCGATGTCCGCCGTTCGCCATCATGCCGCGCCCCGGCCTACGTCCGGGCCCGCGTCTGGGCCCGCCTCTTCCGCGCGCGTCCAGAACGCATTGCGGTCGAAGTAGTTCTGCAGAAACTGCCGCAGCCGCGGATGCGAAGCGTCGTGAAACACCTCGCGCGGATTGCCTTGCACGGCGATGCGGCCCTGGTCGATGAACACGACCTTGTCGGCCACCTGCGCCGCAAAACCCATTTCGTGCGTGACGACGGCCATCGTCATACCGTCGCGCGCAAGCTGCTTCATCACCTGCAGCACTTCGCCGACGAGTTCGGGGTCGAGCGCGGACGTCGGCTCGTCGAACAGCATGATGTGCGGCTCCATGGCGAGCGCGCGGGCTATGGCCACGCGCTGCTGCTGGCCGCCCGAAAGCTTCGCGGGGTAGGCGTCGCCCTTGTGCGAAAGGCCCACGGTTTCCAGCATCGCGCCCGCGCGGCGCCGTGCTTCGTCGTGCGGCAGGCCGCGCACGCGCACAAGCGCTTCCATGACGTTGCCGAGCGCCGTCATGTGCGGCCACAGGTTGAACTGCTGGAACACCATGCCCACGTTGCGCCGCACGCGGTTGATCTCGGCCGCGGTGGCGCGCACCCGCCGGCCGTTGCGTTCGCTATAGCCGAGCAGTTGCCCTTCGATGAGCACCTCGCCCTCGTCGTAGGTTTCGAGCGCGGCGAGGCAGCGCAGCAGCGTGCTTTTGCCCGAACCGGATGGCCCGATGATGCAGACCACTTCGGAACGCGCAATGTCCAGGTTCACGCCGCGCAGCACGTCGACGTCGCCAAAGCGCTTGCCGAGCCCGCGCACTTCGATGAGCGGCGTCGCGCGGCCGGCGGCTTGCGCCGGCGCGCCGGAAGAGGAGGAGGGCAGGTCGGTCATGACGTTCATCGGGTTGTTCCGCTTGTTCCGGATCCTTCCGGGATGTTCCGCTTTGCTGGTGATCGGGCCGGGAATCGCGAGGCAGGCAATCGTGAGACAGCAAGTTGTGAGGCAGCAGTCAGAGCGCGAGGCGCGTGAAGGCAGTCTTCACGCTCAGGCCATAAACCGTGCGAGCCGCGCCTCGGCCCACTGCCCGGTGCGCGACGCGAGTTCCACCAGCACGAGATAGCAGACGCACAGCGCGAGCAGCGTTTCGACGAAGGCAAACGTGGCGGAGCCGATGCCGGTCAGCACGAACGTCAGCTCGGGCACGGTGACGATCGAAAGCACCGCCGTTTCCTTGCTCAGCACGATGATGAGGTTCACGAGCGCCGGCACGATCAGCACGGCCATCTGCGGCAGCTGGATGCGCCACACCGCTTGCCAGCGCGTGAAGCCGAGGCACGACGCCGCTTCCAGATGTCCGCGCGGCACCGAACGAAAGCCCGCGCGAAACACCTCGGCGAAATAGGCGCTGCCGTACACGCCGAGCCCGAGCACACCTGCGGTAAGCGGCTCGAGCGTGATGCCGAATGACGGGCCGCCGTAGTAGAGCAGGAACAGCTGCACGAGAAACGGCGTGCCGCGCAGCAGTTCGATGTAGACGCGCAACGCGCCGCGCACCCATCGTCCGCAGAAGAGTTGCAGCAGCGCGATCACGAAGCCGAGCACGATGCCGATGGCGACGCCGGCAAGCCACGTGCCGAGCGTCATCGCGAAGCCCGCGCCGATGGCGGGCAGGTTGTGCGTGATGACGGTGGGATCGAGCTGCTGCATGGCGGTCTGTGCGGTGGGCGGCGTGCGCTAACTCTGCTGCAGGCGTTCGTCGGCGGCGTGCGCCACGAGCGCGAGCGTGCCGCAGATCACGAAGTAGATGAGCCCCGCGGCGACGTAGGCTTCGAGCGGACGATACGTGCTCGCGGCGATGTTCTGCGCCGTGCGCGTAATTTCGGCCACGCCCACCACGGAAATCAGCGACGACGCCTTGATGAGCAGCACCATCTCGTTGACGAGCGAAGGCAGCGTGAGGCGAAACGCCTGCGGCACGAGAATGCGGCGCAGCGTGTCGAACGAACCGAGCCCGAGCAGCCGCGCGGCCTCGATCTGTCCAGGCGGAATGCTGAGGAATCCGCCGCGCAGAATCTCGGAAATGTACGAGGCCGAACAGAGCGACACGGCGCTGATGGCGGCCACGAGCGGCGGCACGTTGATGCCCGCGAACGGCAGCAGGTAGTAGACCAGCAGCAGTTGCACGAGCATCGGCACGCCGCGAAAGAAGAACACGTAGGCGCCGGCAAAAAGCCGTGCGGCGCGATGCGACGAAAGCCGCGCCGCGCACACGCCCACCGCGACGAAGAAGCCGATCACGAGCCCGGCGAGCGAAATCGAGACAGTGGCCACCGCCGCGTGCAACAGCAGCGGCAGCCCCTGCACGAACGCGCTCAGGCTGAACATGTCAGGAGTTCAGTAGTTCGGGGAGGGCATCGTGGAGGGCACGTCCATCGCGACGCCGAACCACTTCTTCTGCAGCGCCGCGAGCCGGCCGTCCTTGTTCATCTTCACGAGCGCTGCGTTGAAGGCGTCGGCGAGCGGCTTGCTGTCGGCGTCCTTGCGCAGGCAGTACGCGAAGTAGACCTTCGCGCCGAACGGCGGCTGCACCACCGCGAACGTTTCGGGCCGCTGCTTCGCGACATACGCGATGTTGGTCATCGAGTTGGCCACGGCCACGATGCGCCCGGCGGCGAGGTCCGCGTAGGCCTGGTTGTTGTCCACGTATTCGCGAATCTCCGGCGCCTTCGGCAGCGTGGCGACATAGCTCTTCAACTGATCGAGCTGCGCCGAGCCCTTGCCCGCGCCCACGGTCTTGCCCGCGATGTCGGACGACTGCTTGATGCTGGTGTCGTTGGCGCGCTTGAGCAGCGCGTCGGTGGCGTCGGCGATGGGCAGCGTGTACGTGTAGCGTTCCATGCGCGCCTTCGTGACCGTGAGCGGACCGCCCACCATGTCGAACTTGCCCGCTTCGAGGCCCGGCAGCACGCTGGGCCACGGCAGGTCGATGAAGCGCACCTTCACGCCGAGTTCCTTGCCGACCTCGGCGAACAGGTCTTTGTTGAAGCCCGCTTGCTGGCCGTTTTCGAGGAAGTCGAACGGCGCGAACTGCATCTCGGTGCCGACAACGAGCTCGCCGGCTTTCTTCACCTTCGTGAGCTGATCTTCGGCGTAGGCCGCGATGCTCGCGGAACACAGCGCGAGCATCAGCAAACCACGCTTCCAGCCTGCAGCGATCTTCATGGGTCTCTCTCCGGGTGGCAAAGCGAAAGTCGCGCGGGAACGCGAAACGGCGCGAGTGTGCGGGGCAGTATATACCGCTGGTTTGGCGCGAAAAAAATAAAAACCGCAGGGATAAACGGCCACGCACGGCCTTGCGCGCGCTATCTGGCAAGCGCTTGCGGCTCCGTGAAAACACGCATTGCGATGCAGCTTGCGGCCGGCGTTTTGGCGGTATATACCGCTTCGATACCTGCGCCTTACGTACCCCAGAAGCCCATTCGAGGAGCCGCCGATGCCGTCCGTTGCCACCATTCCCGTGATCGACTTCGCCGGCGTGCGCGCGGGCGACGCCGCTGCGCTCGCGCGCGCCGGCCGCGAGATTTACGACGCGTGCACGACGATCGGCTTCTTCTACATCGTGAATCACGGCGTGCCGCAGCACGTGATCGACGCGGCCGAGGAAGCCGCGCGCACGTTCTTCGCGTTCCCGGTGGAAACGAAGCGGCGCGCGGCGGTCAACAAACGGCACCGCGGTTTCAATTCGCTCGGCGACGCCACGATGTACCAGGCGACGCGCCCCGACTACAAGGAGTTCTTCAGCATCGGCCTGGAGTTGCCCGAAGACGATCCCGACGTGCTCGCGGGCCAGGCCTTGCGCGGGCCGAACAACTGGCCGGACTTCATGCCGTCGCTGCAACCGGTGCTGTACGGCTACTACGAAGCCGTCGCGCAGTGCGGCGCGGACCTGCTGCGCGCGGTGGCCGTGGGGCTCGGCATTGACGAACACTTCTTCGCCTCGCGCTATACGAAGCGGATGCAGCGCACGCAGATGGTCTATTACCCGCCCCAGCCTCCGCAGTCCGACGAAGACCAGTTCGGCGTCGCGCCGCACACGGACTACGGCTGCATCACGCTCTTGTGGCAAGACCAGGTGGGCGGGCTTCAGGTGCGCGAGATCGCGAACGAAACGTGGGTCGATGCGCCGCCCATGGCGGGCAGCTTCGTGGTGAACGTGGGCGATCTGCTCGCGCGCTGGACCAACGACCGTTTCCGCTCCACGCTGCACCGCGTAATCAATGCATCGGGCCGCGAGCGCTATTCCATCGCGACCTTCTACGATCCCACGTACAGTGCGACGGTCGACCCGCGCGATCTGGGCACGTCGGCCGCCGAGGTGCGCTATCCGCCTGTGGCGGCGGGCGACTACATCCTTGGGCGCATCAACGATTCGATGGGCTACCGCAAAAAACTCGCGGCCCAGCAACAGCAACAACCAGGAGAACAGGAGAAAACGGCATGACGGATTCGGGCGCGGGCGAGAGCGAGAGCGCTTCGCTTGCATCGACTCTCGCGGCGCTGCGCGAGGCCCTGGGCAACGACGCGGTGCGCACAGGCGACGAAATTGGCGAGCGTTCCATGACGGACTGGACGCATCACGCCCCGGCGCGTCCCGCGGCGCTGCTGCTGCCGCGCACGACCGATGACGTTTCGCGAGCGCTCGCCATCTGCAACGCTGCGCGTCAGCCCGTGGTGCCGCAAGGCGGCATGACGGGACTCGCGGCAGGCGCCGTGGCGCGCGCCACCGACATCGCGATTGCGCTCGACCGTCTCGCGGGCGTGGAAGAGATCGACCGCGCCGCGGCCACCCTGACCGTGCGCGCGGGCACGACGCTGCAGGCTGCGCAGGAAGCGGCCGAAGCGGCGGGTTTCGAACTTGCGCTGGACCTCGGGGCGCGCGGCTCGTGCCAGATCGGCGGCAACCTCGCGACGAATGCGGGCGGCAATCGCGTGATCCAGTCGGGCACGGCGCGCGAGCAGGTGCTCGGGCTCGAAGTGGTGCTCGCGAGCGGCGCCGTGCTCAGTTCGATGAACAAGATGGTGAAGAACAACACCGGCTACGACCTGAAGCAGCTCTTCATCGGCTCCGAAGGCACGCTCGGCATCATCACGCGCGCCGTGTTGCGCCTGCAGCCGCGACGCGCGGCGCGGCATACGGCGCTCGTCGCGCTCGAAAGCTACGATGCCGTGGTGAGTCTGCTGCGGCGGTTATCGGCGCGGGTGGGCAACGACATCGGCGCATTCGAGATCATGTGGCCGGACTTCTTCGACTTTGGCGTCGCGCTCACGGCAAGCGCTCGCTCGCCGTTCGCCACGGCGCACCCGCTCTATGCGCTCGTGGAGCACACGAGCTTCGATGCGGCCGACGGCGGCGAGCGGTTCGCCACCCTGCTGGGCGAGGCGCTGGAAGACGGCGCCATCCGCGACGCCGTGATCGCGCAGACAGAGGCGGACGCCCGCGCGCTGTGGGCCATCCGCGAATGCACGGCGGAGTTTCCGTCGCGGCTCGATCCCGTCAACTTCGACGTGAGCCTGCCGATTGGCGACATCGGGCGCTTCGTCGATCATTGCCGCGCCGAGCTGGACCGCCGGTGGCCCGGCAATCGCTCGTATTTCTTCGGTCATATCGGCGACTCGAATCTGCACGTGACCGTGGATGGACACTCGGTGCCGGGCGTTTCGCATCACGACGTCTACGCGTTCGTCTACGCCATGCTCGCGCCGTATGGTGGCTCCGTTTCGGCGGAGCACGGCATCGGTTTGCTCAAGAGGGAGTTTCTGCCAGTGTCGCGCTCGCCCGAAGAACTGGCTGCGATGGCCGCGATCAAGCGCGCGCTCGATCCGAACGGGATTTTGAATCCGGGGAAGGTGATTTAGCGCAGTACTGGGCGGTGCCTTCCTGGCAGGCATCGCGCAGCATCCCTTCAGCGAACCACAGTCAGCATGATCGCGCTGGCGCCCAGCACGCCGCCGCAGAGCGCGCAGGCCCACAGCAGCGCACGCGTGCGCCGATGCTCACGCCGGATGTCCGCGGCAAGCCGCAGCCGCGTTTCACTGCGATCCGCGCGATGCTCGCGCTCCAGATAGCGCACGAGTAGCTGCGGCGTGCGCGGCACCATATGCGCGAGGTGCGGCAGCTCGCGCGAGAGCCGTGCGATCCAGCCGCGATGGCCCAGATCGCGCCGCGCGATATCGGCCAGCACGCTTCTCGCGATGTTCCACGAATCGATCTCGGGATGAAGGGCACGCGCAAGCGTCTCGGCCTGGCTAAAGGCCCGCTGCGCGGTGACGAGCCGCGCGGGCACGGCGCCGTCGAATGGCTGCACAGCGTGCAACAGATGGTGGAACGCCGCGCCCGCCGAACGGTCTTCGGGGGTGGCTGCGAAATGGGCCTCGCTGCGCGTGCGCAGTTCGGCTTCGAGCTGTTCCGTTCGCGTGTCGGCGGGCACGTGGCCGGCGGCCTGGTGGATCTGCGCGAGCCGTCCGTAATCCTGTTCGAAGAGCGCGGTGGCGCCGTGCACGAAGAAGTCGCGCTCCGGCGACGAGAGGCTCGACATCACGGCGAACTCGGCCAGCACGAGCCGCCCGCGGCTCTCGGGCTCCACGCTCACGCGCACGCGTCTCGCGTCGAGCGCCGCATGAAAGAAGCCGTGCTCGAACGCCTGCTGCGTCACGACCTCGATCAGATGCACGGCCACTTCGGCTACGTTCACGTGGTGCGCGTGCAGCGCTGCGATATCGAGGGCCGGCACCGCTTCGACGTGCTGCACGACGAGCGTGCGCGCCGTGCACAGTTCCCAGATCACGTCGGGCACCACGAGCCGCGCGTCGCCTTCGAACTGTCGACCGGTCTGGCTGAGGCTGGCGGCCTGCTCGCGCAGATCGAAGCGGCGCTGAATATCTTGCGTGAACGACTCCGCGAGCGCCTGCGCGTTGAGCCGGCGAGCGGCGGCGAAGAAGCGTTCCATCCAGTGGGCGGCGCCGCGCAGCAACGCGGCTTCGTCGCCCACCTGTTCGACTTCGTGCTCGCGCAGCAGCTTGATGGCCACGGTGCGATGGCCGTTGACCGGCACGGCGAGCTGTGCGATGTGGGTCTGCTCGCAGAAGCCCGTGTGCACGGGCCTGAGATCGATCGAGGTGAAGAGGTCGGCGAGCGGGCGGCCGAAGGCGGTGTGCAGCGCGGCCTCGGTGGCGGCGGGGGCAAGCGGCTCTTCGAGATGTGCGACGGCGTCGAGCGCGTCGTGCAGCGTGCTCTGCGCCAGTTCGGGGTGCGCTGCAAGCGCCTCAGCGAATGCACCGGCGACCGGCGCGAGACGCGGCAGCGCAGCGGCGAGTCCCGGCGGCACGTTGCCGGCCTCGTGCATGCCCGAGACAAGCGTGACGAACCAGTGGAGCTTGTGGTGCTCGGGCGCCGCGCGCCGGAGCAGGCGGGCGCCGTAACGCAAGGCACACAGGACGAGCAGGAAGCGACGGAACAGTGAACGCATGGAACGCATGGAACGCATGGAATGCATGGAATGCAGGAAAGCAGCGGAAGAGCGACGGTGCCGCCTGCAAGGCGGCGCGCGTGCGGGTCTTCGACACGCAATCGGAGCGTTGAGGGTAACAGGGAACGCGGTGGGGCGGGGCATCAGGGTTTGCGCTCAGGGCCACATACAAGGGGGTAACCAGGGCGTCACCCGAGCGTAACCAAGGCGTAACCCCGGGCCTAACCACGAGCGTCGCGAGGGCTGCGTTCCAGCAGGCTGGACGCCTTGGCGCAGGCCGCTCGCATGGGGTTTTTCATGCCGGGGCACGCATTCTGTCGCGCGGTTTCACGTAATACAATACGGCGGCTCAACCTTACCGCTGCTGCCCCGGGGCCCGGACAACGCGATGCTCGCAGAACAACGTCATCAATACATCCTTACGCAGGTCGCGAAGCACGGCGCACTCTCGGTGGCCGAACTGGTACGCGAGCTGAACGTCTCGCGCGAAACCATCCGGCGCGATCTCAATACCCTGGCCGGCCGCGGCCTGATCGTGACGACACACGGCGGCGCGCTTTCCAACGAGCGCCGCGAACCCGACCTCGACGTGCGCGAAGCGGCGAATGCCAGCGCGAAGCGCGCCATCGGTGAACGGGCGGCGCAACTGGTGCCCGACGGCGTGTCCGTCATCATCGATTCGGGCAGCACCACGCATGCGGTGGCGCGCGCGCTCACGGCGCACCACCGGCTCACCGTCTATACGAACGACTGGCGCATCGCGCTGCTGCTGGGCCGCCGCAACGACAATCGCGTGACGCTCCTGGGCGGTGAGCTTTCGGACAGCGAAGACGCCGCCTTCGGGCTCGACACTGTGCAGCAACTCGCGCAATACCACGCCGATTTCGCGTTCGTGGGCGCGGGCGGCATCACGACCGAAGGCTATCTGACCGACTATTCGCGGATGGTGGCCGAAGTGCGCAGCCGCATGCTGGGCGCGGCCGGCACGGCCATCGTGGTGGCGGACCATTCGAAGTTCGGCCGCGTCACGCCCGTGCGCATCAACGGCTTCGAGAGCGTGCGTTACGTCGTGACCGAACTCGCGCCGGAGCGCGCCATCGCGAAGGCGATCACGGCGCGCGGCCCGGAAATCGTGGTCGCCTGATTACCTGACGTGCAGCCCAAGGGCCGCCACCGTGCGGCCGATCGCGGCGACGGCGTTGTGCATCTCGTTGGCGTCGATAGCGCCGATGCAGCCCACGCGGAACGTCTCCAGCTGCGTGAGCTTGCCGGGATAAAGGATGTAGCCGGCTTCGCGCACGGCGGCGTAGAAATCCGCGAAACGCCATGCCGGGTCGCGCGGCGCGTGGAACGTCACGATCACGGGCGCCTGCACGTCGCCCCGTAGAAACGGCTCGAAACCCAGTTCCCTCATGCCTTCTATCAGCACCGCGCAGTTGCGGGTGTAGCGCGCGCCGCGGGCGGGCTGGCCGCCTTCGGCCGCGAAGCGGTCGAGGGCATGGCGCAGCGCCGCAACCACGTGCGTGGGCGGCGTGAAGCGCCACTGCGACGTCTTCTGCAGGTAGACGTACTGGTCGTGCAGATCCAGCGCGAGCGACGGCGAGCGCCCCGCACATTCCTCCAGCAGCGCGCGGCGCACGATCACGAAGCCCATGCCCGGCACGCCCTCCAGACATTTGCCGCTCGCCGAGATCAGGGCGTCGATGCCGCCGTCGCGCAGGTCGATGGGCAGCGCGCCGAACGAACTCATCGCGTCCACGATCAGCCGCTTGCCGTGCCGCTTGCACACGGCAGCGATGGCTTCGAGCGGGTTCAGCAGCCCCGCGCTCGTTTCCAGATGCACGAGCGCGACGTGCGTGATGCGCGAGTCGCGGTTCAGCGCGTCTTCCACGGCGGCGGCCGTCGCGGGTTCGTCCTCGCCGAGCGGCAGCGCCACGTGCGCAATGCCCATGCGCTCCAGAATGCGCACGATGCGCGCGCAATAGGCGCCGTTATTGGGCACCAGCACGCAGCCGTTGCGCGGCACGAGGGTGCCGATGGCCGCTTCCACCGAGAAGGTGCCGCTGCCCTGCAGGGGCACACAGACGTAGTCATTTTCGCCGTGTACGATCTGCACGAGATCGGCGCAGACGCTTTGCGTGATGCGGTTGAAGGCCGCGTCCCAGGAGCCCCAGTCGCGCAGCATCGCCTCGCGCGTCGAGGGCGACGTGGTGAGCGGACCGGGCGTGAGCAGGACGGGATCGTTTCCGAGAATCAACATGGCCTCCGGCGAAGGGATTGGACGGCAAAGAATGCGAACGGCAGGGGACACGAACAGGCAGCCCAGCGTCTCGATGATATGCACTTTATTGGCGGATTGTGTCATTTTATGGAAATTGATCCAATCGTCATGGCGCTGTCACGAAACACTGTGATTCTTGCCGTGCCCGGCGATACGGGGCTTTGAGGGCTTGAGCGGCGCGCGCCGCGAAGCCCGCAAGCGCCTGCGCCCGGGTCGCGGCGCGCAGATTGTCTGCAATCTGCAATTCCTGCCACATCCGGGGTACCGTCGGCAGGAATACCGGCGGCGGGCGGCGCCGTCGTCCCAATCACAACTGCTACCGGGTTTGTCCGCATGCCGGGCGTCCCGTCTGATCTTTATGCCTTCGGAGAGCGACATGACAATGAAGCATCCCCTTCTCGCAAGCGCAGTCCGCAAACTGGTGCCGCTGCTCGCGGCAGCGGCGGTGATGGAAGGTGCCGCGATGCCGGCCCACGCAGCCGACGCCGTCGTGCTGTACACGGCCGATGGGCTCGAAAATCTCTACCGCGACGTGCTGCCCGCCTTCGAGAAGAAGGAAGGCGTGAAGGTGAACATCGTGACGGCGGGCAGCGGCGAAGTGGTGAACCGCGCGACCATCGAAAAGGACGCGCCGAAGGCCGACGTGATCGTCACGCTGCCGCCGTTCATCCAGCAGGCGGCGCAGGGCGGCCTGCTGCAGAACTATCAGAGCGTGAACTACAAGAACGTGCCGGCCATCGCGAAGGCGTCGGACGGCGCGTGGGCCACGTTCGTCAACAACTACTTCTCGTTCGCGATCAACCCGGAAGTGGTGAAGACCCAGCCGAAGACGTTCGCGGACCTGCTGCACCCCGACTACAGCGGCAAGATTGCGTACTCGAATCCGGCCACGGCGGGCGACGGCATGGCGGTGATCATTCTCACCACGTCGCTGATGGGCGAGGACAAGGCATTCGACTACCTGAAGAAGCTCGAACAAAGCGCGAAGTTCCATACCAAGGGCACGGGCTACCTCGACGTGCTGCTCTCGCGTAACGAGATCATGGTCGCGAACGGCGACCTCCAGATGGATCTGGATGACGCCGCGAACGGCGGTCTTTCGCTCAAGCCGGTGTTTCTTGCCGCCGAGTCGAACGGCCAGCCCACCACGTTCCAGCTGCCCTACGCGATCGGCCTGATCAAGAACGGCCCGAACCAGGCAGGCGGCAAGAAGCTGATCGACTATCTGATGTCGAAGGAAGTGCAGGCGAAGGTGCCCGACGTGTTCGGCATTCCGGCGCGCACCGACGTGCCGCTCGCGGGCAAGAACGGCGAAACCGTGAAGCAGTCGATTGCGGGCGTGAAGCTGATCCCCGTGGACTGGAACCAGGTCATGACGAAGAAGGCCGACTGGACCACGCGCTGGAAGAACGACGTGATCGGCAGCTCGGGCAAGCAGACGGAAGTCGTGAAGCCGAAGCAGTAAAGGTGGGTGGTGCGGCGGACGGGCAGGTGGCGTTTCAAGCGAGTTTCATGTGCGGCTTCGCACGGGGTTTCGTGTGAGCCCTGTGCGAGGTTCAGGTGAACTTCGCGTGAACTTCAAGCCAGTCTTCGCCGCAGCGCTGCTGCCATGTTCTGAATCCCGGGCCTGTCGCGTTTGCCGCGTACAGGCTCGACGTCTGGAGGATGTAGCGGGTGACAACTGAGAGCACGGCGCAGGGCGCAGCGGCGCGTGCCGC